>JBNJEV010000083.1:0-10087 GCA_051746185.1 Bacteroidota bacterium
AGGTCCCTGAACTGCTCGAAGGAGCCGAAGGTCTCATTGATAGCCGTAGCAATCTCTCCGCCAGGTTCGCCTCCGCCATCGGGGGACATAAATTTCCAGAACAAATTGTGGTTGTAGTACCCTCCTCCGTTGTTTCGTACACCGTCCGATAAGGTGGAGACACGGGAAAAGATATTCTGGATATCCGTGGAATGGAGGTTCTCGCTTTCCAGGGCATCGTTGAATTTGCGGGTGTAGCCTGCATGGTGCTTCGAGTAATGAAGCTCCATGGTCATGGCATCAATGTGGGGGACCAGTGCATCATAGGCATATCCCAGCTCAGGCTGTACGAATTTTCCGGCATCGTCGGTAAGGACCAGGGAGGCTGTGGCGCCGTTCGCCCCGGCGGTGTTCATGCAGGAAGAAGCCAGGTGCGGGGTCAGTGCAGCCCCTGCACCGAAAATCATGGATGTTCTTAAAAATTCACGTTTGTTCATGGGGTTATGGATTTAGTGTTAGGAAGAATTACGATTGTGTTCGAGAGAATCTCTGAGGTTCATGAAGTACGGATATTTGTACTCTTTCCTTAGAATAACACGCTGATGCAGATTTTGTTTAGTCCGGCGGATGGTCGGGTTTGAGCACCGCTCCCCGGTTGGTGCGGCCGTCGATGCGGATGGTGAGCTCCTTATCGAAGCGGACGTGCCTGAGGTGGTCATCCTCGTACTGCGCCGGGAGACTGTTCAGGAAATCCGGATCATAGAACCCGTCCTCGATAAAAGGATTGATGGTCATATACCCCACCCTGAAGGAGGTAAGGTTCTGAAAGAAGTGGGTGCCCTGACTGGGATCGATGCGGTAGTTCTCCAGTCCCGACTCCACAATGATCCGCGCCTCCGAGATCTGCGACCACTTCACCGGGATCCCCAGCCACGGGTCATTGGATCCCCAGCGACCGGGTCCCACCAGCACATAGCCTCTTTTCTCGTCTTTAAGCTTCCGGTTCAGTTCCTCCATCCGCGAGGCGATCTCCCTGGTGGCGGATGGCTTGAAGCTTTCCGGTATGATATAGATCAGATCCCTGATCCCGGTAAACTCCCCGTTGCCCAGGGCAGTGGTGGAATAAAGGATGGTCTCTTCCTCCCTCACCTGTTCCATATTGACACTGACCGTCTGGTCTTTTTCCACGATGGGTCTGATCTGCAGAAAATTAAAGATGTAAGGCTCTCCCTCCGGTACATCCATGTTCACCGCAAATTCCATCTCC
The DNA here is from genome assembly GCA_051746185.1 of Bacteroidota bacterium. Taxonomy (GTDB): domain Bacteria; phylum Bacteroidota; class Bacteroidia; order Bacteroidales. The sequence continues at coordinate 1,247 of JBNJEV010000083.1, forward strand.
ACGGGCAGGTTCATTTCCTTCTGGCCGAGCTCCAGCAGGTCTTTGATGATCTGGGCCAGGGGGAAGGTTTCATGCTGAAGGACCCCTGCGAAAGTAAGAAGCTTCTTTCCATCATAATGGGTCCCCTCACGCACCACATCCGACTGATAATCATACGTGGAAGTTACATGCCGCAGGGTCCGGTCCTTTTCGGCCTCGGAGATCCTCAGCCGCAGCAGGTTCACCGCATCATCGGTGGATGTATGGTAGCTTCCTTCTTTCAGGTCCAGCGCATAGAAATGACGCTGGGTATCGCGCAGCATCATTTTGGTGGATGAAAGCTGCAGCACCTTTCTGGGATACGCAGGCGAAAAGCGAAGGGCCATCCCTCCGTCCATGATATATTTTCCCAGTCCGAATGCGATCTTGGCGATCCCCTCCTCCGGTTTTTCAGGGGCAATGGGATAGAAATTGATGGAACGCGCCACACCGGAGATGGTTGGATAGTAGCGATCCCCGTGCCTTGTGCCGCATACCTCCTGGAGAACGATCCCCATTTTCTCCTCGTCAATGATGTTGGAAGTGGCTTCGATATACGCTTTGCTTTCCTGGAAGTAGACCGATGCATAGACCGATTTGATGGCACTGGTGAGCAGCTCCATGGTATGGGCATGGTCTTCCGGGATGATCGGGATCATGTAGGTGGAATAGATGCCTGCAAAGGGCTGGTAGTGTGAATCCTCCAGCTTGCTGGATGAACGAATGGCCAGGGGCGAACCGGAGACAGAGATCACCGCATAGAGGTCCTGGTGCAGCCATCCGGGCAAACGGGCCTCTTCGAAATGGCTCAGGATCTCCTCATCGGGAAGGTCCGACAGGGCGATGGTGTAAAGGTTATTCATCTCCATGAACTCATCGAACACATCCGTGCTCAGCACCACGGTCCGCGGTACAGTGATCAGCACATTGGGGTATTTGTCAAACAGGCGGTGCTGCTCGATGACCGAGTTGATGAAGGCCAGTCCCCGTGCCTTTCCTCCGATGGACTCCTCCCCGATCCTGGAAAAGGTGGTGTACGCATCATAGTTGTGCTTCTCGAACTTGGCGATGATCCCTCTTCCCTTGCTGATCCGGAAACTGGAGATCGCCTCGTGCAGATAGCTTCTGATCTCTTCCTGGTTGGGAAAATCATCCTTGGTAAGGTATTTCAAAAGCTGCGCCACCGGAAATATAGCCCTGGCATTCAGCCACTTGGAAAAATGATTCCGCTCCACATGATACATGAGCACCGCATCGGGTATCTCCAGGATCTTCTGCTGCAGGGTCTGCAGATCGGGTGCCCGGTCCACTTCCTCCAGGGTTTCCGGATCCCTGAAAATGAATTCCCCGAAGGCAAAGTTCTGGATGATGAAGTTGCGCAGGTCGATGGAAAGGGACTTGGAATACTTGTAAATAAAGCCCGCCCCAAGCTGTTCCGCCAGCTCCGCATTGGAGAGGTCCGAGGACTGGAGCAGGGCCGGCATATGAGGATCATCCTCACGTATCTGCTGGACCAGCCTGAACCCCAGCTTTTCCTCCTTGTCCCGCTTCTGGTTCCCTTTTTTAAAGCTCACATCGGAGATGATCCCCAGCAGGTTCTCCTTGTACCTTCCATACAGATCCCAGGCTTCATCATATGTCTTAGCCAGCAGGATCTTGGGCCTTCCCCGCCTGCGGAGCATCCGCTGATGCTCGTTGAGGGCCTCCTGGGAGAAATTTTTCGACTGCTGCATGACGATCTTGTAGAGCTCCGGCAGGTAGGTGGAGGTGTACCGGACGGAATCCTCCACCAGGATGATACAATGCACCCCCACCTGTTCAATGTCATGGGGCGCATTCATCTTATCCTCGATGAGCTTGATGATCGCCAGCATCAGCTCCGCATTGCCCAGCCAGCAGAATACATGGTCGATGGCGGAAAGGTCCTCGTTCTGCAGCCGCATGCTCACCTCCCTGTTGAAATGGGTCAGCACCACAATGGGAATGTGCTCGAACTGCCCCTTGATGCGTTTGGCCAGAGTGAAGGCATCAGCATCTCCCAGGTTCAGCATCTCGATCACCAGGTCGATACTCTCCTGTTCGAGGATCCTGAAAGCTTCTGTGGCCGAGGTGGCCTTGATGAACACGGGCGGATAGCGCAGGCTCAGGGAGACGTATTCGTTGAAGATCTGCTCGTCGATCCGGCCATCCTCTTCCAGCATAAAAAAATCATAGTTGCTGCTGATGATCAGCACCTTCCTGATACGCTTCTGCATCAGCAGATTGAACGCGGTGTGACTGAAATCGATGGTGGGATAAACCACCTGTGGCGACCTTTTTTCCATATATTCTATTCTGATACCCCGCGAGCAGGAAGATGATTCTGCCTGGCAACAATGGAAATCCTTTCCTTGCCGTCCATCATGATGGAGATGGGCTCCCTGAACCGGATGTGCCGGACAAATTCGGTTCTCCCCACCTCTTTCTGTTTCTTCAGCTCGTCCCACCGGATAAAGGAAGAGGTCCCTTCATGATGAATGCTGAAATAGCCCACATTCATGAAGGTCAGATTGTGAAAGAAATGGGAACCCAGTGATGCATCCAGCGGAAAATCCTCCAATCCGACCTCAACGATCACTTTCGCATTGGAGATCTGGGACCAGTCCACCGGGATCCCGATAAAAGCATCCCTTGTACCCCACCGGCCCGGACCGATGAGGATATACTTCCGGTTCTGCTCCAGCAGCTTCCGGTTGAACTTTTCGATCTGTCCCGCTATTTCCTTTGTTTTGAACTTGTCAAAGGAATCGGGATCCACGTAAACCATGTCGGTAATGTCATCGATCTTTCCGTTGCCCATGCTTTTATGGGCAAAAATGATCATATCCTCGTCGGGAATACTCTCGGGATCGAAGCTGAATTCCTTCCCTGTCCCCAGCATGGGTTTGATCTGCAAAATAAAGAAGGAAGGCTTGCCGTTGGAGGCTTTGTCGAGATCCACTGCGTATTCCAGTTCCACCGGCGATCCCAGCGCCTCCTTTCCCACGTCCATGATCAGATCCAGGGCACGGGCCAGGGGCACATATTCATACCGGAGGATGTCCGCAAAATTGAGGATCCGCGGACCGGCACCGGAAAGTCCCGGGTCCAGCCGTTCATTATCAGCGTCATAGACCGAAGCCAGATGATTGAGTACCCCGTGGGATTCTGCTTTGGAAATGGACAGGCGATGCAGGTTCGCTTCCGGTCCGTCTGCTGCAAAATCGACCTCCGAACTGTTCATGTCCAGCGCCAGGAATTCCACCTGGGAATTACGCACCTGGCTGGGCAGAGAACTGATCTCCACGGTGGGAAACTTGGGTGAGAACCGGTGGGCCTTCTCCCCGTTCACCACATAATGTCCGAGTCCCAGTCCGGCAATGGCGAATCCGTCCTCCGGCTGCATATGGGCCACCGGGTAGTAGTTGTGCGACTGGGCCGTACCGCTGACATGCGGATAAAAATGATCCCCGTGCAGAGTTCCCACCACATTCTGGATCACTACCGCCATCTTCTCATCTTCCAGCTTGAAATGAATGGCCTCGAAATAACTCCTGGAATGGGGCGAAAAAATGGAGGAATAGACCAGCTTGACCACATCGGTCAGCTGTTTCAGGCGCACATTGAAATCGGGATGATTGTTGGGGATCAGGTAAGTCTCGAAGACCCCGGAAAAAGGCTGCATGGTGGAATCTTCCAGCAGGCTGGAGGAACGTACAGCCATCGGTCCATGCACCATTTTAAGCATCTTCCTGAGTTTTTTCTGCAGGTTGTAGGAAAGGTCGGCCTCCAGGAACCGCCTGCGGACCTTTTCATAATCATGTTCACTGCCAACCACCTCATACAGCTGGTTGCGCTCCATGAAAAGTTCAAATTCGTCTGTACCCACGATCGTTGTCCTCGGGGTGCGGATATTCATCTCGGGAACGACTTTTGCAAAGTCCAGGTTGTAGATCAGTGAATTGAGGAACGCACATCCCCGTCCCTTGCCTCCCAGTCCCCCGTCCCCCAGACTGACAATGTTCGATTCATTGACCAGGGCCTCCTCCTCGAAGTTCACGATCTTTCCCGTGCTGGATTCATTGCGGTATTTTCTGACCACATGTTGCATGAATTCGCGGAACTCGTCGGAAGACCTGAAATCGGTCACTTTGATGGGATGGATCATCTTGGCGATCTTGATCTCCCCGCGGGCCATCAGCCAGAATGAAAAATGGTTGCGTTTCCCGTGGTAGACCAGAGACTCACTGGGAACGGTGGCTATGAGCTTTTCGAATTCCTGCAGGGATTTGGCCTCTCCGATCTTCTTGCCGGCCGCATTACGGTAAACGAAAGAACCAAATCCCAGGTGATAGGTAATAAAGTTCCGGATATCCTGCAGGAGGGTCTCGCTGTTCTTGTTGATATAAATGGATTTCTGTTCAAAGGCACGCCGGGAGTTCTTTACATCGGAAGACTGGATCACTGTGGGCAGCTCGGGGATCATCTCCCGGGCCTGGTTCACCAGGTTGAATCCCGCATTCTCGTCCATTCTGCCACCCCTGGTAAAGATCACATCGGTGATCAGGCAGAGCAGGTATTCGCGGTATTTTTTCAGGATGGCGATTGCCTCTTCATACGTGGAAGCCAGCATGATCTTGGGCCTGGCCCTGAGCCTGAGCACCCTGAAAAGATCATCGGTACTCACCTCGTCGATGATCCGCTGGGTCTGCTCAAGCACTGTTTTGTAAAGGAGCGGCAGGTAACGCGAATAATAGATCTCCGAATCCTCCACCAGCAGGATCACCTTCACCAGTCCCATCTCCGTATCATTCTCCGCATTCACCTTATCCTCCAGGTGTTTCACCATGGCAAAGAAAATAGATGAATCTCCGTTCCACACAAAGAGCTTGTCGATGTTGCTCAGATTGGGATTGGTCTCCTTGAAGGAAGACACCTCCAGGTCATTGTTCAGCAGCACATAGATGGGGATGTAAGGATAATCGCGCTTCACCCTCGCGGATACCTGCATGGGGGTCACCTTATCGGTCCCGATCATCAGGATCACCAGGTCGAAATGGCGGGTACTGAGCTGCTCGATGGCTTCATGATAACTCGAAACTCCCGTCACACGCGGCATGGAGGTCAGGTTCATCTGGGTATATTCCCCCAGGATATGCTCCGAGAAGCGTCCCTCTTTTTCAATGCTGAAGGCATCATACAGGGTGGCCACAAGAAGGATCTCCTTCACCTTGTAGCGCATCAGATCATGGAAAATGTTCCGGTTGGCATTCTGCCTGCTCAAAAATTTCTGGAGCAGCATCCTGGAATTCACCTCCCGGGGATGCTGCAACCGGCCCAGTTCCTCGCGGACGGTATCCTCATCCAGGGTCTTGTCCAGCATTTTCCTTGCCTCGTGGGTGTTTAGATAATTGGTGATGATGCTGGCAAGGTTGTTGATCAGCTGTCGCTCCTCTTTCAGGAAAGGGCCTTCATCCAATTCCGGAAATTCCTTCAGGTAAAAAACCTCGATCTCGCCCTTCCGGTTGTCCAGGGTCTCAAATTTTTGGGATTGCTTCCATTCCCCCTCCCGGAAACCCGGACTGGTATACTGCTTGCCCTCGAACCAGATCCTGGCCACGGTCATCTCCGGGTACTGCCAGGCCCTGGGCAGTATCGCCGCGATCTGACTGAGGATCTCCTCAATAGACCGGTTCTCACTGATGATCTGGGTGGTCTGGTTGATACAGGTCAGCTCCTTCAGCCGCTCCTTCCTCTCAGCGATCAGCCTCTGAATTTCCTCTTCTGAACGGGGAATGTTGGTCATGGTGTGTTTATGCTACGTGGCATTCATCCATTTACCGGTAAAGTTAGGAAAAGTTGGGGTAAAAGTTGCTGCGAAGCAAACATACTAACCCTCGCACAGCGAGCTACCTACCCCTTTGACTCAAAAACATTTCCGCTTCTGATCAGGTCGTCCACGCTGTGAATGCCGTTTGCCTGCCGGGATCTTTCCATCTGGCCGTACAGTTCGGATTCATAGACGGTGGCGTCCACGTTGCGTACCACACCCATGGCCACAGGATATTCGGGGAGGGTCATCCTGACCAGCCGGTAATGGTTGGTATCGTCCATATCGTGTGCATTGTGCACAAGCAGGTCTTCCTCGGTAATCCCGTCCTCCCCGATGGTCACCGTCTCCAGTTTGTTATCCCTCATCATCAGTCCTTTGTTGCGCCCCTTCCCGAAGATCATGGGTTTGCCGTGCTCCAGGTAGATCTGGTGGTCATGCCGTACATCCTTTCCGGTAATATCCTTGTGCACCTGGTTGGCAAAGATCACGCAGTTGAGCAGGATCTCCACCACCGAGGTCCCCTTGTGGTCCGCTGCGGCAAGAAACACCTCGCGCATCATTTTCGGATCCGTATCCACCACCCGGGCAAAGAAGGTCCCCTGTGAACCCATGGTCAGCTCTCCCGGCTTGAATGCATTCTCGATGGTTCCGTCGGGAGAGGTCTTGGTAATGCTTCCCTTGGGCGTGGTGGGCGAATACTGCCCCTTGGTAAGTCCGTATATCTTATTGTTGAACAGCAGGATGTTCACATTGATGTTGCGGCGGATCAGGTGAATGAAGTGGTTTCCCCCGATGGCCATGGAATCCCCGTCGCCTGTCACCACCCACACACTCAGGTCCGGTTTGGCCACTTTGATCCCCGATGCAATGGCATTGGCCCTTCCATGCAGACTATGGAAACCGTAGGTATTGATGTAATAAGGAAAACGGGAAGAACAACCGATGCCCGATACAAAAACCACTTTCTCCTTGGGCACTCCCGTTTCGGGAAGCACGTTCATCACCGTGGAAAGTACAGCATGCCCACCGCACCCGGCGCACCATTTCACCGGCCCTTCTATTTTGAAATCATCCTTTGTAGCTGTGCTTACTGATTCAGATGTTGCCATAACATTCTTGCTTTCTAAATGGATTCCAACGCTTCATTAAACATGATCTTCAACTCCGAAATAAAAAAAGGCAATCCCTGCACCTTATTGTACTGCAGGTAATCGTGACCGGGATGCTTCGAGCGAAGATAGCCGGCAAATTGTCCCAGGTTCAGCTCGCATACCATGATCTTCTTAAACCGGGAGAAGACCTCGCCGGTATTTCGCGGGAGGGGATTGATATAATTGAACTGGGCCAGGGAGATGCTTTTCCCTTCGCCCTGAAGATCTTTTACCGCGCTGGCCAGTGCCCCGAAAGTCCCTCCCCAGCCAACCACCAACAGGTCGCCTTCCTGGGGACCGATCACATTCTGTTCGGGTATGAAATCAGCCACCTTCTGTACCTTCAGTTCACGCTGCTCGACCATGATCTGATGGTTCATCGGGTCATTGGAAACCTCACCGGTCACATCGGTCTTCTCCAGTCCGCCCACTCTGTGCCTCAGTCCGGGCTGACCGGGAATGGCCCAGTAACGGTTCAGTCTTTCGGGATCACGGTGGTAAGGGTAGAAATTCGGTTCATTGTCCATGACACGGGGGACCTTGATTCCGGGCATCTCCTTTACCCGGGGCAATCTCCACAGCTGCGATCCGTTGGCCAGGTAGGCATCGGAAAGAAGGATCACCGGGGTCATATGCTCCACGGCCAGTTTGGCCGCTTTGTAAGCAAATTCAAAACAGTCGGCCGGAGTGGAGGCTGCGATCACGATGACCGGCGATTCACCGCTGCGTCCGTACAGGGCCTGATTCAGGTCAGCCTGTTCGGTTTTGGTGGGCATACCGGTGGAGGGTCCGGCTCTTTGCACATCCACAATGACCAGAGGCAGCTCGGTGATCACGGCCAGTCCGATGGCCTCACTCTTGAGCGCCAGTCCCGGTCCGGAAGTAGTGGTCACGCCCAGCTTTCCGGCATAAGAAGCACCGATGGCACTGCTGATCCCCGCAATTTCATCCTCGGCCTGGAAAGATATCGCGCCAAGATGCTTCCGGTTGGAGATCTCCTGGAGGATCTCCGAGGCCGGGGTGATGGGATAGGAACCCAGGAAAAGACCCAGCCCTGCCCTTTCGGCAGCAGCCAGCAATCCCCAGGAGAGGGCCTGGTTGCCGGTGATGTTCCTGAAAAGACCCTTTTTGCCTTTCATCGGGTCCACATGGAAGGTGGTGGAGAGCGCCTCGATGGTCTCCGCATAATTGTACCCCTCGTGCAGCACCGCAATGTTGGCCTCCACCAGCTTTGGTTTCGATTTGAACTTTTCCCTCAGGAAGTCCTCACCGATCTTAAGATCCCGGTTGAAAAGCCAGTACAGGATCCCCGCCACGAACTGATTCTTGGTCTTATCGGCCGTCCGGGCATCCAGTCCGTGTTTCATGGCCGCACCCCTGGATAGGTTGGTAATGGGGGCCTTCACGATATTGTACCCGTCCAGGGAATTGTCATGGAGCGGATCTTCCTCATAACCCGCCTTTTTATAATGCTTGTTGTCAAAGTTATCGATATCAATGATCAGGGTCGCACCATCCTTGACCCATTTCATATTGGCCTTCAGTGCAGCAGGATTCATGGCCACCAGCACATCCGCCTGATCGCCGGGTGTTTCAATTTCCTTATGCCCGATATGCACCTGGAATCCTGAAACCCCTGCAATGGTTCCCTGCGGGGCCCGGATCTCCGAAGGATAGTCGGGGAAGGTGGAGAGGTCGTTCCCGATAAATGCGGAAGTATCGGAAAACTGGGTTCCGGTCAATTGCATCCCGTCACCCGAGTCGCCCGCAAACTTGACCACAACCTCTTCCAGTTCAATTACCCTGTGATTTTTACTCATT
>JBNJEV010000084.1:0-9984 GCA_051746185.1 Bacteroidota bacterium
GATGGCGGATCTCTATGACCATGCCGGGAAAACCGGACTGGCGGATTCGCTGAGAAGTGAGGCCGGGGGGATGATCGACCGCATCCTCTCCCTGTATGCTGGGGAAGGGGTCTGGAACAGCCTCTATCCTGAAGGGAAAAAGGTGGAGGTACGCCACTGCCTTGATTTCATGTTCATCGGCAGGTACATTCCGGAAGATGTGCCCGATACGATCAGGGAAGAGATGATCCGGTTCGCTTACGACGAACTGATCACGGACCGCTGGATGCGGGCACAGTCCCTCAGGGACATTGCCGCCGACGAATCGGACCGCCCGGATCACGGTCCACTCGGGGCTTTTGACGGGTGGCCGGCGGGCACCATGGATGCACTGGTGCAGATGGGGTATCCTGACAGCGCCCTGGATTTTTACCGGGCCATCGAACCGGTCACCTATGAGGGCTGCTGGGCACAGTCCCACGAACTCTGGGGCGAGGACAAATACAAAAAAAGTGCACGGGTACGCATTGCCCAGCGGGGCTGGGGGAACCGGGAATCTTCCGGGGGAATCTCCATCTCCCAGGTGATGCTCAAATGCTTTTTCGGGTTTTATCCGGACTTTGAAGGGGAACCGCTGCAGAAGAATATCCCCGGGGATTTTTCAGGGAAGCTGCACCATGTCCTTTACGGAGGAGAATATTACACGATCACCGCAGAGAGCGGAAAGGTGAAAATGAAAAAAGAAAAATGATCCTGATGATGTATGCAGAACGAATAAAAGATCTGGCCGTGATCCTGACCATCAGCCTGTACGCCTCTTCTCTGCAGGCCCAGGAAAGAGTGACCGGCTACGTGGACCCGCTCACGGGAAGCCAGGATTCCAGGTGGATCATGTTCCCGGGCCCTGCCCTGCCGTTCTCCATGGTCAAGCTGAGCCCGGATAACCAGGAACGGGGCTGGAAGGCCGGCTATGATTATTCTATTCACAACATTGCGGGATTCAGCCATATACACTCCTGGACCATGGCCGGGATCCTCACCATGCCCGCTACCGGGGAGCTGCAAACAACACCGGGGACCGAAAGGCATCCGGAGCGGGGGTACCGTTCCCGGTTCGACCATGCCCGGGAAGAAGCTTCTCCCGGCTATTACAGCGTCTTCCTGGACGATTACCGGGTGAAAGCTGAACTGACCTCCACCATGAGGACCGGTTTCCAGCGTTATACCTTCCCGGAAAACGACAGCGCCCGGATCCTGGTGGACCTGCTGTTCCCCTCCGAATACGCATTCGAGATCTTCTATACCCAGATCACGAAAGTCTCCGACCGGGAGATCGAAGGGGTTTCTTACCAGCAGAGCCTCAGGAAAGCGAACTACAATGAGTACAATGTCCACTTTGTCATGCGTTTCAGCAAACCTTTCAAAACCTTTAACGGATGGGTCAAAGAGGATGTATTCAGGAATGCGGAGATGATCTCCTCGGGCTTCGGTCACAAGGATGTGGGCGCCTTTATGGAATTTGAAACCTCCGAAGGGGAGCAGGTCATGGTCCAGACCGGCATCTCCCTGGTTTCCATCGGGCAGGCAAGAAAGAACCTGGAAACGGAACTTGATCCCTACGGCTGGGATTTCGATGCGGTAAAAGATGCGGCCGAAAATACCTGGGAAGAGCTGCTGGGAAAGATCCGGGTGGAAGGAGGGAGCCCGGAGAATAAGAAAAAGTTCTACACCAACCTGTACCGGGCATATGTGGGAAGGACCACCTGGAATGATGTGGACGGCCGCTATGTGGACATGTACGAAAAGGTCAGGATGCTTCCCGGAGGAACTCCCTCCATCTATGGAAGCGACGGGTTCTGGATCACCATCTGGAACCTGAACCAGCTCTGGCCGCTCATCACCCCGGAGGTGACCAGCAACTGGGTCAAATCGTTCCTGGAGATCTACGACCGGGGTGGATGGTTGCCCAAAGGTCCCACGGGGATCGAATATTCGGGGATCATGGTGGCCTCACACCAGATTGCCTTTATCGTGGGGGCCTATCAGAAAGGGATCCGCGATTTTGATGTGGAAAAGGCGTACCGCGCCTGTTACAAGCTTCAGACCGAACCGGGTGGCCCCCATGAGGCGGGAGGCGTTGTGGGGAACAGGAACCTGGAGGAATACATGAAATACGGGTATGTCCCCGAGGAGTACGGTCCGGTTTCCAATACCATGGAATATGCCTATGACGACTGGACGGTGGGACAGTTCGCCAGGGCCCTGGAAAAGGAAGATGATTACAGGTACTTTACCAAACGGGCCTTCAATTATCAGAATGTGTTCGATCCGGAGGTGGGATACATTCGCCGGAAGCATGCCGACGGGACCTGGGTGGAAGGGTTCAGTCCATTCGGACAGGTGACCTTTCTGGGTCCCGGTTTCGTGGAAGGCAACGCCTGGCAGTTCACCTATTTCGTTCCCCACGACCTGGCGGGGATGATCGGGCTGATGGGACGGGATACATTCAACACCCGGCTGGAAGCGGGATTCGAGACCTCCAGTCCCCACAATTTCAATTCGGAGCACCTTGGGTCCAATAGCCTGACCGGGATGGGGATCCTGCCGGTGAACCACGGGAACCAGCCCAACATGCAGGCCGCCTACCTTTTCAACCATTCGGGTAAGCCCTGGCTCACCCAGAAATGGGTCCGCGAGATCATGGACCGTTACTACGGGACCGGTCCCCTGGACGGATGGCTGGGGGATGAGGACCAGGGGCAGATGGGGGCCTGGTTCGTCATGAGCGCCATGGGATTGTTCCAGATGGACGGAGGGGCATCGGCCGATCCCTACTATGAACTGGGAAGCCCGTTGTTCGAAAAGATCACCATCCGGCTGGACCCGCGTTATTACCCGGGGAAGGAATTCGTCATTGAAGCCGAAAATGTGTCGGATGACAACCGGTATATCCAGTCCGCCGAATTGAACGGCAGTCCCCTCCGCAGGCCCTGGTTCTACCACAGGGAACTGGTCAGCGGAGGCAGGCTGCATCTGAAGATGGGTCCCGAACCCAACAGGGAATGGGGAAGCCGGCCGGAGGATGCCCCTCCCTCGCTCAGCAGGGTCCTTCCCCCGGAAGAGAAAAGGGAGATCATGGAATTCGATAAAAGTGCGCATGAGCTGGATGAATGGACCCGGGCCGTCAGGGCCTATTACTACCACCGTAAAAGTCACTTCGAGAGCCTTCCCGATACCCGGAACGAGATCATTTTCCTGGGCAACAGCATCACCGACAATGCCGAATGGTCCGAACTGTTCGGCAATCCGGATGTGAAAAACAGGGGGATCGGCGGAGATGATACCGGTGGTGTGCTGGAACGGCTGGAGGAAGTGGTACGCTCTGAGCCCGAAAAGATATTCCTGATGATCGGTACCAATGACCTGTCCGCCGGAAAGACGGTCGAACAGATCGTCAGCAACTACCGGTTGATCCTGAGAAGGATCGGGGAGACTTCACCGGGGACAGAGATCTTCATCCAGAGCATCCTGCCCACCGACGATGATGTTCACATCCACCGGTCCAACAGTGATATCATGCAGATCAACAGGGAATTGCAGCAGATCGCCCGGGAACAGGGACTCATCTACATCGATCTTTTCACCCCCTTCGCCACCCCGGAGAACAAGCTGGACCCGGATTACAGTCTTGACGGTCTGCACCTGAATGGGGAGGGGTACCTGCTCTGGAAAAGAATGGTGGGAAAATACGTCGGCGGTCAGTCACAATAAGATCCGGAAAAACGGGATGCAGCATCAAAGATCATATCCGATCAGGATCACCCGGGCTGGTAATGTGCTCTTTCTGCCGGGGCTCTCCCTGTTGCTCGCTCTCTTCCTGCTGCCGGGGCTCTCCCTGTTGCTGAGGGGATGCGGAACGGAGAAGACCCCGCAGAGGCCAAATATCATATTCATCCTTGCTGACGATCTGGGATACGGGGATGTGGCCTGCCTGAACCCGGACTCCAGGATCCCCACCCCGAATATCGACCGCCTTGCTTCCGGGGGGATCCTGTTCACCAATGCCCATGCACCGGCAGCGGTCTGCACCCCCACAAGGTATTCCATCCTCACCGGCCGCTATCCCTGGCGATCTAGGCTTAAGATGGGTGTGCTGTGGATCTGGGATCCGCCTCTCATCGAAGAAGAAGAATATACCCTGGGGGAGATGCTGAAATCGCGGGGTTACCATACGGCCTGCATCGGGAAGTGGCATCTGGGGTGGGACTGGCCCACGGTGGACGGCAGAAAGCCTTCACGGAAAAACCACGGTGAGAATGTCGATTATGCCGGGAAATTAGAGAACGGTCCCATCACACGGGGATTCGATACCTATTTCGGAGACGATGTGCCCGGATTTCCTCCCCATGCCTTCATTGAAGATGATCGTATCACGGTAATGCCGGTGGAATGGTATGACAGGGAGCCGGGAGCGACCGGGGCCATGGCGCCGGGATGGCGTTATGAAGATCTGCTTCCCTCGATCACCGAAAGAGCCAGGGAATATATCAGGACCCGCACACGCCGGGATCCATCCCGGCCTTTTTTCCTGTTCTTCTCCCTGACCGCTCCCCATACCCCCATTGCCCCTCTGGAAAAGTTTTCGGGAAAGAGCCGGGCTGGCCGGTACGGGGATTTTGTATACCAGGTGGACCATTCCGTGGGCCAGATCATGCAAATCGTGGACAGTCTGGACCTGGCCGAATCGACCCTGGTGATCTTCTCCAGCGACAACGGCGCAGTCCCCTTCGACGGTACGGATTACAAAGGCGAATTCGGTTCCCTCTATGACTACGGACATGACCCCAACGGGGGACTGAGGGGGATTAAATCGGATGCCTGGGAAGGCGGGCACCGGGTACCCCTGATCGCCGCCTGGCCCGGCAGGATCGCTCCGGGGAAGACCACGGATGAAATGGTATCGCTCACCGACCTGATGGCCACACTGGAATCTCTGACCGGATCCGGACCGGGCGATTCCGCCGGGGTGGACAGCCACTCCTTTTTGTCTCTGCTCCTGGATGACCGGGAGAAAGAAACCAGGGAAATCATGGTAACCCAGTCGGGAAACGGTATCCTTTCCCTGCACCGGGGCCCCTGGAAACTGATCATGTCCTCCGGCAGCGGGGGCAGTTGGTCCAGGCCCGTGGGGGAACTCCCATCCCTGGAACAGGGAAAAGACACGGTCCTCTGGAAAAATGTGCAGCTGTACAACCTGGAGGAGGATCCGGATGAAAGCAACAATCTGGCAGGGGAAAATCCCCGAAAAACCATGATACTGGCCGGGATCCTGTCCGAAGTGATCAGATCGGGACGCAGCACACCCGGGACGGAAGTAAATGAAGATTTTACTCCCTGGGGACAGGTTGCCTGGATGGAAGAAGCGGCCCACGGGTCCCCAGAAGCGGCCGGCCGGACCCCGGAACCGGACACTTTTTTTACCCGGCTGTTCCAGGGTACCGGCGAAGGGTTCACAGGGGGCGACGGTACCTATTCGGTCCCGCTCCCGGACGGACGGACCGTCTGGATCTTCGGCGATACCTTCATCGGCGGAGTAAACCCGGACGGAAAGACCCGGTACAGGCAGACCCCGATCTATATCCGCAACAGCATGGTGGTGCAGGACGGAACAGAACTGGAAACACTTTACCGGGAACACAACAACAGGAATGCCTCCTGGATCATTCATCCGTATGCCATCCGGAAAGACGGATCGCTGGCCGAGGATTCCATCTGGTTCTGGCCGGGGGACGGATACTGTGAGGGGGAACAGCTGAAGGTTTTCCTGTCGGAATTCATCAGGACCGGTCAGGGCATGTGGGATTTTCAGTGGACCGGCACCTGGCTGGCCGTTTTCGGGCTGCCCGGTCTGGAACAAAGGGAGTTGATGCCTGTTCCCCAGGGTCTGGACGCAGGGGCCCATCTGGGCCATGCTCTCCTTGAAGACGGGCAGTACATCCATGTGTATGGATCCGGTGACGGAAAACCCTATGCAGCCAGGTTCCCGCAGGGCCGGGTCACCGGTCCCTGGGAATTCTACGACGGACAATCGTGGACCGGGGATCCATCAGAGGCAAAGCCCATGGGCGAACTGGACGTATCGGAACAATTCAGCGTGTTCCAACAGGAGGACCTCTACGTCCTGCTCACCCAGAAAGGGATCAGTGACCAGATCGTTTCATACACCTCCGAAACTCCATACGGACCCTGGGGGAAGCCCACTCTGTTATACGAAACCCCGATCCCCGATTCCACCGGGAACCTTTTCACCTACAATGCCCTGGCCCATCCACAATTCACGGAAGAAAAAATGCTGCTGGTCTCCTACAACATGAACAGCATGAGACTGGAGGACCTTTACAGGAATACCGGGATCTACCGCCCCAGGTTTATCCGGATCCCGCTGGAAATGATTGATCCTTCCCCGGACGGGAGGACGGATCAAAAAATATTTCAGAGATGAAAAAATATATGATCGATCATCATAGCCATGTTCCGCTGCATGCCCAGGTAGAGCTATTGCTCAGAGAAATGTCGACGGACGAAGAATATAAAAAGGGGAAATTCCTTCCCAATGAAGTGGAACTGGCCAAAAAGCTGGGTATTTCACGGAATACCCTGCGGCAGGCAACCAGTAAGCTGGTCTATGAAGGGGTCCTGGTACGGAAAAAAGGGATCGGCACAAAGTTTACCGATCCCAGCGTAAATACCCGTCTGAAAAGCTGGTCCTCCTTCTCCCAGGAAATGAAAGCCAAGGGGATCGAGATCAGGAACTACGAGATCAACGTGAACTGGGTGTATCCCGACAGGGAAGTGGCTTTGTCACTCGAGATCCAGGAAAAGACCAGGATCCTGAAGATGGAACGGCTGCGGGGAACCTCCGGCGGACCCTTTGTTTATTTCATTTCCTTTTTCCATCCCAGGATCGGGCTCACGGGAAAAGAAGATTTCACCCGGCCGCTCTATGAAACCCTGGAAAAACTATACTCCACCCTGGTGAAAGTATCCAGGGAACAGATCAGCGCGATCCCGGCCGACAGGGAGCTGGCTCAAAAGCTCAACCTGAAGCCGGGCCAGCCCATTTTGAAAAGAAAGCGTATGGTGTATGATCCCGGGAACAGACCTGTCGAATACAATATAGGGTTTTACCGGGGGGACAGCTTTATCTACACCATTGAAAGCGAACGGGAACTCTGATCTTACAGGCTTTCACCATTGATCCCTCTCTGGTCTTTGCCGCGGGGAGACCCGTACCAGGCCTGCATACCATTCTCCTCAATATATAATTATTTTATATATATGAAAATTATATATTGAAATCCGGCAGCAGCGTCAATTTTTCTCCTTACGCATTTCCCTGCCCTTCAATCTGTTAAGCTCTTTCCTCAAAATCTTTTTAAAAAAAGTTGCCTTTTCGGGGTAACAATTCCGGGTCCATCCTGATTAAACGCTGATGAAAACCTGGATGAGCAGCAACGGCAAAAAGGGGATGGTCTTCCTTACCCGGACCGATATGGACATCCTGATCTACATGACCAGTGATGTATGGATCACCCCTGAAATCAAAAGATTCAAAAAGGAGATCCTCCGCAAAGGAGGGATCAGCGATCCGGATGATAAGAACCATAACAATTCATAAAAGGGACCGGATGGAAGAAAACAAGAAAGAATGGAGTGAGTCGGAAAAGAAAGCGATCTGGAGAAAAGGAAGGATCAACCCGGACCATTCTCCCGAGGTCCTGCGATGGGACCGGGATGGCCACGTGATGATGTGGTCGGAATACGGCCGGAGGGATTCGAAATTTGGCTGGGGGATCAGGAGGCTCGGTCCGGCAAAGGGCAAAAAGAGCGGATCGGACCTCTACCCGGTCAATCTATATTATAACGACAAATTGAGCTCAAAACCCAATTATTCACTCAAAAAAAAGTAAAAATGAAAAGATCAGATGATTTTCATGCGGCCCTTGCAGCAAGGTTCAGTGAATCGGAACTGGAACAGGTACAGATGAACTTACTCCGGGGAGGAGATGGCGACGGAGGCCAGGATCCGGATGATCCCTGGGGTCCGTCAGAACCCTGATCAGATCCGGATTGGCAATAAGCTTTTCCTTTCCCCCGGGCAGATATTTTTTAATAAATTTACGGCCTGTTGCGCAACCGGGGGAAAGTGAGGAAACGGATTCTTATTGTCATATGTACCTGGATGATCGCGGGCACATCCATCTGCCAGGAACCTGCAGACAGCGCCCGGATCCTCTTCATGCAGTATAAGGAATACAGGGACCGGGGAGATTTTCACCAGTCCGGGATCCTTCTCAACCGGATCCTGGACGGTGGATACCGGCTGTCCGGCTACAACAAAGCCCTGGTCCACAACTCCCTGGGCTTTGTATATTATGAGACGGGAGAGTTTAAAGAGGCACTCCGGCATTACCAAATGGCGGAGTCCTTCAGCGGGGGAACGGACTCCCGGTCCATGTCCATAAGGATCAGCATTGACAACAACCTGGCCATGTACCATAATGCACAGGGGGACCATATAGGCGCCCTTGACCATTATGACAGGGCCCTCCGGACGCTGGATTCCGCCCGTTTACCCAGGGAGCAGTCTGTGGATAAACGCTCCATGTTACTGTTCAACAAGGGCGTGGTTTACTATAAGCTGGAAAGGTGGGAAGATGCCCTCCGCCTCCTGCAGGAAAGCGAACGGATCAAGGAGCGTTACGGACACAGGTACCTGGGCAGTGTCTATTTCAACCTGGCCCGGGTATACCGGAAACTCGGAGAACAGGATCAGTCGGAACAATATTTCCACCGCAGCATCAACCGCTGGATCGCCGAACATGACAGCGGGTATTACGAGCTGGCCAACATTTATCTCTATTTTGGCCAGTTCCTGGCCGACCAGGGAGAAGATGAACGCGGCCATGATTACCTGCTGAAAGCCCTTCAGAATTACCGGGTCAATTACGGAGAGAGGCATCCGCTCACCTCTGCCTGTTACGAGGCCCTGGCAGCACACCACCTCGACCGGTCGGATCCCTTAAAGGCTCTTGAATTTGCCCAGCTTGCACTGATCGCGGTGACCGGTACTTTTCACAATACGGATATCTCCGCGAATCCTTCTTTGGAATCCTCCCTTCATGACCTGACCCTGCTGAAAGGGCTCGCCACCAAGACCAGGGCCCTGGAGTACCTTGCGAAGGGATCCATGGAAGAACGGATCAGGAGCCTGCAGGCGGCACTGGAGACCAATCAGCTCTCCATTGACCTGCTCCGCCGGATCCGGGAATCCTTCCCGGTCAGGGAAAGCCGCATCTTCCTGACCATGGAACAGAAAGGACTTTTCAGCACCGGGATCAGGCTCAACCTGCGGCTGTTTGAACTGACCGATAAGGAATCTTTCATGGAAGCAGCTTTCCTGGTGGCCTCCGCAGGCAAATCCTTTGAGCTGCTCTATGAGATGAGGGAAAAAGAACTGCTCTACCTGGAAACACTTCCCGATTCCCTGGCTTCACTGATCCCGGAACTGAAAAAGCAAATGGGTCACTATGCCAGTCTGATCCAGCTTGAAAATCAGAAAATACGGCCCGATACAGCCCGCCTTTCCGCCTGGAAGGACAGGCTGTTTGCAGCCAGGCTCGCCTATGAAACACAGCTGGATCTTCTCAGGCAAAACCACCCCCTGATCGCACAATTCGAAACGATCAAACCGGACTTTTCCGTGGACCGCTTGCAGGGCAGCCTGGGGAAAAAAGAAACGCTGGTGGAATACTTCCTTTCGGATCCCGGTCCCTCCGGGAAAAGGAAGCTTACAGTATTTGCGGTGACCCGCAGCACGTGCCGGGCTTACCAGGGCATCATCGACAGCACTTTTTACCAGGACCTGGAGGTGGTGATGCGGCACATACATGAATTTGATCCCTTTTATCCTACCCCGGAAAACACCGACAGCCTGAGGCTGGC
>JBNJEV010000085.1:0-9782 GCA_051746185.1 Bacteroidota bacterium
ATAAATAGCGCCGGGAATTCCAAGATCAGCCAAAAATATTTCGGATCCGCCCGACAATGACAGCAATTCTGTTTTCATTGTAAGTAATGCAAAAAATCATTTTAAGGGAACCGCATTTTGTAACCTAAAAGTCTCAGCGCATTAAATACCACAACCAGTGTTGAGCCTTCATGGATCAGCACGGCGATCCCGATATTGGCCAACCCCAGGACGGTTGCAGGTACCAGAATCGATATAATACCCAGGCTGATCCATAGATTTTGCCTGATAATTCCCTTTGCCTTTCTGCTCAGTCCGATGGCAAAGGGAAGTATTCCCAGATTGTCTCCCATCAATGCAATATCAGCCGTTTCCAAGGCTACATCCGAACCGGCCGCTCCCATCGCTATCCCCACGGTACTGTGCGCCATTGCAGGAGCATCGTTCACCCCGTCACCTACCATTGCCACTTTCGATTCCTTCTCTTTCAGTTTCTTAACAGCTTCCACTTTCTCTTCAGGCAACAGGCTGCCCCATGCATCGGTGAGTCCTATTTCCCGGGCGATGGCATCGGCTACCCTCTGATTGTCGCCCGTTAGCATGATCATCCGTCTGATGCCTATTTTCTTTAGCTGCTCCAGTGTGTTTTTTGCTTCTGCCCTTGCGGTATCCATTAAAGCTATGACTCCCAGATAATCACCGTTCCTGCGAACCAGCATGGCGGTGTTGCCTCCGGCTTCAAGAGCATTTAATTCCTTTTTGATTTTCTCCGAAGGTTTATTTTCATCAAGGGATTCATACAAATCCAGGTTCCCGATATATATTTCATCTTTCCCGATCCTTGCTTTAATGCCCTTTCCAGATACGGCTTCCAGGTTACCGGCTTCCAGGTTACCGGCTTCGGGAAAATCTTCTTTCCTAAGTTTTTTTCTGCCATCTCTGACAATAGCCTTTGCCAGTGGATGGTCGCTCAGGCTTTCCACAGCCACGGCAATTTGAAGCAATTCGTGCTCATTCGTATTGTCCAGAGGCACTACACTGGTAATTTTTGGTTCGCCCTCTGTAAGGGTTCCGGTTTTGTCGAAAGCCAGAGCCGTCAGAACCCCCAGGTCTTCCAGCGGTCGTCCGCCTTTAATCAGCACCCCGCTTTTTGCTGCCCTGGCCACCCCACTCAATACTGCACTCGGTGTGGAAATCGCCAGCGCACAGGGGCTGGCTGCTACCAGAACAGCCATGGCGCGGTAAAAACTATCGCTGAAAGTCTCATCAATAACCAGAAAAGCACCGTGTAAAATCACGACCAGTCCCAGAACCGAAGGCACGAAGTACTTCTCAAATCTGTCTGTAAACCGCTGGGTGGGTGATTTCTGGGTTTGAGCTTCATGGACCAGCTCAACCAACCGGGACAGGGTCGAGTCTTTTGCTTCCTTGATGACCTTTACTTCCAGCGTATTGTTCCCATTCATGGTACCTGAAAATACCCTGTTTTCATCTTTGATTTCTTCCTCACCTGTATCGTCTTCCCTGGCATTGGCTGCCGGTGTTTTATCCACAGGTACACTCTCGCCAGTGATGGCAGACTGGTCCACACTGCTTTCGCCACTGATTACGATGCCGTCGGCCGGGATCTTACTGTTGGGCTTCACCACGATGACATCTCCGATTCCCAGTTTCTCAATACCAACCTCTTTCGTCCGGCCATCTTTTTTGAGCAGTGCGGTTTTGGGTGCGAGTTCAGCCAGGGCAGCAATGGATTTGCGGGCCCTGTTCATGGCATAATGTTCGAGTGCATGGCCCATACTGAAAAGGAACAACAGCAGAGCACCTTCCGCCCATTTGCCCAGAAAAGCCGCACCGATGGCCGCAACCATCATGAGAAAATCAATTTCAAAGCCGCCTTTTGAAACAGTACCTATGGCTTCCCTGGCCGTATAAAAACCACCAAAGAAATATGCCCCGATATATAGACCCAGGCTTATCCAGCCTGGAACCGGATCAATAAATGACAGGCCAAAACCGATTCCCAGCAGAATCCCGCTGATAATAGAGAAAAGGAGCTCGGTTTTTTCACTATCTTCTTTTTGCATTCTGACCCTGGTCAGAAATCGTTCTGCACTTACCTGTTTGTCGGGAATTTCCAGGCCTTCCTTTTGCAGGGCTTTGAGTATTTCAGATTCTTTTGTAATTGTGGCGTCAAATTCCAGGCGAACCATACCGGAAGCGGATACCGATACTTCCAGAATTCCTTTTATGTGTTGAAGATTCCGCTCAATATGGCGGGCATGCCGGGTGTGGCGTATTCCCTGCACTTCAATGAGCTTATGGCCGTATTTCCCCGTAATCTCTGCCCCGGCCTGCTTTGCAAGAGACCTGACACGATCAATGGAAATCAGCCTGGGGTCATAGTGAAAACAAAGACGGGGCACCTCTGTATCTCCGCCTTTGTCAATGTGAACCTCTGCCAGTTCCTTTTTCCCCTGCAGAAGTGTGATTAGCCTGTTGACGCATTGATCCTTCTCGTCCGGCACTTCCGGCAGAATAACCGGGATTTCCAGTTTTAACTTCTCCATTTCCGGCATTTCATAAAAGCATCAGTACTATAACAATGGATCCCATTCAGAAGTTTTTGCATCTTTGTATACAAACAAATTTGAAAACCATGGCAAAAAAGGCAATCATTGAAAAGATCAGGTCGAAAACCGGTTTCATCTGTGACATGGACGGAGTGATCTACCATGGGAACAAAATCCTGGATGGCGTGAATGAATTCGTGACCTGGCTGAAAAAGGAAAATAAGAAATTTGTTTTTCTCACAAATTCAAGTGAGCGCACCATCAGGGAACTTCGGGAAAAATTATTACGGATGGGGATCGATGTGGAACCGGATCATTTTTATACCAGCGCCCTGGCAACCGCAGCTTTCCTTCAGAGTCAGAATCCCAGCGGAAGTGCCTATATTATAGGAGAAGCAGGATTGATCAATGCACTGTACAACAACGGCTACACAAGCAACAACATCGATCCCGACTATGTGGTGATGGGAGAATCCCGCTCATACAGCTATGAGGTCATTGAAAAAGCGGTCAACCTGGTAAGAAAAGGTGCCAGGCTGGTGGGAACCAATCCCGACCTGACCGGTCCGATCGAGAACGGGATCGCTCCCGCTACCAAGGCACTCATATCTCCCATCGAACTGGCCACCGGTAAACAGGCATACTTCGTGGGCAAACCCAATCCCCTGATGATGCGGATCGCCCTGAAAAAATTAGGAGTACGCAGAGAAGATACCATTGTCATCGGCGACCGGATGGATACCGATATCGTAGCTGGAATAGAAGCAGAAATTGACACCTGCCTGGTGCTTTCGGGTATTACCGACAAAACAGGGATTGATGAATTTGCCTACCGGCCCCGTTACGTACTGAAAGGTGTTTTTGAGATCGTCAAGGAGTATTCGCCGGACTGAGTGCCATGTCCTTCAAGCGAGAAAAAATCAACCCCTGGGGAGACTATCTGAAGACAGACACATGGAAATACGGAATGAGGAAAAATTCATAAAAGGAGTTGAGAGCCTGATCAATCCAATGGAAGTCAGCAATCTGCTCTTCTTCCAGAAACTCAAAAGATTGTTGCCTTCGTTTATGATGAAGAGATTGCTACTGAGAGCTTCAAAAAATACTCCCTATATAGGTTTTGTGATTGAACCCTACAGTCTGTTCCTGTTCTTCAAACTAAACGATATTGAATACGCAAGATCAATACTACCAGATCGTTATGAGCTTGCAAAGACGAAATTGTTTGTCGATGACACCCCTGATTACTACATGGGAATTGGCAATCTTGGTACACGAGCAAGTACTTTCTGGGGTACCAGGCAGGAGGTTTACCTCATTGCAACCGACAAAACAACCGGACTGTTGTCTTTCATTTTCATCGATATATTGAGCAATACCATCATTGCCCTGCCTTCAAAGGGTATTGCTGATCCAAATTGTAAGAAAGCATTCTTCACAACGAATTCAAAGGGTAAAGTCTTTCTGGATATTCAGGAAAAAAAAACCAACAGAAAGTTCTCGTTAACCGGCAGCATAAAAAATGGAAAAAAACGCAGACTGGATCAAAGGCTCTGGCTGATGGGGAATACCTCAATCGGTTATAGTAAGAATCTTGCAAATGGTGATGATCATCCTTTTGCCGTGATATTTGATCCGGCTGAGGTGGAAGAAGCCCTGGATGTTCCGCCAGAAGATATTCGCATCATTGAAAACACACTTTTCCCGGGACTGGCAGATCCGCAGATCAGTAAGGTGGTCTGTTTTCCTTTCGCCCAGCACTATATTGCCGACAGTCCGGGCTGCTGTACTACCGTGAAAGACCGTGATGATCTGATCAGAAAGTATAACGAACTTGCGGACTCAGAGAAATTTATCACATTCTCCGCCAGGACCATCGTAAAACAGCTCACAATTGGAATTGCTGTTTCCATATTCATTGCAATCCTCCTCATTCTCATTTTATAGGATCTTAATTTTTCAAGATCCTGCGTGCAGCCAGTTTGCCTGTAAGAATGGACATGGGTACTCCGGCCGGACTGTATGTCCATTGTCCTGCCTGATAGATTGAAGGAATGGGTGTTACGACTGCCCGATTTGCGGACAGGATTTTATTGATTACCGGAACGGGTTCCTGGAACGACCATCCCGTAATCGCCCCCTCTGAACTGCCAACTCTGCTCTCATAGCTCAGAGGTGAAAATGAAAACCGGGCCATGACCTTATCTTTCAGCATTGGATACACTGAATCGGAAAGTACCTGAATGATGCGATCTTCCATTTCAGTAATAAACTCCTTGTACCAGCCCGCTTCAGCAATCATTTTAAACAGATCATATTCAGCAAGAATGCTGATTATCAGGCCTGTCTTTCCTTCTGGTGCCAGATCAGGATCTTTCAGGGCCGGAATAGAGATCTCGTAGGTATTCAGGGCAAGAAATTTGTCGAGCCAGCTTAATATCAGGGATTTATCCAGTCCGCCAGGTTCATCTAAAATCTTACTGAGTTCGCTCCAGTGTGTCTCTCCCAACCCCTGCTTTGAAGGAGAATAAAAGAAATGTCCATTGGCGATTTTCCTGAAACTGTCCACGGGTTCATCCACCTCAACAAAAAGTGTAAAAACCGAATCCCCTCCCCTTTTATCCAGGATGCGGCTTTTAGCTTTTTCGAATTTCAACCGGACCTTCCCGGAGCAACCCTCTGTATCTGTGATCCTGTAAAAAGTTTTCAGGTCAGCTGCCCAGACAAGATTTTCATAACCATAGCTGACATTGTTCTGGTCCGTAACCTTTTGTTCGCCGGCCAATACCTTTTCAATGACCGTTTCCCGCTTTATCTGGCCTCCCCATTCAAGGAACCTTCTTTCCACGGCAGCAGCCAGCCTGCCCACTCCTCCCCTGGGATAGAAATAATCAAGGTAAAGGGAGAAGTAGCTCAGTGCAAAGAAGGCCGGGGTATTTTTAAAGAAATGCTGGGAGATAATGTCTCTCAGGGAAGGGTTTTTTACAATCTGTTCGAGGTAAGGTTCTACCGGCATATTCATCCGGTTGATCTTTCCGATGGTAAGCAAGAATTTTGGCAACCAGGGAAGCAGTTCATTCAACAGGTAGGTCCTGTCGCGTCTCAAATCTTTAAAATTGGGATTCTCTGTACCATAGAGCACATCCATGTATTTCATTACCTTCCGGATGATCTTGATGACATGATCTATTTCGGCTTCATTTTCCGGATAGATTTTCTTCAGCAGGTTCCTGTATTCTTTTAAACTGGTGATGTCTTCGATATGAAGGATCTCATTCTCCACACCAACAGATACGGGACTTTTAACTACATCGAGCTCAATGCCCAGCTCCCCTAGCATGGGAAAAATGATACCCGCATTTTCGAGAGCCCTGACTCCTGCTTCAAATTGAAAACCGTCACGCGAAAATGTATTCACAAGACCTCCACATTCCCTGTTCTTCTCTATAAGCAGAACGCTCCGATTCTCTTTTGCCAGATAGGCGGCGCAGGTCAGCCCGGCCATTCCTCCTCCGATGACCACCGAATGGTATTTCTTTTCAGCCATACAGGTTCACCGTTTTGGGATTATATCCGGCACTTTCGTCATTTCAATGCTTTTAGCCCAGAGTTCATACGCAGCTTCTTTGTCCAGGGCGGGAGGTGCAGGTTCTTCCTCTGTTGTCAGGTTAAAGAATTTTCCGCTTACCCCCTCCATCTCTTTTGAAACCGCAAGGTAGTAGATCGACTCAGAGGAAATCTCCGTAGGTCTCAGGATCTTATCATAAATATGCCTCTTCACCCAGCGGTAAAAAGCACCGTTTTCCTGTCCGGTTTCCGTTCTGACAGCACCTGGATGCATGGCATTGATGGTCACTCCCGTAGAGCTGAAGTACTCATTAATTATCAGCATGGATTGTAGTTGCGCAAGCTTGGCCGAACCATAGCTTTTCAATCCTGAATAACGACGTTTCTCCCAGTTCAGATCATCCAGTCGTAATCCCCAGGCAGCAAAACGATGGCCTTCTGAATTGACCAGGATAATCTTCGCTCTTTCCTGGGATTTTAGCTTTTCACCCAGCAGGATATTGATCATAAACGAAGAAAGGTGTTGTACCACAAAAACCCTGTCAAATCCTTCAGGGGTCAGTTCCTTCTTAGTTAGATAGACTCCTGCATTGTGTATCAGCACATCAATCGGGAGTTCGATCTTTCGAAGTTTTTCTGCGGTGTGTCGTATATCTTCCAAATTGCTCAGGTCAGCAATAAAATACTCACAGCTGACTCCAAATTCCTTTTCAATCTCCGCTTTCAGGGCCGAACTTTTTTCCTCGTTCCGGTTGATGCAAAGAAGCCTGGCTCCATGAGAGGCAAATTTCCTGGCTGTCAGATACCCGATCCCTGATGTGGCTCCGCTTATTACCACAAGCCGATCCCTGAAATCATCTGTACAGATTTTGGGATCCTGGCGATTGTTCCTGATCATCGCCGCAATGTTCGCCCACTGATACTCTTCGAAATATTCAGGTAAAATCCTTTTGTTCATTCTGCTTCAGCCAAACTTCCTTTTCATAAATCTTCTGTAAGCCTTCCCAAACCGTGGAATATTGTCAAAGATATCTCCCCAGAGATCGTAATAATCCCTTTGTTCAATGATCTTTCCTTCTTCATTCAGGGTCACGCGGCTGGAGCCATATAATTTGGAATTGGGATTTTTTCTGAACGTAATAGTCATTTCCCATTCAATGAAGATGTCCTGACCCTGCTGGGCGGTCCTGACAATATTCATTGAAAGGTCTTTGGAGCGATCGGTGAGTCGCTCGGTCATGGCCTTAAATTCTTCCAGTCCCCGAAGCTCCTGAATACAATCCCTGAAATAGATATCCTCATCGTAGTAGGGCAGGATATGTGACCAGTCCGGCTTCCCTTTCGTATTATAGGTTTTGGACCACAATTCTTTGATATTTTCAGCGTTCAAGCCTATTCCGTTCGATCCCTTTTCTTTTTCCAATAGCTTGTCATTCATGTTTATTTCTTTGAGTAGAATTCAGGCTCTTCAGGAAAGATCTCATCTCTGATTTGCATTAGTTCTTCGAGAGTATCTATATCCGGGTCGACCCGAACCAGGAGGACCGGGCTCAGCCCCATATCCGGATGCTGAATCGAATTGGATTCCTGGTTCAGTATTCTTTTTGAAGCGCCAACGACGAATTGTTCCGATCTGTCGACCACGTATCCGCTTAAGGTGCTGTTATTGTTGAATATCAGGTAATTGCTGAATATCTCCCTTCTTGTTATATAGATCTCACCTTTAAAAAATCTTCCTACACTGATCTGTACGGTAACTCCTGGGTGACCGTCCTGATCAGGATCCGTTAAATTGGGGTCATTAGGATCGGTTGACAGGGGCTGTAAAGGATCTCCTTTTATTCCCAGCAGGCTTGGGGTTTCTGGCCGGTAGATATGCCAGATTTCATTTTTTTGGTACAATTCAACTTCCTGAACCCTGGGTTTTATGGCCTGGACGGCTTTTTCGCTGAATACTGATTCAGCATTCTTTCTGCTCAGTTTTTGTTCAGCATGCACAAACCGGTCCGATTGCATGAGTTTGCCGTCTTCCAGATAGAATTCAGTAAATCCGTATGAAATAATAAAGGACCGCATGGTGGTCCTGGTGGTCGTGTCTTCATATGCCACCACATCGAAATGTGCATAATGACCCACGATCGCTTTCCGGGCACTTTCCAGGTCTGCCGGCGGATTTGTATTCGGTTCTCCCTGTTCGAAATCATACAGGGGAGACTCAGGCCATTCCAACGGCCCGGAACAGGAATTCAGGACAAAAAGAATGGTCAGAATTCCCGGATATATCCATTTACCGTTTTGCATTGTGCTCATTGAGAATGATATGCAAGTTTAACGATTTTTCTACTCTTTTCTATGTCCTGGTGGAATAAGGCTGGTGAGATACTTGGTAGGACGGATACGCTATGTGGTTTACTGATCCGGTTCGGTTTATCCCAACAAAAAAACCAACCACCCGGATCTTACTCCAAATGGTTGGTTATCAAATGTGGGCCCAGCTGGGCTCGAACCAGCGACCCCCTGATTATGAGTTAGCAATTTTGTTATGTTCTTGCATATCAAGATCTTACAAATTCCAATAAAGGTCCATAATCATTATCGTCTGCACTGCGTAAAGCATTAATATACGTATCTCTTACATCCCCTTCGACAGACAAATTCTTATGACCCCAGGTAAATGGATCCTTTTCTAAGACATCTGACAAAAGAATATCTGTCATAAGGCGGGCATGCCTACCGTTGCCATTTGGGAAACAGTGAATTTTTACCAACCGATGATGAAAGCGCGTTGCGATTTCATCAGATTCATATATATTGTTATCTATCCAATATTTGGTATCATCAAGGAGGAGTTTAAGCTCAATGCCAATTCTAAACTTGTTAACTCCAATATTCTTATCTGTTTTTCGAAAACTGCCAGCCCATGCCCAGACTTTGTTTAGCATCTTATCATGAAGCTTTTTTACGAAATCCTCACGAAGAATTTCTGATTTGTTTTTACGGGTATCCAGCCAGTCCATTGCCTCTCCAATATTCTGTTGCTCCCATCTATCGAGCTCTCCGCGAGTGGTTATGGTCTTAATTTTTAGATCCACCATTTCATCAGGATCTAGCGGGGTTGCCCCTTTTGGCAGGTCCTCTTGATTCATTTGCTCCAAAAGTCTTTTCTTTCATCAATCAGTATCTTATCTATCATATCTTTTAACGCCTTCTCCTTTTCTTCCGAAGATAATTCTTGCATTTCAAGACGCATGGTATGGTCGAGCCTTTCCATTTTTTTCAGTGCTAACAATCTCGCTTGTTCTCTAACCATATCATTCAACGAAGTACGAGGAACAAAAGCGTAAACAAAGTCCATCTCAAGAGCATCAGCAATTTTTTTCATTGTAGAAATTTTAATATTCCCATCTACCTCTGCTTGTTCCATATGAATGATACGAGATTGATTTACTCCAACTCTGGAAGCTAAATCTTTGGAGGTCATTCCTAATGCCTCTCGAATGGTTCTAATCCATCCTATAGAGGTAAGGCCCTGGACTGAAAATTCTCTCAATTTTGAAAGCTTTCTGTCCAGTTGTTCCCTGAATAGTTTCTTATCCCAATAATTCATTTTAATTATTTATCTATAATATATTATTCTGATTATTATTATATATATATAATATT
>JBNJEV010000086.1:0-9658 GCA_051746185.1 Bacteroidota bacterium
CAGATCTTCAGGTCAGAGAGATCCTCAGGCCGGGCGCCTACCCGTTCATTTTGTTGCGCAGGGCAGTAAAGTTTTTGACCAGATCGGGTTTCTTTTCCACGGCAGTGCCCACCACAATCATGTCCGCTCCCGCACCATAGATCTGTTCTGCTGTTCTGGTGGTGGTAATTCCTCCTCCCACGATCAGGGGAAGGGACAGTTTCCTCCGGATGGCCTTGATCATGGTCAGGTCCACAGTGTGTTCGGCCCCGCTTCCCGCCTCCAGATAGATGCATTTCAGGCCCAGCATCTCACCTGCCATGGCCGTGGCCACTGCAATGTCGGTTTTTCCCAGGGGGATCGGTTTGGAATTGCTCATGTATTCTACCGAGGTGGACCTCCCATTTTCCATGAGCATATAGCCGGTAGGAATAACTTCGATGCCCGCGCGGTCCAGATGGGGTGCGGCCAGCACATGGTTTCCGATGAGGAAATCCGGATTTCGACCGGAGATCAGTGACAGGAAAAAGATCCCGTCGGCCCGGTCACTGAGCTGCAGTGGGTTCCCGGGAAAGATGAAAACCGGTACACTGGTGCCCAGTTTCAGAACGGTAATGGTAATGTCGATGGGTTTGAAAAGAATGCTGCCACCCACCAGCAGCAAGTCGGGAGGATTCTCCTTGATCAGTCCGATCATATGATCCAGCGATGTATCATCATATTTGTCCGGGTCCACCAGCAGGGCAAATCGTTTCCTGGTCCTGTCTTGAAGTTCTTCGTAGAAACTAATCATTCTTTCACGCACCAGACGAGTGCATAGTTTTCATGTTGTAGGTATTCCAGTTCAAGTTCTTCCTTCACGCTGCCGTTTGCCACAAATCCTTTCATAAATCCGTGCTCATCAGGGTCGAAAGGGACAATGGTAAGCCCGTCCCGGAAATTGATGTCCTGTTTGTCGCAGATTTTGTACATGGCTTCCTTGGCGCACCAGTGCAAATAAAGGTGGTACTTCATCAGTTCGGGGTCGGAGGTGATGGTCTCTTTCTCGTTGATGAATTTATCGGCCACCTTGCTGATCTTTCCCGACATATACTCCAAATCGATCCCCACTTTCTTGTCCTTGCTAAGGAGTAAAGCCGTCAGGTTATTGGAATGTGAGATGCTGATCTTGTGGGTATTCCCACGGACAAATGGTTTGTTCTCGGCACTGTAAAGGATCCGGGTATCTTTTCCCAGCATGTTCTTCACAAGCGCCCGTACACTGAGCCATTCCTGCTTTCTGCTGATATTCTTGAAACTATCCAGCTTGGTCTTTTCAACCGTGGCCAGATTGACCATGCTGTAGAGGGTATCGTAATCCTCCGTTATCTCCCACACACCGAGATGGCAATCTGGTAATATTTCCGTTTTCAAAAATACCCCCACGATATTCCGGTTCAAGTCCCCCGTAAAGGGAGCACTAAGTTAAACAAATTTGATTAATACTTCCACTGTGTGGTTTCAATCATGTGCAGGATATCGGCGTGCAGAAACTCGATCACCGGGTTGAGCGAGTCGCGGTTGGGCTGAGTGTTGAAATAAAGGGAACCCCTTAAAAAGTGCCGGGTACTGTCGGTCACAAAGAACTGGACGGCCGATGCCACATTGCCCTTCAGATCGTACACAATGCCATACCGGCGCTCTTGCCGGTCAAAAAACGGAGTCTCCTCGATGCTTTCCGCTCTCACCGTATGTTTATAGACCAGGGTGCGGGCATCGGCAATATAGGCATCAAGGTTGTTCTCAACAGACTTATAACTCATATGGATGGTACCGTTAAAGGGCGGGATCACTACGTTGATCCATCCGGGTTCGGCACGCGGACCGGTGTCGGGTTCCACCTTTGAATACACCGGGATCTCGAATTGGTAATTTTCCTGGCCGGTGTAGAGGTGATACTCTTTATCCGGATAATCGATCCGCACATATCCTTTGGGTTTTGGGGTGGAAGAACGGTAACAAGCGACCGTTACAAGCAACAGCAAAACCAAGGTAAGCACCCTTGTCATCGAAAATCTGATCATCTCACTTCCTTTATTCATTCAGGCGGACCTTCACCTCCTTGATCCTCCGCTGGTCCATTCCCAGCACGGTAAATTCCACATTCTTGCAGATAATCACATCGTTGACATCGGGGAACTCGCCTTTCAGCTCCAGGAGCAGTCCTGCCACCGTTTCGGCATCTCCCTTCACGTCATTGAAAATGTCATCATCCAGTCCGGTGATCTTGTAAAAATCATTGAGCTGGGTTTTCCCGTCAAAGATGGTAGTCCGTTCATCCAACCTTTTATAGTACTCCAGCGCTTCATCAGATTCATCGGTGATCTCGCCAACCACCTCCTCCAGGATGTCCTCCATGGTCACGATCCCTTCCGTTCCCCCGTATTCATCCACCACGATAGCCAGATGGATCTTTTTATCCTGGAACTCCTTCAGCAGGTCATTGATCTTTTTGGTGACCGGCACAAAGAAGGGATCGCGGATCAGCTTCTGCCAGCCGAATTTCTCCTGTTTATAGATATGGGGCAGAAGGTCTTTTACATAAAGGATTCCCTGGACATTGTCGGAGGTCTCCTCGTAGACCGGGATCCTTGAGTAGCCTGAATCGATGACTATTTTGACCACCGTCTTCAGATCGGTCTGAATATCCACCGCGATCATATCCGTTCTGGGTTTCATGATTTCTGAAACCTCCAGATTTCCGAATTTGACGATGCCCTCCAGCATCTTTTTCTCATCCTGCACCACATCGCTGGTCAGATCCAGTGCCTCGGAAATATCCTCCATGGAGATATTATGTCCTTTCCTGGCCATCCGGCGATTCACCAGACGGCTGGAGTTGACCAGGATATAAATCAGCGGCTGGAAAAAACGGTCCAGGATCCGGAGCGGAATAGCCATCCTGAGGGAAAAACGGGCCGAATATCGGTTGGCATACACCTTGGGCATGATTTCCCCGAAAAGCAGAAGCAGAAAGGTAATGATCACAACCTGGATCAGAAATCCCAGTGCGGTATTGTCAGAAAAATCAAACAATCCTTCCATGACGAAGGCAGAGATGATCACAATGCCCACGTTGATGAAATTGTTGGCGATCAGAATATTGGCAAGCAACCGTTCCGGTTTTTCCAGGAGGGACAGCACAATGTTCCCCCTTCTGGTGGGGCGTTCCTTCAAGTCTCTTATATTCAGTGGATTCAGACTGAAATAGGCCACTTCGGATCCTGAGATCATGGCTGAACAGTACAGCAGGAATACCACCACCACGATCCCGATGATCACCCCCGGAGTCATGGGTGTCACAGTTGCCTGAAGTACAATAAGTAAAGATGATGGTTCCAAGTCCGGTGTCAAAATTTTCATAAAAAATCAGAAAGGCAGATCATCCGGTTCTTCGTCTTCAGAATTGAAATGACCTTCAGAGTCTGAAGGACCTTTCTGCCCGGTGGACGGGGACTCGGACTGGCGTGTGCCCTCGTACTCCCCGGGAGCCTGTTGCGACCGGGATTGCTGGGGGGATGATTGCTGGGATTGCTCTGACCGGGAGGATGATTGCTGGGATTGCTCAGACCGGGAGGATGCTTGCTGGGATTGCTCAGACCGGGAGGATGCTTGCCCGGACTGGTCGCCTTCGTCATCCTGCCTTTTGCCCAGCATCTGCATCTGGTCTCCCACGATTTCAGTAATGTATTTCCTGTTCCCGTCACTGTCTTCATATGACCGGGTCTTAATCCGTCCCTCGATGTACAGCTGCGTGCCTTTCTTCACATATTTTTCGGCCACCTGTGCCAGCCCTCTCCATAGCACGATATTGTGCCACTCGGTGTTTTCTACCCGCTGTCCTTCCCTGTTCCGGTAGTTTTCGCTGGTGGCCAGGGGAAACTTGGTCATGGCAGTTCCCTCGTCCAGGTAACGTGTTTCCGGGTCTTTTCCCACGTTTCCCACAAGGATCACTTTGTTTACCGACATATGGTCATACTAATTTTGGTTCCGGATGCAAAGATACGAAAAATTGACCACTTCCAGGTACCGGGTGATCAGGCGGGGGACCGGAAATTCGTGCAGTCTTTCCACGGGGATTTTCAACCAGTCCGCGGGCAGGGGATCGGGCCACTGGTGGGGGCGGAGGTGGATAAATTTTGCATGAAGTGTTCGGTGGGTCAGCTGGTGTTTGACCTCCGGGGAGATCTTTTCCAGGGTCACATCCACATCTTCGGGCAGGAGCTCCGGTTGTATCCGCGCCGCAAGTTCCCCGTCCTCCAGAGACCTTTCGGATTCCACCAGCGGGAACTGATAAAGTGATCTCCAGATATCATTCCCGTTCCGCCGGGTAAGGATGGTCTCTCCGTTGGCATGCACCATAATATAATAATACATCCACCTTTTCAGCGGCTTCCGTTTGGGAAGCTTGACAGGAAGCATCTCCACCCGTCCGCTACCTCGCGCCACACATGAACCGGCCAGTGGACAGCTCCCGCAGTCAGGCCCGGAAGGGATACATTGCAGGGAACCGAATTCCATCAGGGCCTGATTGTGCCGTCCCGGCTGTTCCCGGTCCAGGATTTCCTCTGCCAGGCGGGCGATTATCCTGTTTCCTTGTGGACCGTTCACAGGCTCCTCCACCCCAAAAAGACGGCTGATCACCCGGGCCACGTTCCCGTCCACCACGGCCCTGGGTTCCCCGAAACAGATGGAAGCAATGGCTGCTGCCGTATAACTGCCCACGCCTTTCAGTTTCAGCAGATCTTCATACCGACGCGGCATTTCGCCTCCCATATCCCCGGCCACCACCCTGGCCGTTTCATGCAAATTCCGGGCACGGGTATAATATCCCAGTCCCTGCCACAGCTTCATCACACTGTCCTCATGGGCTTCAGCCAGAGAGAAAACATCGGGAAAGTTTTCCAGAAATACCAGATAGTATCCCAGTCCCTGTTTTACCCGGGTCTGTTGCAGGATCACCTCTGAAAGCCAAACGCGGTAAGGATCAAGAGTATGGCGCCATGGAAGGTCTCTCTTATTTTTTTCATACCAGGCAGGCAATATCTCGCTAATTTTCATTATCTTCACCGGCACATTATTTATAATGTACTTATATTAAGGACAATAAATTAAAAATTTATTCAAATCAATTTCATATTCACGTAAAAGTATATATATTTGCACAACCATTGAATTAATTATTGTAAATCATTGATATTTAAAGGTTTTTTAAAATGACAAAAGCAGATATTGTAAATGAGATTTCCAAGAACACGGGAATAGAAAAGGTAACTGTTCAGAAAACAGTTGAAGCTTTCATGGAAACTGTAAAGGATTCGCTCAGTAACAATAAAAATGTGTATCTGAGGGGATTCGGAAGTTTTATCGTGAAAAGAAGGGCTAAAAAAACTGCCCGCAACATCTCTAAGAATACCACGATCATCATTCCCGAGCATTCCATCCCTGCTTTCAAGCCTGCCAAGACATTCGTGAGCAAAGTTAAGACCAACGTGAAGTAAAGCATCCCTATTATGCCAAGCGGAAAGAAAAGAAAGAGACATAAGATGGCTACCCACAAGCGTAAGAAGCGCTTGAGGAAGAACAGGCACAAAAAGAAGAAATAAACATAGCATTTCTCTTTTAGGATCTAAACCTAAAGCACCTTTCCCGGTCTTTAGGTTTATTTCTGTATAGGATCGATGAACATCACTTATCAGGGATGCCCCTCACGTATCAAGGCAGGATGAGCCCATCCGGGGAAATACCCCCTTCCTGATATCTGCAGGAGTAGCGTATCGATCCTGATAAATACTCAGCTTAATCTTCGTAAATGCGAACAATGTGAGCAGTGAACTGGTAATCAACTCCGAAAATGAGAGGGTTTCGATTGCACTACTTGAAGATGGAAAGCTCGTTGAATTAAATGAATCATCACTTAAGCAGCAATTTTCAGTAGGGGACATATACCTGGCAAAGGTCAAAAAGATCATGCCGGGTCTGAATGCGGCTTTTGTCAATGTGGGTTATGAAAAGGATGCCTTCCTTCATTACCTGGATCTGGGTCCCCAATTCAGTTCACTGAGCAAATACCTGGGACAGGCTCTTTCCAGAAAAGGGAAGCCCCAACCCGTCAGCAAGTTCAAAAGATTGCCCGACATCAACAAGCACGGCAAGATCAATGAAGTGCTTAAGCAGGGCCAGTATATTCTGGTTCAGATCGCCAAGGAACCCATTTCCACCAAAGGCCCCAGGCTGACTTCTGAGATCTCCATCGCCGGCAGGAACCTTGTGCTGATCCCCTTCTCTGACAAGATCTCCGTCTCTTCCAAAATATCCTCACAGGCCGAAAAGGACCGGCTGAAGAACCTGCTGCAGGCCATCAGGCCCCGTAATTTCGGGATCATCGTCCGCACAGTGGCGGAAGGCAAAAAAGTAGCAGAGCTGGATGCAGAACTGCGAAGCCTGGTGAATAAATGGGAAACCGCATTTGAAAAACTGAGTCCAAAAAATGTCCCCAGCCTGGTGATCAGCGAACTGAGCCGTGAATCGGCGGTGGTAAGGGACTACATGAATACGGGCTTCGACGGGATCCATATCAATAATGAGAAGGTCTATCACGAGATCAAGGATTACATCCGGGAGGTGGCTCCTGAGAAGGAGCGGATCGTGAAGCTTTACACGGGGAAAGTGCCCATTTTCAATAGCCTGGGGATTGTCAAACAGATCAAGGCATCTTTCGGAAAAACCGTTTCCTTCAAACACGGAGCGTACCTGATCATCGAGCACACCGAAGCCCTCCATGTGATCGATGTGAACAGCGGCAACCGTTCCCGGTCGTCCAGTGACCAGGAGTCCAACGCTCTGGAGGTGAACCTTGCTGCAGCCGATGAGATCGCCCGCCAGCTCCGGCTGCGCGATATGGGCGGGATCATCGTGGTGGATTTTATCGACATGCACAGAAATGAGCACAGGCAGAAGGTGTATGAACAGATGAAAGAAACCATGTCCAGGGACAAGACCAAGCATAACATCTTGCCCCTGAGTAAATTCGGACTGATGCAGATTACCCGTCAGCGTGTTCGTCCGGAAATGCACATCGAAACCGCCGAGACCTGTCCCACCTGCCGGGGAAGCGGCAAGGTGCAGCCACCCATCCTATTTCCGGAGCTGGTCAAAAACGAACTTTCCACCCTGGTCAAGGAACACAAATTATCCCGGGTACAGGTCCACCTTCACCCCTTTGTGTCCTGCTTCCTGAAGAAAGGAATTCAATCCCAGGAAAAGAAATGGAGGAGAGAGCTGGGGTGCAAAGTGAAGATCCATCCTTCGGAATCGCTTCATTTCCTGGAATACCGGGTGTATGATGAAACCGGAAAGGAACTCCGTCGCAAGCGTCATTAGTCCTGCTTAAGTCATTCATCCTGCTTAAACTTTTCCTGGCTGGAGGCGTTAATAATGTAAACTATATGATGGTGAATTTATCACACAGAACCATGATTCGCAGAGAACCATGACCCGAATTCTCACAACCCTGGGCCTTGCATTATGGACCACACTGCAGGTCCATGCACAGATTGCAGATCCCGTTGACTGGACCTATTCCTATGAACTCACAGGCGGACAGGAAGCAGAGCTGATCTTCTCCGCGGAGATCGATTCGCCCTGGCACCTTTATTCGGCGTACCTGCCCGAAGGCGGACCCATCCCCACACAGGTTCTCTTCGAAGAATCCGGTGACTTTTCCACGGTCGGTCAGCTGGAGGAAGTAACCAAACCGAAGGTGAAATTCGATGAAGGATTCCAGATGGAACTGGGGACCCTTTCCGGAAATGCCAGACTGAGGCAGAAGGTTATACTGAAGGGACCGGGCCCGGTCACCATCAGCGGTGAGATCCAGTACCAGGTATGCGACGATGTGACCTGTTTGCCCCCGAAATACGAACCGTTTTCCATGGAGATCACCCTTCCCGGGAGTGGAGCGGAACAGGAGGCAGGAGCGGCAGAGAGTCCTGGAGCGGTGGAACGTACCGGCGATGAAGAGGGTCCCGGCGTTGAAGAGGGTTCCGGCGAAGAAGAGAGTCCCGGAGCAGAGCAGCCGGCTGAAGAGGAGGCCGGTGATGGAGAAAGATCACCTTCCCTGCAGGGAATGATCGGGGAGGAAACCGGAACCGGGGAACAAGAGTCCGTGCCCGGGGAAATGGAAACTTTTACCGGGGAGGGGACAGACGAGTCCGGAGAGCGCATCGCATCGGTGCCCGTGACCGGGCAGGAAGGTTCGCTCTGGGGATTTTTCTGGCTGGCTTTCGGGCTGGGCCTGCTGGCTTTGCTTACCCCCTGCGTGTTCCCCATGATCCCCATGACGGTAAGTTTTTTTATGCAGGGAAGCGACCGGCGGGCAAGGGCTATACTGCGGGCAATGATATTCGGGCTTTCCATTGTGGCCATTTATACCGCCCTGGGAGTCATCGTGAGCCTCACCAACGTGGGTCCCAATGCTGCCAATGCACTGAGCACCCACTGGATCCCCAATGTGATCTTTTTTGCGCTGTTCGTCTTTTTTGCCTTCGCTTTTTTCGGCATGTACGAACTGGTCCTTCCCTCCAGATGGGTGAACAAGGCTGACAGCCGGGCCGACCGTGGAGGAATGGGAGGGGCTTTTTTCCTGGCCCTTACCACTGTACTGGTCTCCTTTTCCTGCACCGGTCCCATTGTGGGTGCCCTGCTGGTGGAGGCGGCCGGGGGACTTGCCCTGGAGCCGGTCCTGGGAATGTTCGGATTTGCCCTGGCCTTTGCCATTCCTTTTACCCTGTTCGCCATGTTCCCTTCCTGGCTGAAAGGACTTCCCAAATCGGGAGGATGGCTCAATTCGGTGAAGGTGGTCCTGGGCTTCATTGTGCTTGCTTTCAGCATGAAGTTCCTGCTGGCACTGGATCCCACCAGCAAGGTCCTCACCCGTGAGCTTTACCTGGCCGTATGGATCGTGCTTTTCTTCCTGCTGGGACTCTATTTCCTGGGGAAGATCCGCTTCGCCCATGATACCGAGGTGAAGCATGTCACCGTGCCCAGACTCCTGCTGAGCCTGGTGACGTTCACCTTCGTGATCTACCTGTTCATGGGACTTTTCGGGTATGAGCTGAAGAATGTTGCCTCCCTGCTTCCCCCCAAATCGGAGAGCATGATCGACCTTACCCGGCCGGCAGCCGTGTCAGCACCCGCAGCTGCGGAACCGGAGATTGAGGCCTGTGTCCCTGAAAAACACGTGGACAAATTCCGTATGCCCTATAACCTCACCAGCTTTTATGACCTGGAAGAAGGACTGGCCTGCGCTTCGGCTACCGGTAAACCGGTGCTCATCGATTTCAAAGGCCATTTCTGCAGCAATTGCAAAAAGATGGAAGCTGCCGTCTGGTCCGATCCGCAAGTCCTGAACATGCTGCGCAACGATTTTGTGATCGTGACCCTTTATCTGGACGACCGCACCCGGCTGCCGGAGTCGGAGTGGTATACCTCGCCGCTGGACGGCAGGGTGAAAAAGACCATTGGACAGCAGAACGTGGATTACGAGATCCGGAATTTCCAGACCAACACCATGCCCCTCTATGTGATCATGGACCCGGAAGGCAATGTGGTGGTCCCCCCGAAAGGAACCGACCTGAAC
>JBNJEV010000087.1:0-9570 GCA_051746185.1 Bacteroidota bacterium
CACCACAATCGTCCTCTTTTTGATCTCCTGGTCCAATGCCCCGTGACTAATTCTGAGCGAACTTATTACATTTGTATTGAATTAAAAAATAATTCAACCTCCGATTCAATTTGAAAAAGCGCTTTATCACAAATCTGGCCCTGCTGATCTTCCTGAATCTTCTGATTAAACCCTTCTGGTTTTTCGGGATCGAAGTGGGGGTTCAGAACAGGGTTGGCGAAGAGATGTACGGCTTTTATTTTTCCCTTTTCAATTTTTCATTCATTCTCAACATCCTCCTGGATCTGGGTATCAATAATTTCAACAACAGGGCCATAGCCAGGGACCACAGCCTGCTCAGGGACCATCTTTCTGCGATCATTCCCCTGAAATTCCTTCTGTCCGTCATCTATGCGGGGATCGTTTTTATTACCGGCAAGATCATCGGTTATTCACAGGCACAGTTCAGCATGCTGTGGATCCTTGTACTGAACCAGTTCATTGCATCTTTCATCCTTTACCTGCGGACCAATATCAGCGGATTGCAGTACTTCCGCACCGACAGCCTGCTTTCGGTCATGGACCGGAGCCTGATGATCCTTTTCACGGGTTTGCTCCTGTGGGGCAATATTCTCGACCAACCTTTCCGGATCGAATGGTTCGTCTATGCCCAGACCCTTTCCTATGGCATCACCCTGTTCGCTACCGCAGCCATTGTCCGTTACAGAGCCGGGACATTCCGGCCCCGTGTGAGTTTTTCCGCATCAATGAAAGTTCTGCGCCTGAGCTATCCTTTTGCCCTGCTGATCCTGCTGATGTCGCTTTTTAACCGGGTGGATTCTGTAATGCTGGAAAGACTCCTGCCAAACGGGAAGGAAGAAGCCGGGATCTACGCTCAGTCTTTCCGCATTTATGATGCGGCATCCCAGTTCTCCTACCTGTTTGCCATGCTGCTGCTTCCCATGTTTTCCCGGATGCTCCGCATGAAGGAAAATGTGAACGATCTGATCAGGATCGCCCTGCCGCTTCTCCTGGTGGCGGGAACCAGCCTCGCCATTGCAAGCAACTTTTACAACCGGGAGATCATTGATCTGCTCTACAGGGCACATGCTCCCTACAGCTCCAGAATATTCAGCATCCTGATGATCGGCTTTATGTTTGTTTCCGCAAGTTATATCTACGGTACCCTGCTTACCGCCAACAACAACCTCCGGCAGCTGAACATGCTGGCTGCTCTCACAGTGGTCATCAATATTTCCCTGAACCTGATCCTGATTCCCCGCCTCCAGGCACTGGGAGCCGCCATTGCAAGCCTGATATCCCAGGCATTTTATGCCCTGTCACAGCTTATTACCTCCATCAGGCTCATCCACATTCCAGATAACCGGGATATCCTCTTCAGGCTGACCGTTTTCATAGCGCTGAACCTGGTCACCGGATGGCTCAGCCTGCTGATCCCCGGCTGGGTGGCCGGGTTTTTCACCCTGGTTACCTCCTGCATCATGACCGCGCTTCTTCTGGGACTGATCCGCCCCCGCGAGTTGTGGACGATCTTCACTGCTCCGGAGGCCTGAAATCCTGCGAATGCATGGAATGGATCTGGTTCGCAGGATCGATCCCTTGTTTACATACGAATTTACCATGACTGAATCATGTTAATATACTGTTTATATGTTGTTTATTTTTTAATTTAAGGAGTTTTTTACTCTGCTATAAATTAATGTATTATGAGATGTTGAGAATTTGTTAATTGTTCATCGCCACAGAATGTCAAATAGTTGTGTGCTTTCCCTATTTTAGGGAAGCATAACCAAATGAAGCCAGGGTGGAGAATAAAAAGGATCACCGTCTGAGAAGGATCAAAAGAGCCTCTTTACTTTTCAACAGCCGGGAACAGGAAGCCATCAATCTTTACTGCAGGAAATACAGTATCAGAAACAGGTCCAAATTCATGAGGGAAGCCATCCTCACCGAAGTTCTGAAAAGATTTGATGAAGATTATCCCACACTCTTCGAATTCGAAAAGCCCAATCTCTTCTCTGACGGAAAGAGCTGACAATCCACAGAACACCTTTTGCCATGGAAACCCGGAAAGCATTGATCGAGGAACCCAGGATCCTTCAGGCTCTTTTTGAGCACTCTTCAGCAGCCATGATGGTGGTAGACAAAAATACCCTGATCCGGATGGTCAATAAAGAGATGGAACGGATCAGCGGATATCGCAGGGAGGAACTGGAAGGCAAGCACAGGTGGAACGATATGGTGCATCCGGAAGACCATGAAGTGCTGAAGAAACTGCTTCGCAGGCTGAAGGCCAACGGATCCGGAATGGCTGATAAATATGAATGCCGGTTCCTGAACCGGGACGGGGACCTGAAGACGGTAACTCTTTCCGGGATCTACGTGAAGGAGACAGGACATACGATCCTTTCCCTGATCAATATTACGGAGCAGAAACAGTATGAGAACATGCTGAAAAGCGCCAGGAGCAGGGCAGAGGCATCCGACAGGCTGAAGACTTCATTTCTGGGCAACCTGTCACATGAAATCAGAACCCCGATGAACGCTATCGCGGGTTTTGCTTCATTGTTGCAGAAAGAAGATCTTTCCGAAGAAAAAAGGAAACTTTATCTGGCGCAGATTGTCAGCGGAAGCTCCGACCTGCTCCAGCTGATCGAAAAGACCATTGTCATTTCCAGGATCGACATGGGACAGATCAGGTTGAATCCCAGGCAGTTATTTGTAAACAGGAAACTGGAAGAACTTTATTCAAAGTACCGGCAGATCCTGGATGAATCAGGAAAAGAGGAGATCGAACTGGTGCTGGAAAAGGGCCGTCAGGAGGATGATTTTGTCATCCATGCAGACCCCATGCGAGTGACCGAGGTTCTGAACAACCTCCTTGAGAACGCAGTTAAATTCACCCCCAGAGGAAAGATCACCCTGGGGTATGCCTATGTGGATGAAAAAAATGTGGGTGGGCACGATTCCCTGTTGTTCTATGTGAAGGACACAGGCCCGGGAATTGCAAGAGAAAGGACAGGGATCATTTTTGACCGGTTCGTGAAACTGGTGGACAAAAATGAATCTGTACTACGGGGAGCGGGTCTGGGACTGGCCATATCACATGATCTGGTGAAAATCATGGGGGGTGATATCTGGGTGGAAACGGGCCGGGGAATGGGTTCCCGGTTCTTTTTCACCATTCCTGTGTCTGTACCCAAAACCCTGCAGCCGGAAGAGACTCCCGTTAAATCCGGGAAAAAATACGATGACTGGTCCGCATTTGAGGTCCTGATCGCTGAAGATATGGAATCCAATTATCTGTACATCAAGGAATTACTTTCTCCGACCAGGATGAAGATCCTCCGGGCCAGGGACGGACTAGAAGCAGTGGAGATCTTTGAAAAAAATCCGGGCATTGATCTGGTGCTGATGGATATCCTGATGCCCGGACTGGACGGTTATGAGGCCACCGCGAAGATCCGTTCCATAAGAAAAAACATACCGGTGATTGCCCAGACCGCTTTTTCTTTCGAAGGGGAGATCAGGGACGGGCTCTACGCGGGTTGCTTCAACGATTATCTCATGAAACCGTTCACCAGGGAGATGCTTGTTGCCCAGATAAAAAAGCACCTGGCAGGGTCTAAATGATCTCCATGGAATACAAAATAGCTTCCAGCTGCCTGATCTTTACCCGTTTTTTCTGGTTGGGATAATACACATAACCATCCACGGTAACAATCCGTTTCCTGCCGGGATCATACACCGAATGGCTAACGAACGGTCCTCCCATAAAACCGTTTTCCAGCTCCCATAACCCTCTGATCTCCACGACATTTAGATCGTTTTTTTTCAGTTCGTATGCGATGGGAGGATACAATTTGGCCACGATCATATAAGAATCTTCCGACGGACCCTCAATATACTTTCTGGTAAAGATGTTCCGCTGCCGTATCAGTTTCTCCGTGGCAAGATCTTCGGTGCCTTCTGCCGGATAGTCATAAATCTGGATTACCTGCGACATATCAGGTGTTTCGATGGATACGGAAGTATATTCTTCTTTGCTGAAATCCATGTTGTACCCCCTGGGAATGGCAAGCCTTATCTGATGGTGATCCGCGATTTCTTTCTGAATTCCCGGATCTTTGGAATCCTCATAGATTTCGATCAGCCTCTGGCGGTCATACTGCACAAGGTAGCTCTGGATCCGTTCACTGTTTTGCTCGATAAGTTCTCTCAAAGCCGCACTGCTGGGTGCAGTCATCTGTACCACGATCTGTGGTTTCGCCCACAAATTTTCCCTGAAACGGATCGATTGCTCCTGATTCGAGCTGATGGTGACCAGTACGATGGACCGGTGGTACTGGTAAAGGTTATCGAAGGAAGAAGCATTGATATGGATCACGTCGAACAAAGGTTCGGACTGGGGCAGACCGGGATATTCCACCATCAGAATATCTTTAAGCAATTCTCCGGACTCATGCTCCCAGTTGAAATCATCCATGACCACCAGCACCTCGCCTGCCCCGCCTGTAATATTGGGAAGGATCCTGCCTCCCACACCTCCCTGCCGCTTCACACCATCGCAGGAACCCATTCCGGCAATGATCAGGATCCATAAGACAAAAAAACCTGCCCACTTCAGAGGACAGGTCTCTCTGTTCATGGTGAGTTTATCCGTTTTCATCATTGAGTTTCTTCCGCGTCTTGACCTCTTCCTCCTCATCCTCATCTGAATCGTCTCCGGTAGCCTTTTTGAATTCCTTCATTCCCTGACCTACACCACGCATCAGTTCGGGGATCTTCCTGCCTCCAAAAAGCAACAATACCAGCATGACTATCACAACAATCTGCCAGACCCCTATCGCTAAAATTACGAAAGCTTCCATATCTTTTGATGATTTTATGAATCGTTCTGCTCTACAAAAATAGCTAAATAATTCTTCTATCGATTAAATAATCCAATGATATCATTCAAATTGGCATACAGCAGGAGGCTCAGCAAGATCACCATCCCCATGATCTGGGCATATTCCAGGAACTTGTCCCCGGGTTTTCTCCCTGAAATGATCTCATACAGCAGAAACATTACGTGTCCCCCGTCCAGGGCCGGAATGGGCAACAGGTTCATGATGGCCAGAATAATGGAAAGGAATGCTGTCATATTCCAGAAATTCTGCCAGTTCCATGTGGAAGGGAAAAAACTGCCGATCTTGATGAATCCCCCCAGCTGCTCATAGGCCCTGGTTTCCGGCTTGAACAGCATCTTGAGCTGTTTCAGATAGCTCCCGGTGATATCAAATCCCCGGCTGATGCCTGCAGGAATGGACTCCAGGAAGGAGTATTTGACTACCACCGGTTCAAAGAATTCGGTATAACTCTTGTTATAGATCCCGAACTTGCCCTCTTCATTGGTTTTCACCTCCCTCCGAATGGTATCGCTGTCCCTGACCAGGGTGAAGGTAAAGGTGGCATCCTTTTCACCGCCTGTTTTTTTCAGGAACTGGTCGTAATACCGGACAGGTTCGGAATTGATGGCGATGATCTGATCCCCCGGCTTCAGACCCGCCTGTTCGGCTCCGCTTCCTTCCACCACATCACCCACTACAAAAGGAATTCTGGGGTAAATGGGGTATTCCGCTTTCAGCAAATCTGCGACCTTCTCCTCGGGAACATTGATCTCCATTACGTTGCCGTCCCGTTTAAGAGTGATGACGCTGGCCTCGTCAACCACGATATCATGGTGGATGGTCTCCCATTTTTCCACC
This sequence comes from Bacteroidota bacterium, assembly GCA_051746185.1. Lineage (GTDB taxonomy): Bacteria > Bacteroidota > Bacteroidia > Bacteroidales. The sequence goes on from JBNJEV010000087.1 coordinate 5,751, forward strand.
TCTTTACCATTGATAGCAAGGATCTTGTCCCCGTTCCTCAACCCTATATCCATCAGGGTGCTGTCGACCATATATCCGTATTCCAGCCGTTCGGCAGGAACATACCTTTCTCCCCAGGTATAAAAAACCAGGATATAGATCACCATGGCCAGGAGGAAATTCATGAATACCCCCCCGAGCATGATCATCAGCCGCTGCCATGCTTTCTTGGACCTGAATTCATGCGGTTCGGGCGGTTTCTTCATCTGCTCCCTGTCCATGGATTCGTCGATCATTCCGCTGATCTTCACATATCCTCCCAGGGGAAGCCATCCGATCCCGTAGACAGTATCACCGATCTTCTTCTTGAAAAGTGAAAATCCAGGATCAAAAAAAAGATAGAATTTCTCCACCCTGGTCTTGAAGATCCTGGCCAGGACAAAGTGGCCCATTTCATGCAAGACGATCAGGATGGAAAGACTCAGTAGAAACTGTAATATCTTGATCAGTACATCCATTCCTGTTTACATTTGCTCCCCGGCAACCCGCCTGGCCTGCAGGTCTGTCTCAATATAGTCCTCCAGTGAAGGTTCCTTAATGAAAGCTGACTTTTCAAGGGTTTTTTCAATGATGACCGGGATGTCAGGAAAACGGATCCTGCTTTCCAAAAAAGCCCTGACCGCGATCTCATTGGCTGCATTTAAAATACAGGGCCAGTTACCCCCTTTTTTCAGCACTTCATAAGAAAGTGCAAGATTACGAAAAATTTTTGTATCCGGGGGCTCAAAAGTCAATTCAGGAAAATCTTTGAAGCTGAAACGCTCATAGTCCGAGGTCAGCCGTTCAGGATAGGAAAGGGCATACTGAATGGGAAGCCGCATGTCCGGCAACCCCATCTGCGCCTTGATGGAGCCGTCGGTGAACTGCACCATGGAATGGATGATGGACTGGGGATGGACCACCACTTCGATCTTTGAGGGAGGGACTCCGAACAGCCACCTGGCTTCAATCACCTCCAGACCCTTGTTCATCAGGGTGGCCGAATCAATGGTGATCTTCGGGCCCATGCACCAGTTGGGATGGCGAAGTGCATCTTCGGGGGTCACATTTTTCAGCTCTTCCCGGTCCATTCCCCGGAATGGTCCCCCGGAAGCGGTCAGGATCAGTTTTTCTATTGTGCTGTTCCCCTCTCCTGCCAGGCACTGGAAAATGGCTGAATGTTCCGAATCAACCGGGATCAGGTACTGCGACCGCTTCCGGACCTCATGCATGATAAGTTCTCCGGCGACCACCAGTGTTTCCTTGTTGGCAAGGGCGACCGGTTTGCCCGCCCTGATCGCAGCCAGCGTGGGCTTCAACCCGCTGAATCCCACCATGGCGGTGAGGACCATGTCCACGGTTTCAAATTCCGTAACCTGTTCCAGCGCCCCCTCCCCGCAGAAAATTTTCACGGGAAGATGGCCGAGGGCCTCCTTCACTTTATCATAATGATTTTCGTTCCGGATAACCACCGCGTTGGGCAGATAGATCATGCTCTGCTCGATGAGAAGATCCGCATTCTCATTGGCCGTAAGCATCTCCACCCCGAATAATTCAGGATAATGGGAGATCACCTCCAGGGCCTGGGTCCCGATGGATCCGGTGGAGCCAAGTATGGCAATTCGCTTTTTCATGCAGCTAGAATGCAATATATTCAACCGGGTTCAGTGGCACACGGTCGTGCCACAGTTCAAAATGGAGATGCGGACCGGTGGTAAGCTCCCCTGAATTTCCGACAATGGCGATGGCATCCCCGGCAACTACTTTCTGACCTACCGATTTGAAGAGTGCTGCGTTGTGTTTGTATACCGAAATGAGTGCGAAATCATGCTGGACCTGGATCACATACCCGGTTTCAAGTGTCCACGTGGACATGGTGACCGTCCCGTCCAGGGTAGCCTTAACCACTTCATTGGGTGCCGCTACCAGGTCGATCCCGTAATGTCCTTCCATGGGATTGAACGAACGGGTGATGATCCCGTTCACCGGGGTGAAAAAATGCATGTCATACAGATTACGCTCCCCGGCTTCCTCCTCCAGCACACTCAGCCTGAAATGCTCCTCTGCTTCCACCTGCTGCCTGAGGAGGGAATCGCTTCTGGACCGCATAAAGGTGATCTCATGGCTCTGGGTGATCCCGGTGGTATCATTCATATAATTTTCAGGCATCTCGCCACTGATGATCCGCTTCAGGTTCTCAAAATACTGGTCCCTGATCCCCTGTTCATATTCAAGTGAATCCAGTTTCATGGCATTATGGCGGATATTCTGGCGCATGGCCGCATCGGGATAACCCGGAATGAATTCCCGAATAGAGGTGTACGCGATCAGCACATAGACCAGGGCCACCAGCAACAATATGATCACCCCCACTACAGCGATCAAATTCAGCCGGGTAAGCCTCATATAACCCACCTCCTCAAAGTTATCCTCATTCAGAAGGACCATCCGGTACCGGTGGGTAAGCTTTCTGAATAACCGTTTATGCTTTTTTTCTGAGTGCTGGGTCATCGGATCATCATGCCTTTATGGCATAAAGATATAAAAGAAACAGGAGCCCGGATATTTTTACCGGAAATCAAACATAGGAAGGATCTCCCTGCGGATATAATCCTGACCGATCTCTCCCTTGAGGAAACCTTCCCTGACCATGGCCTCGTCCTCCGACGTGAATAGCTCCATATGGATCAGTGTCCACGGCCTGAATTCATACAGGGGATTATTTGATTTCATCACGTTCATGGTGATCATATAATCGGTGAGGCTGGTGGTGTATCCTACGAATAATCTGTCGTGCGAATGCGAATAAAGAACAAAGACCTTATAACTCATATGCCAGGTTCAGGTGTGCTACAATCTATTTGAACGTGAAAATAAAGAAATGGTTGCTGTTGATAATGAACAAATTCAAGGTTTAATTAACAAATTGACCAAAGGCCCGGTTCTTTACTGCAACGGGCTAAAATTTGATCCTGATCCGCTGCCAGGAGCGGATAAAGGCCACCAGGTCCTGCCGCTGTTCACCGGAAAGCCGCGGGTACTCTCCCTGTCCGTAGCCCCACGAGGGCATGGCCGTGGTCTCCCTGCCCAGGGTGATGGTGGCCAGCAGGTATCCGTTGGATCCGGCGCTGAGCAACTCCTGGTTGTGCAGTGCCGGGGCACCGGTCCCCTCCCCGCTTTCACCATGGCATTCGGCACAATGCTGCACGTAGAGTTCAGAGCCCGCCTCCCTGTTCCCGGGATTGCTCCCCGCATAGATATAGGTCAGCGAATCCCGGGCCGACCTGCGCATGAAACCCACAATATTTCCGATATCCTCCCTGTCCAGTCTCTCCTGGTCATATACATCCGTGGACCAGCCGAACATGGCGGTGTGGACCCGTCCTTCCGCGATGGTTTCATAAAGGTACCTGTCACCCGCCGCCCTGAGGAAATCCACATTGATGATGGCCGGACCGGTCTCCCCCTCCCCGAACTCCCCATGACACCGCGAGCAGAGAAAATGATACTTCAGGGCCCCTTCTTCCACATCCGATACAGGCAAAACCATCTCATCCCGGGTTGGGGCCCCTGTATGCCATACACGCATCATTGACAGCAGTCCGGTCAGCTGATGCTCCTGCAGATGCGACCACCCGGGCATAGCGGTGTTCCGTCTCCCCCGGATGATGGTATTCAGGATGAACCGGTCAGTCGCCCTGCCCAGGAACCCTTCCTGGTTCAGTGCCACGGCCACCCCGCCCCTTCCCTGGTCACCGTGACAGGCAGCACAACGGGAAGCGAACAGCCGGGTTCCTATCAG
>JBNJEV010000088.1:0-9468 GCA_051746185.1 Bacteroidota bacterium
CGAACATGCTTTCGGGATTGGAAGCATCTGAACTTGGCGATACCATCCCCCGTTTTCATGATCTGAAATGGAGGATCTCCAACCTGAAAAAAAGTATTGAGGAAAACGTTGCCGGCCGGTTGAAGTTCGTGGAAGAAGAGGTCCGTTACCTGGAATCCAGGATCCCCCTGATGAGCACCGTCCAGGAACTGGGAGAGCAGGGAGCCATTCCGCTGCGGGTGACCCATAACGACACGAAGATCAGCAATGTGCTGTTTGACAAAAACCAGAAAGGACTTTGCGTGATCGACCTGGATACGGTGATGCCGGGATATGTGCACTTTGATTTCGGGGACGGGATCAGGACCTTCACCAATACGGGAGAGGAGGATGACAGGAACCTGGACGGCATCCATATGGACCTGGATATGTACCGGGCATTTGCTGCGGGATTCCTGGAATCGACCCGGGAGATCCTCACCCCTGCTGAACTGGACAGCCTGGTGTACGCGGGAGTGCTCTTCCCCTACGAGCAGACCGTCAGGTTCCTCACAGATTATCTTTCGGGGGACACCTATTACAAGACCGGATACCCGGAACATAACCTGGTCCGCACCAGGGCGCAGCTGAAGCTGACCCGGGACGGGGAATCGAAACTGGAAAAATGCAGGGCGATCATCAGGGAGATGATATAATGAAACACACGGAAAAATGATCACATCGAACATCATCATCGTCCCCAGGATCACCGGATCCGCAACAAAGCTGACCACCTCCGGTATGCTCCGCGAAGGTGCAGCCCTTTCTCACCGGAACTGGGTGGAGGCGAATGGGGTCGAAGTGCGGTTTCACATCCAGCATGACGGATCGGGCATAGATTTGCAGTATCTGGTAGAGGAACCCCAGGTCAGGGCCACGCAGAAAGATTTCAATTCAGCGGTCTACGAAGACAGCTGTGTGGAATTTTTTATTGCCTTTCCGGAGGAGGGACCACAATACTATAATTTCGAATTCAATTGTATCGGCACCGTGCTGGGAGGTTACGGGGAAAACCGGCATGACAGGAAACAGATCCCCGGCGAGGTCCTCGGACAGATCCTGACCCGTCCCTCGCTTGGCAACCAGCCATTCGGGATAAAAGAAGGACCGGTGGTCTGGAAACTGGGTATCAGGATACCCGCAGATGTGCTTATCTACAGTGAAATCGATGATCTATCGGGAATGGGCGCTTCCGGAAACTTCTTCAAGTGCGGGGACAGGCTGGACCATCCGCATTATCTTTCATGGCAACCGGTGAAAACCCCCGAACCGGATTTTCACCAGCCGCGTTATTTCGGGAAACTGGAATTTCAGTAGAGCAAATGAAAAAAACATGAAAGGAAAACAAGCACATCCCCTGCTGGTCATTCCGGTTCTCACACTGTTTTTTTCCCTGTCCGGTTGTTTGTCAGAGCCGGTTCCCTCCTTCTCGGCCGACCGGGTAACCATTGCCGCGGGAGATAGCGTCCGGTTTACAGACATGTCGGGCGATCACCCGCAATTCTGGATATGGACGTTCGAAGGGGGATCGCCTTCCTCCTCAACAGAACAGGATCCCACAATCACCTACATGTACGAAGGGACGTATCAGGTATCGCTGGAAGTATACAACAGGGCCGGCGGGAATATCCTCACCAGGAATAATTATATTACCGTCTCACCTCCCACGACCGACGTCACCTTCATCAATAACACCTATACCCAGATGCTGATTGAGATCGAAGGAGATGTAAAAAGCATTCCCAGCGGGGGGCAGGTTACCTTCTACGGCCTCGAGGGAAATTCCGTTTACTACAATGCTGCAACATCGGGAAAGAACACCGACGGAGTCCAGCTGGGTCATCTGCTTACCTGGTCCTATACCATTGATCTGCCCGGAACGCCGGTGGAATGGGAACTGAACGTGAATTCCGATTACTTTTTCCTGTTCGTAACCAACAACGGAACCCATCCCCTGAGTCCCCTTTACATCAATGACGGATCTATTGAGCCTTATACGGAAGACGTATATCTCCCCGCCGATGGGAACAAGTACCGGATTGGCTATTATTACGCCTGGGAACAAACGGAGGTAAGGGGATATTACGAAGATGACCCGGATAACTATACCTGCTGGACCCAACTGAATTATCCCGGAACCAGTAACCAGAGTGTGGAGCTGAATAACCCGTATAAGAAATCAGCTGTGTTGAACAACGGCGAACAGCCGGGCCCCGGGGAAACGAAACTTCCCCCGCCGGCATCTTCAATCCTCCCCCGGTAAGTCCGGGATTTTTCTGGGTCAGTAAGGTTTCGTAACTTTGTCCGGTGAGGAAGAAATTTTTTTAACCAAAAACAGATGACAATGATTACATTCAAAAAGACCACAAGTTTATTCCTGTTACTGATGCTGATCGGCTCTCCGGCCGCTTTTGCCCAGACAGAACAGGCCGTTTCTGAAGAAGAAATGAAGCAGTTCGCTGCCTCCATTCAGCAGGTAGAGATCATCAATCAGCAGGCCCAGCAGAAAATGGTCAGTGCGGTAGAGAAAGAAGGCATCGAAGTGGAGCGCTATAATGAAATGCAACAGGCCGATATGGACCCGGACAGGGAAATTGATGCCACCGGGGAAGAAATGGAAAAATATAACCAGGCCACCGAGGCACTGGCGATAATTCAGGCCAGGACCCAGGAAGAAATGCAGGACAAGATCACACAGGAAGGGTTGACTGTTGCCAGGTACCAGGAAATTGCAACCATCATCAGCAATGATCCTGAAATGCAGCAGAAGCTGAGGGAAATCCTCCAGGACCAGGTTGAGCCTCAGTAGCACCCGCTGATTGTTTCCTGAAGTAATCATGCGAATTTCGTATCTTTGAGGCATGAAGAAAAACAGGTTCTATATTCTCGCGGGACTGGCACTGGTGATCGGCGCTTTGCTTCTTTACAACAAGTTTATTGTTACCGGTCTCGTCATTCTGGGGATCGGTGTGCTGCTCGTCGTTTTCTGGGAATTCCTGTTGAAAGAGAAAGACCGGAAAATTGATACGCTGAACAGCGAGATCGAGCGGATGAAAATGGAAAACAAAACTCTGAGGGAGGATGTCGACGAACTTTCCCACCGGAAGCTGAACATAACCGAAATCCACGAAATACTCGACCTGGGACTTATAGAAGTGGACACCAGTTTTAAAAGGACTGTCAACAAAAGTCTCAGGGTGGATGACAAACATGTCCAGTTCATCGGTGTTCTGAATGTTGATTTCACAGCCAAGTACGGAGTGGATATCAGAAATCTGAAGTACAAGATCGATGAAGAAAGAAAGGAGATCAGCATTGCCAATGCTGATCCCCGGTTCTTATCTTTTTCCAGGAGGAATTGTGTCTGGGAGATTGCAGAGATCCTGGAATACAACAAACCCTTTCTCAGGGCAAAACGCTGGAACACCAGTCCCAGGCTGGATAAGCTGGCAACCCAGATCAAAGAAGAGATCAGGGATAAAACAGAAAGGGAAACAGAGAACGGTCCGAAAGAACTGGACTGGCTCCTCTGGCCTCTGCGAAAACAGGTTGAAACAGCCCTTGAGCTTATCCTGGGAACCAAAGGATACCGGATCAGGCTGACCGAACTGGACGGAGGAGACTACCAGCCGTTGAACATGTATGTGAAGGACAACCAGGATCAGGAAACATCCCCGCAACAGAAAATGATCGGCTAGAACTTATCCATTGCCTCCCGGGCCATTTCTGCTCTGATCCGCTCCAGCCTGCTGTCATGCTGCACCCCGGTAAACCCGGAAATAACTTCCGGCAGCACACCAAGTTGCAGCGCGCGGGCGATAAATGTACTGACCGCAACACCCGCCGTGAGCCGTTCATAAAGCGGGACATCAGGATCATCTGCGACGGCCGGTCCCACTTTCCTGTCCAGCCCGGCCTGTTTCCCGATCTCTCTGAGGTGTTTATTCAGGGTGATCATGCTCATTACCGGGAATGCGGTATTGTCCAGGTAATATTTGTTCTCATACACCTGCCAGAGCTCCCTGGCATGGCCGTTCATGGGCAGCTTCCTGATTTTCACGGTGTTGCCCTTCAGCATGATCTCCTCCGCGCCGACATCTTCTTTTTTCAAACGGCATAGTTCCGAATACCGGATCCCTGTGAAACTCATGAAACAGAATATGTCCCTGGCCCTGATCAGCTTCCTGCCGGGGAATGGGAAACGACGGATGGACATCACTTCCTCCCACTGAAGAAAAACCACCTGCCGTGGTGCAGTCTTTAATGGTTCCAGCTTCCGGTAGAACTTGCGGTATTCCCTGTGTATATTGTATCCATTATCCGTTGCCCAGTTCAGGAACCAGACCAGAATGTTCACCGCCTTGCGGGTGGTTGTGGGGCTGTATCCTTTTTGAGTATAAAAGCCGGTGAAACGCTCCAGGAAGGATTCATTCATTTCATTCAAAGAGATGGGAACCCCTGTCTCACTTTCCATATTCCGGAGATGCATGTAAAGATTTCTAACCTTCCTGTAAGTGGAAGCAGTCCAGCGGCTTAATCCGGATTCCATGAACTGGTAGAATACATCGAAGAATCCTCCTGAAAACGCAGGCCTTAATTGAAGGAACATATGCCTGAACTGCTCCGGACGGGGATCTGCCGGGAGGTGAGAGAGCGCCTTCCAGGCCAGGCCGGCAGTCTGCACATGCGTATCCAGCCATTGATTGAGAACATGCGCATCCGGGAATGTCTCCCTGACCCGCTGCCGTTCGGGGTCCCAGCCGTGAATATCCACCTTCACCCCGGTACCGATCATCACCCTTTTCCCCCGGAAAGAGGCGCTCATAAAAACAGGCCTCTCTTTCACCAGCAACCTTCCCTCTTCATTCTTCCGCCTTTCGATATAGAACCGGACATTCATCGGTTCAAAAATACCAATGATCTGCCTGCGGTGATTTCTATTTTATGAACAGGGTGTACTTATTTGATGATTAATTTTCTGGCGTTTACATGATCACCCGATTCAATACGGATGAAATATACACCGCTTTGCAACCCGGATATGTCAATTGCCTTCGAAGTGGTTTTATCTACCGCTGTTTCCATTACTGTTTTCCCCGAGATGTCCATGAATTGGATCATTCCATTCATTTCCTGCCGGGATTCAATATGGATCACCGATTTTGCAGGAACCGGATAAATAGTTATATCCCTGTGATTAATCGATTTATTGATATTTGACACAACCGCCGAAACGGTAATATCCATTGTCCCTTCAACAGCTGTTCCGTCGGTTGATGTTGCTGTTACGGTAACTGTTCCCTCCAATACTCCGGTAAGCAAACCGTTCTGGTCAATGGTTGCTATGGTCTCGTCGTCAACACTCCATTCAACCGTGTCATTGAGGGCATAATCAGGAAATACTTCCGAATACATGTGCAGAACCGAGTCCACATAGATCTCATTTTGTTCTTCCGCCGCGGTAACCTGAATGGCATTTACCTTCTGGGGATAAACAGATATGTCATCAATCCAGAGCTGACTGCCAATTTCATAGGAACCTGACAGAATATTGCTTGAAGAAACAATGATCAGTACTGAATCGGGATCTGATGTATCGGTTGTTATGGCTGTCATATCAAAAACAACCTTTTGAAATGATCCCATTTCAGGGAGTATCTCCACTACCGAATTCTGGGGAGTCGGTAATTCCCTGCTCAGATCGGTACTGCCGTTAATGACTGCAAACAGGGCAGCATCACTGGCTACCGGGGAATATTTACAATATGCAACAATAGAATCCGGCCATTGATTGGTGATCAACCCCCCGCTGGGAGCATCTCCATAAAAATTTCCGTTGGACAGATAATTGACCGGTTCTCCCCCATCCAGTGGCTGACCGGGTACTGTATCACTGATTAAACTGATGCTGTAAGCACCCGAATGAGCATCTTCGGACGGAAAAACAAAAGAAGTATCGGCCACCATCTCCGACACCGGATTGGTCGTGCTCCAATCTAACGGTTCTTTATAACTATAAGAATGAGGATCGGCCCACCGTTCGAAGTCGTTATTTCCAAGGGTGTCCCCGGGATTCAGGCCATCTCCTTTTAACCAGAGACTGTCAAATTGTATCCAGGATCCGGGAATGGCTTCATCCCAGTTCCTCTGGCTTGAATTCAGTACCAGTTGTATGAGATCGGTTCCCTCAACATGCATGGGCATAGCAAAACGCCGGTAATCGTCGCTGTTTTCCTCCTGAGTGAATGAGATGCCTCCATACACCATTCCCGTTTCTGCATATATATAAATACGTGCTGTATCATCGGGCATGATATTGCATTTGAAATATCCGACCAGTGAATCAGGAGTTCCAGTAATGGTTAAACCTTCATCCCAGATTTCCGGATGAACACTCAGATATGCAGGAACAGTATCCCCGTCAAGATCGACCTTGGTGGTAAGGCGTATCGCATACTGACCGGAATAGCTGTCTGTTGTCGCGGTGACACCCCCGCCTCCAAACATGCTCGAATCCAATTGAAAATTGTTGGTGTACCAGAAATCTGCCGGCTCGGGCAACTGCTCAATTGTTGTGGTTTCCCATTCCTCGAAACCGGTTGGTAATGACTGAGCTATCCCGGGCTGATTTAATGTAATAAACAAAATAACTGCTGTAGTAAATCGTAATTTCATAATCTGAGTTTTAGTTTTAAAAAAGTCTCAAGGTAATACTTGCATAATACCTCACAAGTGTCACTTATCAACCATTGTTGACAATTACTCAGATTTTTCGTTCATCAGCTATTCTGCTTATCACTTCCATGGCTATTCATCTTTTGAGATTTCATTCATGATTGCTGCTGCCCATTCCCTGGCATGCTCAATTTCACCTTCTTTCAGTGGCCCTTTCCTGCCATGGACAATGAATGTCTTTGAATCCACAATCTTTGCTCCCTTTTTTTTGAGTTCCCTGGATATCCTTGGCGCCGCCCTTCCAAATAACCTCGTCAACCGGTTTACCACGAACCCCTGATTCTTTGCCGGGAGACTGGTATCAAATGAACAGACGGGTATTCCCTGCAATGATCCTTCCGGAAGCACATCAAAAAATACCTTCAACGACTCTGAATACCATCCCCCATGTGTCGGGGACCCCACAATCAGCACATCCATATTTTCAACAGTCTCTCTGTTTGCTTCCTCCGCCCTGACCAATCCTGATTCATGCCCGCTGCCCAGTCCTTCCATGATTGTTTCCGCAATCCTCTGTGTATTGCCATAAATGGTGTCGTAAACAACAATTACTTTCATGGATTTTACGGATCAACACATTGTTTCATATCATAGCTTTCATGAACATATCCTTTCAAGGTTTCTCTTTAAGTACACATGCATTATTTAATTGCGGATCAGCGATCAAAGTTAATTAAAACATGATATCTTACTTTTTTTATTTCAGCTTTGTTCGACAAACATAAGCGGTCCCGTAATTTAATTCATTACGATGAGAAGAGACCTGAAGATCACGGAAGATGGTTCACACACATTTATTGCTGAAGGTCTTGATGAACCTTACCACTCCTTGCATGGAGCCATCCAGGAATCGGAGCATGTGTTTATCCGTCACGGATTCCAAAGGATCGAAAAATCTTCTTTCAGGATCCTTGAGGCCGGGCTGGGAACGGGACTCAACATGCTGCTCACATACAGGGAAGCGATGGACCAGGATGTGAGGGTATTTTATCATGCGGTTGAAAAATACCCGTTAACTCCCTCAGAATATACAAAGCTCAATTATGAGAAACAGCTGAATATTGTTCCTTCGGGAATCCTTCAAAAGATCCATGAAGCCCCCTGGGAAGAAACAGTCTCTCTATCAGACAATTTTCAATCTTTAAAGGAGCCTTCAGATTTCAGGTCCATGCAACCGTCAGGAAAATTTGACCTCGTATACTTTGATGCTTTTGCTCCCGAGAAGCAACCCCACCTTTGGAAAGAACCGGTTTTCGACAAAATATTCAGGATCATGAACCCTGGAGGCATCTGGGTGAGTTATACTGCAAAGGGCAATGTGAAAAGAGCCCTGCTCTCCTGCGGATTTGAAGTTGAAAAAGTCCCCGGTCCCCCGGGTAAAAGAGAAATGCTGGTGGCCACCAGGATGTGATGGCACGTTTGGGCCAATTATCTGTAAGGAACTACTTTGATGTTAATACAGGAGATAATTGTGCCGTATGTAATATTTCTTTTATCTTCGCAGTTCAATATTTGACAAAAACATATAATCTCATGAACAACAGACAAATCATCACACTTATCGTTATTGCAGTTGCAGCACTTGCAGTCGGTTATTTTATCGGCTCGGGCATGGATGACATCAAACCGGAATCCAAGATATCATTGAAAAATGAAGCCGATTCTCTCAATTATTTTCTGGGAGTGAACCTGGGTTATGATCTCGATGCTGCCCCCTGGGATGCAGACGTTCATTTAATTGCGTCCGGGATGAACCAGGTCCTGGAAGATACTTCCACATACGACCAGATGTCCGCACAGGCCATTTTCAGGCAACTCCAGGTTTCCCTCTCTGAGCAGGAAGCCCAGAGTAACGAAGCAGAAGCTGTTGAAAATCTGGAAGAAGGGGCAGCTTTTCTTGAAGAGAACGCCAAAAGAGATGAAGTTATGACGACCGAATCCGGTTTGCAGTATGAGGTCATCACAGAAGGTGAAGGTCCTACTCCTGCCGATACATCAACGGTAACAGTTCACTATGAAGGAAGTCTGATTGACGGGACTGTTTTTGAGAGCAGCTTTGAAACCGGTGATTCAGTTACTTTTGCTCTTGACCAGGTAATTCCCGGATGGACCGAAGGTGTTCAGCTAATGCCTGAAGGATCAACCTACAAATTCTATATTCCCTCCAATCTTGCTTACGGTTCGAGGGCTCAGGGACCCATTCCGGGAAACTCGGTGCTTATTTTCAAGATCAAGCTTCTGGATATTCAGCAGTAAATCCCTTAAAGATAGAAAGGCTGTCCGTCATTTGCGGACAGCCTTTTATTGATCAAAAGATCGGGATTGAGGCTTCTTTTCTAAAAAAGAACTTTTATCATGAGCTTCGAAATTAGCGGCCGTCTGGCAGAGAAATTCGCAACCCAACAGGTCTCTGACCGGTTCCAGAAACGTGAATTTATTCTGGAGATCAAATCGTCCGGCACCAGTGGCTTTGAGTTCGTGGACCTGGTTAAATTCCAGGCCACCCAGGACAGATGCGCGATGCTTGATCAGTTCGGCATTGATGATATGGTTAAAGTGAGCTTTAACCTGAGAGGACGTAAATGGGAAAAAGATGGCCAGGTTTCCTATTTCACAAACCTTGATGCCTGGCGTATTGAAAAGCTGCAGGCCGAATCCGGCGGCACAGAAACCGATGCTTCAACTCAGGACAATATTCCGGATCAGGATGCTCCT
>JBNJEV010000089.1:0-9117 GCA_051746185.1 Bacteroidota bacterium
CTTCCTCCACAGGCTCTTCAGCCACTTCCTCCACAGGCTCTTCAGCCACTTCCTCCACAGGCTCTTCAGCCACTTCTTCCACTTCCTCTTCCATTTCTTCCTCGAAAGTCACCGCTACAGGCTGCTGGTCCTGGGGGATCAACTCGAAGAGATAAATGTCGCGATGGGATGCATTTCCTTTTGCGTAGACCTGCTGTACATTCTCTTCTTCCAGGTGAAGCGGGGAGAATGCCAGGTCATCGTCCGTGGTATTGAGGGGATAACCCGGGTTCACCGGGGTGCCCCAGCTGCCATCGGGCTGGATCTCAGAATAGAAAAGATCGAATCCGCCGATGGTCGCATGTCCCTGTGAACTGAAATAGAGCCTCGATCCGTCCGGGCTCAGGAAGGGGGATTCTTCACTGAGTGCAGTATTGATAGTAGGTCCCAGGTTGACCGGCTCGCTCCAGGTACCATCCTCCAGCAGATCGCTCCGGAATATATCGGTCCCCCCGAGGGATTCTTTGCGGTTGCTGGTAAAATAGATGGAATTTCCGCCGGGACTGAAGCTGGCATGCGATTCGTAATACTTGGTGTTAACGGGTTTCCCCACACTCCGGGCCCGGTTCCACCGGTCATCGGCGTATTCCGAGATGAGGATATTGCTGTCAAAGGCATCATAGGCTGTCAGCAGCATCATCTTTCCGTCGGCTGACAGGGAGACCACATCCATGTTCCCGTCCGACTGGATGGAGGGAGTGATGTTCAGAGGGGTGTTCCACAGGCCCTCTTCATTCTTTGTGGATATGTAAACACCGTTGTAGAAGGGATTCCTTCCCATAAAGGCCATGGTCGACAGATCATCCGATACCACCACATTGTACCTGTCGGGATGGGTTTCCTGCAACTGGCCCAGGTTCCGGGTGTTATATTCCACAGGATTGTTCAGGGCGGTTTTGGCGTTCTGGCAGGACTCGATCTGTTTTTCCGTATAGATCCTCTGGATGTCATCCCTTTTCCCCAGGTACTCCAGATATGCCCTGTAATTTTCGCATGCTTTGTCCAGCTGTTCATCGATCCGGTAAGCATTCCCCAGGAAAAGCAGCGCATCGGGCGGTGCATTTTCCTCTTTGAGCGATCCTTCCCTGTAACGCTCGGAAATAGATTGCGCCGCCTTTTCAAGGTAAGGGATGGCCTCCGGTTTGCGGCCGGGGATCTCGAGCAGGCATACCCCTATCCGGTAATTGATATTGGCATTGTCCTGGTACCCGTTGTCGTAAACTTTCTGGAAAATATACAGTGCCTCCTGGTATTCTTCTTGTGCAAAAAAGAACTCGGCATCGTAAAAGTCCTCCTTCACATCCTGTCCCGCTGCAAATGATGCCAGAAGCAATACGGACAGCATTAAGAAAGGTCTTTTCATTACAGGGCGGTTTAGCGTGAATATTACAAATTTAAAAATTAATCGGTGTTCTTATCCTTTTTCTTCCGTTTTCTCCATAAGAAAAACAGCAGCAGCAGGAGGCCTGCACCGCCCAGGATGATGAGCACAACCGGCCATGACTTTGTTTTTTCTCCGGAAACCTCTTTCCCGGCCCCGGCGATTATCTTCGCGGCATCGGTTTCGGTGTAGGGGACCTCGGTGCTGTCCAGGCAGACAGGTGTATCCTTTTCCAGGGGTTCCATTTCCGAAACCATTTCCCCGGCTGAGGGGAGCGCCTCATCTGCATCGGGGTACGCCTCATCTGCATCGGGGTACGCCTCTTCAGCATAGGGGACCTGCGCACTGTCCGGTTGGAGAGCTTCCCGGGGTCCGGGTTCCGGTCCGTGCACGGTGAAGCTGTTCCTGTGGATGTTGCCGTCCGGATCGATCATTTCCAGTTCCACCCGGCTGGTACCCTCAGGAGGATCCAGATCCAGGGAGATCCTTCTGCGGGCTACCTCCAGGGTATCTGTTCCCAGCAGGACCGAATCCCTGTAGATCCGCGTGATCAGTGTGCTGCCCCTCCGGAGCCTCAGGGGAACGGAAAGGGTTTCTCCCGCACGGGCCTCATAGATGGAATCCCGGAGACGGATCCTGCTGTCTTCTCCTTCGAACACCAGTGGCTCTTTGGCGGCGGGCTGTAACTCAATATCCTCTGCCAGCTGAATCTCCTCCTTGTCCGATCCGGGTGTGATCTGCAGGGTCCTGACCAGGTCTTTATGTCCGGGAGCAGAAAAACGGAGCAGGTAGTCCCCCTGTTCAAGATGGAGGCTGAAGGCTCCTGTCTCCTCTTCAGGTACCCGGACCAGCAGGGTATCCCCGGTCTCCGCATCCACCACATGGATGACCGCCCGGGTGGCATCGGACATCCCTTCTTCCGCGGCCAGGTTGCCGGCGGCCATGTTGCCAGTGGCCATGTTGCCGGTGACCAGGTACATCCGGGGATGATCCGCAGAATATATATCCACATAGTAGATATCATGCCTGCCGATCCCTTCCTTTTCCCTGTACATGGCATAATAGGCGCCAAGCCCGTTGTTGACCGGATGGTAGAAAAGATCATCATCGGTGGTGTTCAGGGGATATCCCAGGTTGACGGGAGTGTCCCACGAACCGTCGGCCTTTTTTCCGGAATAGAAAATATCATACCCTCCCATGCTGAAGTGGCCGTAGGAGCTGAAATAGAGGGTCTGTCCGTCCTCCGTGATGAACGGACACATCTCATTGTACCTGGTGTTGATCGTGGTCCCCAGGTTCACGGGGACCCCCCAGGTTCCGTCAGGCTGCCGGGGGGACCGGTAAATATCCAGTCCTCCATGGGATCCTTTCCGGTTGCTGGTGAAATAGAGGGTCTGTCCGTCCCTGCTCAGACAGGCGTGCGCTTCCCAGTATTTGGTGGAGATATTTTCTCCCAGCTTTTCGGCGGGAAGCCATCTCCCGTCCTCGAATGTGGAATAATACAGGTTCCCGATATAGTCCTCATCGTAGTAAAGGATCATCTCGGTGCCGTCCCAGGAAAGGCAGACGGGATATACATCGGCATCAAAGCCCAGCTCAATGGTAATGTTGCGGGGATAAATCCACTCTCCGTCCACCTTTTCCGTATAGAAAGCCCCGTCGTAAAAGGGAAGCTCTGTGACAAAAGCCATTTTTGCGCCGTCGCCGGAGAGCACGGGACGCACGTCCGGATACCGGGTGTTGATCAGCGAATCCATCAAATGCAGATCAATATCCACCGGCATCTGCATCAGGCGCTCTGCATTTTTGCAGGCCCTGATCTGCGCATCCACCAGTCCCCGGTCATATACGTCAGGATCCAGGACCTCCAGGAACCGCTGGTAAGTCTCCATGGCTTTTTCCAGATGCCGGTTCACCAGGTAGGCATTTCCCAGATAATAGAGGACATCGGGGGGTGCGGAGCGTTCCCGGTAATTGTTCTCCTTGTAATCCGGATCGATGTTATCGCTGGCCTCCAGCAGATAGCTGATGGAGGCCTCTTTCTGATAGGGATCATTGAGCAGGCAGATACCGATCTTGTAGTTGATGTTGTCGTTTTCGGGATCGGCCCGGTGGAGCTTCATATACAGGGGCAGCGCTTCGGAGTACTCCTCGAAAAGGAACCAGGATTCGGCATCCAGGAAGTTAGTGCGCATTGTGTCCCGCTGTGCGAAGAGCGTGACAGGAAGAAGAAATAGGAGAACTGGAAAGTATAGGAATGAGGATCTGTTCATTGGCCTGATCGGTACCTTTTTTGAGACTCCTGAAAAGTCCATTCCGGACTGACCGGCATGGATTCGGATAAATTTAATAAATATCCGGCTTAGAGTCCCCGCCGATTTTCCTGAAGTTCCTTGTAATTATTAACAAATCGTTGAATACTTTGTAGTCTTTGGCATAGACCACGTTGATCTCCTTGATCCTGGCAGGGGTGAGGTTGCCGGGTTTCAGATGGCCTCCGGGATTCAAAATGCCCTCCTTCAGGTGGGGAAGTCCCGAGAAATCATTGCTGCCCGATTCGACGTATCCCACCCAGGTCCTGTTCCCGGTCAGCACACGCACCACATTGCCCAGGCTGCGCAGGGGAGCTTTCATGAACAGGATCCAGAAAGGGAAGGTGATGAGCAGGAGGGTGGCCATCACCACATCGAAAAGCCGTTTGTTCCTTCGGTTGGCTTCTTTCCCGATGGAGTTGAAGTGGATGGTATACAAATCGCCCGCCGTATTGATGGAATTACTCCCGATAATGGACAGACTCTCCGGAGGGGCGATCTTAAAATCCACCGGGATCCCGATCAGCCGCGTCATGATCTGGATGATCCTGTGGGAAGGAAGGTCCCTGGAACAGAATACGATCTCATCCACCCGGTTGATGTGGACGATCTCGTCGATCTGTTCGATATGTCCCATGAACCCGTTATGATGCCCGGCAGGCGAAGGGGATACAAAACCGATGATATCCGGTTTGGCCTGTGTATCCAGCAGCAGGCGGCTGACCCTCTCCGCTTCCTTCTCCTTGCCCACGATCACCATCCGTTTCTGCTTGTTCAGATCGATCTGGTAATCCCTGATCCGGGCCATGTGGAACAGGATCCTGATCCCCAGGGTACTGATGATGGCCCAGAGGGAACCCAGAAGGATCAGTGCACGTGAGAAACGGTATTCCAGGGGAAGCAGTGCATAGATCACCAGAATGACCAGGGTGCCGATCACATGTCCCTTCACTAAGGAGAAGACCTGTAGCGGCTTGTCGTAACCCCCTGAATAATAAATTGATACAAGCCATACCAGGATGTATCCCGGGACCACGTAATGCATGAATTCCGGCGGGTAATAGCCGGGCATGTTGAAACGTATCTGTTCCCAGACGGGAAGCAGAATGAGATAACCCAGGTAGATCAGGGTGGCATCCAGCAGGGGACGGTAGATCCTTCCCAGGAAACGGCGTGCGATGGACAGAGCGGCCCGGAAATAGATGGCCAGCTTGATCAGCAGGCTGAAGGTCCGGGCCTTGCGGGAAGTAAAATGCTTCCTGGCGAAAATGATCATGGCCTGGTAGAACATTCTGACATAGTTCAGGCTCCCTTTTTTGGTGCTCTCGCCCTTGTAATGGATGATGGTCGTCCCCGGAAAGTAGTAGTTCCTGTAACCCGCCCGGATAATCCGGTAGGAAAGGTCAATATCCTCCCCGTACATGAAGAAGGACTCGTCCAGCATGCCTGTGCTGTCCAGGGCTTCCCTGCGGATGAACATGAACGCTCCCGCCAGTACCTCCACCTGGTGAGTCTGGTCACGGTCCAGGTACCCCAGGTGGTATTTTCCGAATCGCCGGGAACGGGGGAAGAGGGAAGAGAGGCCGAACATCTTGTAAAAGGAGACCTCCGGGGTGGGGAGCGAACGTTTGGATTCGGGCAAAAACTCTCCCTTGCCATCGATCATCTTAACGCCCAGGGCGCCCGCGTCGGGGTGATTGTCCATGAAATCCAGGCATTTGCGGAAGGTGTCCTCTTCAACCACCGTATCGGGATTGAGCAGTAGCACATAGCGTCCTGTGGAGACCCTGATGGCCTGGTTGTTGGCTTTGCTGAAGCCCAGGTTCTGACGGTTCTCGATGATCTTAACGGCGGGGAATTTGTTACGGATCTCGGTGACCGACCCGTCCACCGAATTGTTGTCCACCACAAAGACCTCTCCTTCCAGCTTTTCCATGGCACGGCTGACCGAATGCAGGCATTGCTCCAGGAAATACTTGACATTATAGTTGACGATCACTACGGAGAGGTCCATCACGTCCATATTTGGATCAGACCGGGCCAAACTCCCGGTCAGTCTTTTAATGCAATATCCACCTGGTTCCTGGTGAGATCTTCCATTTCCTCACGTTTTCTGATCAGGTAATCTTTTCCCTGGTGGACCAGCACCTCGGCCGGCCTGTATCGTGAGTTGTAATTGGATGACATGGCAAAACAGTAAGCTCCCGCATTTTTGAACAGCAGGTAGTCGCCTTCGGAGATCTCGGTCATCTTCCGGTTCCATCCGAAGGTGTCGGTCTCGCAGATGTACCCCACCACCGTGTAGATCCGCGTCTTCCCCTGCGGCTTGCTCACATTGATGATCTCATGGTAGGCATCGTAGAACATGGGACGGATAAAATGATTCATCCCGGAATCCACTCCGGCGAAAACCGTGGAGGTGGTCTGCTTGACCACATTGACCCTGGCCACGAAATAACCTGCCTCACTCACCAGGAATTTTCCCGGTTCGAAGAAAAGCGTCAGCTCACTGCCGTAATTCCTGCAGAACCGGTTGAAACGTTCCGACAGGGATTCCCCCAGGTCCTCGATGTCGGTGGCCACATCGTCCATCCGGTAAGCCACCTTGAACCCGCTGCCGAAATCCACGTACTGCAGACCGGGAAAATCACGGGCCGTCTCGAACAGGATCTCCGCACCCCGGAGGAACACTTCCACATCGAGGATGTCGGAGCCGGAGTGCATGTGGAGCCCTTCCACGATCATCCCGTTGGTTTCCACAATGCGGTGCACATGGGGCATCTGATAGATGGAGATCCCGAACTTGGAGTCGATGTGCCCGGTGGCTATCTTGTGGTTGGATCCGGCCAGGATGTGCGGATTGATCCGGATGCAAACGGGGACCTTCCTGCCGTATTTGTGTCCGAATTCCTCCAGGATGGAAATATTGTCAATGTTGATCCTTACCCCGGTGCCGACCGCCTGTTCAATTTCCTCGAAAGATACACAGTTGGGGGTATACAGGATATCCTTCGGCTGAAAACCTGCCTTCAGACCCAGTTTCACCTCCTGGATGGAGACCGCATCCAGACCGGAGCCCAGTTGGCGGAACAGTTTGAGCACATTGATATTGGTCAGGGCCTTGCATGCGTAATGGATCTTCACATTCGAATTCCTGAAGGCATCCATCATCCGGTTATACTGGCTGATCATCCGGCCTGTTTCATAGATATACAGCGATGAACCGTATTTCTCCGCGATCTCCGTGACCGGGATCCCGTCGATGATATACTGATTGTTCCTGAGTTCCATTTTCGGTATGCTCTGGTTATCCCCCCATTTTTTTAAAGGTATCCTCGAAGGAGGTGCGGTTGAGAATGGACCGTCCCAGGGTCACTTCGTCGGCGTATTCCAGATCGTCGCCGATGGCCACTCCCCGGGCAAGGGTGGAGACGGTCACCCGGTATTCTTTCAGTCTCCTGTAAATATAGAAATTGGTGGTATCTCCTTCCATGGTGGTGCTCAAAGCAAGGATGATCTCTTTGCATTCACCTGACTTCACCCTTTCTTCCAGGGAATCCAGGGTGAGATCGGCCGGACCGATGCCGTCCATGGGGGAGATGATCCCTCCCAGGACATGGTAGACCCCCTGGTACTGCTGGGTATTCTCAATGGACATCACATCCCGGATCGATTCCACCACGCAGAGGGTTTGCTTGTCCCGGTATGGATCCGAGCAGATATGACATATCTCGCTGTCGGAGATGTTGTGACACACTTTGCAGGTGAGGATCTCTTTTTTCACGCGCAGGATGGTATTGCCGAACCGCTCCACATCCCTGTCATTTTGCTTCAGCAGGTACAGCACCAGCCTGAGTGCGGTCTTCTTCCCGATACCGGGAAGGGTGGCAAACTCCTCCACCGCCTCCTCCAGCAATTTTGATGAATAGGTGTGTTTCATAATTGATCAGCCGGACCATCAAAATTAAAACATATTATTATATTTTAGCCTTCCTGACATTTTATTCAAATTTGAGCTGTAGTTAAAACAAGCCCCGTTGTCCTCCACACTGATCATATCCATCATTGCGGTCTACTTTCTTGTCCTCCTGGTGATTTCCTGGCGTTCAAGCCGGGGGGCGGGAAATGCCGCCTTTTTTCTGGGAGAACGTAAATCACCCTGGTATGTGGTGGCCTTCGGAATGGTGGGGGCTTCGCTCTCGGGGGTCACCTTCATTTCGGTCCCGGGCTGGGTGGTGGACAGCCAGTTTACCTACATGCAGATGGTGCTGGGTTACCTGCTGGGATATGCGGTGATCGCCAATATCCTGATGCCGCTTTATTACAGGCTCCGGCTCACGAGTATTTATACCTACCTGGACAACCGTTTCGGGAGGTATTCCTACAAGACCGGCGCTTCCTTCTTCCTGCTTTCCAGGATCATCGGAGCCTCCTTCAGGTTGTTTCTGGTGGCCAGCGTATTACAGCTAACCGTATTTGATGCATGGAAGATCCCGTTCTGGATCACGGTCATCGTGACCATTGCCCTGATCTGGCTTTATACCAACCGCGGGGGGATCAAAACCATTATCTGGACCGATACCCTGCAGACCTTTTCCATGCTGGCGGCCGTGGTGGTGTCGATCATCCTGATCACAAATGCAATGGACCTTTCCCTGGGGGAGATGATCTCCAGGGTGGCCGAAGGGGAAGAATCCAGGATCTGGGTCTTCGGGAACTGGCGGCTGGGAAACCATTTTTTCAAGCATTTTCTGAGCGGGGCCTTCATTACCATTGTGATGACCGGACTGGACCAGGATATGATGCAGAAGAACCTGAGTTGCAGGAATATCAGGGATGCCAAAAAGAACATGTACCTGATGAGCCTCACCCTGGTCCCGGTGAACCTGATCTTCCTTTTTCTGGGGGCGGTCCTGATCCATTATGCCCGATTCAGGGGGATCCCCATCCCGGAATCCACCGACAATCTGTTTCCCCTGATTGCCACCGGGGGGTACCTGCCCCAGGTGGTGGGGATCTTTTTTATCGTGGGACTTATCGCAGCGGCTTACTCCAGTGCCGATTCGGCTCTGACCGCGCTGACCACCTCCTTTACGGTGGATATCCTGGAGGCAGACCGGTGGGAGGAGGACAAACTTACCCGTGTCCGCAGGAGGGTCCACCTGGCCATCTCGGTGGTGCTGGGAGGGGTGATCATGCTTTTCCGGGCCATCAATGACCAGAGTGTGATCTCTGCCCTGTTCACCTTTGCCGGATATACCTACGGTCCTTTGCTGGGACTCTATTCCTTCGGGCTGTTCACCCGCAGGCCGGTACGCGATCGCTGGATCCCCCTGCTGGCCATCCTTTCCCCCGCTGTTTCCTTTCTGCTCAGCCATTTTTCCG
>JBNJEV010000090.1:0-9021 GCA_051746185.1 Bacteroidota bacterium
GATTACTGGGAATCCTATTTCCAGGTCAGGGAACAAACCCTGTATGATTTTGAACTGAAAAAGAAGATCTTCTATTCAAATCCGATGCTGAGTTCGGAAGAACAATGATGACCAAAACCTGAACACCGATATCATGAAAAAAACTTTTTACCTTCTGCTGATGCTGTGCATGCCCTCTCTGGTGATGGCCGGGGAATGGGTTGAATTGTTTAACGGGAAGAATTTGAGGGGATGGAAAAAACTGGACGGAACGGCGGAGTTCAGGGTGGAGAACAGGGAGCTCGTGGGGATATCCCGGACCGGGACCCCCAACACTTTCCTTGCCACCCGGGAGACTTTCAGCGATTTTATCCTGGAGTATGAGATGAAGATGGACCGGGGACTGAACTCGGGTGTCCAGTTCAGGAGCAGGGCCCACAAACCGGACGGTTCAGAGCGGGTCAACGGCTACCAGGTGGAGTGTGACGACCATGATGACCGGCCCTGGGCCGGCGGGATCTACGAGGAAGCTGCAAGGGGCTGGCTCTATCCCATGTCTTATAACCCCGGTGTGACCGGCCACTTTAAAAAAGGCGAATGGAACCATGTGAGGGTGGAAGCTGTGGGAAATACCATCAGGACCTTTGTCAACGGGGTCTCTTTTGCCCACCTGGTGGATGACGCCAGCAAGGAAGGATTCATCGCGCTCCAGGTGCACAGTATCCAGGATAAAGCGCTGGAGGGAAGGGAGATCCGCTGGAGGGAGATCCGGATCCTGACCGATGAGCCTGAAAAACATATGACAACGGATGTGGAGCTGGCCCCCCAGGTAAGCTACCTGGTGAACCAGCTCACTGAATGGCAGGAGCAGCAGGGATGGAAGCTGCTCTGGGACGGGAAGACCACCCGGGGATGGCGGGGTGCGGGGATGGACCGGTTCCCGGATAGGGGCTGGATCATCAAAGATGGCGTCCTCACGCTGGACAAAAGCGGTGAAAGGGGATCTGATGGTGGCGGGGATATCATGACCGAAAAGCTGTACGGTGATTTCATCCTGGAGTTGGATTTCAGAATCACCCCGGGAGCCAACAGCGGGATCAAATATATCGTGGACCCGGAGCTTAACAAAGAGGAGGGATACTTGGTAGGATGCGAATACCAGATCCTGGATAACGCAGCTTTCCGGGAAGAAGGAGTATCCGGCAAACAAACCCTGGCTTCCCTTTATGACCTGATCGAAGCCAACGCGCTCTTTCACGGCCAGGACAACCAGAAGATCCGGTTCAACGGTGCCGGTTCCTGGAACCGGGCTTGCATCGAGGTCAGGGGCAACGGGGCGACCCATTCGCTGAACGGGGTAAAGGTGGTGGAATACGAACGGGGCACCCAGATGTGGAAAGCCCTGGTAGCCTTCACCAAATTCAAACAATATCCGGGTTTCGGGGAGGCCCGGAGGGGACACATCCTCCTGCAGGATCACGGGCATGAGGTCAGTTTCAGAACCATCAAGATCAGGGAGCTCTGACCGGCCATTCTCAGGCTTCCCCCGGGCACTTGTTTGAATAATACTCCAGGATCAGGCGGTCATGAACGTAGCCCCCGGGGGTGATGGCCCCGGAATGGCGGAAGAATTCCAGTCCGATAGAGAGGATATCCTTCAATCCGGACTCATCAAAATAGGCCTCGTCCAGTTGATCTGCGGACAGCCGGTCCCGCAGCTCCCTGGCCGGGACCGGCAGGGCGTCCTCAGTGATCCGATCCAGATTCCCTGAGATGATCAGACGGGCCACAAAATGGGGAGGCAGGATCTTCAGGTTGTGTTTGACCTCATCGAAACATTCTTCAAGGGAAGGATCGTTCTGCCGGAGGGAAACGGGATCCCCGATCACACAGTACACGGGATTGCATTTTTCCACATAGTGCCTGATCAGCGGAAAGTCCGTCACGGTCCTGTAACGGGGATTGAAGGAGGCATATATGTCATCTCCGTGCTGCATGTCATGGAACAGGCTGGAAGGCGGGAGGAAGGATCCTTCCTGCCATGCCCGGATGAGCTCATCCGCCTCCGGGACCAGAGAGAAGGAGAGGGAGACCGGCACAATGAAGATCTCCTTTTTTCCTGACAGGGAATTTTGTGCCTCCCCGGCAGTTTTGAATACCCGTCTGATCCTGGCCTCCCCGGTCCTTCCGGAATAGGACCTCCCCCCTTCGGGATAGATCAGGGCATCCACTCCTTCAGAAAGCATGTGTTTTACATACTCGTTGAACAGCCGGGTATATCCTGCCCTGTAATTTCTCGTTCTCCTGAAAGGATCGGAAGGCTCGAACCTGCTGTCCATGATCTCCCTGTCCAGCAAACAGCTGTTCACCAGGGGCATCAGGTAGGAGGACCTCCTTCTGGCCAGGGTGTTCCAGGCGATGAACATGGGCTGGGGAAGGCGGAGCTGTCGGGCCACATAGGAGATGATCATGGAATCGATGTGTGCCTGATGGTTCGGAAAGTAGAACAGGACCCCGTTCCCGGAAGCGGATACGACCTTTTCCAGGGTATCCTCATGCTGCCCCTTCAGAACGACGGACCGGTAAATGTGCCTGTGGAACCAGTACCTGCTGAACAGGGAGTACTGGAACAGGAAGAGCCGGGAAAAATTGGCCGAGAGTTTCTTCAGGTCCTTTCTGAACAGGCGTTCGGCACGCCGGTCGTCCGGGTAGTACCGGTGCAGGAACTGCTTCCTGAACCGGGAAAACACCTCCCTGATCACCTGCCTGCGGCGGTATCTGATTTTCTTGACCCTTCTGTACACTTCGTGCAAAAAGATTCCCCGCTGTCTGCGGAGAGAATCAAACAATGGCTAAATATATCCTAATTTTTCTATCTTTCAAGTTTCAAATTCCGCTCACACAGCAAAACCAATCCTGGCATGGAACATAAAAGAAGCAAGCTTCTTGAAAGGCACTACGTGGTGCCTTTCATCCTCGTTACCTCCTGTTTTGCTTTCTGGGGCTTTGCCAATGATATCACCAATCCGATGGTCAAGGCATTCCAGAAGATCTTCCTGATGGATGCGGTACAGGGTTCCCTGGTCCAGGTAGCTTTCTACGGCGGATATTTTGCCATGGCCTACCCGGCGGCCATGTTCATCAGGAAATTCACCTATAAATCCGGGCTCCTTGTGGGACTGGGTCTGTATGCCACCGGGGCGCTGCTGTTCATTCCCGCCAGTGCTGTGGGTATTTATGCCCCGTTTTTGATCGCGTATTTTATCCTGACCTGCGGACTCTCCTTTTTGGAGACCAGCGCCAATCCCTATATCCTTTCCATGGGAGCCGAGGAGACCTCCACCCAACGCCTGAACCTGGCCCAGTCTTTCAATCCCATCGGTTCCATTACCGGGATGTTTGTTGCGAAAACTTTCATTCAGGCCAGGCTTCATCCGAGCAGCACGGCACAGCGTGAGATGATGCCACCCGGCGAGTTCGAGGCGGTAAAGATGCACGATCTGGATGTGGTGAGCTCGCCCTATATCATTATCGGGCTCGTGATCCTGGTGATGTTCGTGCTGATTGCCATTGCACGGATGCCGGTCAATGCCGACTCCAACCACACGATCGATTTTATTCCCACCCTCAAAAGGATCTTCTCTTTGCCCAGGTACCGGGAGGGAGTCGTAGCTCAGTTCTTTTATGTGGGAGCCCAGATCATGTGCTGGACATTCATTGTCCATTACGGGACCCGTTTTTTCATGAGCCGGGGAATGGAGGAACAGGAAGCTGAGGTTCTTTCCCAGCAATACAACATTGTGGCTATGGCTATATTCATTGTATTCAGGTTCATCAGTACCTTGCTGATGCGGTATGTGAAACCGGGCCGGCTGCTGATGTATTTTGCCATCGGGGGGTTCACCCTGGTAACAGGAGTGATCTTTTTTCAGAATATTCTCGGCATCTACTGCCTGGTGGGCGTGTCCGCATTCATGTCCCTGATGTTCCCCACCATTTACGGCATTGCCCTGCGCGGACTGGGAGAGGATGCCAAGTTCGGTGCGGCCGGTCTGATCATGGCCATCCTTGGCGGATCTGTGATGCCTCCCCTGCAGGGAGCCATCATCAAGCAGGGAAGCATTCTTTCCATGCCGGCAGAGAATGTTTCGTTCGTGATCCCCCTGATCTGCTTTGTGGTGGTGGCCGCATACGGATACCGGACACGGACCTTTCAACATTAAATAACCGATATCCTCTTTGATCCATGGAACTGTGGGATGGGAATTGTAAATTTGGTTTCCGGAAACCCTAAAACATATCGATATGGCAAAACTTGAGATAAAAAAGCTGAAGGATTGCAGGTATGCCTGCGTATCCCTGGGAGAGATCATGCTTCGTCTGGACCCCGGTGAAGCCAGGATCCGTTCGGCCCGTCAATTCAGGGCCTGGGAAGGCGGAGGGGAATACAATGTGTCCAGGGGACTGCGGAAGTGTTTCGGGCTGCCCACGGCCGTGGTGACCGCATTTGCGGACAATGCGGTCGGGCGCCTGGTGGAGGATTTCATCATGCAGGGCGGTGTGGATGTGAAGCACATTGTATGGGTTCCCTATGACGGAATTGGCCGCACGGTCAGGAACGGTCTGAATTTTACGGAGAGGGGATTCGGGATCAGGGGTGCCCTGGGGGTTTCTGACCGGGGACATACCGCGGCCAGCCGGCTGAAAAAGGGAGACATTGACTGGGACCATATTTTCGGAACCCTGGGTTCACAGTGGTTCCACACCGGCGGGATCTTTGCGGCCCTGTCCGAATCCACACCCGGTGTGATCGAAGAGGCCATGACCTCGGCCAGGAAGCACGGAACGATCATCTCCTATGACATGAACTACCGTCCCTCGCTGTGGAAGTCCATCGGGGGAATTGAAAAAGCCCGGGAGGTGAACCGAAGACTGGCTCCCTATGTGGATGTGATGATCGGTAACGAGGAGGATTTTACGGCGGGACTGGGATTTGAGGTGGAGGGAGTGGATGAGAACCTCTCCAGACTTGAAACGGACAGCTACATGAAAATGATCCTGAACGCCGTGGAACAGTTTCCCAACTTCAAGGTGATCGCGACCACCCTGCGTACCGTGAAGACCGCAACGATCAATTCCTGGGGAGGGATCTGTTACTGTGATGGTGAATTCTACGAAGCCACCCACCGTGCCGACCTCGAGATTTTGGACAGGGTTGGAGGAGGGGACAGTTTTGCCTCGGGGCTGATTTACGGATTCATGACCACAGGTGATCCGAAGGAAGCGGTGGAATACGGCGCTGCGCACGGAGCGCTGGCCATGACCACCCCGGGGGATACCAGCATGGCCACCCTGGCGGAGGTGGAAAAAGTGAAAGGCGGGGGCTCTGCAAGGGTTGTCCGGTAAGGAACAGGCCCTGATTACGGGAATGAAACCCAGGTAAAAGAGTTTTTTGATAACCCAAAAATTTAAAAAGATGGAATTACGAAAAGATGCACAATACGCCATGGTGGTGCCCACCAGCATGGGAATCCGTATCACTCCCTTCAACGGTCAGTCTGTCCACAGCAGCGATCTGTTCAAAATGCAGGTGACCAGCGCCGAGTCAAATGTGGGAAGCGTATCTTCCTACCTGGGTCTGCCGGTAAAGGTTTTGACCACATTCGTGAAGGGAAGTCCCATCGCCAGGATGATCAGGGACAACCTGGCCGGCAGGCATATGGATTATGAGGGTAAGGAAGTGGACCAGGGAGGACCCTGGGGCTACCGGCACCAGATCAATATCGCGGACCGCGGTCACGGTTCCCGCGGTCCCAGGGTGCAGAACGACCGGGCGGGAGAAGTGGGACGCACGTTGAATGTGAAGGATTTTGACCTGGAGCGGATCTTCGGGAAAGAAGGAGTGAAGATCATTCACCTATCAGGACTGATCGGGGCCCTTTCACCTGAAACGGGCCAGTTCTGCCTGGAAGTGGCCAGGGCGGCAAAGAAGCACGGGACAAGGATCTCATTCGATCTGAATTACCGGGCATCTTTCTGGAAAGGCAGGGAAAAAGAGTTGCACGGGATCTTTTCCGAGATCGCTTCCATTTCCGATATCCTCATCGGAAATGAAGAAGATTTCCAGCTCTGCCTGGGTATTGAGGGTCCGGAAGCAGGAGGGAAGGGCCTCTCCTCGAAAATCGAAGGCTTCAAGGGCATGATCAGCCGGGCAAAAGAAACATATCCCGATACCTCCGTTTTCGCCACCACCCTGCGGGAGGTGGTCAGCACCAACCAGCACCTCTGGGGTGCCATCCTTTCCGAAAGCGGGAACTGGCATGTGGTGGAACCCAGGGATATCTACGTGTATGACCGTATCGGAGGCGGTGACGGATTCGTGGCCGGCATGCTGTATGCCATCCTGAGAGGATGGGAACCTGAAAAATGGATCCAGTTCGGCTGGGCCAGCGGTGCACTGGTCACCACCCTGGAGACGGATTACGCACAGCCAGCTGACGAGGAGCAGATATGGAGCATCTGGGAGGGCAATGCCAGGGTGAAAAGGTGATGGACCGGAGGGCCGTAATTTGGCTCTGATGAAAAATACACCTGCCACAGACCCGTACCTGGTCGATGCCGCATCTGCCAGAGCCGCTCCCCATGACTTTTTCGGCAAGCTGAAGTATTTGGGGCCGGGATTTATCCTCTCTGCGTCGGTGGTGGGTTCGGGAGAGCTCATTGCCACCACCACCCTGGGAGCCAAGGCTGGTTTCGTGACCCTCTGGGTGATCCTGGTGAGTTGCCTGGTCAAGGTCTTCCTGCAGCTGGAATTCGGCCGGCAGTCCATCATCAGAGGGGTCTCGGCCATGAACATGATGAACCACCTGCCCGGTCCCAGGTTCGGAAAAAGCAGATCCAGCTGGGGTGTCTGGACCTGGCTGATTCTCTGGGTTTTCAAGCCCCTCCAGCTGGGAGGGATCATCGGCGGGGTGGCCATGATCCTCAACATGGCCCTGCCGGCCCTTTCGGTGGGCAGCTGGACCATCATCACAGCGGTGGTGGTCATCACCATCATGCTGTTCGGTTACTACGAAATGGTGGAGAAGATCTCCCTGTTCTTCATGGGTATTTTTGTCTTGTTCACCCTGATCGCATTGTTCATGGTCCAGAAGACCGGATTTGCCATCCGCCTGTCGGATCTGGGTGAAGGGCTCTCCTTTCAGCTTCCCCGGGGAACCGTGGGTTTTGCGTTGGCCGCCTTCGGACTGACGGGGGTGGGAGGGGACGAGATCCTTTCCTATAATTACTGGTGTATTGAAAAAGGGTACGCAAGGTTTTCGGGTCCGTCAGACAAATCCCCGGAATGGAAGGAGCGGGCCAGGGGATGGATCCGTATCATGTACCTGGATGCATTTCTGTCCATGATCGTATACACTGTTGTCACCGCAGCATTTTTCATGCTGGGAGCGGCCATCCTGTACCAGCGGAAAGAAATTCCGGAGGGCTACAAAATGATCGAGACCCTCTCCAGGATCTATACCGAATCGGTGGGGCCCACGGCAAAGAACATCTTTCTGGGGGGTTCTTTCGTGGTTCTGTTCTCTACGTTGTTTGCCGCACTGGCCATACGGACCAGGGTCTTTTCAGACCTGTTCGGTGTGCTGAAATGGATCGATTTCGGCGACCTCAGGGTACGGTTCCGGACCATCAGGATCCTGGCAGTCGTTTTTCCGGTGCTCTGGACCATTGCTTTCCTGGTGGTGAAGCTGCCCGTGCTGATGGTGACCATCGGCGGGATCGCCACATTCATCATGCTGTTGATCATTGTGATTGCCGGGATCTATTTCAGATTCGGGATCAAGGACCAGGTCCTGTCCCCCGGAAGGTTTTACAACCTTGCCCTGGTCATCAGCTGCATCGCCATCGTCCTGGTGGCCGTATATGGGATCGTCAGGTTATTTTGAATCCCGTGAGCGCATTGACTCCGTCGAACTCCGCTTCGCTACGGTTCCCCGAAGTTCTACTTCGGGGTAAGCGAGCACCTTTGCGATTATTTCTGGATCGAAGATTGGCTGCCGAGCTCGCAGGCTCGGTTCCTCGCAGCTTGCTGCAAGGTTCTTCAATATCTCAAAGATAGCCCATTCATCCATCATATCGCCTGATATACACGTTCGTTGCTGAACCCAGCCTGCGGCTGGCTTAGGCTTCCTCTCGGGTATATTTTCGCTGCTTAGAAAATCGGAGCAAATGGATATAAATTATCCGTCTGTTATACATATATGGTGCTTTTCAGATAAAAAATATTGCTTGACAAATGTTTTTTATCCAAATCAACATCGAATAAGTTAATGGATGGATAAAAAATATTTTTTCAGAAATGCTGAACCCGGGCTCAGTCCATACAACTGGCTTAGGCTTCCTCTCGGGTATATCTCCGCTGCTTAGAAAATCGGAGCAAAAAGGATATAAATTATCCGTCTGTTATACATATATGGTGCTTTTCAGATAAAAAATATTGCTTGACAGATGTTTTTTATCCAAATCAACATCGAATAAGTTAATGGATGGATAAAAAATATTTTTTCAGAAATGCTGAACCCGGGCTGCGGCTGGCTTAGGGAGGTCAGTCCGTGAAGGAGAGCCGGCCGTCAAGATTATCCCGTGAAGGAGAGCCGGCCGTCAAGATCAGTCCGTGAAGGAGAGCCGGCCGCAAGGTGATCAGTCCGTGAAGGAGAGCCGGCCGCAAGGTGATCAGTCCGTGAAGGAGAGCCGACCGTCAAAATCACCACGCCCGGTTTCCGGTTCCAGGGGGAACCGGACCGGCTGCCTGTCCCTCCTGCACCGGTAAATGGCGGTGAAAAGCTCCACGGTTTCACGTCCTTCCTCCCCGGTTACCAGGGGATCCCGGTTCTGGTCCAGCGCTTCTATAAAATCTTCTATCTGGAGGCGGATGAAATAAACCATGGGATCGATCCGCTCAAAAAGCTCCCGGTCCTCCCGGACAAACCCATCCAGCATTTCTTCTTCCCCGGGTACGGTCCAGAGGTCATTCACCGGAGG
>JBNJEV010000091.1:0-8985 GCA_051746185.1 Bacteroidota bacterium
ATCAATGGCTGGGAAGGGACCAAGGTGGAGAACCATTCGGGGATCGTCGATGTGTACCGGAATCCGAAAGCAGATCCGGAAATCCTGGCCTATTACAACCGGCCGCTGTACCTGGCTGTGAAGATCAGGAACAAGGTGGTCGGGGTGGGCGAAGCGGTGGTGACCGATATTTTCCTGGTAAATGAAGGACTTTTGCAGGGCAGCTACCGGCTGGAGGTTTCTGCAGAGCGCGACCGGGAGGTGATCGGTGACTTTGAGGCAGAGGTCCGTGTGGAGGGAGGAAATACGTATGGGGAATTGCTCCGGGAAGGATTTACCGTGGTGGCCGGAGAAGGCGGGTACCTGGATGTTCGGGCCCGGCTCTATGACGGGGGACAAGTGGTGGCGGAAGGAAAAGACCTGGCTTACGCGGTGGATTATGATCCGGGTTCTTTCCGGGGTGAACTGACCGTGCTGGACACCGGCGGGGTGATGCTGGAGGTGGTGGATAAGCTGGGGATCAAAGGGTATGCCATCCTGGATCAGCAATACCAGGACCCGGATGGATCTGTCCTTCTGGTTGGGGGAACGATACCACCCGGACTGGATGCACCCTATCGCCTGAACGATCCCCTGCTGGACTGGGTCAACCGGGGTCATACCCTGATCATCATCCGGAACGCGGATACCTGGGCGGATTACCTGAACCGGAAGGAGGTGGTAAAGTACAGGGGAAGCAGAGAGATGGAGCCTCACTGGTACGGGGGCAACTATTTTGTCAGGGACCATCCCCTGTTCGAAGGTCTTCCCGTGAATACCGCGTTCAACTGGGAGTACCAGTGTCTTGCCGGGTATGAGGGAAGGGACCGGTTCGGGATGCGGCTGTGGGGTGAGGAGTGTGTGGTGGGCTGCCAGGCGGACCACAACCAGGAACTGTATACAGCCGTTGGGATCATCACCCTGGGCAGGGGCACAATCATCCTTTCATCCCCGGACCTGACATCCGCCATCCTGGAAGGGAAGTCCTCCGGTGTGGTGGCAAAACAGATCCTGCTGAATTACCTGAAATACGGTATGTAGCTCAAAGCCTGTAAATTTCTTTGTTCACAAGCCGCATCAGTTCCGTATAGTCCTCCTGTGCCATAAGCCGTCGGTACTTCTCCCGGTCGAGGTTGCCGGCAAGTTCATAGATGCCGTGGCAGACCTCCGCATGCCGTTCGAAGAAACCGGTCATTTTGAAGATCCTGGGCGAGGCATCGGTGGTAAAATATTTGTCGTACCCGTACTCCCGGGCCCAGAACATCAGTTCCACGAAGTGCAGGAAATGCCTGCTGGCACCCACCAAATCCCAGTCGGCCCGTGTATCATTGTCGTTGGTATGGATATAGGCGTCAAATCCTGATTCATAGATGGTGACCAGTGATTGAGCCG
The DNA here is from genome assembly GCA_051746185.1 of Bacteroidota bacterium. Classification (GTDB taxonomy): domain Bacteria; phylum Bacteroidota; class Bacteroidia; order Bacteroidales. The sequence goes on from JBNJEV010000091.1 coordinate 1,411, forward strand.
GGTTCTCCTGGCTCTGCAGGGAGTGGCCCATGTCCAGCGTGATGCCGGTCTTTGGATGGTTCACTTCCTTCAGCAGCAGGAGGGCTTTGGCCGTGGTATCCAGCTGACAGTGTACCCTGGTCTCGGAGTACTTGGGTTCAATGAAGAGCGGGATCTCCGGTTTATAACCGGCCGCCTCGCCGACGGTCTCGATCATATTGTTCCAGGCGGTGCTGTAATCTATCTGGAACAGCAGGTCATAGCCGTCACTGAGGGGACAGCAGGTAACATGGGATGCGCCTACCTTCTCCGCGTAATCCTTGCCTTTTTTGATCATCTCAACGGCCCGGTCGCGAATCTCCTTCACGGGCCGGGAAAGGGCTCCGGGCACCCATTCGGGTTCCTTTTTGATATTCACATTGATGGCTGCAAAGTGAAGGTCCAGTTCATTCATCCAGGCCTTGGTTTCCTCTGCATCGCCGGTTTCATAAGGATAGACGATCTCCACGCCGTCAAACCCTTTGATCTGCCGGACAATCTCCAGTTTCTCGCGTACGGTGACCGGCTGCTGGTACTCTGAAAAACGGTCCTGGCTCTTTCCCAGGAAACCGATGATCACTCCCTGTTTCATACATTTTTATTTAGTAGTTCAATGATGCTTTCAGCCATGACTTCCAGCAGTAACGCACAGGAGGCGGCCCCTGCGTCGATCACCCCTTTGGACCGTTCTCCCAGCCTGCTGGAGCGCCCTATTTTTGCCACCATCTGCTCGGTCCCGTCCCTGCCCGCTTTTGCTGCGGTCTTCATGGCTTCCAGGGCGTTTTCGAATTTCTTTCCTTCATCCAGGGCCATATTGTATGCATCGATGGCAGGGTAGAGGGAATCCACCAGGGTTTTGTCACCCACCCTGGCCGGGGAGAGGACCTCCAGTCTGTTTTTGACTTCATTCAGGGCCGTGCGGAAAAGTGCCGCATCGATCTCGCTGTGGCCTGAAAAAACATCTCCCATGGTTTTGAAGATCTTTCCGTACAGGGGACCCATGGCACCCCCTATCTTCATGATGAGGGTTTTGCCCAGCGTATTCAACCCATGGGAGAAATCTCCCGGATCCTTTTCCAGGGCTTCCATGGCCAGGGTAAATCCTTTGTTCATGTTGATCCCGTGGTCGCCGTCACCGATGGCTCCGTCAATATCGCTCAGGTATTGCTTGTTTTCGCGGATGGCGAGGATCATCTCCTGGACGATGACCGATCCGTCACTGTTCTTGAATGAACTCATTTTTTTTATATTTATATTCGCCGGAACTGTCTCAGACCCACTGAATCGGCTTCGTGGTCCATGCATTTTTTCAGCTCTTCATCCAGCTTCATCACAGTCAGGGTCGCTCCGGCCATCTCCAGTGAAGTGAAATAATTGCCCACATAAGAAATAGTTGTCCGGATGTCCTGCTGCTCAAGGATGGCCAGAACATCCCTGTACAGGATATACAGTTCCATCACCGGGGTGGAGCCCAGTCCGGAGATCAGAACCACCACCTCATCGCCTTTTTTGAAAGGCAGATCGGGGATCACCACATCACACATCCTGCGGGCCACTTCGGCGGATGATTGCAGATCCGCCACCTCGATCCCCGGCTCCCCGTGGTGACCGATCCCCACCTCCATCTTACCGGGTTCCACATTGAAGTTGGGATGACCCACCTCGGGAATGGTACATGCGCTCAGTCCGACCCCGATGCTCCTGGTGTTGTCAATGGCTTTCTGCGCTGCGGCAGTCACCTCATCCAGCGATCCTCCCATGGCGGCTTTTGCACCTCCCACCTTCCACATGAGCACCTCACCGGCCACCCCCCTGCGTTTTTCCCTTTCTGTTTTCGGGGCGGAAGGTACATCATCGTTGGCCACCACCTTTTTTACCCGAATCCCTTCGTCTTCCGCCTCTTCCATGGCCATGTCCACGTTCATATTATCCCCCGCATAATTCCCGTACAGGATGGCCACCCCTTCTCCTCCATCGGCGGCCTTGATGGCATCATAGAACATCTGCGCGGGAGGTGAGGTGAAGATCTCGCCCACCGCCACGGCATCACACATGTTCTTCCCGATGTAACCGATAAATGCGGGTTTATGTCCCGAGCCGCCACCGGTAACAATACCCACCTTTCCCTTCACGGGCGCATGTTTGTATTTCAGTACCCGGTCGTTTCCGGTGCTGCTGACCAGACCGGCATTGGCTTTCACATATCCCTGGAGCATTTCATCCACCACCAGGGAGGGATCATTGATGAATTTCTGCATGATTCTATTTTTTGAAGGATTTCTTTTCCAGTTTCCGCATGGCTTCCACTTTCGGAGCGGACCTTCCGCCCTGGAATTCAGCTTCCAGCCAGGCATCCACGATGGTTTTGGCCAGTTCCTCGCCCACCACCCGGGCCCCCATGGTCAGCACCTGGGCATTGTTGCTGGCGCGCAGCCGCCGGGCGGAGTAGACATCATGGCATACACCCGCAAAAACTCCCTCTACCTTGTTGGCCATCATCGCCATTCCCAGGCCGGTCCCGCAGATCAGGATGGCCCGGTCCAGCTGCCAGGACTGCACCTTTCGGGCCAGGTTGTATGCAACCTGCGGGTAGGCAGCCTGGGGCATGGTATTGATATAGTCCAGGTCCTCCACCTCAATTCCTTTTCCTTTCAGGTGTTCGACGATCACTTTTTTCAGTCCGGTCGCGGCATCATCCGCATCTATCAGTATTCTCATCATTCTTCTTCTCTTGCAGTTTATAAAGATTTGTCAAGAAGTTTCCTTACCTCCATGTGAAGTTTCACGCTGCATACAATAACTTTTTGGTTTCCTCGATGCTCATGTCACTATCCTCGGAAAACTGCTCCGAAACAGCTGATCCGAAAACGTACATAGTTTTTATATCATATGTTTCACACAGCTTTATTAACTGGTCCTTTATATTTTCTATGCATGACATACGATTTATTACCCAAAGATACATGAATTGCATATGAAAATCGAACTCCGGGAATCACCTTTCAAGGGAAGGGAGGATCCTTCCCAGATAATCCAGGCTCTGTTGTACCCAGCCGTCCGGGTCATCCACGAACCCTCCGCTGGCCTCGCTTCCCATTTCGATACCCGCCACACAGGGCTCGCCGTATTTGACACAGTTCTCTTCGATCCCCAATTCCAGCAGCTTGTCCACATAAGCCCTGAAATCCACCGCCCCGGTACCCAGGATGCTGTTGGTATGGGCAAAGGATTCGGTCTCGCTCAGGTGGACATGCAGGAGCCTGCGCTGAAGCTTTTCCAGGGAATCAGGTCCTTCCCGGGTGATTACCAGGTGACCCACATCCACGTTGGGGTATACATTGGGCAGGCCCAGCTCTTCCACCGCCCTGACCAGTTTCCAGGTGCTGTTCACGATGAAATAGACATGCGGGTCAAGTTCAATTCCCACCAGCAGGTCCCTCTCCAGGCACCACTCTGCGAACCGTCCCACGTTCTCCAGCATGTACATCCAGGATTGTTCCGGGGGGACTCCCTGCTCATACAATCCGCCGCCCCAGCAAACCAGCAACTGTCTTCCTCCCAGTTCCATCTGGAAATCAGCGCACTGTTTCATATAATCAAGGACCGCATCCCTTTTTTTCTTTTCGGGATGGGCGGTGTCCCGGGTAGCCACCATCAGCATCTGGGAACTGACCAGTCCGTTGTCTTTTACAATGCGTACCGCCTTTTTCTTGTCTCCGGCGGACATGGTGGCGGGATTCCCTTTCCTGATCCCCGCATACTCGATGTATTTGAACCCGAATTTCACGGCACTTTTCAGGGATTCTTCGGGTCCCCGGTTGCCCACTTCATAAACCAGGGTGTTCAGTGCAAGTTTCATTTGTAAACAGGTTTTTCCGGATCCATAGAGATCCACAGGGTGATGGCAATGGCCGACAGGCCCACACACACATAAAAGAACGGCTGGAAACTTCCCGTCCACTCATAAAGATAGGGGAAAGCGATGATGGTTACAAATGCTCCCAGGTTCCCGGCCATGTTCATGGTCCCCGAAACAGCCCCCGCATTCTCCTTCCCGATATCGATACAGAATGCCCAGGAAGGGCTCAGGGTCATATCCGCGCCAAAAATGGCGATGGCCAGGAAAATGATTGTCACCTGAGGAGTATCGAGGCGGGCCATCATCAGCATCCCGAATGCTGCCAGTATAAATCCGGTGATGGCCGGCAGCCGTCTGGAGATCTTTATATTCTTTCTTTTGTAGAGACTGTCCACCCAGAGTCCCGAGAGCCAGTTCCCCGCCGCACCTGCCAGAAGCGGGATCATGGCATACAATCCCGCCTCCACCCCGCCCAGTGCAAAGCGATCCTTCAGGTAGGGATACATCCAGGTGAGCGTAAAATAAAAGGTGAAATTGCTGGCAACATACTGCAGCATGGCCAGCCACATGTTCCCGGAAGAGATGATGGTCCCGAAACCGAGTTTCCCTTTTTTTTCAGCAGGATCTGCAGCGACCCGGTCCCGGAGGATATACTCCTTTTCCCGTTCACTGATGGCTTTGGACTCTCCGGGGGTGTTCCGGAAAAGGAACCACCACAGGGCAGCGAAAACAATGCCGATGCATCCGAAAATCAAAAAACTCATGCGCCATCCCACATTGCTGATGATCACAGCCACCAGCGGCAGGGCAAAGGCAGCACCGATCCGGGAACCGGAAAAATTGATCCCCTGTACGATACCCCGTTCCCTGACGGGGAACCAGTTGTATACCACCCTGGCCAGGCTGGGAAAGGCACCAGCTTCACCCGCCCCGAACAGGAACCGGATCACCAGCATGGAGACGTAGTTCCAGGCAGCGCCTGTCAGGGCTGTGAACAATGACCAGATGGAAATAATGGAAGCAAGGACGCTCCGGGGTCCCTTTTGATCGGCCCATCTCCCCGACGGGGTCTGGAACAGGGCATATCCCAGGGTGAAGATGGCCATCACCCATCCAAAATCGGTCAGGTCGAAATCCAGGTCCCTGGAGATCTCTTCCTTGGCCACCGAGATACATGCCCTGTCGACATAGAGCAGAACGGTGATCATGAAAGTGGAGAATACAAGGATCAGACGGATGGGGATGTAGCGTTTTTTCATAGCAATGATCATTGTTGAAGCCCTGGTCCCGGGAGCTACCTTATACCGGCTTTCTGAGACAGACTCAAATCAGACATAAATATGAAAAAAAAAAAGGAATTATTTAACAGCTTTGCCCTATTGAGAGGAATGAAACAACTATTTTTGTCAGGAATTGAAAATCCGATCACCGGCATGGGAGCACTGCTTGAAAAGATCAGGGAAAACAAAATTCTTGTCTCAGACGGGGCCTGGGGAACGCTGCTTCACCAGAAAGGGCTTTCTTCAGATGAATGTCCTGAATCCTGGAACCTGTCCAGGCCCGATGACGTGCTGGATGTGGCCCGGAGTTACGTGGAAGCCGGAGCAGATATCATTCTGACCAACAGTTTCGGGGGAAGTCCCGTCAAGCTGGGTGCATACGGACTGGATAAGGACGTTTACCTCATCAACAGGAAGGCGGCGGAGATCTCGCGCAGGGCTGCCGGTGACGATGTGCTGGTTCTGGGGTCTGTGGGGCCCACAGGCAAGATGGTGATGATGGGAGAAATCACTCCTGAGGAATTGCTGGACGGCTTTCAGAAGCAGGCGATGGGACTGGCAGATGGAGGAGTGGATGGCATCCTGGTGGAAACCATGTCCGATCCGGATGAGGCTCGACTGGCCATCCGGGCCGCAAAAAACAGTACCTCCCTGGATGTGGCCTGTACATTCACCTTTGAAAAAACCCGGAACCAGGAATTCAGGACCATCATGGGAACGGGGATCCCGGAGTACCTGGAAATGGCCAGGGATTCAGGGGTGGATGTGATCGGGGCCAATTGCGGGAACGGTACCTCGGGGATGATCGAGATCGTCAGGCAGATCCGGCAGATGGAACCCGAATGGCCCGTTCTGATCCATGCCAATGCCGGACTTCCTGTCCTCAGGGACGGAAAGGCCGTATTCCCGGAAACCCCCGGTGAGATGGCTCCACTGATGGTGGAGCTGGTGGCTGCAGGTGCAAATATCGTAGGAGGCTGCTGCGGTACCACACCCGAACACATCCGTCTGATCGCCATACAGGTTAAAAAGACCCCGCCGCAGGCAATATAACTCTAATTTTGTTTAAATCATTTTCAGTGCGACATACACTCATTATTTCATTTTTCATTTTTCTGGCTGCTGCTTCTTTCGCCCAGACCAGGGTGGTGTACGGGAAGCTGACGGCTTTCAACCAGTATCCGCTCCAGAATGTGGAGGTGATTGCCAGAAAGGCTAAATCGGCTGTAAAAACCGATTCACTGGGCAGGTTCAGCATCGTGGCCAAAGAGAAGGATGTGATCAAGATCAAGCCGAAAGCCTTTAAACCGGTGACACGGAGGATCAATGAAAAGACCGACACCCTGGAGGTCAACCTTGTTTTTGTCGATTCAAAGAGCAACAGGCAGATGGCTACCGGATATGGGTACATCGATGAGAAGGACCTCAATTATGCCGTCAGCCACCTGGAACAGGAGAACAACGAATTCTGTAATTACACCAATATTTTCGAACTGATCAGGGGAAGGTTCCCCGGGGTGACTGTCAACACCACCCAGGCCGGGGGATCGGTCTACGTCAGGGGAGCGACTTCCATCAACCTCAGTTCGGAAGCACTGTATGTGGTCGACGGCTCAGTTACACAAAATATTGACTGGATCCACCCCTGTGACGTCAGATCCATCAATGTGCTCAAGGATGGGATGACAGCCATCTATGGGTCGAGGGGTGCCAACGGCGTGGTGGTCATTGAAACAAAAAGATAAAATACGGATGAAAAAAAGGAAACTGGGGAAAACCGGATTTGAGGTCTCCGAGATCAGCCTGGGAACATGGCAGGTGGGCGGAAAATGGGGAGCGGAATTCAGTGAAAAAAATGCCGAAACCATCCTGAATGCTGCCATGGATGCCGGGATCAATTTTATTGATACAGCCGATGTGTACGGGGATGGACTCAGCGAGAAAATGGTGGGGAAAGTGGTCAGGGAAAGAAGCGAATGGATCCATGTGGCAACCAAATGCGGCAGAAGGCTGGTCCCGCACAACAATGAGTCCTACACTCCCCGGGCGCTTCGGGGTTTTGTGGAGGACAGCCTGAAGAACAGCGGCCTGGAGGTCATCGACCTGATCCAGTTGCACTGTCCCCCCCCGGAGGTATACGGCAGACCGGAGATCTTTGAGTTGTTTGACCGGCTGAAGGAGGAGGGCAAGATCCGCCATATGGGAGTGAGCGTGGAGAAGGTGGAGGAAGCCCTGCAGGCGATCACCTATGAGAATGTGGCCACCGTCCAGATCATTTTCAATATGTTCAGGCACAAGCCGGCCGAAAAATTCTTCCGTGAAGCCACCAGAAGGGATGTGGGGATCATTGCCAGGGTACCCCTGGCCAGCGGATTGCTCACCGGAAAATTTTCCAGGGAGACCACTTTCGGTGAATCG
>JBNJEV010000092.1:0-8834 GCA_051746185.1 Bacteroidota bacterium
TCCTGTGCCTTGATGTTCCTGATGATATCCGGCTTCAGGCGGCGGTCGTAATTGCCGTTCCCGGTAAATGCGGCTACCACGATCTCCTTTTTATCCACCGGATCCTTCCGGATGGTCCCCTCATAGGTGGCTTTACCATCCGCAGCAACTACCCGGTACTGGTAATCCCTGGAATGATCCCACTGCTCCACGCGAAAATGGGCGGTCCATTGTTTTTTATCTTCCTGCGGCCAGCCGTAAGGTTTCTCGCTGACCGTGGTGGCAGTAATGGTTTTCCAGTCTCCATCCTGCCGGACCTGCAATCTTACCACCCTGTCAACATCCTCATCCAGCGGGTAGAGCTGGGCGGTCATCTTCAGGATATTGTCATGGACGGTATACAGGGCAAAACAGATTGCATCCTCCACGGGAACATCCGTTTTCAGCCAGTTCTCACCCACAGGTTTCTGGGCATGGATCGCAAAATTGCTGATGGCAATGAATACAAGGATTGGGATGCATGTTTTCCTGGTCATGATAGCATTTTTCTTGTTTGATTAGAGATCTTTCTGGTAGATCCGGTACTTTTTGATCACCTCGCAGCCGATCCGCTCGTATTCTCCCCTCATCTTCAGGTTGTCTTCAAGTACGAGGTGACTGTCGATGGTATCCATTCCGTTATTGATCCCGGACTGAAGGATCCTGGCACCCATCATGACATCGACCCCCATGCCCCTGAATTCTTTTTTCACCCCCCCGAGCATCATCACCAGTTTCTTTGAGCGTTTTGATTCACGCAGGACCTTCAATACGCCGAATGGAAGCAACCGGCCCCTGCAGGCCTTGATCCCGGCACTCGGATCGGGGATGCCCACGGCAAAACCTATGAGCTGACCATCTTTTTGCACCACTTTCACATATTCCGGGTTAATGATGGGAAGATACTGGTCAGCAAGATCCATCTTTTCCGAATCGGTCAGCGGGACAAAAGCATAGATCTCGGAAAAGGTCTCATTCATCAGTTCGAGGACAGGGATGATGTATTTCTTCAACAACTTTTTTGACGGGAATTCAAGGAGCTTAAAATCGTGCACATTTCTCAGTATTCGCATGACCCGGTCATACACGGGAGGCATTGTCCGGGGTATCTTTCCCAGGTATTCAACCAGATCTACCTTTTTCGTATACCCTTCACCTGCAATAAGATCGGCCATATACGGAGCATTCGTGGGGGTGGTAATGACCTGCGGATACCCGAACCCTTCGATCTGGAAACCCTGCGGATCCTTGTCTGAAAAGCCAAGAGGTCCTATGACCTTCTCCATCTCTTTTTCTCTGGCCCAATCCTCTACCCGGACCAGAAGGGCATGGAAGACCTCCCTGTCGTTATGGCATTCCATGAAACAAAACCTTCCGTGCTGTTCCCCGGTCATGGCATTATGTCTTTTATTAATAATGCCCATGATCCTGCCCACCGGCCTGTGATCCCTGTAGGCTATATACAGGATCGTGTCCGAATAGCCGAATGCTTTATTCTTTTTACGGTCGAAGAATCTCCATTCGTCCATATAGATGGGTGGAAGCCAGTCAGGATCACGCCTGTGAACCTTTTCCGGTAAATAGATAAAATCCCTGAGTTCTTTACGGCTGGTGACTTCTCTGACGGTAATGTTCCCCATAAAGGAAAGGTTGAAGAGAGTAAATATAGGCTATGATTTCTCTTTTTTCCTCTTTTGGTCGATTTTTTCGCCCACACGAAGCAATTTCCTTGTATCGATGATATTGAATATAAACAAAACGGTGACCACCAGCGCTGCCGAATAATTGAGTGAGCCGGGAAGAAAGATCTCGGCGACCATGATGAGTCCGATAACGATCCTCACTTCCGTCGGACCCATGATCCCCGAGTCAATGGAATATTTGCCGGTGATCCGGTACCGGATCAGGGAAATGATGATTTCCCAGCCGTACATCACCACAAAGCCATAGCCAAGGAGTTCCCAGAATCCTTCGGCATAAATGATATAGCCGAATCCTATGATGATGATGCTTATCCAGTCAATGATGAGGTCAAGGGCGAAGCCGTAATTTTTTCTTGCCTTATTACGGTAGTAAGCCAGTCTTCCGTCCAGTGAATCTCCGAACCAGCTGACGGCAAATCCGGCGAGACCCATGAACAGAAAAGCCCTGTGAAAGTAATTCGCCAGAATAAAACTTCCTGATACGATGACATTCCCGAAAAACCCGACTCCCGTGAGAAAATTGGATGAGATCGAGGGCGGTATGCGCCGGACCAGCCAGCTGAGCGCGATCTCCTCCTGTTTCTTCAGCAAGTTGGTCCTGTCCCGGTCACGGAATATTGATCTGATCGTTTTCTGGTTCTTATGTGATTTCATATTCCTTTATCTGTAGTCAAGATCTTTTCCGGGAATGAATCTGCCGGGCAGCGGCATATCGTACACCGTTTTCCGCAGAAAAACACCCAGTGCTTCGGGGGTGTCAAATGGTTCCTGCTGTTCAACGCTGATGAGATTTCCTATTCCGAGCCGGGGATTCCTGCCCTTTTTATTGAATACTTCAGAAGGCAGTCTCAGCATGCGTATTCTCCAGTTGATCAGACCCAGGAAATAAAAGAAAGCAGAATTGGTGTCGAAAAAGCGGATGGGCAAAATGGGAACCTTTGCGGTATGGATCAGGTGGAGGATGCTTTTCTGCCATTTACGGTCCCGGATACGGAACTCTCTCAGGCTGAAATCGGAAACGGCCCCCGAGGGGAAGAACCCGACCGGATGGCCGTCTTGCAGATGGTCCAGCGTTTCGCGGATCCCTTTGATGCTTGAGCTGCTCACACCGGTCTTTTTGTTGCTTATCGGGGTAACCGTGATAAAACTACCATTCATGGTTTTGATCAGGGCGAGGATCTCGTTGACCATGAATTTGTAGTCAGGCCGCAACCCGGCCATCAGGTCAATGGAGATGATCCCGTCAAGACCGCCGTAGGGATGGTTGGATACAGTGATGAATGCACCCTCCGGCAGGGATTTCAGACGCCCGGCATTGCCGACAACATACTCCACCCCCAGGTCGTTCAGAAGCCTGGATGTGAATTCCGGTCCCGAATATTGCCCCGAATTGTCATAGACACGGTTCACCTTGTCAATGGCCAAAAACCGCATGACCCGTTCGGCACGGCGATGTCCCCTCTCTCCCCTGAAGATGAAAGAGAGGGATTCAAAGTCACTTGCATCGACAACCTTCATTGCAATATATAAAAGTAACAATAATCGTAACATTGAGTTCTACCCGGGGAGTTCCAATTGAGAATAAAAATAAACCGGATATGCTGGAAAATGATCCTCATGAGGTTAACTTTGATCTATGGAATACAGGATTCTTGGGAAAACGGGATTAAAAATATCCGTGCTGGGTTTCGGCTGCATGCGGCTTCCGGTGTCCGGCCGGGAGGTGGACAGGATCGATGAAAAGGAGGCCACGAAGATGATCCGTTATGCCATCGACCGGGGGGTGAATTATTTTGACACGGCCTATACCTACCATTCGGATGATGTTTCAAGGCCGGGTGCCAGCGAACCTTTCCTGGCTAAGGCACTCCTCGGCGGATACAGGGAAAAGGTGCATCTGGCCACCAAGCTTCCTTCCTGGCTGGTGGCCTCGCGTGAAGATATGGACCGCTTCCTCGATGAACAGCTTGCCAGGCTGGAAACCGGGACCATCGATTTCTACCTGCTGCATTCCCTGAACCGTTCGTCATGGGAAAACCTGGTTCACTACCGGGTGTTTGATTTCCTGGAGAGGGCTCAAAAGACCGGGAAGATCGGTCATGCAGGCTTCTCGTTTCATGACAGCGTTGATCTGTTCAGAGAGATCATCGATGCGCATCAGTGGGACTTCTGCCAGATCATGTACAACTATTTTGATGAAGATTACCAGGCCGGAAAGGAAGGGCTCCGGTATGCAGGAGAGAAAGGCATCCCGGTGGTGGTGATGGAGCCCCTGAGGGGAGGGGCTCTGGTAAACGGACTGCCACGGGAGGCCGGGGAAATTTTGGCAAAGGAAGCACCGGGAAGGTCGGAAGCGGACTGGGCACTCCGGTGGCTGTGGCGTCAGCCTGAAGTCTCGGTGGTCCTCAGTGGCATGTCACATATGGATCAGGTGAAAGAGAATGTGGAGCTGGCGGCAACGGTTCCCAATTCCCGCTGGACAGAGAGGGATACTCGGGCAATCGAACAGGTCAACCGCATCCTCCATAACCGGCAGCGGGTCAGCTGCACCTCCTGCGGATACTGCATGCCCTGTCCCCATGGTGTGGATATCCCCCGGAACTTCACACTCTGTAACGATCACCATATGCTGAGTGATCCGGGAGCAAAAACAAGATATTTCAGGCTTCTGAAGGAGTCGCAGAGAGCCTCCGGCTGCATCCGCTGCGGTGAATGCCTGGAAAAGTGCCCGCAACAGATCCCCATCCCCGATGAACTGGAGTATGTGGCAGAACTTTTCGGGGGCTGAAACCTGCGGGAAACTGACATTATGTCGGATTACATATGTGAGATAAGAATGGCGTGTGATTTGATGTCAATATGGGGCAATGCAGTACAAGGATTACTATAAGACACTGGGCGTATCGAAAGATGCCAGCCAGGATGAGATAAAGAAGGCTTATCGCAAACTGGCTGTGAAATATCACCCGGATAAAAACCCGGATGATAAAAAGGCCGAGGAACACTTCAAGGAAGTGAGTGAAGCGTATGAGGTGCTCCGTGATCCTGAAAAAAGGAAGAAATACGATCAGCTGGGAGCAAACTGGAAAGATTTTGAGCATGCCGGTGCAGGAGGCTATGATTTTGGACAGGCCAGGTCCGGAGCCGCCGGAGGAGGCCAGTACTTTTTCCAGGGCGATCTGGGTGATCTGTTTGGAGATTCCGGGGCCGGTGGGGGATTTTCCGACTTCTTCAGGGCCTTCTTCGGAGATATGGGGGGACCCCAGACCGGATTCGGAAGGCAACAGAGACCGGTGAAAGGAAATGATCTGAAGGCGGAAATGGACATTACCCTTTCAGAAGCCTATCACGGGACCTCAAGGATCGTGAATGTTGACGGTGAAAAACTGAGGGTCACCATCAAGCCGGGTGCGTATCACGGACAGGAACTCCGGATCAGGGGGAAAGGCGGCCGGGGAGCGGGTGGCGGTGCAAGGGGGGACCTTTACGTAAAAATACGGGTCCAACCTGAAAGAAAATACGAATTGCAGGGGAAAGACCTGGTGTATAAAGCCGATGTGGATCTCTACACGGCCGTCCTGGGTGGTAAAATTGAATTGGACACGCTTGCAGGGAAGCTGAATATACAGGTGCCCGGAGGTTCTCAAAGCGGGAAAAAACTGAGACTGAAAGGAAAGGGAATGCCGGAATACGGAAAGCCCGGGTCCGCGGGTGACCTGATCGTACAGCTGAATGTGGTGATCCCGGAGAACCTGAGCCCGGAGGAGCTGAACCTGTTCAAAAAGTTAAAGGAGGTAAGAACGAACCGTGGTTAGAAAAAATAAACATATAGAAGAATTTACTCCCAAATACTACGAGTATGATCATTTGCATCCGGTGATTGAACTGTTCCTTTCCAGGATGAATGAACTCAATTACAGGTATTATGCGAGTGAATTGTTCCGCAGCATTTCAGGTGCTGCTGATGCTGATCTGTACGCTTCCATGCGCAGGGCCATCGCCATTTTAAGGCTCACCGGGGTTCCGGTCCAGAACCACTTTTTAAGGGTCTACCGTTGTGCCGGTCCCTCTGGCATCAGACAGGACTGGAAGCTATCGGAACTGGCCTGCAGCCTGATCATCCTGAGTTATGAAGCACCGGATACGGAACTTGAGCGGTTCCAGCAGGCGATCATTAACTACCTGGGGGTGTGATGATGAAGCATCAGGATGTAACAAATATCATCAGGTTGGCGGGAAGAGAGCTGATCACAAGGCGCATTTCACGGACCCTTCTTCTGAAACTTCACCCGTACCTCAGGTCTGCCTATACGATTTTTGAAGTGGTCATGTTCGGCAGGAAACTGATCATGGCCATTCCAAAGGGAACCGGCGGCAACCCCGAAATGGCCTCAAAGCAGATGGACCGGCTGAGAAAGGTTGCCGGCAGAAAGCCTGTGGTGGTGCTGGACAGCATCAACACCCTGCAGCGCAGTGGTTTGAAACGTAAAAAACTATTGCCTTCAGCCCAGTTTCTGCTGATCTGCCATATGGTCAGCCGGGATCCCGGACTGTCGCTGGAGGACCGGCCTTTCCGGGAAATTGCCCTGACAACGGGTGCTACACCGGCAGCCGTATCAAGGGGTGCGAAAGACCTGGAGAAATTCGGGCTTGTGGATGTTTTCGGGGGAAAGGAGAAGCGCATCCGTTTCAGATCCGGAAAAGAAGCCCTGTGGATGGAGACACAGGTACTGAACCTGATGCTGGACCCTGTATGGAAGAAGTTCCGGGTCAATGAGCTTCCCCCGGGCATCGCTCTGTTTCGCTCGGGTGTCCCGGCAATGGATGCATATATTGATTTTGAAACCGGGGATCTGCCGCACTACGCTGCAGGCAGAAAAGTGTACAATGACCTGAAAAAGGCAGGTATCCTGAAGGACCAGAATGAAGGTCAGGGTCGGTTCACTCTTGAAATATGGAGATACGATCCGGGGACTCTGGCCGGTGCGGTCAGAGAGGGTCATGATACTGTAGACCCGTTTTCCCTGTATCTGCAGTTGAAGAACACTTCAGATCTGCAGATCCGTGAGGCACTGGACAGGATGATCGGCGGACAGCTTGAAATGGTTTAGGATACTTTTAACTTTGTAGTCCAAACAGACAGTACCCTGTATGCACTGTAAAGTCGAGCCTGAAGAAATACAGGATATACAGAAAAGCAGGATCCTTCAGCAGACCGGATTCTGGGCAAGGGTCAAAAACAGACAGGGAGTTCAGCCCCGGGCCTTTGCCTATGAAGCCTCCGGTGACCTGCTCCATCCGGTGGGGGAGAGTCATCAGCTGAACCATGATGATCTTCTGGTACTGGTACGGCATCTCGATTCAGTGCATTCCATTGCCTATGTGCCTTATGGCCCGAAAGAAGAGCCGGAGGCCGAGAACCATGGAGTTTTTTTGGAGGAGCTGTCGGAAGAGTTGAGAAGGCATCTCCCGGCCGGTTGTATCCTGATCCGTTACGATCTGCCCTGGGAAAACCAGTGGGCACGGGAAAGGGATTATTTTGATTCCATGGGCAACTGGATGGGTCCGCCCCCAGCAAGGAACCAGGAACTCAGGGTGAACTTCAATACCAGGCAATGGAATCTGTTCAAGAGCCAGTCGGATATTCTTCCCACCAATACCTATTTTATCAACCTTGCCTGCAGTGGCGAGTATCTTCTGAAATCCATGAAGCCGAAAACCCGTTACAACATTCGCCTGTCCGTCCGCAGAGGCGTTAGTGTCGGGAGTTACGGAATGGAGATGCTTGATGCCTGGTATTCCCTCTACCGGGAGACCGCTTCCAGAAACGGCATCTATCTGCACGATATCGATTATTTCCGCCCGGTTCTGCAGGCCTGTGATAAAGACGGATCTTCTCCTGTGCGTGTAAAATTGCTGATGGCCGAACATCAGGGGGAGTTCCTGGCGGGAATGTTCCTGGGATTGTCAGGCCGGTGCGGCACCTATTTGTACGGGGCCTCGTCAGGAAGGAACAGGCACCTCATGGCCACCTATTCGCTGCAGTGGGAGGCCCTCCGTATGGCCCGTGAGCACGGATGCAGTGAATATGATATGTTCGGGACAGCACCCAATGCAAACCCTTCCCACCCCATGCACGGACTTCACCGGTTCAAGAGCGGATTCGGCGGGAAGATGTTCCACCGGATGGGATGCTGGGATTATCCCCTGGACCACGAGAAATATGCGGTTTTCAGAGCACGGGAGACAAACAGTCAGGGCTATCATGTAGGTTGAGTGATGGTATTCCCTTCTCCGGTGGAAAAAAACCTGTTGATCATAAACTGCAGATGGTTATCTTTAAAAAGAAAAAGTTACATGATGAAAAGGATACTATGTATTGTTGCTGCTCTGGTTCTGGCTGCTGTTACAGTCAACGGGACCGGAAATGTCGCACAGGAAAAGAAGGACAGCATCATTTCACCGCAATTTACCGCGGAAGGGACGGAGTGGATTGGAAAGGATATCGAAACCATTGAGGATTATCTGGATCAGTATGTCCGCTATCCGGAATCTGCAAGGAACAGGGAACATCTGGGCACGGCAGTGGTCGAATTTGTGGTCACCACCGAAGGAGAATTAACCGACTTTCATGTGATCAACAGTGTGTCAGAGGCGATTGACCAGGAGATGATCAGGGCATTGTCCCAGACCCGGGGCATGTGGAAACCGGGTCTTCTGAACGGGGAACCTGTGCCGATGAAAAAGGAAGTATCGCTCGTTTTTGTCCCCGATGACAGTTATAACCTGACTGAAATAGCGAAGATGCACCTTGAGAGGGGGAACGAAGCATTGTTTGAGAACGAAAATCCAAGAAGGGCACTGCGGCATTTCAACCAGGCGGTAAAGATATTCCCCTATAACAAGGATCTTCTTTCTCTGAGAAGCCTGTGCCGTTTTGAACTGGGAGATAAGCGGGGAGCGCGTGAGGACTGGGAAAGGATCGTGGACATGGAGATCATCGGGGATGCTGCCCAGCTTGAAACGGGCCACCTGATCGTGAAAATGAGGGAGCTCGAGGGATACGAAGAATTGAGCGAGGCACTGGAGAAAGGAAATAAATGATGGAGAGAG
>JBNJEV010000093.1:0-8743 GCA_051746185.1 Bacteroidota bacterium
GTCTGGGAAACCCATTACAAATGGAAGGACCGCAAATGGATGAAAGACCGAAAGCATCACAATGCATTATCCGCTCCCATGTCCGTTTACGAAGTTCACCTGGAATCCTGGCGCCGTTCCCCGGAAGAGGACCTTCGTGCGCTCAATTACAAAGAACTGGCGGCTGAGCTGACCGGGTATGTGAAGGAGATGGGATATACCCATGTGGAACTGATGCCCGTTACAGAATTTCCCTTCTCAGGATCCTGGGGATACCAGGTCACGGGTTATTATGCACCCACCAGCAGGTTCGGGGATCCGGATGATTTCATGTACCTGGTGGACACCCTTCATCAGAATGACATCGGCGTGATCATCGACTGGGTTCCCTCCCACTTTCCCAATGATCTGCACGGGCTCCATTTTTTCGATGGCACCTACCTGTATGAGCATGAGGATCCGAGACAGGGTTACCATCCGGACTGGAACAGTTACATTTTCAACTACGGACGGAACGAGATCAGGAACTTTTTGATCAGCAGCGCCCATTTCTGGATGGAACGTTACCATATTGACGGCATCCGTGTAGATGCGGTGGCTTCCATGCTGTATCTGGATTATTCCAGGAAGGAGGGGGAATGGATCCCCAACAAGCATGGCGGCAGAGAGAACCTGGATGCCATACAGTTCCTCAGGGAGCTGAACGAATCCATCTACCAGAAATTCCCGGATGTACAGACCATTGCCGAGGAATCCACCGCATGGCCCATGGTGACCAGGCCGGTGTATACCGGGGGACTGGGCTTCGGGATGAAATGGAACATGGGATGGATGCACGACACCCTGAAATACTTTTCCCACGAACCCATCCACAGGAGTTATCACCACAACCAGATCACTTTCAGCATCTGGTATGCGTTCAATGAGAATTTCATGCTTTCCCTGTCCCACGATGAAGTAGTGCACGGCAAGGGAAGTCTGATCAATAAAATGCCGGGGGATTACTGGCAGAAATTTGCCAATCTCAGATTGCTTTACGGATACATGTTTTCGCATCCCGGCAAAAAATTGCATTTCATGGGGATGGAGCTGGGACAGTGGAACGAGTGGGACCACCGTACCAGCCTGGACTGGCATTTGCTTGAATATGACCATCACCGGGGACTGCAACGGTTCGTGAAAGATCTCAACAGTGTATACAAACGTTTCCCGGCACTTTTTGAAAATGATTTTGAGGCGGATGGATTCGGTTGGATTGATGCCAGCGACTCCCGGAACTCTATCCTCAGCTATTTCAGGGCAGACAGGGAGGAGAGACAGAAAGTGCTTGTGGTGGCGAACATGACGCCGGTCCCCCGTTACAACTACAGGATCGGGGTTCCCGAGGATGCCAGGTGGAAAGAGATTTTGAACAGCGATGCAAAGGAGTACGGTGGAAGCGGAATGGGCAACTTCGGAGGGGTGGATGCCCATCCGGTGCCCTACCATGACCACGACCAATCCATTAACATCCTGCTCCCTCCACTGGCGATTGTCATGCTTGTAAAGGAATAGTCTGTTAAAACTTGCAGTAAATCCGATCCTATGGAGGTCTATGATCCGGTTTCGACCTATCGTCTGCAGTTCAACGCAGATTTTTCTCTGAAAGATGCGGAAAAGATATTGCCCTACCTGCAGAAACTGGGGATCAGGACCATCTATGCCTCTCCCCTCTTTCAGGCCGTCAGGGGAAGCCGGCATGGATATGATGTAACGGATCCCCTGCGCCTGAATGATGAAATTGGAACGGACCGGATGTTCAAAACGCTGATCCGGAAGGTTCACGATCTTGGAATGGGCTGGATTCAGGATGTGGTACCCAATCACATGGCCTATTCGGTTGAAAACCCCTGGATCCGCGATCTGCTGGTTCACGGTCAGGATTCGGAATACTACCATGTATTCGATATCGTGTCAGATCATCCCGACAAAGAACTGCGAAACCGGCTGTTGCTCCCCTTTTTCGGGAAGTCCCTTGAAGAACTGCTCAGGGACGGGGAGCTGACCCTTCACTTCGGAGCAGAGGGGTTTTACCTGGCTTATTTCGACAACGAATATCCTGTATCCGCGCGGGCATATACCCATATTCTTTCTGTGGATTCAACCGGTGAGGATCCGGCCATAATGTCCGCACTGTCCGATATGGAAAAAACCGGAGCTGTTGACCGGCCTTCTCCCCACGCGGCCGCCCGCTGGCAGGAATATGTTCACAAGATGTATACCGGATATAGCGAGGATCCTGAGCTAACCGGACACATTGACCGTTGTGTCGATGTTTGCAATCATGACCCGGAAAGGATGCAGGCACTGGTCAACAGGCTCACCTACCTGCCGGTTCACTGGAAAGAGACCGAGCAGAGGATCAACTACCGCCGTTTTTTTACCATCAACGGGCTTATTTGCATCAATACCCACCTGAAGGAGGTATTCGACCTGTACCACAGTCTCATGAAGACCTGGTCGGACCGGGGTTGGGTGGATGGTTTGAGGATCGATCATCTGGACGGACTGTACGATCCTTCCGGTTATCTGACGGAACTGAGAAAGCTGTGCGGAGAAAAGAAGTACATTGTCGTGGAAAAGATCCTGGAAAAGGATGAACAGCTGCCCCCCTGGTGGCCGGTACAGGGCACCACGGGATATGATTTCCTCTCCCTGGTCAACAACCTGCTGACCCAGTCCGGGAACGGGGATTTTTTCTACAGCTACTACAGGGAATGGTGTAAATCTTCCGCCGATCCGGAAAGGATCTTCCTGGAGAAAAAGCGATGGATCCTGTACCACAGGCTCGGGGGAGATCTCGAACTGCTTACCCATGAAGCCTTTTCCACAGGCATATTTCCCCGGAAAAAGGTCAGTAAAGACCAGCTCGGAAAGGCCATTGCGGAGTTCATGGTCCACTGCCCGGTTTACAAAATTTACCGGGCACCCTCCGGCTTTTCGGAAGAGGAACGGGATGCCGTCAGAGAGATCATTGAACGGGCAGCCGGTCATGATCCCGAAATCAGCACTGCACTGAACCTGTTGCAACGAATGTTCCTGTTGAAGGAGGCGGAAAACGATGCCCAGATCATCCAAATCGACAGGTTCTTCAGGCGACTGATGCAGTTCACCGGACCTTTGATGGCCAAGGGAAAGGAAGATACTGCTTTCTACACATTCAATCCCTTTATCGCGCATAACGAAGTGGGTGATTCTCCGGGATATTTCGGCATCGAAGCTGCCACTTTTCACCGGGAGATGATCCTTCGGCAGGACCGGTCACCCATGACCATGAATTGTCTTTCTTCCCACGATACCAAAAGAGGGGAAGATACCCGTGCAAGACTCAATGTGATCAGTAACCTTCCTGAACCATGGAAAAAAGTAACCGGATCGTGGAGGAAAATGAACCGGAAACTCAAAAAAACTGCCGGTGGCAGAGAGTTCCCCGACCCTGCTGATGAGTATGTGATATACCAGGTACTGTGCGGACATATGCCCATGGACGGCCGTCCGGACGACTCCTTTGCGGACCGTTTGGGGGAATCCCTGGTCAAATCCCTCCGCGAGGGCAAGGAAAGATCTTCGTGGAGCAAACCCGATACCGGGTATGAGCAGTACACCCTGGAGTTCGTCAACAGGATCCTGGATCCGGAACACACATTCCTGAACAGTCTTCAGAAATTCCTGTCATTGATCATTCCCCACGGGATCATCAATTCGATCACCCAGGTCATCCTCAGGAATACGGTGCCGGGAGTGCCTGATATCTACCAGGGCAGCGAGGGATGGAACCTGAGCTTCGTGGATCCCGACAACCGCCGGCCGGTCAACTACGACAGGCTGTCGAATCAGCTGGATGATTTGATCAGCGCCTCTGAAAAAGATCAGGCTTCACTGCTGCAGGAGCTGTGGAACCATCAGGTGGATGGCAGGCTGAAGCAATGGGTCACCTACCTGACGCTTCAGTTGCGGGCTGAACATCCCGATCTTTTCCTCAGGGGAAGCTACATTCCCCTCCGGGTGAAGGGGAAATACAAAGAACACCTGATGGCCTTCTGCAGATCCTGCCGGGACGAGCACCTGGTTGTTGCAGTCCCCCTGAATACCGCAGCCATGCCCGCAGATCACCGGTGGGAGGATACCCGCATCAGGCTGCCGGACCTGGCCCCCCTGAAATGGGAAAATCTGATGACCGGTGAGATCGTGAGCCGGAATGGAAAATTCCAGGTGAAGCAACTGTTTCAACCGGTGCCTTTTGCCCTTCTGAGGGGTATTCCCAACCAGCCTGCAAAAAGAGCCGGGATCCTGATGCACATCACTTCCCTGCCGGGTGATTACGGAGCTGGCGATTTCGGATCCGGTGCATACGGATTTGTCGATTTCCTGCAGCGTGCGGGACAGAGGTACTGGCAGATCCTTCCCCTGAGCGCCATCAGTCCCCGCGCCGGTCATTCACCTTACAGTTCCCGGTCTGCCTTTGCGGGGAACATCCTGATGATCGATCCGCACGACATGGTCAAAAAAGGCCTGTTGTACGGGACAGATCCCCGCAGGTTTCACAGGGATGAGACCACCCGGGCCGATTATCCGCTGGCCGAAAAGGCAAAAAACCATCTTCTGGAAAAAGCTTTCTGGGCTTTCCGGAAATCAGGACCGTCCAAATTGAGGGACAGGTATGAAACATTTCTGGAGGAGGAGGCATACTGGCTGAATGACTATGCCCTTTTTGAAACACTCAAACAAAAGTATCCCGGAAAAACCTGGATTGACTGGCCCGAACAATACCGTGACCGGGATCAGACGGCACTGGAGCGGATCCGCGTGAAACACCGGGATGCAGTTGACCGCATTCTTTTCGCACAGTTCATTTTCATCGAGCAATGGAAACAGCTGAAGGCATATGCCAATGAGAGAGGTGTGGATATTTTGGGAGATCTGCCCATTTACATCAACCATGACAGTGCGGATGTATGGGCCCATCCGCATCTTTTCAGGCTGAACCCGGATGGGTCCATGGAATCGGTGGCCGGTGTCCCCCCGGATTATTTCAATGAAAACGGACAGCTATGGGGCATGCCCCTGTATGACTGGCAGGCCATGGAAGCCGATGGATTCAGCTGGTGGCTCCGGAGGATCGGGAAAAACCTGCAGTGGTTTGACCTGCTGAGACTGGACCATTTCCGCGGATTCTCAGCCTACTGGGAAGTCCCGGCCGATGCCCGGGTGGCACTGAAGGGTCACTGGAGCCAGGGCCCGGGGACCAGGCTGTTCGATGCGATCAAAAACAGGTTTCCCGACCTGCCGCTTGTGGCCGAGGACCTGGGGCAGATCGACCAGGCGGTTTATGACCTGAGGGATCATTATGATCTGCCGGGCATGAAGGTCGTCCAGTTCGGCTTCGGTCCTCAGATGCCCTTCTCTCATCACTATCCCGGCAACATCCCCTATAATTGCATAGTTTATACCGGCACCCATGACAACAATACCATGAAAGGATGGTTCAGAAAAGAGGCCGGCAAAGGAGACCTGAAGCGGATCAGGGCCTTTACCGGAAAAAAGGTGACCGGGAAAAACGTACACAGGGAGATGATCAGGCTCTCTTACGCCTCCCCGGCCCGGCTGGCCATTGTCCCCATGCAGGACTGGCTGGGGCTGGATGAGAAGGCCAGGATGAACTTTCCTTCCACCACCCGGGGAAACTGGTTGTGGAGGGCGGAAAAAAAAGACCTTACCGATGAGCTTTCAAAAAAGATCAAAAAGAAAGTAAGAACATTCGGAAGGTATTGACAGGACCTACCCCGAAATTTTAGCGCTTGAAAATCAGGCACGGCAAACATAAATTATCAGTTTATTATACTATTTCAGTTCTTTTGCTCTATAAAATATCGACCAACATATATTTATTATCCAAATCAACATCGATTTAGCTAATGGATGGATAAAATATATATGTGTGGGTTTGGGCCCCAAAATTTAACCAGATCCATATTAATGCAGCATCCGGTGGAGATTTTATGGCGGTTGCCTGGATCTTACAACACAAAAAATCAACAGTCTACCGGGATGTGGAAAAACGACTGGTTATCGAACAAACATCCCCGATGGCTGTTAATGAGCATATGAAACAGCTGAACCGGATATTCGTTATCGCATTGTTCCTGTGGCTTGTTACCACGCCGGTCACGGGCCAGAACGGGTACAACGAATTCTATTCCGAAAGCCTGAGTATCAACAATACCGGCATGGTAGTTCTCGGCTCCTGGGCCATCCTCAACATCTCAACGGGAGCTTACGGGTGGATCAAGAATTCCGGCAGCAACCGGTATTTCCACCAGATGAACCTGTTCTGGAATGTGGTCAACCTTTCCATAGCAGGATTTACGCTATACAGCAACATCACTGCAGATTACAGCACATGGGAAAAGAGCAGGATCCTTGAGAAACACTTGAACACGCAAAATCTTTTTCTGATCAATGCCGGCCTGGATGTGGCATATATGGGAGGTGGGTTCCTGCTCAGGCATCTCTCTGACAAATACCCTAAAAACAGGTTCAGGCTCAAGGGTTACGGGAACTCGGTGATCCTGCAGGGGGCCTTCCTTTTCGTTTTCGACCTGGTCCTGTACGGTCTTCAGCGTGGACACAGGATTCATTTCCTGGAACAGTTGTCCTTTACTCCCATCTCCGATGCACTGGGAATCGCCCTTCATCTGAAATTCTGAAGTCCATGACAATGCACCCGGTCCCCCATATTGGTATTGACTTTGGATCAAGGTATGCAGGAACCACCGCCATCTGTTTTGAATCAGATGAAGAACTGAAAGCTGACTGCTCCCAACGAAAAGATGATGCCGATACCTTCATCAGAAACTATGTCCATGAGTTACAGCCCTTGAAGATTTATATCGATGCGCCACTGACCCTTCCCGGGGCTTATTACGACAAAACTGATGATTTTTTTTACCGGGTGGCGGACCGGAAATTAAAGGCTATGTCGCCTATGTTTATCGGTGGACTCACCGCCCGGGCCATGCATTTGAAAAGTCAGTATCCCGGTTCCCGTTTCATTGAAACGTATCCGAAACAACTGGCAGCATCTCTACAACAGCAACAGACCTACCGGAAAAATGCAGACCGCTTTGTGAAAAACCTGGCATCGGTCCTCCCGGTCAGGATAGCTGACAGACCCTACAACTGGCATGAGATCGATGCTATCCTTGCCTGGTACAGCGGATGGCGGCATCAACATGGCCGGGCAATGGAATACGGTGATTCAATGGAAGGTACCATTATTGTGTAACACGGTGTAACACCTCAGAAAGATGAGAATTCTGCTTACGGGGGCAACAGGATACATCGGGAAAAGGCTGCTTCCCGTCCTGCTGGCCGACGGACATACCGTGATCTGCTGTGTGCGGGATAAAAGCCGGTTTGATCACTCCCGGTATCCCTCGGGAGAGATCGAGGTGATCGAGGTGAATTTTCTGGATAAAAGATCTCTTGACCGGATTCCTGAAGACATCGATGCGGCATATTACCTGATCCATTCCATGTCAACATCCATCGGCGATTTTGAAACCCTGGAGAAAGAAGCCGCAGAGAACTTCCGGGACAGGATCCAGGAAACCAATGCTGACCAGGTGATTTATCTGAGCGGGATCATCAACGAGGAGAAGCTGTCGAAGCACCTTTCCTCAAGAAAAGCTGTGGAAGATATCCTCTCTGGTGGCTCCTTCCACCTGACAACACTCAGAGCAGGGATCATCGTGGGATCGGGCAGCGCTTCTTTCGAGATCATCAGGGACCTTGTGGAGAAATTGCCGGTGATGATCGCACCCCGCTGGCTGAATACCCGGTCACATCCCATTGCAATCCGCAATGTCATTCAGTTTCTGAAGGGGGTCCTTCTGAACGAACAAACCTATGGCAGGAGTTTTGACATCGGGGGACCGGAAATACTTACCTACAAGCAGATGCTTCTGAGATTTGCCAGGATCCGGAATCTCAGACGGAAAATTTTCGTGGTCCCGGTCATGACCCCGAAGCTTTCCTCCTACTGGCTCTATTTTATTACTTCCACTTCTTATAAACTGGCCGTCAACCTGGTAGACAGCATGAAAATTGAGATCATCGGCAGTGAAAACAACCTTGACCAGCTGCTCAACATTCGGCTGATCCCCTATGAAGATGCAGTGGCCCTCGCATTTGACAGGATAGAGCAGCAGGAAGTGATTTCAAGCTGGACCGATGCACTGTCCAGTCGCACACTGGAAACAGGGATCGCTGAGCTGATCGAGGTCCCCACTTTCGGTTGCTACAAAGACAAAATGGAGGTGCCGGCTGTGGATGAGCCGAAGGTGCTGGACAGGATCTGGTCCATCGGAGGCGACAGGGGATGGTACTATGGAAACTGGTTATGGGTCTTCAGGGGTTTTTTGGATAAACTTGTCGGAGGGGTCGGACTGCGCAGGGGCCGGAAGAGCCTTACCCGGATATCCGCCGGGGATTCGCTCGATTTCTGGCGGGTGATCCACGCCAGCAGGGAAGAAAAACGGCTGCTGCTGTATGCAGAAATGAAATTACCCGGAGAAGCATGGCTGGAATTTTCCATCAAAGACCGGGTCCTTCACCAGACTGCCACTTTCAGGCCCCTCGGATTATGGGGCAGGCTTTACTGGTTTATTATGCTGCCATTTCACGCATTCATTTTCAGGGGCATGGCCAGAAACATTGCATCCCA
>JBNJEV010000094.1:0-8587 GCA_051746185.1 Bacteroidota bacterium
AGGGCTGAAAATCGGTGTACGGGTATATAAATTATCAGATTATTATACTATTTAGGGTGTTTTCTTCTAATAAATATTTCGCAACCGATATTTATTATCCAAACAGCATCAATATAGTGAATGGATGGATAAAAAATTTTTCCTGAACAGGATAGGTCTCAGGAAAGTATTCCCATTTTTTACGCTTATCACATGCTGAGAACCAGAATCACAGGCCCAGCCTACAACTCGGAGAGAATCAGAACAAATTTCGAAGTCCAGACACAATACTATTGAAGCAGTCTCATGTTTTACGTACATTTAAAGTGAGATGAAAGTCCCTGTTCCCATATGGATCCTCCTGTGCGGTCTCTGTTTCGGATGTGCATGGAGCGGGCACCTTTCCCACAGGGACACGGCGGAGGCGGACTGTACGGCAATCTCCGGCGAATCTGCAGGGACTGTCCACCCTGCCACCACCGGCGAACCTGCAGGGGATGTCCACCCTGCCACCACCGGGGAGTATGACCGCCAGGTATCTACCGTGAAATTTCCCTTAGCCGGGACCTCCGGCCGCGATCCTGAACCCATCCGGACCGGAGCGGAGCGCATGGAGTCGTACCTGCCCCTGATCCGGGATAAGAACCTGGCGCTTGTGGCCAACCATACCTCCCTGGTGGTTGGGAGACATCTGGTGGACACATTGCTCTCACGGGGGGTTCGTGTATCGGGGATCATGAAGGTGTTTGTCCCGGAGCACGGGCTGAGGGGAGATTTTGAAGCGGGAGCTGAGGTGGAGAGCGGAAAAGATCCCGCCACCGGGATCCCGGTGGTTTCCCTGTACGGGGAGCATAAAAAGCCCCTTCCCGGCGATCTGACGGGGGTGGACATGGTACTATTTGATATCCAGGATGTGGGGGTCAGGTTCTATACCTACATCTCCACCCTGCACTATGTCATGGAAGCCTGCGCGGAGAACCATGTCCCGCTTATCGTCCTCGACAGGCCCAATCCCCACATCGGATACGTGGATGGCCCGGTCCTGGAACCTGAATTCACCTCCTTCGTGGGCATGCATCCCATTCCGGTGGTATATGGTCTCACCATCGGGGAGCTGGCAGGGATGATCAACGGGGAGGGATGGCTGGAAGGCGGGCTCCGGTGCGATCTGAGGGTGATCCCCTGTGAGAACTATTACCGGGGAAAGGCTTATTCTCTGCCGGTCCCCCCGTCTCCCAACCTGAACAGCGGCCAGGCCATCCGGCTTTACCCTTCCACCTGTTTTTTCGAAGGCACGGTGGTCAGCGAAGGAAGGGGTACCATGATGCCCTTCCAGATATACGGACATCCCGAGCTGGAAGGGGAATTCAGTTTTATCCCGGTCCCCATTCCCGGAATGTCCTCCGATCCGAAACTGGAGGGACAACGCTGTCATGGAAAAGACCTCAGGGATTTCGATCCACCCGGAGGATGGAACAGGATCTTTCTGCACTGGCTGCTGGATGCATACGGGCAGTATCCCCGCGGGGAGGAATTTTTCACTCCCTATTTTGAGAATCTGGCAGGCACCCGTGAATTGAGAACACAGATCGTTGCCGGGTGGGACGAATCAAGGATCAGGGAGAGCTGGCAGGATGATCTGGAACAATTCAGAAAACAGCGCGACCCTTACCTGATTTACCGGTGAGAACTTTTTCCGCCGGGATCGGTCTTCGGATCTTTGACCTGTTTCTAGCTGCTTTTACGACCTTTGCTGCTGCTCTTTGGACGGCCCTGGCCGCCGCTCTTCGAATGGCTTTGGCCGCCACTCTTCGGGCGGCTTCTTCCCTGGCTGCTTTTAGCGCGGCCCTTCCCCCGGCTGCTTCCTCTGTACCTGCCCGGTTCATAGGGGGGTGCCTCTCCGAATTGCTCGGGAACCCAGGCCTTGGTTACCGGTTTGTCCAGCAGTTTCTCAATCCTGGAGAACTGGGATTGCTCTTTTTCCCCGATGAGTGTAATGGCGATCCCTTCCGATTCAGCCCTGGCGGTGCGGCCGATCCTGTGGATGTAATCCTCTCCTTCCCGGGGTACGTCATAGTTGATGATCAGTTCGATATCCTCCACGTCGATCCCCCTTGACAGCAGATCGGTGGCCACCAGGATGTTGATCTTGCGGTTCCGGAAAAGCCGCATGATCTCTTTTCGTTCGGACTGGTCCAGGTCGGAGTGGATATCCTGTGCCACCAGCCCTTCGCTCTTGAGCTGTTTTCCCAGCACTTTGGCAGTGACCTTGGTGGCACAGAAAACAATCACACTTTTCAGTCCCCGGTCTTTCAACAGGTGGACCACCAGGGGCAGCTTCTGGCGGTCATACACCACATATGCTGCCTGCAGGACCTTTTCCACCGGCTGGGAAATGGCAATTTTCACCTCCACGGGATCCTGAAGAACATTGTTGGCCAGCTTCCTGATCTCATCCGGCATGGTGGCGGCAAACATCAGGTTCTGCCGTTTTTCCGGGAGATGCCTGATGATCTTCATGATATCATCGTAGAATCCCATGTCCAGCATCCTGTCCGCCTCGTCCAGGATCAGTGTTTCCAGTCCGTCTAAATTGACATAGTTGTTGTTCAGGTGGGCGATCATCCTTCCCGGGGTACAGATGACCACTTCGGTGCCCTGTATCAGCGCATTTTTCTCCTGGGTGAACAGGTTCCCGTCCCCTCCTCCGTAAACCGCGATGGAGCTCACCGGGGTGAAATAGGAGAAGCCCTCCATATGCTGGTCGATCTGCATGGCCAGCTCGCGGGTGGGCACGATCACCAGGGCCCGGGTCCGGTTCACCTTCTGGGAGGTAATGACGCGGTTGATCACCGGCAGCAGGAATGCTGCGGTCTTCCCGGTACCCGTCTGAGCCGAACCCAGCACATCCTTTCCCTCCATAATGGCGGGAATGGCTTTTTCCTGTATGGGGGTGGGTGACTCAAAACCCATGCTGTCGATCCCGTCCAGAAGGCTGGGATCAAATCCAAAATCTTTAAATTCCAAATGTTGCTGTATCAAGTGATTAAACGGGGCAAAAGTAACGAAATCATAGCAGACCGGACCTTTAATACGGAAAATTTCGTTGAATTTATTTTAGCCCCAGCGATTCGATATAAATTATCCGGTTACTATACTTATATGGTGATTTTCTGCTAAAATATATCTACCGTACGATATTTTTTAGACGTAATGACATTAAATAAGTTAATAATCAGATAAAAAAGATCTATTTCTAAAAAGGCAGCAAGCTGCGGAGAACCGCCGCTCGGAGGATTCTTCTCCGGAAAATGAACAAAATACAATGGGCGATGTTTTAGATTGAATTCATGATATCCGTCCGGCACGATTGCCGTATCGATTCACGGAGAAATCTCAAATTAAAAATATAACTATGAAAAAAACAGCTTTATTAGCAATTCTAGCCATTCTGGCCATTGCCCGGATCCATGCACAGGAAGTTGCCATTCCAAAGATCGGAGTAAAGGCCCCGGAGTTCACGGCCCAGTCGACCAACGGGGAGATCAACTTTCCTTCAGATTTCGGCAATAACTGGAAGATCCTGTTCTCACATCCCAAGGATTTCACACCTGTTTGCACTTCCGAGATCCTCGAATTGGCCCACGAACAGGAAAGCTTTGAGAAAATGGGGACAAAGATTGCCGTGGTCTCGATCGATCCTCTGGAACAACACCAGAGCTGGAAGGCTGCCATGGAAATGATGGATTACAAGGACAGGTACACCGAAAAAATTCAATTTCCACTGGTGGCCGACAATGACATGGCCATTGCCAGCCTCTATGGCATGATCCATACGACTGCGGATGTTAGTCATAATGTGCGGGGAGTATATTTTATTGACCCGGAGAATATAATCAGGGCCATCTTCTTTTATCCCAATGAGGTGGGAAGGAGTGTGGATGAAATGAAACGAACGCTGCTCGCCCTGCAGGCAAATTATGAAAACAATAACCTGCTGGCACCGGCGGACTGGATGCCCGGGGAAGACATGATCGTTAAGGTTCTTTCTCAGGAGGATGAAAAAACCATTAATAACGAGGGTTCAAAGTATTATCAATATTCCTGGTTCCTGGTCTTTATGAGAAACAGCGGCAGAAGATAGGCCCCCGGTATTCGAGCACGGTGATCAACCGCGCGTCCAGAAGAAGTTTATCCTATCCGTCCCGGATATACTTTTAAAGCTTCTGCCAGGGTTTCCATGGCGTGGGCCAGGTCTTCCTTCTTCAGCACATAGGCGATGCGGACCTGCTGTTTTCCCAGTCCGGGCGTGGAATAGAAACCGGAAGCGGGCGCCATCATCACCGTCTGGTTTTTGTATTCAAAGTCACTGAGGATCCACTGGGCAAACCGGTCCGTATCATCCACCGGCAGGTGGACCACCGTATAAAAGGCTCCGCCGGGTGTGGGACAGATCACACCGGGCATTTCACTGAGCGCCCTGACCATGAAATCCCTTCTTTCGATATACTCCCGGTATACTTCCCGGAAATAAGAATCGGGTGTGTCCAGCGCAGCTTCACCGACCACCTGTCCCAGTGACGGGGGGCTCAGTCTGGCCTGTGCAAATTTGAGCGCGGCAAAGACCACCTCTTTGTTTTTTGTGACCAGTGCGCCCACCCGGGCTCCGCACATGCTGTACCGTTTGGAGACACTGTCCATCATGATCACATGCTCTTCCAGCCCTTCCAGCTCCATGGCCGAGACATGTTTTTTCCCGTCATAGCAGAATTCCCGGTATACTTCATCGGAGTACAGGTAGAGATCATGTTTTTTAACGATCCTTCCCAGTGCATCCAGTTCTTCCCTGGAATAGAGATACCCGGTTGGATTGTTGGGATTGCAGATGATAATGCCCCGGGTACGGTCGGTGACCGCTTTCTCAAATTCTTCCGCGGGAGGAAGGGCAAAACCGGTATGGATATCTGCGGTGACGGGAACGACACTGACCCCGGCAGCCATCGAAAAACCATTGTAATTGGCATAGAAGGGCTCGGGAACGATCACCTCATCCCCTGGATCCGTGGTGGAATGGAGGGCAAAGGATACCGCTTCCGATCCGCCGGTGGTGATCAGCAGATCGGTGTACTCCACATCCAGACCAATTCCCCGGTAAAAATCAGCCAGTTTCCTGCGGTAACTTTCGTTGCCGGCAGAATGGCTGTACCGGATGACCTCATCGGGCATTTTCTTCAGGGCATCCAGCGCCACCTCCGGGGATTTGATATCGGGCTGACCGATGTTCAGATGGTATACGGTCCTTCCTTTCTTTTTTGCCTCTTCGGCAAAGGGGACCAGCTTCCGTATGGGAGAGGCGGGCATCTGCCGGCCTTTTTTGGATATCAGTGGCATTTCAGTATGTTTTTTCTTCCGGAATTCCGGATATGATCTTCTCCGGGGGAACCACCTTCCCTTTGACCTGCAACTTTACCGGCGAGTTGGAGGCGGTCGAGTAAACATAGACGGATTTCATGAAAGTCCCTGTAAGGGCCGTATTATACCGTACGGAGATCTTCCCGGTCTCTCCCGGTTCCACCGGTTCCCGGGGCCAGGAAGGAACGGTACAGCCGCAGGAACTGCGCACCCGGTTGATGACAATGGGCTGATCCCCCAGATTCTTGAAAGTGAAGGTACAGGTGCCGTCCCCATCGGTGGGGATCTCTCCGTAGTCGTGAACGGTCTCCTCGAACCAGATCTCCTTTCCGCTCTGCCTGGCACGGCCTTCCGGATCTTCGCCACATCCGGTTGGCAATCCGGCAGCAAAGACAAGCAACGTCACTGCCGCAATTATCCGCACTGATTTCCGG
The DNA here is from genome assembly GCA_051746185.1 of Bacteroidota bacterium. Lineage (GTDB taxonomy): Bacteria > Bacteroidota > Bacteroidia > Bacteroidales. The sequence goes on from JBNJEV010000094.1 coordinate 5,826, forward strand.
TTCATCCTCATTTTCATCATGATGCTTTGGAGTGTAAATACCAAAAATAATGGATTTTCGGCAAGGATGAAATGATATACCGCAGGAATTGGTCTTTGATCAAAAACATTTACCTGGCTTTCGCACAAATTCACTAACTTGTATCTGAAATAATCCGGGTATGTTGTGAAATCAATACCTGAAAGAACGATCGAGGTACTCTTCTTACTCGTGCTGTTGATCTTCTTCTCCTGTAGCAGGGATGATCCTGATCCTACACATCCTGTATCCATAGACAACCTGTCAGGCCTGGCGCAGAAAGGCCCCTACCAGAACGGGACGGCCATCAATGTGGCAGAACTTACTGCCGGGCTTATCCAGACAGGGAGGAATTTTAATGCCCAGATCTCGGATAACCGGGGTAGTTTCCAGATGCAGGATATAAACCTCTCATCACAATTTGTGGAACTTTCTGCTGATGGATTCTATTTCAATGAAGTTTCCGGAGAACCTTCCTCTGCCCGGTTGATCCTCTATGCATTATCTGATCTTGAAGACAAAAATACACTGAATGTTAATTTGTTATCGCATCTTGAAAGAGAGCGCGTATATCATCTGTATGCTGAGGGGATGGCATTTACTGAAGCCAAGAAACAGGCCCAGCAGGAAGTGCTTGAAATTTTCTCCATATCCAAATCCGATATGCCGGAATCTGAAGTGCTGGACATATCACAAAAGGGAGATGACCATGCCATTTTGCTGGCCGTATCCCTGATCCTGCAGGGACATCGTTCTGTGGCTGAACTTTCGGAATTACTTGCTGAAATCAACCTGGACATCAGGGAAGACGGGGAATTGAACAGCTACACCATTGGTACGGCATTGATCAACCATGCCATATGGCTGAACCTGTCCACCATAAGAGAGAACCTCGAAAACAGGTATGAAGAGACGGGAATGGAGGTAACATTGCCCGATTTTGAGAAATATATCGATCAATTTATCCAGAATTCCGGGTTTGTGGCCACCGCTCAGATAGAATATCCGGAATTCAGTGATTATGGGGAGAATATCCTGTTTGGCGACAAAACGGTCTTTAAAAAGGAAACTCAGTACAGCATGGCAGCGGATATTCCTCCGGGAGCACAGCTTACCATCAGATTGTCAGGCGGGCTCTGGGGATATGAGACCTTACCTGACGGTCCTGTCAACTGGAATGTTTCGGATTATGACTGGGAATTTGAATCACAGGTTTTTTCTTCCATAGAATCGGAAAAATCCTGCGACCTGAAAATCATTTTTCTCGCCGATACCACCTCGACGGGTGAAGGCATTCTTGTGGAATATTTTGAGGATCGGTCGGAAATTCCCGCCAGAACCAAAGTGATCCACCTGGAGGAATCTTATGAATAATCAACATCGCTGATCAGCCCAACCTAACTCTACTATCTCCCCTAACCCCTAACCCCTAACTAACATCGTCGATCAGTACTGATCAACGATGTTCCACACAAACGCCCTTATGCCCACATCCTTGTTCACCTCGTCCAGCTTTCTGACACCGTCCAGGATGGGCTCCACCATGTGGTCCTCCACCACGGCGAGCCTGGCCGTGTTCTGTTCCGGCCAGGTGTGGGTGTTCATATGCGGGTCCCCGTCCACGCTGCCCCGGCCGGTCAGGTTGGTCCACCGGGTAAAGCCCCTGATATTTAGCTTGTCAAACATATATTCCACCTTCTCGGTCTGTGCCTGGTTGTAGACAATAAATATTGCTTTCATATTCGTTTCATCATAGGATGGTTCTTTGATCTGTCCTTGTCAATTTTCCGCGTCCACGTTATTCATAAAGTCATACTCGACCATTTTCTTCTTTTTCTCTTCCCTCCTGAGGAACAGCTGGTAGATCACCGGTACCAGGATCATGGTCACCGCGGCCGAAAAGATCAATCCGCCGATGACCGAGATCCCCATGGGGCTCCAGATCTCGGATCCTTCACCGGTGCTCATGGCCAGCGGGAGCATCCCCAGCATGGTGGTGAACGTGGTCATCAGGACCGGACGGAGCCTGGACCTTCCTGACAGCACAATGGCATCATGCAGTTTGTAGCCTCTTTCCCGCATGAGATTGATATAATCCACCAGGACAATGGCATTTTTGACCACGATCCCGACAAGCATCACCCCGCCCACCATGGAGATCACACTCATGGTGACACCGGTGACCAGGTGGGCCAGGATCACCCCCGAGAAAGCAAAAGGAATGGAAAACATGATGATGAAAGGCATCTTCAGGGATTCGAACTGGGATGCCATCACAAGGTAGGTAAGGATCAGGCTCAGTACCAGCAACAGCGTCAGGTCCATCATGGATTCCATCAGATCTTCCACGGCGCCTCCCATCTCAATGTATACCTCCGAAGGCATGTCCATGTTGTTGATCTCTCCCTGGATCTGTTCGGCCATCACATTCAGCGGCACCTGGTAGGGTGTTACCGAGATGCTCACCACCCGCTGCCTGTTGGTGTGTTCGATATTGGGAGGGGACCAGTATTCTTCGATCCCGGCTACTTCATGCAACCTGATCTCTTCGTTGTTCATGTTATAGAGCGCAAAATTTTTGATATCGGAGATCTCATCGCGCCCCTCTTCCACAAACCGGAGCACGATCTCGTACTCCTCGCCTTTTTCGCGGTACCTGGTCAGGTAAGGGCCTTCCACCCTGTTGCGCACCGCGTTGGCCACGGTATAGGTGTTCAGTCCGTGCTCGGCCATTTTTTCCCTTT
>JBNJEV010000095.1:0-8569 GCA_051746185.1 Bacteroidota bacterium
TGAGTCCGTAACCTGTTTGAGTCCGTAACCTGTTTGAGTCCGTAACCTGTTTGAGTCCGTAATCCGTTACCGGGTCATGGTCACGCTCACCGATTTGATGGGCCCGCCCATGGGAGGATGCATTTTCCGGATCTTTACAGTGATCTTATCAACTCCCGGCAGTTCTTCATACAATGCATCAAGAATCCTTTTGGCGATGTTTTCCAGAAGGTTGGATTTTTTCATCTGCATCTGTTTTCTGACGATCTGGTATGCCTGGTGGTAGTTCACCGCGTCCTTCAGCTGATCGGATTCTGCGGGAACCGACAGGTTCGATTCCAGCTCAAGGTCAACCAGAAAGCGGTTGCCCACGATCTGTTCCTCTTTGAAATGACCATGGAAAGCATAAAATTCCATATCCTCAATGATGATCTTCCCCATAGCCGTAAATTTTTCGAGCAATGAATGATAGCTTGAACCAAAGATACTTTTATTATTTTTGACTGGAAAGAAAGTAGTTACAACCAGGAAAATTTTAAGGTGGTGAAAAAAGGACCGAATTTTATCGAGGCAATCGTGGAAGAAGACCTCCGGACAGGAAGGGACAAGGGACGTGTACACACCAGGTTCCCTCCGGAACCCAATGGCTACCTGCATATCGGACATGCAAAGGCCATCTGCATCGATTTCGGTATTGCCGAGAAGTACGGGGGCAAATGCAATCTTCGGTTCGATGATACCAATCCCACCAAGGAGGATGTGGAGTATGTGGATTCCATCAGGGAAGACATCCGCTGGCTTGGATTTGACTGGGAAGACAGGGAATATTACGCTTCGGACCACTTCGGCAGACTGTACGACTTTGCACTCGACCTGATCCGCCGGGGCCTGGCTTACGTGGACGACCAGACCTCCGAGGAGATCGCCCGTCAGAAAGGGACTCCCACTGAACCTGGAACCCCGAGTCCTTACAGGGACCGTCCGGTGGAAGAGAACCTGGACCTGTTCGAGCGGATGAATGCCGGGGAATTCCCCGAAGGTTCCAGGGTATTGCGGGCAAAGATCGATATGTCCTCTTCCAATATGCATATGCGCGATCCGGTGATCTACCGCATCCTGTACCATCCCCACCACCGCACCGGGACCACCTGGAAAGTCTATCCCATGTATGATTTTGCACACGGACAGTGTGATTATTTCGAGGGTGTGACCCATTCCCTGTGTACCCTGGAGTTCGAGGTGCACCGGCCCCTGTATGACTGGCTTGTGGAAAAACTGATGACCGACGATTACAGGCCCAGGCAAACCGAGTTCAACCGGTTGAGCCTTACCTATACCATCCTGAGCAAGCGGATGCTGCTGGAACTGGTAAAGAAGGGCCATGTAAAAGGATGGGACGACCCCCGGATGCCCACCCTCTGCGGTCTGCGGAGAAGGGGCTACACACCGGAATCCATACGGAATTTCAATGAAAGTATCGGGTATACCAAGGTGATGGCCACCAATGATGTGGGTTTGCTGGAATTTGCCATCAGGGAGGACCTGAACAAACGGGCACCCCGGGTGATGGCCGTACTTCATCCCCTGAAGGTGATCATCACCAACTACCCGGAAGGAAAAACCGAAGATCTGGCAACCATCAACAATCCGGAGGACCCATCCATGGGTACCCGCACTATCCCCTTCTCCCGGGAGATCTATATCGAACGGGAAGATTTCCTGGAAGATCCGCCGACGAAATACTTCCGGCTGGCTCCCGGAAGGGAAGTCAGGCTGAAATCGGCTTATATCATCAAATGCGAAGACTACAAGAAAGACAGCGAGGGGAACATCACCGAGGTCTACTGCACCTATGATGAAGATACCCGGAGCGGCGGACCGGAAGCCGGCAGGAAGGTGAAGGGCACCCTGCACTGGGTATCCGCACCCCATGCCCTGGAGGCAGAGATCCGGCTCTATGACAGGCTGTTTGATGACCCCGATCCGGCCGGACACAGGGATGGTAATTTCATGGAATTCCTCAATCCCGATTCACTCAGGATCATCACCGGCTATGTGGAGCCTTCCCTGAAAAATACCACCCCGATGGACCATTTCCAGTTCCAGCGGATCGGCTATTTCAATGTCGATCCGGATACCACCGGCGGTAAACCGGTCTTCAACCGCACGGTTCCCCTCAGGGATACCTGGTCAAAGAAGACCTGAGGGGTCAGGAATTATATCACTGTCCGGGAGGATCTATGTATGCTGATAAAGGTGGACATCCGTCTGCGGGAAGGGGATGGAGATACCGAAAGAATTTTAGGTTTGGTAAGTGTAGATCAAGTTAGTGCAAAAAAGGAAAAGAGGCTGGCTCAAAAGTCTGGACTTTGACAAAAAGAGTCTGTACCATTTGATACAGACTCTTCTCATACAGATTGATTTAAACAAGAGGGTTACTCCTTGATGAACTTGGTGCTGACCGTTCCGTCAGCTGTTTCAAGGGTGATGAAGTAGATCCCGGTATTGAATCCGGAAACATCGAATACCTTTTCACCGGTGGTCTGGAACTCCAGATGCTTCACCTGCTGTCCCACGATATTCGAGATGGTGATCCGGCTCATGCCCGGGTAGCGGATGTTGAGCACCTCCGATACAGGATTCGGGTAAACACGGATCATTTCCGTGGTTGCCAGATCCACCGAGGTCCCGCCTTCCCATGTGATATTGTCGATGTACACCGTTCCTCCCGAGGTCCTTTCTGCCGGAAAATCGGGAAAGAAGGTCAGCCGGGTATAGGTGTTCCCGATGGCATCTGTAAAATCGAAGGTCAGCAGCTCCCATTCACCGGTCACGGTATTATCCACCATGAGTTCAATCTGGGCCGGTTCACCATCTCCCTGTTCCAGCTTCAATCCACAGGGGGAGATCTTATCCTTATAGACCATCATCTCCATGATGTGCCTGTCAGCCGTCACTTCAAGCGAGCCATAATAATCTGAATAAGCACCTGCCCACGGATCGGCCCCGTCCTGAACCACATACATCAGGCAGCTGTCCGAGGTATTGATCCCGTCCTTGGCAGGATTCTCCGCCATGCCCATATTCTCCGGCAGATCACCTTCATTGGAGAACTGGTTCCATGCGGTATCCTCCATGGGATTCTCAAAATCCACAGGGAGAGAATACTGGGCACTGAGGCCCACTGCAAACACTGCAAATAAAAAAGTAGTAACGATTGCTTTCATAGTTAACATTTTTTTAGTGAAACATTCATTGAATTTTACATGATACTCGATTGTTCTTCAATAACACCTCCTTTCTTTTTAAAAGGTTACTATTCAGTGAATAATAAGTTTCTCTATGCGTGCCGGGTGGTTGGCTGACAGCAGCCGCACCATATATACACCCGGGGTCAGCTTTCCGGTACCGATTTCAATGCTATGGGCACCGGGACGGAATATTTTTCGGAGTACCGGCCGGGTCACCGTTCTGCCACCCTGATCGAGGATCTCCACCCGGACTTCAGATTCCGCATCCAGCTCGAATTTCAGGGCAACGCTTTCATCAGCCGGGTTCGGGAACAGGGTCATTTCATCGGCTGTTTTCAGGGGATCCATGGCGTTCGGAGAATCATGGAACCCGATGGAATCCATCATGGGCCGGATCTCCGGATTTGCCATGAACAGATCCCACAGGAGCTCGCTCCTGTAGTTCTCGATCATCAGGATGATCGGTCCCTGGTCGATGGCCAGGTAGGAATCCGCATACCAGTCCCGCTCCAGGTTAAAGGCATCTTTGAAGCCCATCCAGTCCCATATCTCCCCTCCCAGTTCCCCGTAAAAGAATTTCAGTGCCGGCATGGATGCTTCAGGGGTATACGGGAATGAAGAAAGTGCCGCGGTGGGTGTAATGGTGCCGTTGTCCCGGGAAGAATAAGGCTCATGGGCCATATACCCGTCCGGATCATCACTGGCCGTGAGGCCCCAGCATTCCGGGCTGTAGCCCTCAAAACCTTTAGGATTGTCTTCACAGTAAGCCTGATGGATCAATGAATGGTTCCTGTTTTGTTCGAAGTAATCGGCATACTGATCCGCTTTGTCCCTGGGATCAAAGCCCAGGAAGGAGTAATGTGCAAAGAAAAGAGGTCCCCCGTAATCCCATCCCACATAAAGCTTATGTCCGTAGAAGGTTCCTCCATTCACGTAATTGGGACTTCCCGCCCAGCCCGTATGCCACAAACTGGCCGGAACCCCGTGTGTGGGGGAAGCGATGGCCAGCAGGTAGACAATCGCAGCCTCGTTCCAGCCGGTAACGGTCATGTTCATCTGCCATCCGTAGTCGGGTGACCAGTGCCAGTAGATGTAGGATGAATTATTCCTCCGGTACCAGTCCCACTCGATCCCTTCCCACAGGGTGGTGGCCAGCTGTACGATCTGCTGCTCCTCCTGGCTTTCTCCCTGGAAGTATTGCCGGATGGTGAGCAGTGCCTGGGCAACAAAGGCAGTCTCCACGATATCCCCGCCGTTGTCATAGGTGGTGAAGGGAACCGCCTCACCGGTGGTGCCGTTGATCAGGTGGGACCATGCCCCGTGGAAACGGTCGGCCGTGTTGAGGAAATTCAGGATCTTCAATACCCTTTCGATACCCTGCTCCCGGGTAATGAATCCCCTTTCGATCCCCACAGGGATCGCCATCAGTCCGAAACCCGATCCTCCGGAGGTGACCGTATTGCCCGATGTGGTCCTGTCACGGGCCATGCCGGATACTTCATGGCCGAAATCCCAGAAATAGCGGAAGGTATACCGCTGCACCATATCCAGGAGTTCCTCATCTGTCATCTCATAGGTGGTGGCGCTTACGGCACCGGAGGGTTCGGAGGGTTCGTTGGCCTGGTTGAGTCCTCGCAACCGGTAAGTGGCCTGCACCGTGTCTCCCAGCGGTCTGACCCAGTCGACAGCCATCAGGGTGTTCTCATCCACCTGTTTTACCGTAGTGTAATTCACTCCCCCGTCCAGGGAGCGTTCAACCTCGTACCCGGTCAGATACTCCTCGGGATTAGGGTCCCAGGAGATCTCGATATGATGCTGGTAAGCAGTGGCTGTAACTCCCTGAGGGGCCGAAACTGTGGGCAGCGTTCCGTCACCCTTGTTCACCCGCATGTTATCCACCAGCAGGGTATGTTCGACACTGTCGCTTACCGACTGGGCGAAGCCGATGGTCTTGACCTCCGTATAATCCACTCCGTCGCCCGATTCCAGGAAAAGGGACATGGGGATGGTGATCCGGGTCCACACATCGGCCGGAAGATCTTCCGACCAGTCTGAAAGGGGAATGAATACACTTTTCCTGTTGCTGATATCCTCCACAAAGACCAGGGGTAAATCCTGGTTGTCGATCCCCCCGATGCTCTGCAGCCAGAATACCATGGTATCGGTATCGCTGATGTCCTTCTCCGTCCAGTGGTCACCCGCTGCAATGGCATACCAGTTCCCTCCTTCCCTGGAGAGCCACTTCAGCCTCAGGGAATTCACCCCGTTCTGCGGAGGGATTACGGATTCCACCGGGAATTTTCGCAGATCGGGTTCCAGCTGACGTTCCAGCTCGCTGGGAGCGGTCAGTTCCATCCAGCTGTAATCATAATAAACATTACTGGGGCTGTCCTGGAAATACAGGTATGTCTGGGCCTCCAGTTTCCCCGCAAAGCTCCAGAGAAAGACCGCTAAGAATATGGGAATATATTGTGTGTTCAGTATCATACCATCACTTTTTGTTGCGCATGCCCTGCCTGATCTCATACGCGACCCCTTTCCGGGCTTATTGTAACAGGGTAAACCCGGCTTCCACGGCCGTCTCCGAATCCGTTCCGGCAAATACTTTGAAATCGCCGGGTTCTGTAATATATTCCAGGTCCGTTCCGATAAATCTCAGATCCTCTGCGGTCAGTGAAAAGTGTACAGTCTCTTCCTCCCCTGCAGGCAGAAAGATCTTCTGAAAGCCTTTCAGCTCTTTGACCGGACGGGTCACGCTTGCCACAAGATCCCTTACATAGAGTTGAACAATTTCATGCCCGTCACGTTCGCCGGAATTCCGGACCGAAACAGAAAGCTTCAGGGTATCGTTCATGCCCATGACCGTATCCGGCAAGGAGATCCCATTGTAATCAAAATCCGTATAGCTCAATCCGTATCCGAAAGGGTAAAGGGGATCGTTGGGAATATCCAGATATTTACTGGTGTACTTGTTTTCCGGATCGGCAGGTCTTCCCGTAGGTTTAGCATTATAGTAAACAGGGATCTGTCCCGCGTTCCTGGGAATGCTCATGACAAGCTTCCCGGACGGATTATAGGCTCCGGACAGGATATCCGCAAGGGCATCCCCAGCCCGCGAGCCAAGGTGCCATGCATAAAGGATGGCTGAAGCATGATCGTTCAGCCGGGGAAAGATCAGGGGCCGTTCTGCCATGATCATCACCACCACAGGTGTCCCGGTATTGATCAGCTCGATGGCCAGTTCTTCCTGGATCCCGGGAATATCGGGGATGGAACGGCTGGCGGCCTCCCCGCTGTGGGCCTGTGTTTCGCCGATGGCGAGAACCACAACATCGGAATTCCTTGCCAGATCCAGGGCTGCAGGAAACCCGGAGCGGTCCTGTGAATAAAAATCACAACCCTGTTCATACCTGACATCGGAGGAACTGAATCTTTTTTTTATCCCTTCCAGGAGTGTGACCACGCTGGTATGATCTCCGGCGGCATGCCAGCTGCCCAGCATGTCCATCCGGTTATCGGCCAGGGGTCCGATCACGGCGATCCTGGAGGGAGATTCCAGAGGCAGGATCTTTTCACCGCCGGCGGGTTCATTTTTCAGCAATACCACCGATTCACGGGCCGATTGGAGGGCATGTTCCATCATCTGCCCGGAGAAGACCACCTCTGCTTCCCGTTCCACATTCAGGTAGCGGTAGGGGTCATCGAACAGCCCCAGCTGGAACTTCACCTTTAGGATCCTTCTCACGGCGGCGTCGATTTCGTCCATGCTGACCTTCCCCTCATCCAGGGAACGGGAAAGGGTTTCCACGAAAATGACCGACTGCATGTCCATATCCACTTCCGCCTGAAGCGCCAGTTCACCCGCATGCTGCCGGTCTGCAGCTACCCCGTGGTCCCTTAACTGGTCGATGGCACTGTAATCCGAAACCACAAAACCCGTGAAGTCCATCTCCTGCCGCAACATATGGTCCAGCAGGTAATTGCTTGCTGTGGCCGGAACGGCGAAAAGATCATTGAAGGCTGCCATGACCGTGACGGCACCGGCCTCGATCCCTTTGCGGTAAGGGGTCAGGTAAAACTCTCTGAAGGTGATCTCGGAAAGATTCACCGTGTTATAATCCCTGCCCGCCACCGGGGCCCCATATCCTGCAAAGTGCTTAACGCAGGCTGCCAGTGTGAATGGATCGGCAAGGTTGCTTCCCTGGAATCCCTTCACACGCACCTCAGCGATACGGCCTCCCAGGTATGGATCTTCACCACTGCCCTCGGATACCCTTCCCCACCGGGGATCCCTGGAAAGGTCCACCATGGGTGCAAAGGTCCAGTTCAGTCCGGATGCCGCCGCCTCCTTTGCGGCCAGTTCCGATGAACGTTCCATCAGTTCCAGGTTCCAGGAACAGGCTTCCGCCAGGGGTATGGGGAAGATGGTCCTGTGTCCGTGGATCACATCATACCCGAATAACAGGGGGATCCCCAGACGGGTCTCTTCCACTGCGATTCTCTGCAATTCCCTGTTATAGTCCACTGTGTGGGCATTGAAAATGTTCCCGCACCTGCCCGCACGGATATCTTCGAGGTAGGCTTCCCGCATGGTGGGACCGGTCACATCCCAGTCGCTGGTCAGAAGGTTCATCTGACCCAGTTTCTCCCCGGTGGTCATCAGAGCCAGAACCGAATCGGCCATTCGTTCCAGCGCAATATCCTCCACAAGTTCCAGGGTTCCGGTCCCGCATCCGTTCAACAGGATGGTGATCAAGATGATCCCGGTGAACCCGGTTGCAGATGTTCTGGTGTATGGTGTACCCATATTTACATTATTTCGTCAAATCCAAGTTTTTTCAGTCCCTCGCGGATCTCCCTGTTCTCCATAAAAAGATCCCATAGCAATCCGCTCCTGTAATTTTCGATCATCACCACAATGGGCCCCTGATCGATGGCCAGGTATTTTTCCGGGAACCAGTCGTGCTCCAGGCTGAAGGCATCGAAAAAGCCAAAGGGTCCCAGCAGCCGGGTTCCCAGAGAATCATAGAAGAACCGGGCAGCCTTCATGGACTCTTCCGGGGAATACGGGAAAGAAGAGAGTGCTGCAGTGGGGGAGATGACCCCCAGGTCCCTGGACGGACTGTGAGCCGCATATCCTTCAATGGAATAGCTGGCGGTCAGTCCCCAGCAGTGGTCGCTGTACCCATTGTATCCTTTGGGGTTTTCCCTGCAGTAGTGATGGTTGATCAGGGTATGGTTGACATTATGCCGCCAGTAATCCGAATAGGCATCTTCCAGGTTCCTCGGGTCCAGTCCCAGATAGGAATAATGCGCCCAGAAAAGCGGTCCCCCGTATT
>JBNJEV010000096.1:0-8384 GCA_051746185.1 Bacteroidota bacterium
CCTCCAGGGACGCTACAACAACCTGGACGTGGATTACTGGACCGAGAGCAATCCTACCAATGAGCATCCCAAACCCGACGGTTCGAGGGAATATCCGCTATACAGCTCCACCAGGGGTTACTACCCGGGAGATTTCTTCAAGATCAAGAATGTACAGCTGGGGTACAACGTTCCGCGCACACCACTTGTCAATATCGGCGTGAAGAAGCTGAGAGTCTACCTGAACCTGGATACATTCTTCATCTGGTCCCACCTCCAGGATGGACTGGATCCGGAGAAATATGGAGGATACATTTCAGCGGAGGTTCCGTCAACCCGCATGGTTTTATTCGGGTTAATGGTTGATTTTTAATTGATAACGGATGCTAAAACATGAGAAAAATGAAAAAAATAACATATCTATTGTTCGTAGTTTCCGTCGCATTGCTGACCGGCGTCTCCTGTGACGTCCTGGAAGAGGAGATCGTTTCAGGGGTCACCGTGGACACCCATTACAACACACCGGATGGTTTCAGGGATGCGGTCAATGCGGCGTATGAAAGGTTCAGAGATTTCTATGGCGACGAGGACGGATGTGAGATCACCGTATTCGGAACCGATGAGTATACGAATGGCGGCCACGGCGGTGCACAGTACATCAATAAGTATATCGCCGGCCTGGACGGAGAATCCTATACATTCTGGGATCCCTGGCAGCGGTTCTATGAAGGGATCAACACCTGCAACGCGGTGATCAACCGGGCGCCGGATGCGGACATCCCTGAAGATGAAAAAGCGGTACTGGTGGGTGAGGTCAAGTTCCTCAGGGCCCACTACTACTTTCTGCTGGTGCAGTTCTGGGGACCGGTCCACCTGACCCTGGAAGAGACCGTGGGGGTGGAGACCGAAGCACAAAGGGACCCGGAAAGCGATATCTATCAGGCGATCATAGCCGACCTGGAGGATGCCATCGATGTGCTCCCCATGACGCAATCCGAGTGGGGCAGGATCACCAAACCCGCCGCACAGCATGGACTGGCACTGGTGTATCTGACCAGGGCATACCAGGATTTCGGACAGGAAACTGCAGATTTCAGCGCAGCGGCTGACCTTGCCCTGGAAGTCATTAATAACTCGGACCGGGTGCTACTGGATGATTATCAGCGGATCTACAACTCGGATGATGGCAGCGGGGGACTGGTCCATACTACCGAGAGTGAACAGAATGATGAGATCATCTGGTCGATCCAGTATTCCCCGGATATGCTGCTGAACGATGAGGGGAACAGGACCCATGTCTATTTCAGGCCCTGGTATGAAGTCTTTAACGACGGACTGGACCGTGCGCTGGGTCACGGGTACGGACGGCCCTGGATCCGTTTCCGGCCCACCCGGTGGATGCTGGAGAATTTCCGGCCCCTGGACGTGGATTCCAGGTACGACAAATCGTTCCAGAAAGTCTGGCTTTACAATACAGACCGGAACATTCCCGCGGGAGCCGAGGTGGGCGATACGGCCATCTGGATCACAGATAAAAGTGCGGCCGAATTCGACACCGCCGCCATCAGGGCACGCCTTCCGGGCGTCAACCTGTTTACCTGGAACACGGATGAGATCGATCAGGACTGGTGCCTGTACCGTTCAGATCAATGGCGAGCGGATAACAACAACGCCAACAGTCCCAACATCAACATCTTCCCGTCACCCTGGAAGATCGATGACAACCTCCGTCCGTCCCTGAATGAAATGAGGGGTTCACGCGATTTTATCGTCTACAGGCTTGGTGAAACCTACCTGATTGCTGCCGAGGCCATGCTGGGAAGGGATGGCAATGCCAGCAATGCGGTGGAATACATCAATACCATCCGCCGCAGGGCAGCTTACCCGGGGAGGGAAGCTGATATTGAAGTGACCGCCGGCGATGTGGACCTGGACTTCATCCTGGATGAATGGACCAGGGAATGCTTCGGGGAGCAGAGCCGCTGGTTGGATCTTAAACGGACAGGAAAACTTCTTGAACGGGTCAGGGCATACAACTGGGATGCAGAACCCAATATCAAGGATTTCCATGTCATGCGCCCCATCCCTGTGAATCAGATTACCCGGACTACCAACGACTACGGACAGAATCCGGGGTATTAGTGAGGTTTTAGGTTAGAGAAATGCTGCCTTCCGGATGGGTGATCCGGAAGGCAGCTTTCGTTTTTTGGGGGAATGGCTTCTTGCGTTGTAAAGTGAAATCATTTACCTTCATAACCTGATGAAAAAGATTTTCAAATGGGTACTCCGGATTATTCTGGGGATCCTGGTTTTCGTGATCCTTTTCGCAGCCGGAACATTCGGTTATTTATCCATTCAGACCAGGCAGAAGGAAAAACTGGCCGATCAGAAAATGACCGGTACGGCGGAGGTGATCGAACAGGACGGCCTGGCGTTCCGCGATTTGAACAAGAACGGGTGGGTGGATCCCTATGAGGATTTCCGGGTTACCGTAGAAGAGCGGGTGGAGGACCTGCTTTCCCGCATGAACCTGGTGGAAAAGGCCGGGATGATGTTGCATCCTTTCCTTTTTTCGGTGGATACCGCGCTGAACATCCGCGGCAGCGGTTTACTGAAGTATTTCTTTTCCCCGGAGGATATCATTCTGAACAGAGAGATCCGGCACGTGACCTCCTCCCTGGGGACCGCCGATCCCGCCGTCCATGTGAGGTGGCACAACCGCATCCAGAAGCTGGCCGAAGAATCCAGGCTGGGGATCCCCGTCACGGTCAGTTCCGATCCCAGACACAGTGTCCGTTCCGGTGCAAATATCAGCATGGAGGCTTTCTCCAAGTGGCCTGATCCCATCGGTTTTGCAGCCATAGGCGACTCGCTGACCGTGGTCGATTTCGGAAGGATGGCCGCACGGGAATACCGTGCCGTGGGGATCCAGACGGCCCTCCATCCCATGGCCGATCTGGCCACCGAACCACGCTGGGCCAGGATCTCCGGCACCTTCGGTGAAGATGCCCGGCTCTCGGCAAAGCTGACCGCAGCCTATCTCAGCGGTTTCCAGGGGGATTCCCTGACAGAAGAGAGTGTCACCTGCATGACCAAGCATTTCCCCGGGGGAGGCCCCCAGGAAGACGGCTGGGATCCCCACTTCAAATACGGAATGAATCAGGTGTATCCGGGGACCAATTTCGATTACCACCTGATCCCCTTCCGGTCAGCCATCCGGGCGAATACGGCCCAGATGATGCCCTATTACGGTTTGCCTGCGGGAACCGGAATGGAAGAAGTGGGTTTTGCCTTCAACCGGGAAATCATCCATGACCTGCTGCAGGAGGAGATGGGATTCGAAGGGGTCGTCTGTTCCGACTGGGGGATCATCACTCCCATGAAATTCCTGGGAATCACCATTGCACGTGCCACCGACCACGGGGTGGAAAAACTGACCAACACGGAGAAGGTGGAAAAGGCGCTGAATGCGGGGATCGACCAGTTCGGGGGTGAATACGAACCCCGGTACATCATCCGGCTGGTGAACGAGGGCCGGATCCCCGAATCACGGATCGATGCCTCGGTACGGAAGCTTCTGCGGCTGAAATTCCTTCTGGGGCTTTTTGAAAACCCGTATGTGGATGAGGAGGAAGCTGACAGGATATGCAACAACCGGGAATTCAGGCAGGCAGGCAAAGAGGCCATGCTGAGATCCATGGTGCTGCTGACCAACAAAGGCGGGGACCGGACGTTCCTTCCCCTGGAAAAGAGGACCCGGTTCTATGTCCTGGGGATCGACCGGGAGGCTGCCGGGATCCATGCCGAAGTGGTGGATGAACTGGCAGAGGCAGATGCGGTTCTGATGCGGCTCAGTGCTCCCTATGAAGTACGCGGGGGGTTCCTGGAGGGGATCTTCCACCAGGGATCCCTGGCGTTCAGCCCGGACAGCCTGGCATCCATCCTTACCATCCTGCAGCAGAAACCCACCGTGGTGGCCATGTACATGGACCGCCCGGCGGTCATCCCGGAGATCGCGGCCGAGGCCTCCGCAGTGATCGCCCATTTCGGTACCAGCGATGAGGCCCTCCTGGAAATGGTTTTCGGCCTTTCCCGGCCAACCGGAAAACTTCCCTTTCAGATGCCTTCATCCATGGAATCCGTGAAGAATCAGCAGGAAGATGTGCCCTTTGACCTGGAGGATCCGCTGTTTCCCTTCGGTCACGGACTGACCTATCCCCTGACGGAAGATCCCTCCATTCCCTGACCGTGCGGAACCACTTTGATCGAGAGACCCACATGAATGATACAAGACCCGGATGACATGAGTACCATAGCGCAAAAAAAAGCCAGGCAATTTCTGGCCATATCCCCCCAGTTCAGGCTGGGAACGCTCGATACCGAGAAACCCCATCCAAAAACGACAGAACTGTCCACCCTGGTGAAGGAGGACCTCACCGGTGCGATCCGCGTTTTGAAGGAAGTGGACCTGGAAGCCCTGGAAGCCGTCAGACGGGGAAGTGAGGGTATCAACCGGATGAAATCGGAGATAGAAAAGGTCCTGGATGCAGGAGGAAGGATCTTCCTGGTGGGTTGCGGATCCACCGGCAGGCTGTCCCTGGTCCTGGAGGTTCTCTGGAGAAGTGAGCGTGGAGAAACGGATCAGGAAGAATCGGTGGTAGGTTTCATGGCCGGGGGAGACACGGCCCTGATCAGGTCTATCGAGGATTTTGAGGACCATCCGGAGTTTGCCCACCGGCAGATGGAAGCACTTGGATTCTCCGAAAGAGACATGCTGATCGCCAGCACCGAAGGAGGAGAGACCCCTTTCGTGATCGGTGCCACAGAGAAGGCCGCAGAGATCTCCCGCTACAGGCCCTGGTTCCTCTATTGTAATCCGGATGAGCAACTGCTGCATCTGACAGACCGTACCCGGCGCATCCTGACCCATCCCGGGATCAGCCGTATCAGCCTTGCCACAGGGCCCATGGCACTGTCCGGCAGCACCAGGATGCAGGCCAGTACGGTGCTCATGTATGCCATTGGTCTGGCAATGCTGCATTCCTTCAGGGAACTGGATGTAACCCGGCAGCTGGACAGGCTTCTCGCTGGGCTGCAAGAAACGGATTATGGTTTTCTGAAAGACTACATCCTGCATGAATCGGAGATTTACAAAAAGGGAGAATTTATGCTGTATCACTCGGAGGGGGACCTGGGTATCTGCATCCTCACCGATACCACCGAAAGAGCACCCACCTTTTCGCTCCATCCCTTTGAGAACTACCGGCACCGGGAAAAGATCCCCAGTCTTGTCTACCTCTGTCTGCCTGAAGCAGAAGATGCGCCCGACGGATGGAAAAGACTGTTGCTCAGGTCGCCCCGGCCGCTGGACTGGCCGGAATATCCCGTGACCACCCATGAACAGCTGATGGGATTTGATTTCAGCCGGGAACTGCTGCAAAAACGCAGACATCTTGTAGCCCCCGCTACCCTGCACGATTTCCGCATCATGCGTGAAGGATCCGGGATCAGCCTCAGCCTGGGGGATGTCCGGAACACGCTTCCCGTTGGTGACCTTTCCCTTCTGCATCAGCACCTGGTGCTGAAAATGCTCCTGAACATTCACTCCACACTGGTCATGGGAAAACTCGGAAGGTACGAAAGCAACCTGATGACCTATGTGAGACCGAGCAACTATAAACTCATTGACCGCACGGCCCGCTACATCGCACTGCTGCTGGACAGGGAAGGGATCAGTGTTCCTTACCCCGATGTGATCCACAGTTTGTTCGAAGTGATGGAAAGAGAATCGAATAAAAACAATCCTGCCGGGAGCACGACAGCAATAGTCCTTGATACCTATCATCTTATAAAAGAAAAAAAATAGAATCGGCCGGATCGGAGCAGCAAAAGCGCGATTTTCTCAGAAAAATCAATGTCTCCGGTTTGCTTGTCAGTTAATTTTTTTTTTTTACTTTTATTACACCATGCTAACCAAACTACTCCTGAAACCCCCCTAGCCAACGGTTTATCCTGGCCGTTGAAAGCGATTGATCTGCTTTCATTTACATCATAACCATACATCAACCAACTCAAAAATTTCTAACCTTAAACTACTGCTTATGAAAAGATTAGCTTTTCTTGTTTCCCTGTTTGTGCTTTCATGTGGTACACTGCTGGCACAAATGGAGATCACCGGAACTGTGACCAGTGAAGAAGACGGGTCACCGTTGCCGGGAGTAGCTGTGGTGGTAAGGGGTACGACCATCGGTACGATCACCGATGCGGATGGGAATTATTCCATCGAAGTACCCACCACCGAAGCGACACTGATGTTCACCTTTGTCGGGATGCAGACCCTGGAAGTTCCTGTCGGTAATCAGAGGACCATCGATGTGGAACTGGAACAGGACGTTTTTGGTCTCGACGAGGTGGTGGTCACCGGGTATGCCACCCAGGTCAGGGCAAACCTGACCGGGGCGATCTCCACGGTGGCCTCTGATCAGCTTGAAGCGACCCCTTCCACGACCCTGATGAAACGAATGCAGGGCACGGTGACCGGAGTGACCATCCAGAATGACCATCATCCGGGTGGCGATTCCAGGATCCTGGTCCGCGGACTGGGGACCATTAACGACAACAGTCCGCTTTTCGTGGTGGACGGAGTGCCTACCTCGGGGATCTGGAATTCGATCAATCCCAATGACGTGGAGTCCATCACCGTGCTGAAAGATGCTGCATCCCAGGCCATCTACGGTGCCCGGGGCGCCAACGGTGTGATCCTGGTCACCACCAAGCGGGGAACCAGGGCCAGGCCCGAGGTCAGGTTCAGTGCACGGATCGGGAACAGCAGGGCCACCAATTACTATGATCTGCTGAATACCGAGGAGTACGGCCAGCTGCTATGGCTGGAGGCAGAAAATGACGGGGTTACCGGTTATTCCCACCAGCTTTACGGAGACGGTGCGGAACCCGACATTCCGGAATATATCCTTCCCGCTAGGGCGGAGCCCGGATCACCTGAGGTCAGCATGGACCGGTATAACATCGATGAGTCGGTCGGACCGCTCTACCTGATCATGAAGGCCAACCAGGAGGGGACTGACTGGTATGATGCCATTCTGAGGACCGCTCCCTTGCAGGAGTATGACCTTTCCATCTCAGGCGGGGCCGAGAATGCCAATTACTTCTTCTCGGCCGGGTACATGTCCGAGGAAGGGATCCTGAAATTTACAGGCTTCGACCGGTACTCCTTCCGGTCCAACGCAGATGCCCGGCTGTCCAACTGGCTCAGTGTGGGACAGAGCCTGGGTGTGACCTATACCCACGGGTACGGGAACCGGACGGATAACGCTGAATCATCCATAATCTCCCAGGCCTACCGCATGCAGCCCATCATCCCCATCTATGATGAGGGAGGCAACTGGGGCGGGACCAGGGCTCCCGGAACCGGAAACGGTGCCAATCCACTGGCGATCCTGACCAGGGACCAGAACGATTACGGGAACGATATCCGCGCCCTGGGGACATTCTTTGCGGAGGCCACGATCCTGGAAGGACTCAGCTTCAAGACCCTTTTCGGTTACGATTACCGGGCCGGCTGGTGGAAGGACATCACCATCAAGAACCCGGAATTCGCCGAGGCCATTGAGAACCACGGACTGGGTGAAGGGGATAATTACACCCTGCAGTGGAACTGGCAGAACCTGCTGACCTTCAACCGGACCTTTGCAGGCATGCACAACGTGAATGTCCTGCTGGGTACGGAGGCGGTTTCCAGCAGCTACCGCTGGAAGAATGCCAGCAGGCAGGTCTATTTCAGCACCGATCCCAACTACATGTTCCTCAGCTCCGGGGAATCCACCCAGCTCAACTCGGGTCTGGGATCCGACTGGCGGACCATGTCCTATTTCGGGCGACTGAACTATGACCTTGGCGGAAAGTACCTGATCGAGGCAACCCTGAGGCGTGACGGCTCCTCCAGGTTCGGTGCCCAGCAGCGCTGGGGACTCTTCCCTGCCTTCTCCCTGGGATGGAGGATCACCGAAGAGAGCTTCATGGCCGGCACCGAAGGGTGGCTGGATTACCTGAAGCTGCGCGTAGGTTGGGGTCAGGCCGGGAACGACCGGATCGGTGACTACAACGGTTTCACCACCTTCCACACCTATATCAACAGCTCCTACTACTCGCTGACCGGGGACAATACTTCCTCTATGGCCGGGTTCGAAGCCAATGCCTTCGGGAACCCTGAAGCCCGCTGGGAGGCTACCACCACCATCAACTTGGGTCTGGATGCCAATTTCATGAGCAACAGGCTGTCGGTGGTATTCGACCTGTGGCAGCGCAATACCTCGGACATGCTCTATGAATTGTCCAGGCCTGCCGTGGTGGGTGAGGCCGACATCCCATCGGTCAACATCGGTGAC
>JBNJEV010000097.1:0-8343 GCA_051746185.1 Bacteroidota bacterium
GGGGAAGCGCCCGTGATCAAGCTGTTGCAGCTGAATAACAGCCTGTCCGAAGGCGCCCTGCAGAGCATTGATTATTATTATCCCTGGATGTCGGCCGTGGAGAGGATCGATCACAGGGCTTCTTTCCCTTTTACCCGCATGACCTTCACTGATCCTGAAATGCCCTTTGATATCCAGCTGGAGGCATTTTCACCTTTCATTCCCCATGATCCGAAGAATTCTTCCCTGCCGGGGGCATATTTCAATTTTACCGTGGAGGCCACCGGCGACAGACCGGTCAAGGTGTTCCTTATTGCCACCCTGAGGAACCTGGCAGGGTACGATGTAACCGATAAGTATTTTATCACCGATGCCCATTCAGGGAAGGATTATAAAGGTTATTCCATGACCTGCGGGGGAATGGATCCGGAGCATAGTTCCACGGGTGAGATGGGATTTTTCTCGCTCTCCGAAAGGTCCAGCTATTACCTGGGCTGGGAACACAAACATCCTTATTATGAAAAACTGCTGGTTTCAGAGCGTTTTGAGGATATCAATGATACCCATAACAGGAACATGGAGGTTGACGGGCGGACCATCGGCAGGAATTCGGGAAACAATGACCAGCGCTGCTTCAGCTCCATCGGAGTCGACCATCGCCTGGATCCGGGTGAGTCCTTCAGCCATTCATTTGTATTTTGCTGGTATTTCCCGAACCGTTACGGGGGCATCAATATAAACCGCCCGGTGGGAGAGGATGACTATGTGATCAATGTGGAACGGACCAGGATACAGGGCCATTATTACAATAATTTTTTCACCTCCTCGGAGGAGGTGGGATTGTATATGAAGGAGAACCGGCAGATGCTGACGGAAAGAACCGGCCAATTCCACCGTGATTTTTTCAACAGCACTCTTCCGGATGAGGTGCTTGACCAGGTGAATTCCCATCTCAATACCTTTATTACCAGTTCGGTATTTTCCCGCAACGGAACCTTTGCCATCCGCGAGGGAATGACTCCGGAGAGGCCATGGGGTCCCCTGGGGACCATCGATGTGGCCCTCTACGGATCTGTCAGCACTCTTGCCCTCTTTCCGGAATTACAGAAGAACATGATGAGGGCTCACCGGAGGCTCCAGACTGAAGATGGGGAGATCCATCACGGATTGCAGCCCGATGTGGAGCTGGAGCATGACGGGACATGGGGAGTGTTTGACCGGATCGACCTGGTTCCCAATTATATTCAGATCGTACTGAGGGATTATTTCTGGACGGGCGACCAGGAATACCTGGAGGAGATGTGGCCTTCGGTCAGAAAGGGGATCCATTACATCCTCCGGCAAAGGGACAAGGATCATGACCAGATGCCGGATATGGAAGGGATCATGTGCAGTTATGATAATTTCCCCATGTACGGGCTCTCCTCGTACATCCAGTCACAATGGCTGGCAGCCATGGCTTCTGTCAGCAGGGCAGCAGAGGTTATGGGTGACCGGGAGACCGGCCGGCTCGCTGACCGGATCTTGAAGAAGGGCAGTGAACTGATGGACGAGAAACTCTGGAACGGTGATTATTACATTTTGTCAAACGATGATCAGGGCACTTACGGACCTGATGATGGGGTGCTGACAGACCAGCTGATCGGGCAATGGGTGGCCTATCAAAGCGATCTAGGATACCTTTTCGACCGGGAAAAGGTTCGTTCGTCCCTCTCTTCCATCCTGGAATACTCCTTTCAGGAGGGATTCGGGCTGAGGAACTGCACCTGGCCCTCATATCCCGACCTCTATCCCATCCATGAGACCGATCTCTGGGTGGACCAGGCCAATACCTGCTGGTCGGGCGTGGAGCTGGCTTTTGCTTCCTTCCTGATCTATGAGGGAATGGTCAGGGAAGGGGAGGAGCTGATCCGCACGGTGGATGAGAGGTACCGCAGGTCGGGGCTCTACTGGGACCACCAGGAGTTCGGGGGCCATTATTACCGGCCCATGTCGGCCTGGTCCATCCTCCATGCTTACCTGGGCCTGGGGATCTCCGACGGGCACTATACATTCAGTCCGAAGCTCACCGCCCCGGAGTACACCCTCTTTTTCTCCCATGGTAATGGTACCGCCCATTACATCAAAAGTGACCGGCGGATCTCCATCAGGGTGAACAGCGGAACCATGAAGGTTTCATCCCTGCGGATTGAAGAAACAGATTTCGGGGCAGGAGCCGAACTTATGATCAATAGTAAGTCCGTGAAAGCTACTGTTACATACAGGAATGGTATATACCACATCTCCTTTCCGCAAGAGAAGATATTGTTTCCCGGAGATACCCTGGAGGTTGATTAAGGACAGCTGCTTCTCAAAGAGTTCGGGATCGGCAGCAGCGATCAGCTTTCCGTCCACCTGGTTGGTCTGCTGTAAAAGAAATATTTTTTCTCCTGTAAATTGTTAATTTTAAAAATTTTAACGGACCATCGCCCTTCACAGATTCATGATCTTTCATGATCTGATACGAACTAGATTTATACAGGATGAAAACGCAAGGAAAAATACCGGGAAAATTTCTCAATCTTTTTGCACGGCTCAGAAAAATGAAGATCCCTTACAGGATCACTTTTTTTATCATTGGCATCGCTTCCACCATCTGGTTTCTGGTGAGGGTGATCCCGAAACCTTCCCGTGCCGGGTATCCCTGCATGAGGGTCGCAGTCCCGTTCATGTCCAGTTTTGTGCTGTACCTGATGTCGCTGGCAGGTTCGGCCATGCTGTTCAAACGTTCCCGCTATTTTCTGAAGAGGACCCGTTACATCATGGCTGCCATTGCCTTTACCGGCTCACTGGTCCTTTTTGCTTTTTCTTCCAACCTTTTCCCGGAAAGGGCTGTGGCTTCGGTGACAAAATCAGATCCTTCCGATTTTCCCCCCAACATACCCATGGGAGAAGAGCTGGGGATCTTCCCCGGCAGGGTGGTCTGGGAGTGGGACCAGGATGCCACCGACGAGGAATGCACCAATACCTTTAACGATCCGGTCCGCGGAGAGGACGGCTTTTTCATGCTCAAGAACAACGACCTGACCGTGATCAAAAGGATGATGGACAACATCGTGATGAAGCTCACAGGAACATACAGTCCGGGAGCGGCCTGGGACCAGCTGTTCATCGATTTCAACAAAAGAAAGGGTCTGGGAGAGGTCTCCTATGAAGAGGGTCAGACCATCTTCATCAAGATCAACCAGGGAACCTCCAGCTGGCAGACCAACTCCGATCTGACCAGGATCGAAAATGCCTGGAACCAGGGCAGCTACGGGATTGCAGAAACCACACCCGGCATGGCCATCAGCGTTCTGGATCAGCTGATCAACGATTTCGGGGTCCCACAGGAGAATATTTACATCGGGGATCCCATGTCCCATGTCTTCCAGGATGTGTACGAGGCAATGGCCGCATACTTCCCGGATGTGAAATATGTGGACCGGCAACGTTCCGATCTGGGCAGGACCCTGATCACAGAGACCACCGAAGGAGCCATCAAATGGTCCGACAAGGGGGAGGTGATGACCGGGGCCGGGATTGATTACCTTTATGCAGAGATGGTGAATGCGGATTACCTGATCAACCTGGCCGCACTGAAGGCCCACGCCCGGGCGGGGGTCACCCTGACCGCGAAGAACCATTTCGGTTCCCATACCCGTGGCGATGCCGGGGCATGGCACCTGCACGATGGCCTTGTCTGCTATATCGACAACGATGTGCTGAATCCCGCGCGGACCGAATACGGAGTCTACCGGGTGCTCACTGACCTCATGGGGCATGAGAGACTCGGGGCAAATACGGTGCTCTTTATCGTGGAAGGATTGTGGGGCGGACCCGAGGCCACAGAAAAACCTGTGAAGTGGGACTCGGCGCCCTTCAACGGGGACTGGCCCAATTCCATCCTGGCGTCCCAGGATGCCGTGGCACTGGAGTCGGTCTGTTTTGACCTGCTGAGGACGGAATTCGACAATCCCAGTGAACCGGGGAAGGACCGCCCCTGGTACGGTGCGGTGGACGATCACCTCCACCAGGCAGCGGATTCAAGGAACTGGCCCGCGGGGATCATCTATGATCCGGAAGGGGACGGCACTCCCATGGGAAGCATGGGTGTCCACGAACACTGGAACAACGCGGCGGACAAGCAATACTCCAGGAACCTTGGGTATGATTACGGGATTGAACTGATCGGCCCCAAATCGCTGGTCAAAAACGCGGTAAACGCGCTGGAGGCTGAAACCGTCCCGGTGATCGACGGGGATGCGTCTGATGCCTGCTGGGAGGAGGCGCAGTGGTATGAGATCGATCAGACCTGGATCCCATGGGGACTGGAGATCGACTCCACTGACTTTTTCGGACGGTTCAAGACATGCTGGTCAGCCTCACAGAACCTGGTGTATCTCTACGTGGAAATCACCGATGATGCGTTTGTGGATGGGTATGTGTTCCCCAATGACGGGTATTATAACTTTGACATCGTGGAGGTCTTCCTGGACGAGGATGCCTCCGGGGGTGCCCATACACTGGATGAGAATGCCTTTGCATACCACCTGGCGATGAATGCGCCGGCCGAAGGCGAGATCACCACCTCTTTCCACGCATGTGACCTGGGAAGTAACTGGACCATCATGGATTATGCGGACCACTTCCCCGAGCTTGCGATGAAAAAGGTGGGAAACAGGTACTTCTACGAGTTTTCGATGGCAATCTACAATGACACCTATGACCACGCAGATCCTGAAGCCTCCAGGGTTTCCCTTACCGGTGACAAGGAGATCGGGCTGAGCCTGGCTTACTGTGACAACGATGCACCGGACGGGGAGAGGGACAATTTCTTCGGATCGGTCTGGGTGCCCCAGTCGGAGTACAACAGCCACTGGGAAAATGCAGATGGCTTCGGGAGGATACGGCTGACCAGTTCCGGTTCCACGGTGAACCATGCGGTGGAAGTCAGCGGTTCCATTGCCGATTACGAAATCACCGAACTGAACACCGACCTGGTCGTCCATGACAACCTGCAGAATGTGTTCAGCGATCCGGACGGGGATGCGCTTTCCTATACCGTGGAATGCGACGAGGCATGCCTCGCATTTTCTGTCAATGAGAACGCACTGATCGTCAATGCTTCCGCCTCTTATACCGGAGAAGCGGATGTGACCGTTACCGCCTCTGACGGGGAATTTGATGCCAGCGTGACATTCAAAGTGACCACCAACATCACAGGGATCTCACAGGAAACAAAAGAGCCGGGATTTCACGTTTACCCCAATCCTGTCAGCGATCTCCTGTACCTGGACATGAACCTGGCTTCAGGCTATACCGGCGAGGGATTGATCCAGGTGTACAATATGGCAGGGACCCGGTGTCTGATCAGTCAGCAGGTTAAACTGGCAGGAGGAAATGGAACGGCTACACTTGATCTTTCAGGACTGCCCGAAGGATCCTATGTCGTACAACTCAGTGCCGGTGGCGGGAACAATTCACTGGTGATCAATAAATAGTGATGCGGCGATGAGAGTTATTCGTTACCTGCTGATGTTCATTTTGTTATCGGGACTGGCTGTGACAACCCGCAACCAGGGCCGGCGGAGCATGGAATCATTCGGTGAGGGGCCATATGTGGTGCGGGCTGTCTTTGTGGACAGCCAGGGGGTGAAATGGCTCGGGACCAGCAAAGGTCTCTGCCGGTATGATGGCTTCACCAGGCATTACTATACCGGTCCGGATCATCTTCCCGGAAACCGGGTCAACGCGATCACCTTCGAAGAAACCGAATCGGGACCGGGGCTCTGGGTGGCCACAAACGGGGGTGTATCCCTGCTACACTTCGATGCAGGAGGTGTGACCGGATCTGTATCCTATACGACCGGAGACGGGCTCCTGGACAATGATGTGGCGGATATTGCCGTGGATTCCCGTCACGGGAAGTTCTTCGGCTCGTCAGGCGGGATCACCTGGTTTCACGAAGGGATAATGGATTCGCTCATCTTCCTCCGGTACTACAACAGCATGCTGAATGCACCCGTGCGCCAGATGGAGCTGTACAACGATACCCTCTATGTGGCTCAGAACGGAGGCATCGGCAGGTTTATTTCAGATGTGGATGGCATCACCGGGGCGTCCAGCTGGTCGGGAGGGTACGGGATCACTCCTTACTCCGAGAACATCAGGTGCATCCTGGTGAAAGGGATGGCGATGCAGTATTTCGGAACCGATGTGGGCGTGGAAACCCATACAGGGTATTTTGCCAAGGCAAACTGGGGATTGCTCACGACCAGCGACGGGCTGGTGGATGATGATGTGATATCCATCGCCGAAGATCCCGACGGAGGGCTCTGGTTCGGTACCCGCGGGGGTGTCTCTCATCTCCGGGAGGGAACATGGAGCTCCTATACCACGGCTGAAGGCCTGCTGAACGATACGGTCTACGACATCGGTTTCGATCTGGATGGCTCCGTCTGGTTTGGAACGGCAAGCGGCGCATGCAGGTTACATGAAGGTGCTTTTCAGGATTTCATCACTGTCGTGGAAGAGGTGCCGGCACCCGGTGTTCCGTTCAGGGCATTTTATTCCCGTTTATCTGACTGTTTTTACCTGGAGTACCGCCTGGAGAGACCATCTCCCGTGCTGGCAAGGCTCTATCACATGAACGGGGTCCTGGCGGGACAATGGCATGAGCTTCCTGCCTCTGCCGGGGAGCACCATGTGGAACTGTCACCTTCGGGACACATATCCGGATCGCTGCCTGCGGGAATCTATGTGATGCAGCTGATCACCGGCGCAGGCTCAGGAACACAGAAGTTGCTTTTGCATAAGTAATCAACTATTTGCGAATTTTAGATTTTTCCTTTGCCGGGTGAAAAATTTCATCTATTTTTGCCACGCATTTTAACAATGTACGTTCTCAAGAGATTATCATCAACAGATAAATACGGTCTGGTAGTTCAGTTTGGTTAGAATGCCGGCCTGTCACGCCGGAGGTCGCGGGTTCGAGTCCCGTCCAGACCGCTTTAAAGCCCTGTAAGTACTTTATTTACAGGGTTTTTTGTTTGTATGCAATTAGACGGTGGACACTTTGAGGGGACACAATGTTCCTTCCTGATCCCTATCTCCGGCAGGGTGGTGGGGATGGTGTTCTTATTTGGCACACCATAAGCATTATATCCATCCTCCTGTCTCGCCAGCTCCCCCTAGGATATTTGCTGAATATTATCGAATAAAAGACTGAATTTTGTCCAAAAGAACACCGAGACGGTCCCTTTTTATTTCACTTATTTTCTTATGTATCAGATTCTTATTGGTGGTAGCTATCTTATGACATCTCACATAACTTATATGATAAGGTGGAAGCCAAGGAGTTATAATGGCATCGTTTGGCAAATCAAAGGAAAATGTATCTTTCCGGTCCTTTGTGGTAATTTGAGCTAATATCACGTCTTCGGTACGGTTAACCTCATCATTGGAAATAACTATAGCTGGTCTAACCGAAGTGTCAGTTTGATCTGAATATGGAAAAGGAACCAATATTATGTCTCCTTGTTGGTAAGACATTTGCTACTCTAGGTATGATGCCCAATACTCATCATCTTCATCTTCCCAATCTTCTGCAAATGATGAGCTGCCAGCCTCCATAGTCTCAAGTGTTAATTGTTCGTCTGTTAAATCCAAATGGATTGTAGTATAGTCTCCAAAGACCCAACTGTTAGTGTTCTCAATTAGGTCTTCGACACTGATTACGTAGGTAATAGTAGCCCCCCGCTTAAATGAGTAACTTTCCTTGAAGGTAGCTTGACCCATTGTATTAAGTCGTACGGGTTTTGTTCGACTTTTTTCGTAGGTTGTAGCTATTGTAAGTGTCATTCCTTCTTTTTTGTCTGTTTTTCAATATTATCGCGTATTTGATTCGCTGCATTTTCACACATGCTAGCAAATCTCATAAAGTGTGGCATTGTCATTACAATTCTGTGTGTTAATATAACATTTGGAGATTGTTTATTCTTAATTCCCAACTCCATAAAGACAGACTCACCATCAACCTCTACTTTGACAATGTCAGTAAATATATTTTCAATATCCTCACGAAAAATAAAATTTGGTTTGTCAGCCATTTCTGTCTATTTATTTACTCATACGTATGATTATATGAATTGTTCAATCACCATACAAATTATTACCAAATAGCAACCAAATAGCATGCCAACTGTAAAAGATATTGGTTGTCTAATATATAAAAAAATCCCTATCACAGACTTCTTAAAAACCGATAAATTTTAAAGGTTAAATTACACATTTTGGTACATTACCCGACATCAAACATCAACGTTTTGTCATTATGCAATTTGA
>JBNJEV010000098.1:0-8291 GCA_051746185.1 Bacteroidota bacterium
AAATTCATCTACGCCTACGCGGACATGTATACCCAGAGTGCCTATTACCTGGCTACCGCGGCCGACAGCATCTTCATGACCCCGGAGGGCATGTTCCTTTTCCCGGGACTGGCCGCAGAGGCCACCTTCTTTAAGAATGCCCTTGATAAACTGGGGATCGAGATGCAGGTGATCAGGCATGGCTCCTACAAAAGCGCGGGCGAACAATTCACCAGGGAAGATATGAGCGAGGCAAACAGGGAGCAGATCGAAGCGTATGTGGGATCCATCTGGGAAAGGATGGTTGAAGGGATCTCGGAAGCAAGGGGGATCTCTCCCGAAATGCTGAACCGGTATGCAGATGAAATGGTCTCCCTTGAAAGTGAAAGGGCCGTGGAAACCGGGATGATCGACGGATTGATCTATTACGATGAAATGCTCAGCCTGATGAAAGAGAAGCTGAATGTGGAACAGGAGGATAACCTTGAATCCATCAGCCTGAAAAGGTACCGGGATGTTCCCCCGGCGGAAAAGAAAGCATTTTCCAGGGACAGGATCGCTGTGATCTATGCCATGGGAATGGTTGTGGATGGAGAAGCGGGCGAGGGATACATAGGTTCGGAAAGGATTTCCCGGGCCATCCGGAAAGCACGGAGGGATGAGTCCGTAAAGGCCATTGTGCTCCGGGTGAACTCGGGGGGTGGAAGTGCCATCGCATCGGATGTGATCTACAGGGAGGCAAAACTTGCCGCCGATGAGAAACCTTTTGTGGCCTCCATGGGCAACGTGGCTGCATCGGGCGGATACTATATTGCCTGTCCGGCCGACACCATCCTGGCCAGTCCCAATACCATCACCGGTTCCATCGGGGTATATTTCTCCATGCCCAATTTGAAGGAACTGATGAATGAAAAACTGGGGATCACCACCGATGTGGTGAAGACCAACCGCCATGCCGACCTGTTATCGGTCTCCGGACCCCTTGATGAAGAAGAGCGTGCCATCATCAGAAAGAGCGTGGAGAAAACCTATGACCGGTTCGTGAGTGTCGTGGCCGCAGGGCGGGACATGACTTACGAGGAAGTGGATGCCATCGGGGGCGGACGGGTATGGTCGGGAGCGGATGCCCTGGAGATCGGACTGATCGATATGTTCGGGGGACTGGAAAGATCCATTGAGGTTGCCGCTGAAATGGCGGGACTGGAGACCTACAGGGTTCAATCCCTTCCCAGACTTGAAGACCCGCTCACCATGATCATGAGGGAACTTGGCGGGGGCGTAAAAATGAAGATGATCCGCAGTGAACTGGGGAACGAATTCAGGTATTACAGACAGTTGCAGGATCTGAGGAGACTGGCAGGGATCCAGACCATCATGCCCTTCACCCTGGAGGTCCGGTAACCAATAATTTGATTGTCCTGACTGGTGCACTTCGAGAATGCGAAAGAAGCGAAAGAGAGCATCGAACTGGAGGGTTTTGCTGATCCCTCTCTCCTGGATATACGGGATGGTGGTGAGGATCAGGAATGGTCTGTACTTCAGTGGCATGCTCCGGAGGACCGGGTTTCCCATCCCCCTGATCTCGGTGGGGAATATCACCGTGGGGGGCACCGGGAAAACCCCCCATGTTGAATACCTGGTGGAATTGCTGAAGGAAGATTACCGGGTTGCCACCCTCAGCCGGGGCTACAAAAGGAAAACCCGGGATTTCAGGATCGCTTCGGCCGATTCAACCGCAGAGGAGATCGGGGATGAACCCATGCAGATCAAACAGCGGTTTCCCGGGATCACCGTGGCGGTGGACCGGAAACGGGTCAGGGGCGTGAAAAAGCTTATGGAAATGGACCCCGGCCCGGATGTGATCCTGCTGGACGATGCCTACCAGCACCTGTCCATCCTTCCGGGACTGTCCATCCTGCTGATCGATTTCCATCGACCCCTGCACCGGGACCGCATGCTTCCCGCAGGAATGCTTCGTGAACCTGCCCGGAACCGGAACCGGGCCAACATCATCCTGGTCACCCGCTCGCCCGGAAGAATGAAACCCATCGAGCGAAGGGAGTATGTGAAAAAAATGGATCTCCCCCTGAATCAGCACCTTTTTTTCACCTCGGTCAGATACGGAGAACTGATCCCTGTGTATCCGGGTGTGGACCAGAAAGACCGGGGATGGTACCTGGAGCGAAAAACGGCGGCAATCCTGCTCACGGGCATCGCCAATCCAAGACCGGTCAGGAATTATGTCCGGGGGATCACCACCCGGATGAGGGAGCTCTGCTTCCCGGATCACCACTACTTTACCTCCGGAGATCTTGAAAAAGTGGACTCCCTTTACAGGGAACTGAAAGATGACTGGCCGGAGGTCCTGGTGCTAACCACCGAAAAGGATGCCATGCGGCTGCGTGGTTTTTGTCCGGCCGAGGATCTCAGAAGGGACATGCACGCGGTACGGATCCATATCGGTTTTCTGAATGAAGACAACAAAAATTTTGATAAAATCATCACCACCTATGTTACAAGCAATAAACGAAGCAGCATCCTTTATCAGGGAACGGATTAAAGGCGATCCTGACACAGCCGTCATCCTGGGAACCGGCCTGGGATCCATCGTCGAGAAAATTGAGACCGAAACGGTGATCGATTACGACAGCATTCCCCATTTCGGTGTCTCTGCGGTAAAAAGCCATGCAGGAAAGCTGATCTCGGGCCGACTGGGAAATACAAAGGTGATGGCCATGCAGGGCCGTTTCCACTACTACGAAGGCTACACCATGCAGGAGATCACCTTTCCGGTGAGGGTCATGAAACTCCTGGGAGTGAACACCCTGGTGGTATCCAATGCCTCCGGGGGACTGAACCCGGATTTCGAGATCGGTGACATCATGCTGATCAATGACCACATCAACCTGATGCCAAGTCCGCTGATCGGCAGGCATGATCCTGATCTCGGCGAGCTTTTTCCCGATATGAGCCAGACCTATGATCCCGAATGGCTGCAGAGATCCCGGGAAATGGCCCGGCAGCTGGAGATCCCCCTGAAAGAAGGATGCTATGTGGCGGTCACCGGTCCCGCCCTGGAAACCCCGAAAGAGTATCAGTACCTGAGGATCATAGGGGGGGATGCGGTGGGGATGTCCACCGTCCCGGAAGCGATCGTGGCCCACCAGATGGGGATCAGGATCCTGGCATTCTCGGTGGTCACCGACCTGGGCGTACCGGGACGGATTGAGAAGACCACCCTCCAGGATGTGATCCAAGCGGCAGAAAAAGCAGCACCCATGCTCACCAGGCTTATCGTAAAACTGATGACCACCTGATGGCAAAAGTCCGGGATGGTTTTCAGCGGGGGAAAGTGATTTCAATTGCAGCAGGACATTTTATACATGATTCCTATACTTCCTTCCTGGCCCCGGCCCTGCCCCTGATCATTGAAAAACTTGGGATCAGCTACGGCATGTCTGGACTGCTGGCCGTGTTCCAGAGGATCCCTTCGCTGTTCAATCCGTTTATCGGCATTATCGCCGAACGTCCCGTCATGCGGTACATGGTCATCTTTTCCCCTGCCTTTACCGCACTGTTCATGAGCCTGATCGGCCTGGCTCCCGGATACATTTTTCTTGCAGTGCTCCTTTTTTTCTCAGGGATCAGCTCCACTTTCTGGCACATCCCCACCCCGGTCATGGTCAACAGGTATTCCGGGAAAAGGCTGGGGAAGGGAATGAGTTATTACATGGCAGGAGGTGAACTGGCCAGGACGGCCGGTCCGCTGATCATCCTGGGGGTGATCAGCTGGTAGCTACTGGAAGATCTTCCTCCGTTTTTCAACCGGCAACAGCCTCCATGTGGCCGAACTGGGTCTTACCGTGATCCAGCTCTCAGGTGTAGCAGGAGCATACTTTGCGGGGACCATCAGCGACCGGCTGGGCCGGAACCGGACACTGCTGGTCATTTCCCTGGCCACTCCCCTGCTTACCATGCTCTTCCTGCAACTGGAGGGCTGGTGGATCTTCCCTGTACTGCTGCCCCTGGGATTTTTCCTGTTCGCACCCACCTCCGTGCTGCTGGCCACGGTGCAGGGGCTACGGACAGAGAAAAAGGCTTTCGTGAACTCCATTTACATGACGCTCAATTTCTTTATCAGTGTCATGGTCTACCCGGTAGTGGGCGCGGTCATCGACCGTGTGGGATTCCTTCCCACCTTCAGAGCCATCACCCTGATCGGGTTCGGGTCTACCCTGGTCGTCCTGTTCACCTGGAAAAGACTCGCCGAACTCAGCGATAGATGACCCCGGCAGCAACTTTCCGGTTCAGTCTTTTTCCCGAAGAAGGGTGATACCCCCGCAGATGGACCACATAGATGCCTTCCCCGGCCATCCTTCCGTCATCCCGTTCACCGTCCCACGTATACCCGGAACTTGTGCCCGTCACATGATTATTGGCCAGCTGCCGGATCAGCCTTCCCTTCAGGTCGGTCACCCACAGGCGGATCACCCAACCCTGTTCCCCTGTACCAATGGAGATCTGAAGAATGTCCCGGTATCCGTCCTGATCCGGACTGAACACCTTCGGCTCCAGGCTCAGTTCTTTTCCGCTTTCCACGTTCCGCAACGATTGCGAGTTCTGTTCTCCCGGTGTGGAATATCCTGCAATGGAGGCTGCAGAGTGCCAGTTGCCGGGATCGGTTCCCGGGCGTTCGGATGATATGCGCTCCAGGCTGATCCCCCTGGTATCATCCATGACCGCCATATGCATCCTGTCGTTGTAATGGACAAGGTCAATGACATTGCCGGAACGGTCTGTCAGATAAACGGTGCCACCACCATTGTAAAGAGCGGGCATGTTTTCCACCCGCAGCCATTTCTCCGGATGCTCAGTTCCGTAAACAATCCCACCGCTGCTGCTTCCGGACAGCACTGCATAGCCACCCGGAGGCAGGACCCGCGAATGTTCCCCGATGATCTCCGGATCGGTAAGTGATCCGCCTTCCTTCGCCACATCCAGGCACATTTTCCCCAGATCGTAAAAAAGGTCGCCCGGATTGTGCAATTCGATAAACTCGGGAGCCCCTTCGGGGGGATCATACATCACCTCGTTGATCTGCACCGAGGAGAAGCGCGGAAGGGCAACCTGCCCCACAGGGATGTTCAGCAAAGGGGACCGGTTCCCTGAGCAGTCCGAAACAGAGGGGACCAGCAGGTACCTGTCCCCGGATCCCGGATGGTTTTCCGGGAAATGCAGGGTCATGTGGTCAAAGACCGGTTGGCCCGTGGAAATGCTGTCAGGCCGTACTCCCGAGGGCCTCAGAACGATCCCGGTCCTGTGCTCGGGAAGGATCCGGATCATTTCTGTAAAATGCAGCGTGATGCTTCCCGCATTGTCAATTCCCGTATAAGCCAGCCGGGGCGGTTCGGTGTCGGTTTGAGGGGAATAGATGCTGTTCTTTTTTCCGGGAGTCCCTCCCCTGGGATCGACCGAGTATTCCCACAACCGGGAGGTATGACAGACCCTGTCCGGATCCGTTGCCTCCAGAGACCAGCCCCCCTCCTGCTTCCAACCGGGTCCTTTCCCCGGATCCCCGTAACGCGTTACATGAACCAATGTTCCGCCGGAATTGTACAGGGCAATGGTTGCCCCGCCGTTGGGCAGGAACGGCGCGGAGGAAGGCAGGATCAGGATTCTTTCTTGCAGGATCTCATCCCCTCCGGGACCTGCCAGAATGCCGTATTCACCCGGACCGAGCCTCAGAGGATCAAGAACATGGTCTTTCTCATTGATCTTTACATGCCATCCTTCCAGGTCCAGCACATGGTCGGAGCGGTTGAAAAATTCCAGGTATTCGCATTCGGGAAGGGAAACAGCGGGCGTGGGATCGCACATCACCTCATTGATCACCACATCGCCCCAGCCGGCCCGGCTTTCGGTGGATCCCGCGGAAAAAGATCCGGGATCCATTTTCAGCCCGGTGAGGGGAATCTGCTCACGGCCGGTCACAGGAGTCTGCGCCCGGTCGATCGAAGTGTTCTGCGCCCGGTCGAAATCTGAACCGTTGGACAGATCGACTTTATTTCCGGTCCACAAAACCGATGAAATCAGGAAAATTGGAAGAAAAAATTTCATGATCGTTTCACTTTATGAAAATAATTGTGATGTTTGCATTTTATTGGTCGAAAAACAGATAGCATGAAAGTAGCAGTTGTTGGTGCAAGCGGAGCGGTGGGGCAGGAGTTCCTGCGTGTGCTCCGGGAAAGACAGTTCCCTGTGGATGAACTCCTCCTGTTCGGATCCGCCCGGAGTGCGGGTACCCGGTATTCATTCAATGGTGAACAGCTCACCGTGAGAGAGCTGAAGGACAATGATGATTTCAAAGGTGTCAACATCGCTCTGACATCTGCCGGTGGTGGTACCTCCAAACAGTTCGCATCAACAATTACCAGACACGGAGCCATCATGATCGACAACTCCAGCGC
Organism: Bacteroidota bacterium; assembly: GCA_051746185.1. Lineage (GTDB taxonomy): Bacteria > Bacteroidota > Bacteroidia > Bacteroidales. Next base: position 6,447 of record JBNJEV010000098.1, read on the forward strand.
CTTCAGGATGGAGGACGATGTGCCCCTGGTGGTCCCCGAGATCAATCCGGGCGACCTCCATTCCCTTCCCAGGAACCTGGTGGCCAACCCTAACTGCACCACGATCCAGATGGTGGTCTGCCTGAAACCTATCCACGACCTGTCACCCATCCGCCGTGTGCATGCCGCCACCTACCAGGCTGCCAGCGGAGCCGGGGCCGCGGCCATGGCCGAACTGGAGGAGCAGATCAAACAGATCGCAAAAGGGGAACCGGTCAGTGTGGAGCATTTCCAGCACCAGCTGGCCATGAACCTCATCCCACATGTTGATGTGTTTACCCCGAACGGATACACCAAAGAGGAGATGAAAATGTACAATGAGACACGCAAGATCATGCATTCCGACATCCAGGTAAGTTCCACCTGTGTCCGTGTCCCTGTGCTCAGGAACCATTCGGAGGCCATCTGGGTCGAAACCACCGAAGAACTCGACCTGCAGCAGGTAAAAACCGCATTGGCTGCAGCAACGGGGATCACCGTTATGGATGAACCCGAAAACCTGGTGTATCCCATGCCCCTGGGATCTGAAAGCAAAGATGATGTTTTTGTCGGCCGGCTGCGCAAAGACCTCACCAACCCGAGAGGCATTGCATTCTGGTGTGTGGGGGACCAGATCCGGAAGGGCGCCGCACTGAATGCGGTGCAGATCGCTGAATACCTTGTGGAAAAAGGGCTCGTGTAACCCTAATAAAGCAGGTCGTTATAGGGGTACCTTTTTACATGGATCTCCTTGACCTTCTGGTAAAGCTGATCCTTCAGGACATCGATGTTGGTTTTGCGAAGCGCTGAAATAAAAACAGCTTCCTTATCCTTTTCCGCCCAGAGGCTTATGATTTCATCCAGGGACAGGTTTTCGCGGGTGGCAGGAGTAAGATCGTCCGCATCCTTTTTTTCGTAAGTATAGGCATCCGTCTTGTTAAAAACCAGCATGTCCGGGGTATCTCCGGCACCCAGGTCACGCAGGGTTTCTTCCACCACCGAGATCTGTTCTTCATAGTTGGGATGTGAGATGTCCACCACATGAAGCAGGATATCCGCTTCCCTTACTTCATCCAGAGTCGACTTGAAAGACTCCACCAGATGGGCGGGCAATTTCCTGATAAATCCCACCGTGTCGGAAAGCAGGAAGGGAAGATTTTCGATCACCACTTTCCTGACCGTGGTATCCAGGGTGGCAAAAAGCTTGTCCTCGGCAAATACGCTGGATTTGCTGATCCGGTTCATCAGGGTGGATTTCCCTGCATTGGTGTAGCCCACCAGGACCACCCTGACCATTTTGCCACGGTGCCTGCGCTGTACAATCATCTGCCGGTCGATCTTCTCCAGCTGCTCTTTCAACCGGGCAATCTTGTCCCGGATAATGCGCCGGTCCGTCTCGATCTCGGTCTCCCCCGGACCCCTCAACCCGATACCTCCCCGTTGCCGTTCCAGGTGGGTCCACATCCGTGTAAGCCTGGGGAGCAGGTACTGGTACTGGGCAAGCTCCACCTGGGTTTTGGCATGGGCGGTCTTCGCCCTCCGGGCAAAAATATCCAGGATCAAATTGGTGCGGTCCATGACCCGGCATTTCACTTCCCTTTCAATGTTGCGAAGCTGTGAGGGGGTGAGTTCGTCGTCAAAGATGACCAGGTCTATTTCCTCCTCCCGGACAGTCTCCTTCACCTGCCCCAGTTTCCCTGAACCGATGAAAGTCCTGGGATTGGGCACATCCAGCTTCTGGGTGAACACAGCCTTTGGTTCTCCCCCGGCTGTTTCGGTGAGGAATGCCAGTTCCTCCAGGTATTCCCCCGCCATCTCCTCTGTCTG
>JBNJEV010000099.1:0-8005 GCA_051746185.1 Bacteroidota bacterium
TCCCTGATGGATACCAGATGCCGCTGATCTGAACGGGAAAGGGATACTGTAAGCCTTCCTTCACCCTGTACCATCCGGATCCCGTGCTTGATGGCATTTTCCACGAAAGAGTAAACCAGCATCCTGGGTATCTTTTTGCCAAGATCCACCTCATCGTCAATATGGATACCGCATTGAAATGAATAATCGGATCGGATCTGTTCCAGCTCAATATAATTTTCTATAAACCTGATCTCCTCCCCGAGGGAAACCGAGATCTTATCTGAATTCCTGATTGCCTGGCGCAAAAGATCCGAGTATTTGATAAAGATCGTATAGGCCTTGTTCCGGTCCGCCCCCTTGCTGTAGAGAGATCCGATCGCATTCAGGATATTGAAAGTGAAATGTGGATCGATCTGGTTCTTCAGGCTGAGGATTTGCAATTCGTTGATCTTCTTCTGGGTGATATAATGCCTTTGGGCCCTGTATTTCTGAATCCGGAAAACCAGCCAAACAGCCATGGACAGGATCAGCCAGACGGCCACAGCAAATGGATATTTCAGAAGAAAAAGCGGATTCCTCTCGTACGAAAAAATATAACCGGCATCCGGATACTGAACATAAAGCATCGTAACGCCATTCCTGGTCAGGGTACCATAATGATTCGGGTTGTCTGTTTTTTCCAGATCCACCATGAGCGGGTGCCTGTAGCCTTCCCTGAAAATGACCAGTGAGCCTGTTTTTTCTCCCAGATAGATCATTTCCCGGTTTCCGTCATTGTCCAGATCTCCCCTCAATTTCAAGCCAGACCTGGACAGGGAAGGAATCTCCCGTGTGCGGACAAGATTCAGATCAGCATCATATTCACTTACTTTCCGGCGTACAGCATCCAGAACATAGATAATTGGCCTGTGATCTCGTTCCCCGGCAGAAAGTTCAGAATAGCCCCACCCATGGAATTCAATATTCAGTGATCGTACAAGACAGCCATGAATGTCAAATAGATACAATCCCGGACGGATTGCTTCCACGCCAAAATAATAGTGCAACACCGCAATCAGCACAGAATCCCCCACGGTAAGGGGGGCGATCTTCAGAGATGAAGGATATCCCGGAAACTCTACCGGTTCAAATAAAAAATCCATATTCGCATCCAGCACCATCAGCCAGGCACTTTGATCACTGTAGGGTACAGGTGTTCTGTAATTGCCCGTGGCTGAAGTTTCCAAAAGCACCTCGGGAACCGAATCCCCATTCAGATCGTACAGAAAAGCATGATGTATGCTTGCTCCGGACAGGGTAGACATTCTTAGCCGGTCATTATCTATGTCATACCTGAACACCCGCCTGGGTTGTTTGGTAAAGCCGGTGGAGATCGAAAAAATTAAGCAACGACCAGAACTTTCAGGATCAGCGAACCCTGTGATCTGGACTTCGGGAAATGCCGTGTCGTAATGAATGGTATCGTTATAATACACCAATCGCTCGTAAACAATAAAATCTTCCTCAACAATGGGATCGATGATGCTTAACAAAATTGAATCGTTCCTTATGGTCAGCAGGTAGAACTCTTCAAAACCATCCCTGTTATAATCCCCGCTGTGATAATATTTGCCGGACAATGGTTTGGAAGTAAGATTATATTGTTCAATCAATCTCCCGTCCCGAAGAAACATGATTTGCAGATAGTTCGGAACATTATCCACATAGATCTCTTCACTGGTACCGTCATGATCCAGATCGGAAAAAAGCAAAGTCCTGTGCGATTTGGCAACAATCCTTTCAACCTCTTCCACCCTGTACCGGGAAATCTCCGGCATCATGAACCCCATAACAAAGGAAGCAATGACCAGCCCGATGAAAAAAGGATGAATGAGTATCTTTATGATCCGTTCCCTGAACATAACATTATCCGAAAAATTCATCAAGTCTTGTCAGCCTGTTCCTTGCAACTTTCAGGTCAATGGAGAAATCTGCTCCCTGCAGCCTGCAGGTCCCTTTTTTGTGATCCACATATGTAAGGTACTGCAAATTGATGATGGCCGAACGGCTGATGCGAAAAAAGCTGCTCTCATTTAACTTTGCAGCTATTTTCCCCAGATTGCTGGAAACTGTTTCACTTTTCCCGTTGAAAAGAATGATCCGGGTGTAATTCCCGTCGGCCAGGCAACAAAGGATTTCCCTGGGATCAATCAAAAGGAATCCCTTTCTGGTATTGAGTTTCAATCTTAATCCCTTCCCGAGCTGAGCAAGAAGTTCATCGGTAATCTCATCCAGCTTCTCCTCCTGCCGGATCTGCCGGTACCTGGCAATGGCCTGATTCAGTTCTTCCGGATTGACCGGCTTGAGGAGGTAATCGAACACCGAGGTCCTGATCGCCTGTATGGCATACTCGTCGTATGCGGTCACAAATATGTATCCCATATCAAACCCTTGTGACCTGAGTTCTCCCACCAAATCGAATGCATCTTTCCCCGGCATCTGAATATCCAGAAAGAGCAGGTCGGGCTTCAGCTTTAAAACCTGTCTGAAAGCCTCGCCGGCGTTTTCAGCTTCCCCAATGACCTTTACATGAGCAACCTGTGAGAGTAAAAAACGCAGCAGTTCCCTGGCTTCAGGCTCATCGTCAACGATCAGAACAGATATTTCTCCGGTATTCATGATGGTGTGACCTGATCAGGATATCGCCTTCAGCCAGGTATCTGCCATCAGCTGGCAACCGGGAATGGAAGGATGTACTCCGTCGCCGGTCCAGTAAGTGGCCGGAGCCAATGCAAGTGCTTCGTTGAATGCTTGCTGCAGAGGGACCCAGGTGGCTTCAAATTCTTCAGCCAGCCCGGATGCAATTTCCCGGTAGGCGCTGAACGGTTCCAGCCATGAATCATCCACCGCGGAGGTGCCCGGCAGTATGAAAGGCTCGCAGATGACCAGTTTCACTGTCGGGATCTCCTCTTTTGTCCTTTCCAGCAAAGCCCTGTAATCCCTTTCATATATTTCCGGAGTCCCTTCATACCTTCCCTCTCGCATATGCCAGTAATCGTTCACCCCGATCAAAATGCTCAGCACATCGGGCTGAAGCACAAGGCAGTCTTCACGCCATCTGTCGGCAAGCTGGTATACCTTGTTGCCGCTGATACCCCGGTTATAAACGGACAGCTCGCTGCCGGCCAGTTCCTTTAAAAGCCTGGCTGCCAGGAGATGGACATATCCGGTGCCCAGCGATGCGGCATCGTTGGGCAATTGCCTTCTTTTGTCCCTTCCGGCATCGGTAATGGAATCTCCCTGGAAAAGGACCACATCACCATGTTCAAAGTAGCGACCGGCCGATCCGCTCAATCCGGTAATAGCCGAGCATGATCTGGTCAACACGGGAATTGCAGCCATGGCAACCGCTCCAATTCCTGCCTGTGCAAAAAATCTCCTTCTCGAAAACGTGTTTTCTGATCTTTTCTGAATTCGTTTCATGGGTCAGTTCGGTTAGATGAAATTTCAGGTGTGGAAAATTAAAGATAATAATTCTCTCCATACATAATTGCAGAGGAACTTGTATCTTAGATCCTAAAAGAATAAATATGAAATATCGCACATTCGGAAACACGGGAATTGAAGTATCAGAAATTGGTTTCGGAGCCTGGGCCATCGGTGGAGGCTGGGGTGATCAGAAAGAATCCGATTCACTGGAGGCACTGGAAACAGCCATCGACAAAGGAGTGAATTTTATTGATACAGCCGCCGGCTACGGGAACGGAAAATCAGAACAGATCATCGGAAAATTCCTTAAAACGAGGAAGGAAACCGTTTATGTCTGTACCAAGACACCTCCCGTTCCGGGCAAATGGCCACCCTCCCCCTATTGCCGGATCGAAGATAGATATCCCGGGAATTACATCCGGAAAAATGTGGAACAGCGCCTTTCAAACCTGCAGACCGGGCACCTGGACCTGCTTCTGCTGCATACCTGGACACGGGCCTGGAACGATCATCCAGAACCGCTGGAGGTCCTGCAGGAGTTGAAATCCGAAGGACTGATCCACCACATCGGGGTCTCCACTCCCGAACAGGATCAGAATTGCGTGATCCAGCTGATGCGCGAAGGTCTGGTCGATGCGGTCGAGGTCATCTACAACATCTTTGAACAGGAACCTGCAGCACAGTTGCTGCCCGTGGCCAGAGAAACGGGTACCGCCGTGATCGCCAGGGTACCATTTGACGAAGGTGTGCTTACTGGCAAATTCCGGGGCAACGAGATATTCGGGAAAGATGATATCCGCAGCAAATATTTTGCAGGCGACCGGCTTGAAAGAGCGGTTGAAAGGACCAGAAAGATCTGGGAGGAGTTGGGCGACAGCGGCTATTCCATGCCCGAGCTGGCTCTGAAATTCGTATTGTCCCATGAGGCAGTCTCCACGGTGATCCCGGGGATCCGTAACAGGGATCAGGCCCTGCAGAACACAGGTGTATCCGACCTGCCGGATCTGAAGCAGGATGCCATCCTGAAATTGTGGGAGCACTACTGGAACCGCGGGGACTGGTACAGTGGAAAATGATTCTCATTTCCTGGTAATTGCTATGCCTGTTACTCGTACACCGGCATGACTTTGAGACCGGTTTCATAAGACACCTGTTCCCGGGTGAGGGGAATCCCGTCAAAGACCAGTGTATCCTGACCAATGGTGATCTTATCACCCGGAACTTCCCGGGAATCTGAATGGCCCCTGAGCCAGTCAAAGAACCTCGAAGCATCCGAATAGGATCTGAACTGGAGGGGGTAGGTCCGGGCTGTTTTGGTCCGGATCTTCACGATCTTCCTATCCTGCCCTTCCGCTCCGATGCAATAAAAGGAAGGCACATAATCCTCTCTGTGGAACAGCGGGATTTCTTTCCGGACGGAACCTGTATAATATTCCACATGGTCATCCCATTCCTGGAATGTTTTCCATCCCGATCTCACATGCCTGTAAACATAGTGCAGCTCCAGGGTGCCGTATATAGTATCAGGGATCTCTTCCATCCGGGGAACAAGCACATCCAGGAAGCGGAGGGCCGCCACATCAGTGGTATCGGTACCGGTCCGCTGTTCCGGGGAAAAGAGGGGAACGGCGATCCTCTCCGGAAAGGGAGAAAACTCAACGGATATATCCACCGTGACATTGCCGGTCAGATCGATCTCCCTGGTGCCCTCTTCCTCAATTTCGATGGTATTTTCGCTGATGTTGCCATTGAGCTTCAGGTACCGGGACCGGATCTCCTGATCTTCCCTGCGACCCAGGGATCCCGTGCCTCCCATATCAACCTGGTCGCTGACCGTGCTTTCCATCTCCAGATCCAGGTTCCGTGCAAAACTGATATCCCCGATTTCTAGTTCCCCGTATTCGGTGACAAACCGGTTCCATTCCGTAAAATGAAGGTTGACATTCTCAGGAATCCTCAGGCTGAACCTCAGGTACTCGATCCGGTCTGCAGGAGAAAAGTTCCCGGAAAGTGTGCCTCCCCGCAGCACGGAATAATCGCGTTTTTTGCTGATGGTAAACACCATGCGCAGGTCTTTCCTCGTGTAATCGTAAGAAGGAACAGACTCCGGGGTCAGATATTCCAGGTTGAGTGCCCGGATGAACCGGGTGTTGTCGGGGTACCTTTCATCCAGGATCTGGACCAGCCGGGTCTGGGCATTGGCACTCAGCTCCCAGAGGTTCTTTCCTTCCGGGGAAACCCCGGAAGGTGTCAGCTGGTAACCGAAAAGGTCCATTTCCACCAGGGAATTGTCTTCACCTGCAAAGGTGGCTGACCGGTAACGCTTAAGGGAGGTACAACCGGTGACCAGGAACAGGACGGCCAGTCCGGAAACTAACAGGGGTGCATGTTTCATATGGCGAATCATTTCGGGATCAGTCACTGAACACCCTGGCGGTGATCTTTTCTTCCGGCAATTCGTTGCAGGTGATCTCTACTTCCCTGACGAATTGTTTCCCCGGACAATCCAGGTCCAGTCTGCAGTCAAAGGACATTCCATCCTCATAGATATCTTCCTCATTGCGGTCCACACACCTTTCCACCCCCAGGTTTTTCACTACCAGAAAGTACATGTGATCGGGATATTGGGTTATTTAAATATAGGAAGTTATATGTTTATCTGCAAATCAGTGATCCCTGGAACCGCTTATGCAGAGGGGAAATCCAGGACATGGATCTCTCCTTCCAGGTAGGTTACCGCTTTGCCCGAGATCTTCACCCGTTCTCCGAGATCCTCACATATAAGCTCCCCGCCACGCCGGGACAATTGCCTGGCAATCAGCCGGTTTTTTCCCAGCTCTTTTGCCCAGTAAGGAGTCAGGGTGGTGTGTGCCGATCCGGTGACCGGATCCTCATTGATCCCGATACCGGGAGCGAAAAACCGGGAGACAAAATCAACATCGTTCCCTTTTGCGGTAACGATCACGCCCCTGTCCCCCAAACGGGCCAGGCTGACAAAATCAGGATCCATCTGCTCAATATTCTTCCGATCGGGGTAGACCAATATGTAATCGGTAACACCCCTGAAGGTCCTCTGCGGCTTTTTCCCCAGTGCCTCCACCAGTGCAACAGGGGCTTCAACTTCCTCGATCCTGTCGGCAGGAAAATCGAGGGTCAGCAGGTCCTCCGACCGGTGCACTCGAAGCATCCCCATCTTCTGTGACGAAAATTGGATCCTGTCGAGCGGATGCCGGTGGTGTTCGAACAGCACATGCGCTGCAGCCAGCGTTGCATGCCCGCAGAGGTCCACCTCCACCAGGGGGGTGAACCATCTGATCTCATAGCATCCTTCCACGGAAACCGCAAAGGCGGTTTCAGAGACATTGTTCTCTGCAGCGATCTGCTGCATCAATTGTTCATCGATCCATTTCTCCAGGATGCAGACCGCTGCAGGGTTTCCTCCAAAGGTCCTGGAGGTAAAAGCATCCACCTGGTACATGGCAAGGGTCATGGGACCATCTCATTTTCAAACAAATCTATGAACTATTCCACAAAATCCATTCTTTTTTGTTATAAGGTTATAACAATAATCCAATTGTCGCACCAAATAAACCTGAGTAATGAAAATAGCCCTTTTCAGTTCAAAATCGTATGACACGGAATATTTCTCCGCAGCCAACCAGACCTTTCACCATGATATCACTTTTTTTGAAACAAGGCTGAAAAGCAGGACCGCCGACCTGGCAGAGGGATATGAAGGAGTATGTGTATTTGTCAATGACCGCATCGACAGGGAAAGCATCGAAAAACTGAAGCAGCACGGAGTGAAGATCATCGCGCTAAGGTCAGCCGGATTCAACCATGTGGACCTGTCCGCTGCAGAGGACAACAGGATCAGAGTGGTGCGTGTGCCCGCATATTCGCCAACTTCCATTGCCGAACATGCCCTTGCTTTGATCCTGACCCTGAACCGCAAGACCCACAAGGCATACAACAGGGTCCGGGACGGAAATTTTTCCCTGGAACGCCTCACCGGTTTCAATGTGGGGGGCAGGAAGGTGGGTGTGATCGGTACCGGCAAGATCGGAACGGCATTTGCAAGGATCATGCTCGGTCTTGGCTGCCAGGTTCTTGCACATGATAAATATCAAAATGAAGAACTGAAAGAATCCGGTGTCGAATATGTGGGCCTGGAAAAATTGCTTACCGAATCGGACATCATCTCCCTGCACTGTCCGCTTACTCCGGAAACATCCCATATGATCAACAAAAAGACCCTTTCCATGATGAAACAGGGGGTCATGCTGATCAATACCAGCAGGGGTGCATTGATCAGTACCAATGATATTATCGAATCACTCAAGCAGGAACATGTGGGATACCTGGGCATCGATGTCTACGAGCAGGAAGAGAAACTCTTTTTCAGGGACCGGTCCCATGAGATCCTCCAGGATGACCAGATCGCCCGGCTGATGACATTTCCCAATGTGCTCATCACCGCCCACCAGGCATTTTTTACCCGGGAGGCCATGGAGCAGATTGCCGTGACCACTCTTCAGAACCTGAAGGATTTCGA
>JBNJEV010000100.1:0-7677 GCA_051746185.1 Bacteroidota bacterium
CGGACGGTGGAAGAAGCATACCGGGCGGCGCAGAGGAATGCAGGCCCGGATGATCTGATCTTTACCGGAGGCAGTACATTCGTGGTGGCCGACCTGCTGCATGCCCTCGGAAATAAATAATTTACTTACTTTGCAGCTTTAATAACGTTTCATGCATTATCAGAAGATCTGTTTAGACACCCTGGATGTGGTCAGGGAAGCTGCAGCCTATATCCGGGAACGACACATGAACCGGAAAAACCTGAATGTGGAGGCCAAGGGAAGGCAGAATTATGTGACCGAAGTGGATACGGAAGCGGAACGGATCCTGGTGAAGGGCCTTTCCCCGCTGGTCCCGGAAGCAGGTTTTATCACTGAAGAAGGGACCACCCGGAAGAAAGGCAAAAGCTATCACTGGATCATCGATCCGGTGGACGGGACCACCAATTTCATTCACGGGGTCTACCCTTTTGCCATCAGCGTGGGATTGCTGGAGGAAGATGAAGTGGTGGCAGGGGTTATTTATGAATTCGGATTCGACGAATATTTTTATGCCTGGAAAAAGGGCGGAGCCTGGCTGAACGGGAAACCCATCCGGGTAAGCTCCATCGACAGGGTCAGGGATGCGCTGATCGCCACGGGCTTTCCTTATACAGACTTCGGGTATATGAAAGAGTTTATGGAGAGCGTGGATCATTTTATGAAGAACTCCAACGGACTGAGGCGGCTGGGGTCGGCGGCCACCGATATGGCCTATGTGGCCTGCGGCAGGTACGACGGGTTTTACGAATACGGTCTCCATGCCTGGGACATTGCCGCGGGGATCCTCCTGCTGGAGGAGGCCGGAGGCAGGATCTCGGATTTCAACGGGAATCCGGATGCACTTTTCAGCGGGACCATCATCTGTTCCAACAGCCTGATGTTCGAGGAATTCCGGGACACCGTTCAAAAAATCATGCACAACCGATGAAGCGGGTCTCCGTTGTCATCCTCAACTGGAACGGCAAGAAATACCTGAAACAATTTCTGCCCCACCTGCTACGCCACACCGGCCTGCCCGGAGCGGAGATCGTGATCGGGGACAATGCTTCCACTGATGGGTCCGTTGTTTTCCTGGAATCCGAATACCCGGAGATCAGGCTGGTCAAACTGGACCGCAATTACGGATACACCGGCGGTTTTAACCGGGTCCTCCGCCAGCTCGATGCAACCTATTTCCTGCTGCTCAATTCCGATGTGGAGGTAACAGCCGGATGGCTTCCTCCCCTGCTGGAACTGATGGACAAAAAGCAGGAAGTGGCGGTCTGCGCACCCAAGATCAGGGAATATCACAGGCGATCCTTCTTCGAATATGCAGGCGCTGCAGGGGGTTATATCGATCGCTACGGATTTCCTTTCTGCAGGGGCCGTATATTTGATCACCTGGAGGAAGACCGGGGACAATACGACGATCCTGCAAAGATATTCTGGGCCAGCGGGGCATGTTTCCTGGTCCGCGCAGAACTGTTCCGGGCTGCCGGGGGACTGGATGAACGGTTTTTCGCCCACATGGAGGAGATCGACCTGTGCTGGAGGCTGAAGCGGATGGGATATGAAATCTGTTATGAGCCCCGTTCCCTTGTATATCACGTGGGAGGCGGGGCATTGCCCCAGGGCAATCCGATGAAAACCTTTTACAATTACAGGAACAACCTGCTTCTTCTCTACAAAAATCTCTCCCCGCAAGAAAGAAGAAGGATCATCCCCGTTAAATTGCTGCTGGACATGATCGCTGCCCTCAGGTTCCTGTTCATGCGCTCACCGGCCAATTTCCTTGCCGTGATCCGTGCCCACCGGGCCTATTCCAGGCTCCGGCGGAAGTATAAGCGCCCGCCACAGCATGCGGGGATTCAGGGAATCCCTCAGCAGGAAGAGGAAACCGGTCATCGGGCAGATTCCCGGCAAAAGGAGGGACCCGGCCCCAGGACAGATTCCCGGCAAAAGGAGGGACCCGGCCCCAGGGCAGATTCCCGGCAAAAGGAGGGACCCAGCCCCCGGAAAGGCCGGCAGGAAGCTGAAGATACCGGGATCTATCCGGGAAGTATTGTGATTGATTATTTTCTGAAAGGCAAAAAGCGGTTTGAACAGCTTTCGTTTGCCGCAGACAACGAAAACTCCTATTCCTGATGCACCTGCGACCAGTTTTCGTGCACCGATAACCATTCATCATCCGCGTACCTGTATACCGATGTAACCTTCCAGGGTTCGGCAGGCTCATCGAATATTCCCTGATACCAGTAGGTCACCACCACCATATCACCGTAATGTTGAAACAGCGGGGTCAGCAGCTCATGCTGATGCGGGGGTATCATACCTTTGAAATTTTCCAGGTATGCACCGAGGGCCTCTTTACCAATGACAGGTTTCGGTGAATCAAGGTCATCGATCCAGGTAATATCCTCTGCTGCGCAATCCACAAAACCCATGGGATCACCGGAGGCCCACCTGTCATTGGCCATCTCTATCTTTTCCCATATGGCAGTTTCGGCCTCGCCAGTATCTGGCAAATCCGGCTGGTTCACACATGAAACAAGGAAAAGAAGAGAGAAGATGTACAGAATTTTGTTTTCCATAATGAGAGGTTTTAATAGCTGATCACATGATTAGCCCTCTCCTAAGTTACTACATACCAGTTAATAGCGCAACTATTTTTCTGTAAATTTTTAATCCATCAAGAGAAATCACAGAAATAAACGGGAAGAGGGAGCCGGTGGCCGGGCAGATTACCGGCCGGGAAAGAACAAAATAGAATAGAAAACTGTTAACTTTGCACGAATTTTGCACTGGAAAGTAAGAAAGATCAATATGGGAAGCAGAGATTTAAAACACTGGGGGAAAATACGGAACCTTTCCCTTCTTCTGAAAGTAAACGGTGAGAAGTACGGTAAAAAAGCAGCCTTTACCCAGGCAGGAAAGGTTTACTACAGCTATGAGGAACTGGACCTGGCATCCAGGTACGTGGCTTCGCTTCTCCACAGTGCGGGCATAAGAAAAAACGACCGGGCGGCCATTTTAAGCGAGAATAGTTCCAACTGGGGTACGGCATATTTCGGCATCCTGGTCGCCGGTGCCATCACCGTACCCATCCTCCCCGATTTCAGGGGACCCGATGTACAATCCATCCTGGAGCATGCGGAGGCAAAGGTGCTGTTTGCGAGCGGGAAACAGTTGACCCGCCTGGAAATCGTTTTGCCACCATCTGTGGAGATGGTGATCCGGCTGGATGACTTCCGGATCTTTCCTGTGAAAAGCGGTAAGATCCTTTCCGGGGATAAAATGGTGCCCTCCAGGGAAAAGGGAGCCGCATCAGAGGAAACTGGCGTCTCAGAAGAGGGAAAGACCTCCCCCAGGGAAGAAGGAGCCGCATTGAATAAACTGGAGGTGGATCCGGATCAGGTTCTCACCCATGAATCGTTCTTCAGCTCTGATCCTGATGATGTGGCCTCCATTATTTATACCTCGGGCACCACCGGCCGTTCCAAGGGGGTCATGCTCACCCATCAGAATATTCTCAGCAATGCCATGCAGAGCAGGAGCATCCATGAGGTCACCGAAGAGGATCACTTTTTGTCCATACTCCCACTGGCACATACCTATGAATGCACCATCGGAATGATGGTCCCCCTGCTCAACGGAGCCACCATCCACTATATGGATGGCCCCCCGGTCGTCTCGACCCTGGCCCCCCTGCTGAAGCGGCTGGCTCCCACCACCATGCTGACCGTTCCCCTGATCATTGAAAAAATATACCGTTCCAAAATCAGGCCGACCCTCTACCGGTCGGCCGTCACCCGGAGGCTGATGAAAATAGGGATCACCCGGAGACTGCTCTCCAGGATCGCCGTACGCAAACTCCTGAAGTTCTTCGGAGGCCGGCTTCGGTTCTTCGGTGTGGGAGGCGCTCCACTGGCCCCCGATGTGGAAAAATTCCTCATAGAAGGAGGATTCCCTTATGCCATCGGATACGGACTGACCGAAACATCTCCGCTCCTGGCCGGGTTCGGCCCTTCCAGCCAGACCTACCGCTCGGTGGGACTTCCCCTGGAAGGCGTCACCCTGAAGATCCACCGTCCGGATCCGGTCACCCGCGAAGGGGAGATCGTAGCGAAAGGGCCTAATATTATGAAGGGTTACTACCGGGATGAAGAAAAAACAGCCGAAGTATTCACCGGGGACGGATATTTCCGGACGGGCGATCTGGGGTACATGGACCGGAAAGGGATCCTGTATGTCCGTGGCCGGTCCAAGAACATGATCCTGGGTCCCAATGGAGAGAACATCTACCCGGAGGAGATCGAGGCAGTGATCAACAGCCGGGAATTTGTGAACGAATCACTGGTCATGCAGTACGGTGGAAAACTGGTGGCCCGGGTCCATCTGAACCTTGAACTTCTGGAAGAGCGCCTCCAGCATATGAAGGAGAATGCAGCGGATTTCCAGCATCACCTCCAGGCCAGGGCCGACGAGATACTGGAAGAGATCCTTGAGCAGGTCAACGAGAGCCTGGCACGGAATTCCAGGCTTCAGAAGATGATCCGTCAGATTCAGCCTTTTGAAAAAACCCCTACGCAGAAGATCAAGCGGTTCCTGTACAACGGTCCCACGCAGTGATCAGGTCAGTTGAAAGCGAAACGGTTTTCCTGTACCGGATCAGGTCAGCAGGGGAGTGAGTTTTTCCATTTCCATGATGCGGCTTCCCTTCACCAGGATATGGTATCCTTCAGGCTTCCCGGATGCCAGGTAGGATTCCGCCTCACTGATTTCGCTGAATACAGGGATCCCGGAAGAGGGTTCGTGTACCTTTGAGAATACAGGTCCCACCAGAATGACACGCTCCACGGGCAGGGTCCGGATCCATTCGAGCAACTGCCGGTGTTCTTCCTCCGATGCATCACCCACCTCTGCCATATCCCCCAGTATCAGCATGATGGGCGAAGAGGCATACTCCAGCAGTCCCCTGATGGCCTGGCGCATGCTGGAAGGATTGGCGTTGTAGGAATCCAGAATGACCCTGTTCGATTTTCCCGCAAGATACTGGGACCGGTAGTTCTCCGGTCTGTAGGCGGCCAGGGCATCTCTGACCGCGTCTGCCGGTACCCCGAAATAATGTCCTGCCGATGCCGCGTACAGGATGTTCTGGAGATTGTATCTTCCCACCAGATGGGTGGTCACCCGGAATTGCTCATCCCCCATCCTGACCTCCACTTCCAGGTAAGGAGTCTGATTGATGATTCGGCATTCCACAGGCAGGTCTGCATCCCGGCCTATCACCAGCTGTTCGACGCCGGATTCCAACGCCTTTTTCATCAGCACAGGATCGGATGCATCCACGAATGCCTTTCCTTCGTGGGACGCCAGATACTCATACAGCTCCCCCTTGGCCTGAAGGACTCCTTCCAGAGTACCGAACCCCTCCAGGTGGGCCCTCCCCACATTGGTGATGAGTCCCGCCCCCGGCTCAGCGATCCCGGCCAGGTTCCTGATCTCACCCGGATGATTCGCCCCCATTTCGATCACTGCCATATCCTCATCGGTGAGGGAAAGCAGGGTCAGGGGCATCCCGATATGGTTGTTCAAATTCCCCCGGGTGGCTAGCACCCTGTATTTGGAGGAAAGAACGCCTTTTGTCAGTTCTTTGGTGGTGGTCTTTCCATTGCTCCCGGTAATGGCCAGCACAAAAGGCGATTTTACCCTTCGGTGGTGCCGGGCCATCTGCTGCATCAGCTCCAGAGGGGAATCCGCATGGACCACCCTGGGATCCTGCAGAAGATCGGACCTACGGGTCACCGCCAGCCTGCAGCCCTTGTTCAGGGCCTCCTCCACAAAGGTATTGCCGTCGAACCGCTCGCCATGGATGGCAAAAAAGACCGTGCCTTTGACCTCCTTCCGGGAGTCGATGGAGATCCCCTCCGAGCTAAGGAATTCCCTGTATAGCGATTCCACTGTCATATCCCAGGAATCAAATGAAGGGATTGCATTTCGGGACTACATAACTCCCTCCGGTCCGTGATGTCAGGTCCCTTCTCTGCAATCCCTTCATTATGTGATTAAGCAATCCGTTTATATAGAAACCCGTGTATATAGAAAGAGGCCATCCCGGTGAGACAGCCTCTTTCCTATCCATAAAATTCAATTCCTGATTATAGTCCTGTGGGGGTACCCATACGTGACATGGCACAACGGAATCCCAGGTCATCCCTGGATTCAGTTTCCAGGAGGAACCTGCGTTCACCGGGGCTCAGCCAGTAGGCCCTGTCTTTCCAGGATCCACCCTTGTATACACGGACCCTGTCATTGATCAGGGACACCCTCTCATTTTCATTGTTCACATACATGGTTTCCGAACCTTCGTAGCGTGCAGCATCTGCCCTTTCCCCTTCTTCAAAGACCGACTCGATATCGCCGTCCCTGTAGTTCCTGTAGTCGGACTTCCGGTAATTGAACCTTTCCTCGGCATCCGCCTCGTCTATAGGAACCCTGCGCAGGTGACCCAGGCTGTCGATCACCGGATTGCCGCTGGCATCAAGGTAAAGCTTGTCGAACTGGTTCCCCCGGAAAGGACGAAAATCGGATACATCCAGGTGGGAAAGCGGACGGTACACATCCTGTACCCACTCATTCACATTCCCGGCCATGCAGTACAGACCATAATCATTGGGCCAGTAAGATCTCACGGGTACGGTAATGGAACCGGCATCGTTCAGGCTTCCTGCCACACCCATCATATCACCCTTGCCCCTGACAAAGTTGGCCATGAATTCACCCATGTTACGCGGGTTGTCATTCCTGACATTATGCCCGTTCCACGGATAGGTCTTTCTTTCCCAGACCAGCTCGTCAATGGAATTACCGATCAGCCCCAGGGCTGCAAATTCCCACTCGGCTTCCGTGGGAAGTCTGTATTTGGGCAGCAGGTACCCGTCCTCCATGGTGATCAGCCTCGATTCCACGTTCGGGTCCAGGCTCTCGATGGGATTGATGATGTTGGGAGTGTAAATGCCGTAAATGTAGGCTTCGGTGTTGAAATTCCTTTCATCCTGCTGGTCGGTGGACAATTCGATGTGTCCCATATCCACCAGGATCTTTTCATTCACCCTGTCGGTCCTCCAGATACAGTAGTCATTGGTCTGCAGCCAGTTCACGCCAACCACCGGATATTCGTTGAAAGAAGGATGACGGAAGTAATATTCCACATAAGGCTCATTGTAGGCCATGGGATCCCGCCAAACCAGCGTATCCGGGAGGGCCGCTTGCACGACCTGCGGATTGTTCATTCCGAATACACGGTTCAGCCAGTGGATGTACTCCCGGTAATCCACATTCCTGATTTCCGTAACGTCCATATAGAATGAACTGACAGTGACCCTGCGGGGTATATTATCCCACTCGTACATAACATCGTCCTGTGTCCTACCCATGGTAAAGGTACCCCCTTCGATCAGGGTCAGTCCGGGACCGGTTTCCTGTTCCGCTGCAGTTCTGACCTCAAATCCCCCGCTTTCAGGATCATTGTAGTCCCACCCGGTGGTGGTTGAAGCTTTTCCGGAAGAGGTAACGTCTCTTTTACCACATCCCCATACTACCAGTAAGGCAAGCATTACCGGGATCAGTCTCATTATCATTTTCATCCGTTTAAGTTTTTAATTGACAATTTTACGG
>JBNJEV010000101.1:0-7667 GCA_051746185.1 Bacteroidota bacterium
GGTTTGAGCCCGTTTTAAGGTTTGAGCCCGATTTTGTGGTTTGAGCCCATTTTAAGGTGTGAGCCCGTGTATTTTAAGACTGATTCCCGGGTATTTGACTCTCTTTTGGCAAGCCGCAAGGAACCGAGCCTGCGAGCTCGGCAGCCAATCATCGGTCCAGAAATTATCCCAATGGTGCTCGCTAACCCCGCCGCAAGCAGCAGGTATTGCGCTCGAGGGATTCAGGACTTTGATGCCGTCTGACTGACAGATCCGGTTTTTTTTGTTTATTTACACGTTCGAAAAAACTGCATTGGCATGAGACTGATTGTACTATTTCTGCTGACGGCCCTTTTTCAGGCGGATCAGGCTGATCATGACACCCGCCTGGTCAGAAAAGCTGCCAGGATCCACACCTCCGCCTTCACGGTGGACACCCATACCGATACACCCCTTGCGCTGGTCCGTCCGGGATTTGATTTCGGAAAGAACAATGAGCAGATCTCCCACCGGAGCAAGGTCGATCTTCCCAGGATGAAGGAAGGGGAGCTGGACGGGATCTTTTTTGCCGTGTTCGTGGGACAGGGCCCCCGTACCCCGGAGGGGAACCGGGATGCCAGGCAACGGGCACTGCTGATCCTTGATTCCATCGGGGCAACGGTGGACCGGTTGTCCGGAGACCTGGAGGTTGCTACCGAGGCCTCCGATTTGAAACGCATTGCCCGTCAGGACAAGCACGCCATCTACCTGGGTATGGAGAACGGCTATCCGCTGGGCAATGACCTGGTCCTGCTGGAAGATTACTACGATAGGGGGATCCGGTACATCACCCTGGTGCATTCCGACAACAACGATATCTGTGATTCATCCACCGATACCCTTGAGCACGGCGGACTCTCCCCGTTCGGAGAACAGGTGGTTTCCCGGATGAACGATCTGGGGATCATGATCGATCTGTCCCATGCCTCCGATAATACCTTCTATGATGTGTTGGAGATGAGCCGGACACCGGTGATCGCCTCCCATTCCTGTGCACGGGCGCTGTGTGATCATCCCCGGAACCTGACCGACAAGATGCTTGTCAGGCTGAAGGAGAACGGAGGGGTGATCCAGCTCTGCTTTGTCAGTGAATATGTGAAAACCCCCGAACCCGATCCGGGGCGTGATTCAGCACGACAGGCGGTCAGGGAGAAATACGGCCGGTACGATGAGCTCCCCGAAGAGGACAGACAGGCGTTTTTGGATGAGTGGTATGAAGTGGACCGGAAATTTCCGCGGAAGCTGGCCACGGTGAAGGAAGCGGTGGACCATATCGACCACATCGTGGAGGTGGCGGGCATCGACCATGTGGGGATCGGGACCGACTTTGACGGGGGTGGTGCCCTGGAGGGCTGCTATGATGTCAGCCAGCTGGGCAACATCACCCTGGAGCTGGTCCGCCGCGGCTATTCTTCACGTGAGATCAAAAAGATCTGGGGCGGGAACATCCTCCGCGTCTTCCGGGAGGTGGAACAGGCAGCACTGTAGGATCTCTTTCAGGACAGCGCACCCTGCTTCTTAGCTGCGCACCTTGATTCTGAGCTGGACCCTGATCCCAGAGCTATGGACCCTGATCCCAGAGCTATGGACTCTGATTCTTAGCTGCGCGCCTTGATTCTTAGCTGCGCGCCTTGATTCTTAGCTGCGCGCCTTGATTACGAACTGCTCACCCTGATTCTTAGCTGTGCATACTGATTCTGAGCCTGCTCACCCTGATCCCAGAGCTATGGGCCCTGATTCTTAGCTGTGCACCAGGGGCATAACACAAAAAAAGGGGCGCTCCCGCAGGAGCAGCCCCTCTTGAAAACCCACTAACTAAAAACTAACTAAACCAACTACGCCTTGAATCTTTTTGCCACCTCATCCCAGTTGATCACATTCCAGAATGCCTCGATGTATTCAGGCCTGCGGTTCTGATACTTCAGGTAATAGGCGTGTTCCCAGACATCAAGTCCCAGGATGGGTGTTCCCTTGACATCGGCCAGGTCCATCAGCGGATTGTCCTGGTTGGGTGTGGAAGCGATCACCAGGGCATCGTTCTCCTGTTTGATCAGCCATGCCCAGCCCGATCCGAACCGGGTGGCGGCGGCATTGCTGAACTGGTCTTTGAATTCATCGAAGGATCCGAATGCACTGTTGATGGCGTCCAGCAGCTCGCCTGTGGGCTCGCCGCCTCCATCGGGACCCATCACTTTCCAGAAAAGATCATGGTTGTAGAATCCGCCACCGTTATTTCTTACAGCCGTTGATGCGGAAGAGACGTCTGCAAGGATCTCTTCGATCGACTTTCCTTCCAAAGCAGTGCCTTCCACGGCATTATTCAGTTTGGAGGTATATCCGCCGTGATGCTTTGTATGGTGAATCTCCATGGTCCTGGCATCAATGTGGGGTTCCAGCGCATCATATGCATAAGGTAGATCAGGTAATGTGAAAGCCATAATATCAAGTTTTTAAGGTTTTAATTTTATGATTCTTAGGTTACACTAGCAAAACAAGAAACAGGTGGATTTGTTCAAGTGGATCATCTTTTTAAGACAAGGGCTGATATTTTTGAGATACAGACCTTTAGCAAGACCTGTTGTTTAACATTCCAAATCGTCCATATGTGATGCTAAACATGAGTTTTTCCAGTGTTTATATGTACACATTTCCTTTACTTGTAAATGCAATTTGAAATGAATGAAATCTAAATCTAGTATAGTATGCCAAAAGGATTTTTCGTTATTCCGGAGCCCGTCAATGAGCGGGTCTTAAGTTACGCGCCGGGATCGCCCGAGCGTAAGGAACTGAAAGAAGAGATCGAAAAGCTCAGGTCCCAGGTGCTTGACCTCCCCATGGTGATCGGGGGCCGGGAGGTGAGAACGGGTAACCTGGTACCCATCCATCCTCCTCATGATCGCAAGCATCTGCTGGGTAATTATCACAAAGGTGATGCAACCCATGTGAAGATGGCCATCGAGGCAGCCCTGGAGGCCTGGAAAAGCTGGTCAACGCTGCCCTGGGAGCAGCGTGCCTCCGTTTTTCTCAGAATGGCCGATCTGCTGGCGGGGGCTTACCGTGCCCGCCTCAATGCCGCCACCATGCTGGGACAATCGAAAAACCCGCATCAGGCAGAGATCGACAGCGCCTGCGAGTTGATCGATTTTTTCAGGTTCAATTCCTATTACATGTCCGAGATCTACAAGCAGCAGCCGGTATCCGACAAGGATGTGTGGAACCGGATCGAGCAGCGGCCCCTGGAAGGATTCATATTTGCACTGACCCCTTTCAATTTCACTTCCATTTCCGGGAACCTGCCCACGGCTCCTGCGATCATGGGAAACACGGTGGTATGGAAATGTTCCAAGACCCAGGTATATTCGGCCCATGTCCTAATGGAACTTTTTAAGGATGCGGGAGTACCTGACGGGGTGATCAACCTGTTGTATGTAAGCGGACCGGTGGCCGGGAACGAGATCCTGTCCCATCCAGATTTTGCCGGTATTCACTTTACAGGTTCCACCGAGGTGTTTCATGGCATCTGGAGAACCATCGGCGAGAATATCAAAAAATACAAAAGCTATCCGCGCATCGTGGGGGAGACCGGAGGAAAGGATTACATCTTTGTCCATTCCACCGCCAATGTGGATCAGCTGCAGGTGGCCATGGTCAGGGGAGCCTTTGAATACCAGGGACAGAAATGTTCTGCCGTGTCGCGGACCTATATTCCGGAGAGCCTCTGGCCCGAGGTCCGGGAAGGGCTTGAAAAAATGATCGGGGACATTAAGATGGGCCCCCCGGAAGACTTCCGCAACTTCTTCAACGCGGTCATCGACGAGGCGTCTTTCGACAAGCTGGCCGGATACATCGACAGGGCGAAGGAGGACAAAGAGGCTGAGGTGATCATCGGCGGGAGATATGACAAATCGGAGGGTTTCTTTATCCAGCCTACCGTGATCCTGACCACCGATCCCAAATATGTCACCATGCAGGAAGAACTTTTCGGTCCCGTTCTGACCATCTACGTCTATCCTGACGACCAGGTGGAGGAAACCGTTGATCTGCTGGATGACACATCCATTTACGGGCTCACCGGCGCCATTTTTGCACAGGACCGTTTTGTTATCGAGTGGCTGACCAACAGGCTGATCCATACAGCGGGGAATTTCTATGTGAATGATAAGCCCACCGGGGCAGTGGTGGGACAGCAGCCCTTTGGCGGATCCCGGGGATCGGGCACAAACGACAAGGCCGGTTCGAGGGTGAACATGATGCGCTGGGTGTCCCCACGGGCCATCAAAGAAAATTTCCTCCCGCCAACGGATTACCGTTATCCGTTTATGGACGAAGCATAAACTGAATCCCGCTTGTGTATTGGCTGCTGATTCCCGGCAATGTCGATGCAGGTGGCCGCTGTTCCGTTCAGAGGCGGCCCGGTGTTGAAAAAACGCCTTCGGGTAGAAGGCGTTTTTTCATAGCTTTGGACCATGAGGCAGTTTTTCCGGAAGATATGGCCCTGGCTTAAGAACAAGTATGTTCTGACCATCATCCTGTTCTTCTTCTGGATCCTGTTTTTCGACCAGAACAACCTGGTCGACCGCATCAAAATGTCTTCCGAGATCA
The DNA here is from genome assembly GCA_051746185.1 of Bacteroidota bacterium. Classification (GTDB taxonomy): domain Bacteria; phylum Bacteroidota; class Bacteroidia; order Bacteroidales. The sequence continues at coordinate 4,621 of JBNJEV010000101.1, forward strand.
GGCAGCTGGAGGACGACAGGCACTACTACCTGGAACAGATCCAAAAAGATTCCGCCCGGTTGTACGAGCTTACCACCGATAAGGAGAACCTGGAAAAATATGCCCGGGAGCAGTACTTCATGAAGAAACCCAACGAAGATGTGTTCCTGATCGTTGAGGAATAGTCCCTTCGCTTCGATCTGACCAAATCCGCAGTTCCCCTCACCTGCATTGAGATTTGCAGTTCCCCTCGTCTGCATTGAGATTTGCAGTTCTCCTCGCCTGCATTGAGATTTGCAGTTCTCCTCGCCTGAATTGAGATCCGGTTTTACCCTGTCCGGCCGGATCCTGCATGTTTTTCAACGATGTGCCTGATTTTATGCACTTTGGAGGGAACATCCCGTGCCCGGAATTGTTGAACTATTGCGGATTCTCAACGCGATCATGCCGGATTAGAAGGGCGATCCGGCACAGAACACATTGTTAACCTGAAAAATCAAGTATGATGAAAAAAATGGCAATCCTGATGGGGATGATGTATCCCATGTACGGTCATATGATGCAGAATTACAGAGGCAGGATGCGGCGCAGGATGCGGCGGATGATGGATTATCAGTAGCAAGTTACCCGGATCAACAGCCCGGCCCGCTTCTGTCCCACTGACGGTAGATCTCCAGCAGGGAGCCCGGGGATATGTTATCGTATTCCTGTCCGGTCCCGGCAACTTTCTGATCTGTCCCGGCAATTCTCTGTCCGGTCCTGGCGACTTTCTGATCGGTCCCGGCAATGATCTTTTTCGCTGCGGCACTGATTTTGTCTGCCGCTGCACGGGTCTTTTCCGCCGCGCCAATGCGCTCTTTCGCCGCGCCAATACGCTCTTCCGTCGCGCCAATACGCTCTTCCGTCGCGGCTGAAGAAGGGGCTGAAGCTGTGGTGACAGGTATTTGCAGGGTTTGCCGTAAAAGGGCGATGGCGGCCTCCCGGACCGGGATGTCGGGGTAGCCGTTCTCCCTGGCATGGTGGATGAATTTCAGGATCCGGAACATATTGAACCAGCGCCAGAAGCGTTTTTGGAAGGTAACCGTGGAGGCAGAATGCTTCCTTATTTCTACCAGCGCCTTTCCGAAGTTCTGTTGGTCGAGAAAATCCAGCAGGACCGATGGCCTGGATTTCATGAAATGGTCCAGACCTATCCCGGAGTACAGGATTTCAAGTCCGCCGAAAAAACCCCCGAGTTTGGCAAATGGCCGGGGATCATAGGTAAGCAGGGGGCTGCCGGGATCCTCCAGCAGGCGCCTGACCACAGGACCGGTCCCGAAAGGTACACGTCCGGAGGGCCTGGGTGAAGGGACCACACGGGTATCATTACATTCTTTGAAATTTCCCCGCTGGGCGATCTTCTGGATAAAATAAAAATCCTCCCCGCCTTTCCTTCTGTTCATGCCTCCTTCCTTGCAGTACACATCCGCCCGCACCGCAAAGCAGGATCCCACGGTATGGAATGCGTGAGGATACCCGGTGGAGCGGACCGCGCGGAGGTAATAGCGCTGGTGCAGTTCGTACTGGATGATGGCCCGGTTGATGTCCTCACCGAATTCAGACCCTTCGACCGGATGTTCAAAATATACAGAACAGCCATCGGGATGTTCACGCCTGAAAAGTCCGGTCAGCTCCTGAAGGTAATTTTTTTCCACCACCGCATCCGCATCCATGGAGGCGATGATTCCCCCGGGTTTGTCCAGAGCGCTGAACCTGCGGGCCGCCTCGTCCATCAGGATCTTCCTGGCCAGGCCCACTCCCGCCTCTCTGGGGCTGAAAGTGTGGTCCAGCAGCACATGAAAGTCCAGGTTGTGATGGGGATGATCGCTGATCCATTGCCGGGCGGCATGGCAGGTTTGCCTGTTCTGCTCCAGGATCTCTTCCGGGGCATCTGCCGGGGCGTTGACCAGGATGACTGCCTCGCCCTTTAGTCCGGAGCTATCGCATTGAAGCAAAGAATCCAGGCATCTTTCTAGCCCGGATTCATCATATACCGGAATGGTGACAACGATTTCCGACCCGGGGTCAGGAGGATCTTCAAAGAGCTTTTCCCGCAGACCGGCCTTCAGCAGGTATGCATCGGCAAAGCCCATTACTTTAATTCATAGTCCTCGCCGTACCTTCGGTTCAGTCCTTCGACCACATCATCGGTGATGTTAAAGGGTTTGGCCCCGTAAATGAGGTTCCCACCGAAGGTATAGGAGTAAACGAAATCGTATCCCTGTCTTTTACTGAGCTCGGCCACATAGCGCTCGATCATGTCCAGCATTTTCCGGTTCCTCACCATTCCTTCTTCCTGCAGTTCCTGGGAGTACCTGTTCTGAAGTGAAAGCAGGCTCTGTTCCTCGGTGGACAGCTGCTGTTGCAGTTCCTCTGCCTCGCGCCGGGTCACCAGCCCGCGCTGGATCTTGTACTGGGCGTCCTCCACACTCTCGTAGAAACTTTCGGTTCTGCCCTCAAAATCGCTTTCCAGTTCAGACTGCCGCTGGCTCAATTCCTGCTGGAACTGATAATAAAGGTCCCACCGTGCCATCACCGAATCCATATTGAAGTAGGCGATCATCACCTGTGCGGTATCGGCCCTTTGTCTGGCTGGTTCATCTGCGGCCGCGGTGGTCCCACTTCCGCCATCTCCGGTGAAATGCAATACAAAAAGCACTATGATCGCGGCTCCAAGAACAGCATCAATAACTATGTTTGCGATTTTCATTTGAGTCTCTGATTATTTGTTTGTTATCGGGCAACAAATATAACAGAAAAAGTTTACAACCGAAGGAGATTTATTCAGGAAGATCACGCTGATATTTCTGACATGAACACATCAACTGATGGATCAACGTAAAGTCCATTCCCCCCTTCGTTGTCAATTTGGGGTTTCTTTTTATGCATCATCACGAAGGGGGGATCTTTTTTTGCCCATGCCGGCCACGATCTCCGGCCCTCAAATCTCCGGCCCTCAAATCTCCGGCCCTCAAATCTCCGGCCCTCAAATCTCCGGCCCTCAAATCTCCGGCCCTCAAATCTCCGGC
>JBNJEV010000102.1:0-7371 GCA_051746185.1 Bacteroidota bacterium
CAGGATCCGGGCAGGGCGGAAACGGGACGGAGCCCGCCGGTTATTTCCGCGCACTGGTCGGAATCAGGGCTGTTTACCGCAAGCCAGAACTGTCCTTTTCCATGGTAACCCTGGTCAATATCGTATGCATCGTCCCCGCAAAAGGCAACCATCAGGTTGGAACAGTTGACCGCTCCCCCGAACAGTTCCACACCGTCGTCCGCATTGGAGATCACCTCCACATGATCAATGATGGTCTGACGGCCCACGCCGCCCAGGGTCAGACCGTTGATCTCATTTCCTTCACCGATCTTGGTGCCTCCGTGGCGGATGCTGACATACCTGAAAATACCGGAATGATCGTCGTCATCGACCCCTCCGTAGATCCCCCTGGGTTCACTGATGGGGATCCCTTCGATCAGATCCTCGCCCGATTCCGTGTTGATGGTGGCATTTCCCAGGATGATCACCCCCCCCCAGAGCCCCCTTGCTTCGACAGGGACACTACCTTCCAGGTCATCCCCCTCGGAGGTGAAGATGATCGGGCGATCCGGTTCCCCTTCTGCGATGATGGTTCCTCCTCTTGCCACGATCAGCGCACTGGCCTGGCGGCCCTGTCCCGTTCTGCCCCTGATCACCGTACCGGCCTCGATGGTCAGGGTCTGTCCGTCATTCACAAATACGAACCCGTCCAGCAGATATTGCCGGTCACTGGTCCAGGCGGTGGTCCCGGTCCCCCCTCCCTGATCAGTGATACTTTCTTCCTGATCGATCCTGAATTCACTTTTCCTGCATGAGGTGGAGCCCGATACCATAAGGAGGAATAGAAAGTATTGAATATAAAACCGGTTGAGCAGCATGCAGCGTCTTCTCAAATTAGAAATTAAACCCGAAATTGAGATAAATATAGGGGTGGCTTTCTCCATTCTCTGCATATTCCACCCAGTCCTGGTAATTGAGGGAGATGTGCAGCATTTCCACGGGAGCGAACTGGATACCGCTCACAATCGCGCTGCCATCATCGGCCAGATTCCATGGGATATCATCTTCGGGCAGGATGTTGGAAAATACCTGGTCGTAACGGCCGAACAATTCCCACCGTTCGGCGAACCGGCAGGTGGCGTATACCGAATATCCATATCGGTTATGGTTCTGATTGAAGCCGTAGTTCTTCTGCAGGATGTATTCCCCTCCGATCCGGAATTTTTCAGTCCTGTATCCCACGAAGCCGGTCACGGTCATCTGCGGATGGCGGCTGGTATGGACCGAATAATATGCCCTGCAGGTCAGGTCCGGCATCGGGAACAGGGTGATTCCCATTCCCACTTTATCGATATTGTCAAATTGCAGGTTTTTGTATCCTTCCCCGTTGCTGATGATAAGATCGGCCGTGACCGCTTCCGAGACCCTGTATCGGGCTCCTATTCCCAGGTCAGCACTGGGACCGAACCTGTATTCATCCAGGTATGAGCGGTAGATATAACGGTATCCCCAGAATTTTTCCTGCACCTTGAACTGAAGCATGTCAAAAAGACCGAACCAGGATCTCAGTTTCCCTTTCCGGTAAGAGATGTATGCATTTTTAAAATATGTATACCGCCTGATCAGGCTGTATTCCGATACATCATCCGGACTGCCGATATCGAGTTTCACCTCCCCGGAAAAATGTTCACTTATCTCCCTGCTGTATCCAAAATAGGCTCTTTTTACCTCAAATGCCGTGAAAGGGTCCCGGCGGTTCAGGCTCCAGTTGAAATGGGTAAAGATCCTGGCCGATACCTTTCCTTCTGAAGATCCTTCCCTGCCTGAGGAGGGCGGTTCTTCCCCGGAACTCTGTGCCGGGATCTCTGCAGCGGTCCACAATATGACTGACAGGAGGAGGATGAAACGGGTCATATCACCGGAAGGATTTACATTAAAATATTTTAAAATTAATGTTTATTTAATGTGGTTCATACCTCTTCGTAGTAATTATGACCCGTAATTCAACTTATTGGTGTAAATTGAATGTTTGAAATGACGTAAGTTTCCGTTATGAACTGGAGTGATTTTAAAATATTGCTGGTGGATGACGAAAAGGATATCCTGGAGTTTCTGGGTTATAACCTTAAAAATGAAGGGTTTAAAATATCCACCGCCACCAATGGCATCGAGGCCGTACGGAAAGCAAAGGAGATCAAACCCCATCTGATCCTGATGGATGTCATGATGCCCGAAATGGACGGGATCGCCGCCTGTGAAGAGATCAGGAAGGACAAAGAACTGCAGCAGACCCTGGTGGCATTTCTTACCGCCCGGGGTGAAGATTTTTCGCAGATCGCTGGTTTTGAGGCAGGGGGGGATGATTATATCACCAAACCCATCAAACCCAAGGTCCTGGTAAGCCGGGTGAAGGCACTGCTCAAAAGAATGATCCACAAGGCAGAAATATTCGCTGAGAAAGGAACTGAGAATAAGATCCGGGCAGGTGAACTTGTGGTGGATAAAGACCGTTATATGGTGATTAAGAAAGGAAAGGACATTTCCCTTCCCCGCAAAGAATTTGAACTGCTTTCACTTCTGATCTCGAGGCCTGAAAAGGTATTTACACGGGAGGAGATCTTCGACCGGGTATGGGGGGACAATATCGTGGTGGGTGACCGCACCATAGATGTGCACATCCGCAAGCTCAGGGAAAAACTGGGCAGCAAATGCATTCAAACGGTCAAGGGGATCGGCTACAAGTACGTTCTCTCCTGAAATGCTGAATCCCTGCGCTGTCCTGTGCATTAATCCAGGATGCTTTCTTCGATGGTCTGTTTTTCAGGGGTGAAAGAAACCAGCAGGTTGCTGTTGGTCTTTGTCAGCTGTACCACATGGAGCAGCAGGTTTTTTGTCTCGGTCAGCATTTCGATATAGGTCATACTGATCTTCACTCCTTTTTTTCCTTTTTTCAGCAGTTTGATCCGCTGGTGGATGATCTGATTGATCATCTCCAGGAGTTCGTCCCTTAACCGGACCACCTCTTCCATGTTATCCGTGCTTTTCTTCTTCAGCAGGTTGATCACATAATTGAAAAACTCGCTGGTTTTCTCGTTGAATTCGCTTATCACCTCCCGCTGGTATTTATCCATGGAGTGGTTGTTATCCAGGTGGTTATATGCCGGAAGGACAATATGCATCAGGGAATTGGCCATTTCCTTGAGATAGTCGATCACCTGGACATAGTGGTGGCTGACCTCGATTTCACTCTCCTTGAATTTATCCAGTTTTTTGGGAATATGCTCTTTGATCTCCTTGACTTCTCTGGTCAGTTGTTTGACTTCCTTGCGCAGCTTCTTGATCTGCTTGTATTTTTCTTTCTGGAGGTTCAAATAGGTCAGGTAATGGACTTTGGCCGCCCTGATCACAATGCTTTTTACCTCTTCCTGGCAGGATTGCAGGACAGCTTCTGATGTGGTCACCGCCTCGCTTACCTCTTCTTCTTCTTTCATCCTTCTCTTTCTGTGAATGGCATAGGTCCTGAGCAGGATAAAGATGGAAAGACCGATCAGAACAAGAATGACCGGGAGCCGGCCCAGGAAGATCAGACTGGCAATGATGAAGGAAGCGGTGAATGCGGAAGCCGCTGTGAAGAGCCATCCGCCGAAGACGGTCAAAACCCCGGTGATCCGGTAGACCGCACTTTCCCTTCCCCAGGCACCATCGGACAGGGATGTCCCCATGGCAACCGAGAAGGTAACGAATGTGGTGGACAGCGGAAGCTTCAGGGAAGTCCCGATAGCAATCAAAATACTGGCCACCACCAGGTTTACCGAGGCGCGCACCAGGTCGAAAGCTGTTTTTTTCTTTCTGGTATCGGCTTCCTCACCGGAATCCTCCCTGAACCTTGAGGTAACAAAACGGGATACAGCCCGGGGAGTAATTCTGGAGACCCCGTTGCTGAATTCAACCGATCTTCTCACAAGGAACCTGGCCAGCATGGATGAGGCAAATCGTTCCTTACCTTCATCCTGACGGCTGAGATTGATCTCGGTGGCGGTGACCGAGTGGGCTTTTTTGGAAAACCGGAGTGCGAGCACCATGATCAGGCCCGCCGCGATGAGAAAATAGATGGGCGTGCTGATCGGTGCCCGCAATGCTTCCATGGTAAATCCTGAAGGATCTGCGCCTCCGGAAGCAGTAAAAGCCCTGAATGATTCATAGCCTGCCATGGGCACCCCGATGAAGTTCACCAGGTCATTCCCTGCAAATGCCATGGCCAGGGAAAAGGTGCCGATCAGCACAATCACCCTCAGGATGTTGATCTTTGTAAAAGAGACCAGCAGCTGTAAAACGACCGACCAGCCCACAAAACTGATGAGGAGTATGCTTCCTGTATGGACCCTGAGATAGGCCAGCATATCCCCGGTCACCAGTGACGAACCTTTGGCCCCCTTGATCAGCAGGAAATAGAGGATGGCCGTAATGGCGAATCCTCCCCAGATGCCCGAGAGGTACCTGCTGGTTTTTTCCAGCCTGAAAGAGAAGCCCAGACGGACGATCCACTGGACGACCATTCCCATGGTAAAGGCAATGATCACCGATAGGAAGATCCCCAGAATGATGATCATGGCGCTTTCCGTATTGATATAGTCGCCAATGTTCGCATCCCCTCCCGTCATCCTGACCATCTTGAAAAGGGAGACCGCCACGGCGGCGCCCAGCAGTTCGAAGACGATGGATACGGTGGTGGAGGTGGGCAGGCTCACCGTATTGAAAAAATCCAGCAAAAGGATATCGGTCATCATCACCGCCAGGAAGATGACCATGATCTCCTCGAAAGAGAAAAATCCCGGATTAAAGATGCCTTTCCGGGCCACTTCCATCATCCCGTTGGAAAAAACCGCACCAATGAGGACCCCGACGGAGGCGATGATCACGATGGTCCTGAATCTTGCAGCGCCCGAACCGATGGCTGAATTAAGAAAATTTACCGCGTCATTGCTGACCCCTACGATCAGATCGGAAACAGCCAGTACAAAAAGTACGCCTACGATGAAAATATAATAACTCTCCATGAAAAGTGTATCATTACCCGGGTCCAAAAATAGAGACTCGGCACGAACCCAATATTAAGGAAATGTTAAGTTAATGTAAATAGAATTTTAAACATTGAAGATCATTATCTTTGGGTTTTGAAATTAACACTTTTCTCCGAGAAAGATCCATCATTCAATGAATGTTTCCCTGATACAGCCCGAACTGGCATGGGAGGATACCACGGCCAACCTGGAAATGCTGGAGGGCATGTTCCCCGGCATCCCGGAAGGGACCGATCTGATCATCCTGCCGGAGACTTTTTCCACGGGTTTTACCATGCGGGCCGGCCGCTTTGCAGAAGAAGAGTCATCGGGAAGGGCGCAGTTGTGGATGCGGGAGATCTCGCGGAAAAAACAGTCCATCATCACAGGCAGTCTGATCGTCAGAGAAAAGGAACGGATCTATAACCGGCTTTACTGGGTTTCCCCGGAAGGTGTTCAGGGACATTATGACAAGCGTCACCTGTTCCGCATGGGCAGGGAGGACCGGGCTTTTTCACCGGGAAGCCACCGGAAGATATTCACCTGCGGCCCTTTCCGGGTGATGCCGCAGATCTGCTATGACATCCGGTTCCCCGTATTCAGCCGCAACAGGGGGGATTATGACATCCTGATGTATGTGGCCAACTGGCCGGCTCCCAGGCACGGGATCTGGGAAACCCTTCTCCGGGCACGGGCCATAGAGAACCAGTCCTATGTGCTGGGGGTGAACAGGACCGGGGCGGACGGAGAAGGGGTGGACCACCTGGGAGGAACCTGCGTGATCGATCCTAAAGGCAATGTGGTCCGGATGCTGGACGGGCACCCCGGGATTCTGAACACCACCATTCACCTGAAGGAGATCAGGGAGTTCAGAACGAAGTTTCCTGCCTGGAAAGACGGGGATCAGTTCACCCTCAACCTCTGAAAAATGCCTCACCGGACTTCTGCGGGGAGATCAGTGATCTTCCCCCTCTTCATGGACATGCCCGTGAGCAATCTCCTCATCGGTGGCATTGCGGATATCGATCACCTTTCCCTGGAAATGAAGATCGGTTCCTGCCATGGGATGGTTGAAATCCATCTTCACAGCATCGCCCTCAATGGCGATCACCCGGCCGTTCAGACGTCTTCCTTCTGCATCCATCATGGGAACCATGTTCCCCACTTTCATCAGCTCTTCATCGATCTTTCCGTCAACCTCGAACACCGTTTTGGGGACATGAACGACGGCATTTTCCATCACCGGTCCGTAAGCATCTTCCGAAGTGAGCAGGAACTCAAAGCTGTCGCCGCTGGAAAGTCCGCTCAGGTTCTCTTCAAATTTAGGAAGCAGTCCGCCGCTTCCGAAAAGGAAGGTCAGCGGATTGTCTTCCGACAGGGACTCCACAACCTCTCCTTCCCTGGAGCCTTCACGGAGTTCGTAAACAATTGATACCACGTTGTCTTTTTCAGCTATCATGATCGCATTCGGTTTTGTGAGGTGCAAAGAAAACAAATATTATGCGCAGAAAAAAAAGAAGGATGGATTAAATGGTCCACTTATCCGGATCATGACAGATATTCCGATCAGAGATATATGTTCACGGCAAAGCGTAAGACGGGATTGGAGTACGGGGACCGGGTGGGATCGTTCAGATCCCAGAGCAGCAGAAATGAAATCGAACTCAGTTCTCCCATCCTCTGTGAAAGACCGGCCCCCACAAGGGCTGCATGATAGATGAACCGGCCTTCGTCAGGGAAGGTGGGGGCATAGAAGTAGGCCTTTTCCAGGCTGATCGCCTCGTATTCGGCATGCAGGAAGAGCTCACTGAACAGATTCACGGGCAGGAACTGCTCCGCATCGGTGATCACCGAGAACCTGGCAAAAGCCTTTCCCCCGAACAGGTGGGTGCGGTAGGATTGCGGGAAAAAGAGTGTTTCTCGCTGGGACTGGAAGATATAGTGCGGACCCAGACCTGCGGACAGGCGGTGGGTGAGGTGATACGCGATCTGGGGCGCAAGCTCGATGTATGACCTGGTGCCTACGGAGAACCAGAATTCGGGTACCAGGTAGAACTTTCCCTTACGGTCGGGCATCTCCGGTTGTCCGTTCAAAGAAGCAGAACAGCCAGCAACGATAAGTACGATGATGAGCAGTTTCTTCAGCATAACCTGATGGAGATTCCCTGCAATTATATGGAAATTATGTCATTTTGATCACAAAAGAGACTATTTTTAAGATCAGGTTTTTAAGGATCAAATCTGACAGCCTATGGTAATTCTGATCACAGGTGCCAGCAGAGGGGTGGGTGCAGCCCTGGCACGAAAACTGACCGGGGCGGGACATACAGTCCTGCTTGTTTCAAGGAAC
>JBNJEV010000103.1:0-7342 GCA_051746185.1 Bacteroidota bacterium
GAAGCCACCAGAAGGGATGTGGGGATCATTGCCAGGGTACCCCTGGCCAGCGGATTGCTCACCGGAAAATTTTCCAGGGAGACCACTTTCGGTGAATCGGACCACCGGACTTTTAACCGGGACGGGGAGATGTTCGATAAAGGGGAGACCTTTTCCGGAGTGGATTATGAGACAGGGCTGGAAGCTGTCGAAAGGCTGAAGGTGCTCTTCACGGGCAGGGAAAACCTTGCGCCTCTGGCCCTGAAATGGATCCTGATGTTCCCGGAAATCAGCTGCGTGATCCCCGGAGCATCCAACGTACAGCAGCTGGAATCAAACCTGCAGGCCGGGGATGAGGATCCCCTGAGCCCGGAGCAGATGAACGGAGTGGCTGAAATCTATGACCGGTATATCAGGGACCAGGTACATCATCTGTGGTAGGTCACTTACCTGTATCTGATGGAGAATCCCACGTGGAACGCATCCTCTGAGTTAGGTCACTTACCTGTATCTGACAAAGAATCCTGCGTAAACCCTTCTGGGGAGACCGGGATAATATGGCCTGGCGGGTGCTCCCCCGAATGAAGGGGCATTCACCAGGATCATGGATGCGTAACGGGTATCCAGCAGGTTCCGTATCCCGGCTGTCAGTTCGATTTTAACCGGAATACGCTTCAGATCAAGGCTCCATCCAAGCTGGATATTCACCAGATGGTACCCGTGGTACCGGCGGGTATTGGCATCGTCCATCCATTGACTGCCGGTATTCCGGTACTGTACATCCATTTCAAATGCTTTCAGCGAACCGGAGAGTGTGGCATGAATGACCCGGCCCGGGATGCCCGGCAGGTTGTTCCCGGAATGATCAGTCCCCCCGTCAATGAATTCAACAAACCTGTTCCGGGAAAGGGTGACCCCCAGGGTGGCTTCCGGACTCAGAGGGACGTCCCACAGGGAGCGGGGACGGAAAGACCCACGGAATTCAAATCCTGAGTTCAGGGCAGAACCGGCATTGACACCGGTGAAAATATCTTCGGCAACCCTTTCTGTGACCAGAAGGTTGTTCAGGTATACGGCATACAGGGTGGCGTCATACTGCAGGGTGTTCTGAAGCAGCATTCCCCTTCCCCCGACCTCCAGGTTCCATCCCGTCTCAGGCTTCAGTGCAGTGTTGATGTTCCCTTCGGGAAGGAGCGTCTCCTCCAGGGAGGGAGCCGAAAAACCGTGACCCGCCGAAAAATACACATAATGTCCCGGGGTATGGTTGTAACTGATGCCAAGCCTGGGGGAGAGGACCGGACTGTACCGGTACCGGCCTGAATGATCGGAGGAATCCGCATTGAAATGGCTTTCCAGGTCGTAACGAAGCAAATTGGCATTCAGCCCTGCATCGAGCACCAGCCGACCGGAAGGTTTCCAGTGAACATAAAGAAATGTGTTCATGTATTGCCGCCGCTCGCCGTGATCCGACAGAAGCCTTCCCCGGTCCCCGTTCTCCGTCTCATAGATCTGCCAGTCGACCCACTCATAAAAATACTCCATCCCGGTCTGGATCTGAAGCTCAGAAAGATCCAACTGGAATGTTTCCCTGAATCCCAGGTTGTAAAACCGGTCATCCAGGATATTGAAAGGCCTGGATTCGTAAGGATCCCTGAAGGTGGTAAACAGCACCAGCCGGTTCCCCAGGTGGCGGCTGATATCTGTTTCCAGTTTCAGTCCGCCCAGCACCTTCAGGTAGGTTTCGTGTCCTTCGATGGCCAGCCAGTTTTTGGCCGCTTTCCGGGGATGTTCCATGAAATCGGATTCACTGAGGGAGCTGGGGATCTGTGCCGTCAGGTCCACCAGGTTCAGGGTGAAAGAAAGTGTATTCCTGCGGCCGAAATACCGGGCAGCAAGAAATGCGTTGCTCCTGGTATAGGTGCTGTTTGCCCTGTATCCATCGGAGTGTGACCTGCTGAGCCCGGTGAAGAGGGCCAGACGGTGATTTTTATAACCCGCATGGATGCCATTTTTCAGTGTCAGGAAGGAACCCAGGGTATGGACCGTTGCCGCAGTGAATCCCTCATTCCGGGGATAGGGTGAGTTAAGCCTGACCACGCCTCCCAGGCCGGATCCATACAGTGCCGAGGAGGGACCTTTCAGGATCTCGATGGATCCGATCCCCAGCACATCCAGATCTTCCAGTGAAGTGACCCCGTCCCCGGAGGTCAGGGGGATGTCGTCCAGATAGGCCCTGATCCGGTTGGAATGGTAAGGTGTGCGGGATCCCACTCCACGGATCACCAGGCGGTTGGTGTTGTATGTACCGGAAGCCATGTATACGCCGGGAGCCTGGTTGATCAGGTCAGCCGCATTGATCGTATGACGTACATTCTGCTCTCCGGTTGAAATGGTTACAATCCCCCCGGTGGCCTCCCCGTATTTTTCCTGAAAAGGGATCACCGAAATGGTCACATCCTGCAGGGTCAGAGTATCCTGTAAAGAGGAGATATCCTGTGGGGAGGAGGTTTCCTGTGCAGCCACCCTGGAAAACAGCATGAGCATTGCGAATACCGCCGTATTTATCCTCATTGTTTTGTTCCTGATCAATCCCATTCCTTTACCATAACATTGAGCCTCTTGAATTGTTCCGTTTTCGGATCATGACAAAATATATCTATTTTAGGATCCGAAAATTGATTCGTAATGAAAATGATCCATCAAGCAGCTCTGTTGTTCGCTGCGGTGATGCTGTTGTTCTCCTGTACCTCTGTGGACCAGTACATCCATTCGAAAGAGGTACTGGGATGGGAGACTGAGATCGCCGTCCTTGATTCACTGAACAGGGCAGAGCCATCGGACGAAAATACCGTCCTGGTGACAGGCAGTTCAAGTGTCAGGCTGTGGGACAGCATCCATTCCGATCTGTCACCTTACCGGGTCCTGCAGCGAGGGTACGGTGGGGCCAAGCTATCGGATTTCAATTATTATGCCGACCGGATCATCAAGCCGCATCCATTCAAGGCCATTTTGATTTTTGTGGCCAATGACATTTCCGGGAACGATTATGACAGGACCCCGCGGGAGGTGCTGAAATTGTATCAGATCCTGGTGGATCAGATCCGTGAAAGGAATATGGATACACCTGTTTTCTGGATCGAAACCACGCCTACCCCGAGCCGCTGGCATGCCACCGACCGGATCCGGACGGCCAACCGGAAGATCTCCAGGTATTGCGAAAGGAATCCGGACCTGTATTTCATTGATACCCACGAGGCATTCATCAGTCCGTCCGGCACCCCCGATTCCACCCTGTTCAGGCAGGACATGCTGCACCTGAACCGGAAAGGGTACAGGTTGTGGGCCCGGATCATCAGGCATTCACTTGAAGAAGAAGGGATACTCCCATAAACGATCATGATATTGCATGAAGAATAATAGGACACTGCTTACCTACCATGACCTGACCGTGGAGGTTGAATCCTCTCCCGGCGCGGAGCTGATCGGGCATATGCATGAAACAGTTCTGGGTACGCCGGGTGGATTGCGCTACCAGCATACAGATATTAAAGACAGGCTCTCCTCTCTGGGCGAGAATTATTTCATGTTTCTTCGCAAGGGAGGAAAAATGATGGGATCCGTCGGATTTTGCGGCCGGCCGGCAGAAGTGGAAGGAATGAAGCATGACAGCTGGCTGATACGCTATTTCTCCATCAAGGCACCCATGAGGTCCGCCCCCGGCAGGAATTATGACAGAAACAGGCAGCAGGGATCATCGAAAGGTTCATCGGTGCTGGGAAGGTTCATCCGGCCCATTTTTGCCAATCCATCGATGCTGAGGGATGGATGGGAAGAAGGCGTGGCACCGGCAGTGATCTGGGGTACCATTGAACAGAAGAATCTCAGGTCGGTGAATTTCAGTGAGCAGGCCGGACTGGAGAAGATAAGGGAGATGGCCAGCTTTTCCTTCAGCCGGATGAGACCGAAAAGGTCCGAAAGGGTTGAAAAACTTACCGGAGATGAACAGCAGGGAATGCTTTTAAAGATCAAAGAGTTCTATCGCGGATATACCCTGTTCACTGCGGATCCGATATTCAGGAACAACGGATACTATGTGATCAGGCATTCGGGACAGGTTGTGGCCGGATTGCAGATCCATCCCGTGACCTGGAAGATCGTGGATTTCGGCAGCGGGTGGATCAACAGGATGGTGAACCTGCTGGCGAGGCTCCCATTTGTGAAAAGGAGACTGGACCCAGAAGCCCTCCGGCTACTCGCTTTTGACGGGATCTATTGTAAGACAGGTCATGAGGCGGACCTGTACGAATTAATGGAGGGGGTGCTGGAGCGGGAGAAACGCTATCTGGCCATGCTGATGATGGATAACCGGTCATCCCTGTTCAGGATCTTCGAAAAGAAAAAGGAACTGGGGATCCTCCACAGAATCCTGGGGAGCTTTGAAGCCGATATCAGAATGAAGTTCATCCGGATCCCGGATCAGGTCCGCCTGTATTATATGGATCATCCGGTCTATATTTCCACATACGATCATTCTTAAACAGAACAGATGCATATCATTGAAACAAAAGTCGAGGGATTTCAAATCAGGCACGCAGAAAGGAAGGATACCCCCCTTGTGCTGGATTTCATCCGAAAACTGGCCGTATATGAGCGGCTGTCCCATATGGTGGTGGCCACCGAGGAAAAGCTGGAAAAATACCTGTTCGGGGAGGAGAAAATTGCCGAGGTGATCCTCGGATATAATGAAGGGGAACCTGTGGGGTTTGCCCTTTATTTCTACAATTTTTCCACCTTTCTGTGCAGGCCCGGGATCTACCTTGAAGATATCTTTGTCCTGGAGGAACACAGGGGAAAAGGGTTCGGTACGGCCATGCTGACCTACCTGGCGAAACTTGCGGTGGAAAAGGATTGCGGAAGACTTGAATGGGCTGTTCTGGACTGGAACACGCCTTCAATTGATTTTTATAAGTCCCTGGGTGCACAGCTGATGGAGGAGTGGATCATCAACCGGGTCTCAGGCGAGACCCTCCGGGAACTTGCCGCCCGGTTTTAGTACTTTCTCAAATCCATGTCACAAATAAGTTCTGCTTCCAATTATTCAAGGTCTGCATTCCGTGAATTCATGCAGGATCTGCGTGAGGCCCTATCCGGATCGGAGAGGGATTTCACACAGATCCCGCTGGGAAAGGCCATCCTGCTCCTCAGTGTCCCCATGGTCCTGGAAATGATCATGGAATCGGTCTTTGCCCTGGTGGATATATTTTTCGTATCCAGACTGGGTGCCGAGGCGGTGGCCACGGTGGGGATCACCGAATCGCTGATGACCATCATTTATGCCATCGGGATGGGACTGAGCGTGGGAACCACCGCACTGGTCTCAAGGCGGATCGGAGAAAAGCGGCCCGAGCAGGCCTCCATGGCCGCGGTTCAGGCCATTTTTACGGGAGTACTTGTATCCCTGCTCTTTTCAGCAACCGGGATCTTCTTTGCAAAAGATCTGCTCAGGCTGATGGGCGCCTCGGAGACAACCGTTGAAAACAATTACCTCTATCCGGCCCTGATGCTGGGTGGCAACGGGGTGATCATGCTCCTTTTTATTATCAATGCGGTATTCCGGAGCAGCGGGGATGCTGCCATTTCCATGCGTGTGCTGTGGTTTGCCAATATCCTGAATATTGTGCTTGATCCGCTCCTGATCTTCGGACCGGGACCGTTCCCGGAACTGGGAGTGACCGGTGCGGCGGTGGCCACGAACATCGGCCGGGGAACGGCGGTGGTCTACCAGCTTTTCCTGCTGGGCCGGGGCAGGTACAGGGTGAAAGTCACTGCCGGCCAGGTCGTGATCAGGCTGAAAGAGATCATCAAGCTGGTGAAGCTTTCCCTGGGGGCCATCGGACAGAACCTCATCGCCACCTCTTCATGGATTTTTCTGGTCTGGGTGGTGACCGGCCTGGGGGAGGAGGTGGTGGCAGGGTATACCATCGCCATCCGGATCGTGATGTTCGTGCTGTTGCCCTCCTGGGGCATGGCCAACGCTGCAGCCACGCTGGTGGGTCAGAACCTGGGAGCAAAAAAACCCGCAAGGGCAGAACGTTCGGCATGGATTGTTGGCATCGGGAATATGGTTCTCCTGGGTTTGCTCTCCATCATCTTTATAACCATGCCGGAACCCTTTATTGGATTCTTTGTGGATGGCTTTGATGAACCCATGGTCTTGCAGAGCGGGATCACCTGCCTGAGGGTGATCAGTTTCGGATTCCTGGTATATGCCATGGGCATGGTGATGGTGAATTCCATCAACGGAGCGGGGGATACCGTTACACCGGTCTGGATCAACTTTATTGCCTTCTGGCTGATGGAGATCCCCCTGGCTTATTTGTTTACGGTTGTATTTGACCTGCATATCAACGGGGTCTGCTATGCCATCCTGATCGGGGAATCGGCCCTGACCCTCATCTCGATGCTGATCTTCATGCGCGGCCGCTGGAAGCTGAAAGAGGTGTGAGATAGCCATCCAACCGGAAATTTTGTATTTCCAGGTTCAGCAAATTTTCTTAATTGCCAAACTAGATGTAACTTGGTCTCGCAATGAGACCTGTCCTGGTATATAATCATCTGTGCCGAACCTTTGGCAGGGGTCTTTATGAATGCCTGATGCTGTATTACTGAGGGTATGCCTCTCCTGCTCGATCTTCAGAGCTTGCCTGTTATTTCCCACTTTTCATTTAAGTTTTCAAACGTAACAGTTCATGCCCGGCGCAACCATCTTTGACATCAAGCGATTTGCGGTCCATGACGGACCCGGGATCCGTACCACGGTCTTTTTCAAGGGCTGTCCCCTGCGCTGCTGGTGGTGTCATAATCCGGAGAGCCAGGCATCAGAGCCGGTATCGGTGGATATGGAAAGGAAGGTGGATGGCCGGAGTGTATATGCCAGGAAGACCTATGGAGAAAAGATCGGGTCCGATAAGCTGATGGAGGTCATTCTCAGGAACAGGCACTACTACGAAGAATCGGGTGGCGGGGTTACCTTTTCCGGGGGTGAGCCCCTGATGCAGCCCGAGGCCCTTACAGAACTGCTGCAGGAATGTAAAAGGGCCGGTCTGCATACCACTGTGGATACCTGCGGATTTTCGGAACGCGTTCATTTCGAAAAGATCCTGCCACTGACGGATCTGTTCCTTTATGACCTGAAGAACATGGACCCGGACCTTCACAGAAAATATACCGGGGTGGATAATGAACTGATCCTTTCAAATGCCGATTACCTGCTTGAAGAAGATGCCCGCGTGATCTTCCGGATCCCGGTGATCCCCGGGATCAATACCTCGGAGGAGGAGATCAGCCGGATGATCCTTTTTCT
>JBNJEV010000104.1:0-7292 GCA_051746185.1 Bacteroidota bacterium
AAATCGAGAACGAATGAGCAATAAAAACTTATATTATCTGTTGATCCTGTTTGTCATTTCACTTTCTGCCGGCTGCGGTACCAAAAATGAGGACCCTGAGAGCACAGCCGGGAACGAAGAAGAACCGGAACTTGTGAGAAAACACAGGGACGACGGGACCCTGTCCAGTATCTCACAGACGGATGACGAAGGATACCTGCACGGGATCCGGGTCAATTATTACGAAGACGGCAAAACGATCCATTCCAAAGTAACATACGTGCGCGGACGCAAGCACGGTCCGGCCGTATGGTACTACAAAAACGGTCAGATCTATGAGCGTACCAATTTTAACTACGGACGCCGGGATGGTGTGACCAAACGGTACTATAAGGACGGGACCCTGATGGAAGAGGTGACCTACAGGCAGGGGGAGGAAATGCCGGATAAAAAAGTCTATAACAGGGAAGGTGAACTGATCGCGGAGTGAGAGTGGACCCCTCAAAACCGGGTCATCTTTCCAGCAGGATGTAATTTTTAAATTCTCCCAGTCTCTTTCCGCCAAGGAGGTGTTTTTCAATCCACGAGATGATCCTGTACCGGGGTTTGTCGTGTTTGGAACGGACCGGGTTCAGGCTGCGTGCAGGACCCGAGTAGCGGAGCCGGTCTTTCCAGTCGAACCGGGCCACCCACTGCTTCATAACCGGGGGGTGCGTCCCCCTGAAACGGGTAAGTTTACCGAGGTTCCCGTAATCGAATACACGGTCATATTTATGCTCCGCAATCTGTTTTTCTATCTTTTCCCGGCCCTGGTGGTTCATGCTGAAAACCTTGATCTTGTCCTGCATGACCGCGGGTGGGCGCACCCATCCATAATGAAAGATCTCCGCATCCACCTCTGCCACCTTCAGTTTGTATGTTTCCTCATGCTGCCTGTAGTGGATCCCGTCGAAATCAGGGATCCGGCGGAAGGACTGCGCCGATTCCCAGGAATGGATATCGGGATCGTTCCTGATGATCCGGATCTCTTTCCTGTACCAGCAGTGTGAATCCTGCAGATGCCCGTAATCGCCCCAGAAATGAAGGTAACTGAAGAGCAGTCCTTCCACCTCGCGGTCATCCACCAGCTGCCTGCACCGTTCCCTGATCTTTTCCAGGTCCTTTTCATGAACCACCTCATCCGACTGCAGGTAGAAGAGCCAGTCGCCCGAACAATGTTCTTTTGCGATATCGGTCTGGTGGGCATGCTCCATCCCACGGGGATATTTTTCAATATCCCACACTGTATCAATGATCCTTATCTTGTCGCTGCCGATGGCCTCGATCTCCTCCCGTGTGCTGTCATCCTCATCACAATCGCCCAGCGCCACCACGAATTCATCCACAATGGGCAGGATCGATTCGATGGACTGCCGCATGGGATAATGGAGCTTGAGAGCATTTTTGCCCATGGAAAAACCGCTGATCTTCATACCAAATGTTAATACATCTGCATGGCATGCAGTTTTTTGTACAATCCGTTCTTTTTCCTGATCAATTCCTCATGGTTCCCTCTCTCAAGGATCCTGCCATCATCGATCACCAGGATCAAGTCTGCATGTTTGATGGTGGACAGCCTGTGTGCGATCACAACGGAGGTCCGGTTCTGCATCAGGTTGATGATGGCCTCCTGTACCAATCTTTCAGACTCCGTATCCAGGGCAGAAGTTGCTTCGTCCAGGATCAGAATGGGCGGATTGGCCAGAACGGCCCTGGCAATGCTGATCCGTTGCTTCTGACCTCCGGAGAGCTTGTTCCCCCCTTCGCCCACTCCTTCATCATACTGTTTCCCGGTCTCCATGATAAAATCATGCGCATTGGCCACCCTGGCCGCATGGATGATCTCATCCATGCTGGCACCGTTAGCGCCAAATGCAATGTTATTCCTGAAAGAGTCATTGAAGAGGATCGATTGCTGGCTGACGATCCCCATCAGGTCCCGCAGGGGCCTGAGCTGGTAATCCCGGACAGGAATACCGTCAATGAGGATCTCTCCTTCGGTCACGTCCATGAACCGTGGAAGCAGGTCCACCAGGGTGGACTTCCCGGCACCCGATTTTCCCACCAGTGCCACGGTCTGTCCTTTTTTGATGGTAAACGAGACATTCTTCAGGACATATTCCTTGTCGTACCTGAAGGAAACGTTCCGGTACTCAATGGAGTCCCTGAATGTGGTGACCGGCAATGCATCGGGTTTTTCCACGATCTTCAGTTCTGCATCCAGCAAGTGATCTACCCGGTCGACCGAAGCCATTCCTTTCTGGATATTGAAATAAGCCGAAGTAAAATTCTTGGCCGGGGTGATCACCTGGCTGAAGATGATCAGGAAAAAGATCAGGTTCTCTCCGTTCAGCCGCTCTCCTCCGGTAAGGACCAGGGATCCCCCGTAGGCCATGATCACCATCAGCACGATGGTGCCCAGGAATTCACTCAGCGGACTTGCCAGGTACCTTCTCCGCATCACCTTTCTCAGGAGCAGGGAAAAATGGTTATTGGTGGTAAAAAATTTATTCTTCATTTCTTCCTCCCCGTTGAACGCCTTGATGATCCTCAAGCCGGAGAGGGTCTCCTCCAGCAATGAGAGAAGCTCTCCCAGCCGCTGTTGTCCCCTGAAGGATGTCCTTCTCAGGGTGCGGGCGATCCTGCCGATCAGCACTGCGGTCAGGGGAAGGATCACCACTACGAAGAGGGTAAGGTTCACACTGATGGAGAATAAGAAGATCAGGTAAATAAGGATGGTGATGGGATCACGGAACAGCATCTGGAGAGAGCTCATGATGGACGTCTCAATTTCCTGCACATCGTTGGAGACCCTGGCCATCACATCGCCTTTGCGGGCTTCCGTATAATAGGAAAGCGGAAGCCTGAGCACCTTCCGGTAGATATCATTCCGGATATCCCGGACCGTAAATGCCCTGATGGGTGCGAGTATGTAGTTGGCAATAAAGACAAACCCGTTTTTAAGAAGGCTGAATGCAACCACCGTGATACTTACCATGACCAGGGCATTCATTTTTCCGCCGCTGAGCATGAGCCTGCTCATATAATAGTTGAGGGTATGCATGAGATAGTCAGTGCTCAGCTCGAATTCCATAGGCTCGGTAACCAGGGTCTGGTTGTCGAAAAGGATCCTCAAGAAAGGGATCACCATGGCAAAGGAGAACAACGCGAAGAATGCACCCAGAATGTTGTACACAATATTCTGGGCCACAAACCATTTGTAGGGCACAAGATATTTGAGCAGCCGTAAAAAACGCCTCATCGGGTCATTCTTATATACTCTAACGGAAGAATTTACAATCCTGTATAATTCCAGGGTGTGATTTTCAACAGTTCCTCCTTCACCTCATCTGAAATTTGAAGTCCCCGGACAAAATCATGGATCTTTTCCCGGGTGACCGTCTCGTTGGTCCGGGTAAGCTCCATCAGTGTTTCATAAGGTTTGGGATAGTTCTCCCTCCGGAGTACCGACTGAATGGCCTCGGAGACCACCGCCCAGTTCCTTTCCAGGTCGGCTCTGATAGCGTCCTCATTAACAATCAGCTTGTTCAGTCCCCGGGTCAGCGACTGCAAACCGATCAGGGTGTGTCCGATGGGCACCCCGATATTACGCAGTACCGTCGAGTCGGTCAGATCCCTCTGCAGCCTGGATACCGGGAGTTTGCCGGCCAGATGTGAAAGCATGGAAACGGCAACACCAAGGTTTCCTTCGGCATTCTCAAAATCAATGGGATTCACTTTATGGGGCATTGCCGAGGATCCGATCTCGCCTTTTTTGATCTTCTGCTTAAAATACTCCATGGAAATGTAGGTCCACATATCCCTGGAAAGGTCGGTCAGAATGGTATTGATCCGTTCCAGGGCATGAAAAATGGCCGCAAGGTTGTCATAGTGGTCGATCTGGGTGGTAGGCCAGGACCGTTTCAGGCCCAGGATATCATTCACGAAATGTTCACCGAACCGGTACCAGTCGATCTCCGGGTAAGCAACCACATGGGCATTCATATTTCCGGTTGCGCCTCCGAATTTGGCAGGGACCTCTGTTCTTTCCAGCTGTTCCAGCTGGACATTCAGCCTTTCAATAAAAACCCTGAATTCCTTACCCAGCCTGGTGGGCGAGGCGGGCTGACCGTGCGTCCTGGCCAGCATCGGGATCTGGTCCCACTGTGAAGCCAGATTCTCCAGGGTTTGAATCAGTTCATCCATAAAAGGATAATATACGTTCTGAATGGCTTCCTTGAGCGAAAGGGGAATGGCTGTATTGTTTATATCCTGGGAGGTGAGCCCGAAATGTACGAATTCCTTGTAACGTTCGAGATCCATCTCCCCGAACCTCTCCTTCACATAATACTCCGCTGCCTTCACATCATGGTTGGTCACTTTTTCGATCTCCTTGACCCTGACCGCATTTTCCGGGGTAAAAGTCAGATACACCTCCCTCAGTGAGGAATACCGTTCCGAATCCAGGTCGGAAAGCCCGGAGATGCCGCTCATGGCCAGGGCGATGAAATACTCCACCTCCACCATGAGCCTGTATTTGATCAGGGCATATTCGGAAAAATAATCGGACAGTTGTTCAGTTTTGGATCGGTAACGGCCATCCAGAGGAGAAATGGCCGTGAGACTGTTCAGTTCCATAATGATGATTTAGTTGACCACACAAATTTAGCAGAAAATATTCTTACTTTTGAGAATATAAAACTGGATTATGAAGCGGGTCAAGTATACGTTTACCGTAATTTTGCTGGCACTGCTGTTCAGCGGCCAGGTGATGGTCCCCGACACCAGCCGGACTCAGGGTGATCCTTCTGCCGGATTCATGTCAACAGATACAACCGCTGCAGGAGATACACTGATCTATACCTTCGAGATCAGGGAAAACATTGCAGCGCCCTCCTGGAGGCTCACCCAGGAAGCGTTTAAAGAGGCTTCCTCTCTGGGGGCCGATCTGGTGATCATTCAGATGAATACCTACGGTGGAGAAGTTGTCGCGGCCGATTCCATCCGCACAAAGATCCTCAATGCACCCATGCCGGTTTACATTTTCATTGACGACAATGCGGCGTCGGCAGGAGCTTTGATCGCCATTGCCTGCGACAGTATCTATATGAGGCCCGGGGCCAAGATCGGTGCGGCCACCGTGGTCAACCAGACAGGGGAACAGGTACCCGACAAATACCAGTCCTACATGCGGGCCACCATGCGGGCCACCGCTGAAGCCCATGGAAAGGACACCCTCATCAGGGGTGGTGATACGATCCTGGTCTGGCACCGTGACCCCGCCATTGCAGAGTCCATGGTCGATCCCGGATTATTCGTGGAAGGGGTGGTCGATACGGGAAAAGTCCTCACCTTCACCGCTGCCGAGGCCCTGCTGAACGGATACTGCGAAGGCATTGTCAATTCTGTGGAAGAGGCCATCGATCTGAGCGGGATCAAAACCTATGAGCTGAGAGCCTACCGGCCTACCGCCATAGATAAGATCATCGGCTTTCTGATCAATCCGGTGATCAGCGGACTGCTTATCATGGCCATTATCGGAGGGATCTATTTCGAATTGCAGTCACCCGGTATCGGATTCCCGTTGGTCATTGCCGCGACAGCAGCCCTTCTTTATTTTGCCCCTCTTTACCTGGAAGGTATGGCCGAATACTGGGAACTGATCCTTTTCATCGCGGGAGTGATCCTGATCATGGTGGAGATTTTTGCCATACCGGGATTCGGAGTGGCGGGGATTGCCGGGATCATCGCCATGATTACAGGGCTCACCCTGAGCCTTGTGGACAACATTGTATTCAGAGAACCCGATTTCACCGGAGCGGGCCTCACTTTGCTGATGAAGTCCCTGAGCCTGGTACTGGTTTCCGGACTGCTCGGACTGATCTTTTCCCTGTGGACCGCCAGAAAACTGCTAACCACCACCGCCTTTGGCGGTCTCTCGCTCAAAAGTGAACAGTTGCTGGAAGATGGTTACCTGGGTGTGGGTTCGGAACAACGGAGCCTGGTGGGAGAAACCGGCGTGGCACATACCGTGCTTCGTCCTTCGGGAATGGTGATGGTAAAAGATAAACTTTACGACGCCAAAGCGGAATACGGCCTGATCGAAAAGGGGGAAAAGGTCCGGGTCATCCGTTATGAGACCGGCCAGGTATATGTCGTTAAAGCCTGAAGGCATGATCATTCGTGATTACCGCACAGAGGATTTTCTCCATATTGAAACGCTCTGGAAAAAGACAGGCATCTATGCACAGGAACGTGGCGATACCCCGGGAGCCATCGAACGATGCAACATGCAGGGAGGAAAGTTCCTGGTCATGGAAGATCCTTCTACCGGGAATATTGTGGGCACCTCCTGGATGACCTATGACGGACGGCGCATTCATCTGCACCATTTCACCATCCTTCCCTCCCACCAGGGGAAAGGCCTGGGAAAAAAACTTGCCCGGGAATCCCTGAAAGTCGCCAGGCAGAGATCATGCCCGGTGAAGCTGGAAGTACACGATGAGAACATTCCAGCCATCCGGCTTTATAAAAAACTGGGATTCGTTACTTTTGAGGACTATCATGTATATATGCTGCTTGAACCCTGAGGATATGAAAAAACGAAGAGGTGTCCTTCTGATCATGATTGTGTTCCTGCTGGCTCCGATGCAACTGTTTTCACAGCAGAATCCGTGGGACAGGTGGGACGAGAAAGTGGTAAGTGAGCTGAACACGGCATCCGGAAAGGAATATCTCAACGAAGAGGAAAAAAAGGTGATCCTCTTCATGAACATGGCCCGGCACGACGGGTCCCTGTTCGCTGAAACCTTACTGGAAGCCTACATCCGGGAAAATGATGTGGACAACAGCAGGTATGTCAGATCTCTTTTCCGCGATCTGGGAAAGACATCCGGACATCCTCCCCTGATCCCCGAGGAGGATCTCACCGCGGTGGCGCAGGGCCATGCCACCCGTTCAGGCAACTCGGGTCATGTGGGCCACAGGGATTTCGACAAGCGGTTCAAACCCCTGATGGGAAATCCCTATCAGCATGTGGGAGAGAACTGCAGCTACGGGTACGACAGGGCCATTGATATTGTGATCACCCTTCTGATCGATGAGAATGTGAAGGAACAGGGACACAGGAAGAACATCCTGAACGAAAGCTTCAATTCGGTTGGAGTGGCTATCAGGCCTCACAAAAGATACCGGGTCAATTGCGTGATCGATTTTGGACGAAGCAGCCGCTCCGATCTCAATGAGGTGCCCTACTGAACTTCTTTTTCCAGGGA
>JBNJEV010000105.1:0-7218 GCA_051746185.1 Bacteroidota bacterium
GCTCTCCTCCACCGAGGTGTAAACGATGGGCGTAAGATACTGATAAAAGATCATATATTTTTTGCTGGCTTCGATAATTTTCCGTTCCGCATCCGCAGAAAGTGATTCGGCATGGTGGTTCACGATCTTCTGCAGGATCTCTTTGGCTCTTTTCCATTCGCTCTCAAAGGTTACCAGCACCGGGATCTCGTTCCAGATGAATTTGAATCCCGCACTGTAGTTGGACTGGGCCCTGGTGAATATCATTGCATTCGGGACATGAATGATCCTTCCGGTGCTCTGGTCGGCATGTACCCAGTTCCCGATCTCCAGAAGGGTGAACTGGAACATCCGGAGGTCGATCACATCCCCCATGTGATCTCCGATCTGGATCCGGTCTCCGACCACAAAGGGCTTTCTTGCCAGAAGAAAGATCCAGCCCGCAATGTTGGTGAGGGGATCTTTCAGCGCAATAGCCAGACCCGCGGTAAGAAGTCCCAGGAAGGCTCCGAACTGTCCGATGGCCCGGATCCATACGCTGCCGATCAAAATGACCGTAAGAAAACCGATGATGAAGGATACGGTGCGTTTCCAGGTATACCTGGATTTGGGATCCTCTGTGAACCGCCACACCAGCTTCAGGGTGGCAAAGCGAATGGCCCCCAGCACCAGCAGGATGATGATGGAGTAGAGGATCTTGGTCTGGTTTTCCGGCGTGATCCCCACGGTTTGCTCTAAAAAATCGGTGATCCTGTTCACGAACCTAAATTAGTGAATAATCCTTAAATACGGGCAAGTGCCAAAGT
The DNA here is from genome assembly GCA_051746185.1 of Bacteroidota bacterium. Taxonomy (GTDB): domain Bacteria; phylum Bacteroidota; class Bacteroidia; order Bacteroidales. Next base: position 786 of record JBNJEV010000105.1, read on the forward strand.
AGAGGCGTACAGGGAAATGGTGATGAACAGATAAAAGTTCCTGGCAGCAGCGGGAGGGAGACGGAAAAACCTGTAATGAATGGATCCGGAATGACAGCCTGTAATGCAGTCTCCGCACAGGGTGCAGGTAAGGCCCGGTTTGCGGGCGGCAATGTCACTTCGGTTCAGCGCGTCGTATTTGCACAGGCGTGTACAGGCCATACAGTCGGTGCAGGTGTTGTGATCGATCCGCATGCGGAAAGGATTCACGAAGCGTATAAAATTCACGATGGTGCCAATGGGACAGTAAACGGTGCAATGTACCATCCGGCCCTGTTTGCGTGATATCAGCAGGATGATGGCCAGGCCCATAACCCCGAAACCTGCCGCGATCAGGGTGGAAGTCAAAGTGGGCAATCCCGACCATCTCAGGACAATGGCTGCTGCGATCACCAGCAGTAACAGCGTTGATTTGAAAAGCCATTTTCCCCGGATGGGACCCCTGCCGGTTTTTCCCCCGGAACCCATTGAATCGATGGCCCCGAAATAGCATATATGGCTGCACCATGCGGGACCTGAAAGCAGAACTGTACTCAGGAACAAAATGGTCATCACCGAAATATGTCCCCTGTATACCGGTCCTGCCAGGATCATCATGGGCACTGGCAGATGCAGCTCGCCTGTCATCAAAAACCTGTCAGCGCCCATCAGGCCCAGTGCAAGCTGGAGGAAAAAGAATACGGAGAAGGCAAACCAGGTGTATTTTCGCCACTTCTGCACCTTTGCCGGATCCTGCATCTTATGGGCCACCAGTGCTCCGTAACCGGCGACCATGAATATCTCGATCCAGCCCCCGCCCTGTATGAACCTTTCCATCAGGAGCATCGGATTTTCAACCTTAAGCTGGACCATGATCAGGAGGACGGAGGTGAAGGAAAAGACGGCGATCGGTAACCAGATATTACCGGTCATCCATCTCTCCCGTTCCTGTTTCAGATCCACCAGTTTCATGGCTGCAAAGATAGGATACTGTCGGTAAAAAAGTTATTTTTGGCACAGCAGAACAAAATCCAATTGTATGAACCCCGATACCGGACCCTCTCTGAGGATGGCCTCGATGGTCATCCTCATGTGTCTTGCTGCCGCCTCCTGCAGCAAGATGGAAGGAGAAGGAGGCACCGGTTCCATTTCCGGGATCGTGACGGAATACTTCTACAATGATGACTTCTCACAGCTGATCTATTCAGAGCCCGCCGTGGATGAAGAGGTCTTTATTCTCTATGGTGAGGATCAGGCGCTTGGAGACAGGATCCGCACCAGCAACAACGGCGCATTCAGGTTCGATTTCCTGTACCAGGGGAATTATACAGTCTATTTTCAGACCGAGGATTCCCTGGACATCCCGGGGGAAGATGTTGAGAAACTGGTGGAGGTCAGCCTGAAAAGGGGAGAAGAAGCGGACCTGGACGAACTGGCGAAGCTCACCACCCTTGATTTTGATGACGGAGCAGCGGTGATCCGGGGGGTGGTCAAGGTGATCGATTATGTGAATGCATCCAGGTGGCCGAACCTGGTGGTGGACTATATTGATTTTGCCTACGAACAGGAAGTATACCTTACGTACGGAAACCATACCTACTATGATGAACGGATCAGGACCGGTCACGACGGGTCCTTCGAGTTCAGAAAGTTGATCCCCGGGGATTATCTTGTATTTTTGTATTCCGAAGATGTGACCCGCCTGACAGATAAAGTGGTGCTGGAGTTCGAGGTTACCATCACGGAGATGGACCAGGTAATCGACCTGGGTGAAATTACCATTGAAGAACGTTAATGAACAACATATGAAAACCAGGATTATCATGATCACAGGGGTCATCCTTGTATCCCTGCCGGCAGTGTTATCCGCACAGAGCAAAAAAACCATCAGGGAGAAGGGGATTATCCAGCAGACCGTCCATGAATATTTCCTGGGAGAGGGAATGGATGAGCCGGTGGTTGAGCTGATCGAGAAATACAACGAAGAGGGCGAGGTGATCGAGATCAGGGAATTCAACAAGCGGGGTGAGATCAAGAAGTGGGAGAAATATGGTTACGACGAAGAAGGGAACCTGGTGGAGGAAGTTTTTCTGGATGAAAAAGGGAAGGCCACGCGGACCGAGAAGAGCTTTTATAAAGACGGACTGAGGGTGGAAAAACATTTTTTTGACCAGCGGGGAAGGCTATTTAAGAAGAAGGAATATCTGTATGAGTATCATTGACCGGATAGAGGAAACACTCACCGGTTTCAGAATGATCGGTCTTGATGAACTGAAGCAGGCTGAGCTGATGCGAAGGAAGGATGCAAAATTTCTGTACAATGTGCTTCATATTCCCGGTATCCTTCAATCACTTGAAAAAGAATACCAGGTGCTGGAGGTGGATGGCAGAAGGGCACAGAACTATCAGACTTTATATTACGATACACTCGATCTGGATATGTACCATATGCACCACAGGGGCATGGTGAACCGTCATAAGGTCCGGTTCCGGAAATATGGGTCCAATGATGCGGTGTTCCTTGAAGTGAAAAAGAAAGACGCGAAGGGGATAACCATCAAAAACCGGAAGCAGACCGAGAGTGCAGATGCATTGATCCTGAGCCGGGAAGAGGAATTTCTGACCTATTATACTCCATACAGGAACCAGCGGATCCTTCCGGTACTGGAAAACAATTTTAAACGGATCACCCTGGTCAGTCCCGACCAGGCGGAGCGGATCACCATCGATTATGAGCTCTGGTTCTCCGACCCGCTTTCCGAGAACAGCATAGAGCTTCCCGGGATCTCCATCGCAGAGATCAAATTCAGGGACCGGATCTCCGCTTCGCCATTTTATGCAGCCCTTCGCAGGTGCCATATCCTACCCAGCCGTTTCAGCAAATACTGCATCGGAATGGCATTGCTGAATCCCGAACTGAAACAGAACCTGTTCAAGGAGAAGATACTCCGCGTCCGTAAACTGAACGAGCAGTATTTGCAATTTATAAAACGACCCCAATATGCCTGAGCTGCTGAACATCGAACTGATGCACTGGGAAGATTTCTGGGATCTGATCCTCAGGACGGTTTTCAACCTGGGAGTGGTCATCTACCTGGTCAGGTACCTTTATTACAGAACAACCCCCAGAAAAGACTATCTCTTTACCTATATCCTGATCAGCCTGGTGGTATTCTTCATGTGCTTCCTCCTGGAGAATATCAAGCTGGAACTCGGCTTCGCACTGGGATTGTTTGCCATCTTCGGCATCATCCGGTATCGGACAAGGCAGATCCCCATCCGGGAAATGACCTACCTTTTCCTGGTGATCGGCATCTCGGTGATCAATGCCCTTTCCAACCGCAAGGTGAGCTACGCGGAGCTGATATTTACCAATGCGGCGCTCATTGCCATCACCTACCTGCTGGAGAAAGTGTTCCTTCTGCAGCATGAATCAAAAAAAGTGATCAATTACGAAAATGTAGAGCTGGTCAAACCCGACCGCAGGGAAGAACTGAAAAGGGATCTTGAGGAGAGGACCGGGCTGAACATCAACCGGGTGGAAGTGGGAAGGATCGATTACCTGAGGGATACGGCCAGGGTGATCATATACTATTTCGAAGACGACAACTGGATGAGCCTCGCAGATGAGGAGCAGCAGCAGAACGGTGACGATGATGATGACGACTGAGCGGAAATACTTCTTCATTCTGCTGGTCTTTTTGGTGTGTCCCGGTAAGGGCAACCTGTATGGTCAGCAAAAGGATTTCCAGACCTGGTATGAACTGAAACTGAATAAAGACCTGAAAAGCGGGATCGATCTTTCCCTGGAGGCCGGACAGCGATTCGAGAACAACAGTATGCAATATGACCGTTCCCTTCTGACCCTCCAGGCCGATTATGATGTGACCGGCTGGCTCAATGCGGAACTGGGTGTGAGGGGTCTGCTCAGGATGAACAATGAGCGCCGGCTTCAGCCCAAATACAGGATCCATACGGATGCAACCCTGGAACAACCCGCCGGAGAATTCGACCTGAGCTACCGGTCCAGGCTGCAGTATGGTTGCGAGGAGTTCTATGATGCGGGTAACAGCGAGCTGGAGAGCAGGAACAGGCTGGAAGCCGAATACCACATCTTCGGTACCAGGATCGAGGTTTCAGCATATCTGGAAAGCTACCACATGCTGAGCGGTTCACCGCTGCGACGCTTTTTCAGAATGCGCTACTCTGCAAGGATCCGGTACATGCTGGGCTTCCGTTCCGAACTCAACCTGCGTTACATCCTGGAGGATGAATTCAACGTGTCCGATCCGCTCCAGTCACACATCCTGACGGTGGGCTTTTCGTACGACCTGTAGCCGGATCACTCCCTGATCACTTTTACAGTTCCCCTTATCCCTTTGTCATCGGAAACCTCCAGCAGGTAGATGCCGGCCGGAAGGAATGAAAGATCGGGCAGCACCATCGTCCGTCCCTCGATGGAAGGGGTCATTTCTCCCTGATAGAGCACGCGGCCGTTCAGGTCCGTCAATTTGACAGGCAGATGCTGTCCGCTGAAATGATCGTCAACGGAGAGATAGGTCCGGGAAAGATCAGAAGGATTCGGGAAGATCCGGAGCTTCCCGGGCAGCGGAATGGTCACCTGCCGGTCACCGGAAGGAATGCACCGGCCTGCCCAGCGGCTGTTGATCCAGCTGATGCGCTCACGGATCCAGGTCCGGAGATAGGATATTTCGTGCTGATAACTGGTCCCGATAAAGCTGTTGGGCCATACATACTCTCCCAGAATGGGCCATCGCTGGAAATTCCTGTCAGTGGCACTGCCCAGCTCGAACAGGCAGCTGTCGATCATCTGCCGGAGATGATCTTCGTTCAATACGGAAGCCTGCAATTCATCCCACCGGCAATAGAGCCTGTTACGGAACCAGGGATCCTGCATGGCCCGCTCCCACCAGTAAATGTTGATGAATTTGGGATAGACCCATTCGGAGGTCTGGTTCACATCACCGGCAAAATCGTTGTTCCCGAAGGTCAGGTTGTAATCCCAGGGCGGCCCGTTGACCAGCTTTCCTCCGTTGAGGTCGTTCTCCTTGTAGAAATAATGGCTCAGCCTGTATCCGTCCACATCCTTGGTCACTTCGTTGAGGATCATTATATCGATAAAGGAAGGAATGTCCATGTAAGGACGGTAGCCATATACCGGGTCCGTGAAATTGGTGGATGAAAATACCCGGTCAAACTCCTGCATGTAATCGAAGACGTAACCTCGCTGGGCCTGGTTCAGTTCATCATATCCCGGATCATGATACTGGTAAATGATATAATTGAATCCCGGAACACCGGGAGGAACGGGGGATTCCCAGTATTCATACGGATCCATGCCTGTGGTCTTATCCACCCGGAGAATATAGCCCCCTGTAATTTCCGGGTCGCTGATGTCTTCGGGCTGGATCTTTGCAATATCCACCCGGTAGTTGTCCCGTTTGATCAGTTCAGTGAGCACATATACGCCCCTGTAATCCCCGTTGACCACCAGTTCGATGAAATTCGTCCGAGGTGCATAGTGGCCCATTTTCTCATACATGCCGTAGGAGATCACATTGCGGATCAGGCTCTTGTCCCCGTAGGGCCCGTAGAGCACATAGTCATTTTCCCGGGGAAAGTTCAGCAGGGGGACATTGTTGTTGGTACCGCTGTCGGTCTGGGTCTCGATGCGGTAGGATTTCTTCGGATAGAAATAGAGGGAAGACTCCCCCCTCATCTCGATGGCGATCCTCCCGTCATAGATATTGAAATCATCCCCCGGGGAATTGTATCTGCCCTCCCCGTTGTGGATCAGTCCCATGTGGGCGGTGATCCTCGGTTCATCGGGGATATCCCGTCCGTCGGTATCGATCACCATCAGGGGGAGGTGGGTCTTTTCCAGCCGGAAAGGCGGATCGAACCAGTCCGGTGTTTCCTGAAAGATCATGGACTCCACGGAGACCCCTGCATGCAGGAATATATTGGAAGAGAGATCTGAAGAAGTAAAAGATTCGTTGTGCACCTCGATGGCCAGAACATTCTCCCCCGCGATCAGTACCTCCGGGATGGTATCCGGCAGCAGGATCCTCAGCGGACTGCCGCCTCTGTATAGCTCCGCTTCATGGAGGCCGTCCGCCGGCTGGTCCCACCGGGTGGCACTTCCTGCCTGGCCCATGTGGGACCTTCCCAGTTCGGTCCCGTTCAGATAGGCCACAAAACCATCGTCAAAATCCACATCCAGGATCAGCGCCCGGACCACCCCCGGATCGGGCAGATCGAACTCATAGCGGCAGTAGACCGAAATGGCCGGATCGATCACCGTGTTGTCATCCCCGTCCCCGTAGCCCACTCCGCCGGTTCCCGGGATCCAGAGCAGATCATTGAAACCCGGATTGGTCCACTCCCCGTCCAC
>JBNJEV010000106.1:0-7122 GCA_051746185.1 Bacteroidota bacterium
GGATCCCATCCGTAAGATGCAACTCTTGACCCACACCCTTTAAAACAACCCGTATTCATGCACAAAAAACATCTCTTCATCGCACTGGCCTTTGGCCTTATACTCCCTCTTTCATCACAGGTCAACAACCCGGCCGGCCGGCTGAAGGCCCATGTCCATACCCTTGCCGCCGATTCCCTGCTGGGGCGCGGATTCGGGACCCCGCAGGGAAGGATCGCTGCCAGTTACATTGCCGGTCAGTTCAGGAAAGCCGGGATCGAACCTTTGAACGGAGACTATTTTCATCCTTTCAGTCACCGCCATGGGGTCCTCAATATCCGGGGGACCAATGTGGCAGGGGTCATTCCCGGCAGCAACCTGGAACTCAGGGATGAATACATCGTGCTGGGGGCCCATTATGACCACCTGGGATGGGATGTCAGACAGGGCGACACGGTGGTTTACAATGGAGCCGACGACAATGCCTCCGGTACGGCCTCCATCATTGAGATCGGGCGGGAGCTGGCCGCGAAAAGGGATTCCCTGGGGAGAAGCATCATCCTGGTTGCCTTCGACGGGGAGGAAAGCGGTCTGATCGGCTCCTCCCATTTTGTGGAAGATTCCATCGTCCCACCCGGAAGCATCAAGCTGATGTTCAGTCTGGACATGGTGGGCATGTACGAAAAACACGGGGGAGTTGACCTGCATGGAGTACAGCTGCTCAATGATGCCGGATGGCTTACCGGAGAATTGTCCCAAAAACACCGGCTGGCGTTACAAAAAACCAACGACCGCATCATCCGGCGTACCGACACCGCTCCTTTTGGCAATATCGGGATCCCGGCCGTTCATGTATTCACCGGAACAGAATCACCCTACCACCAGCCGGAAGATGTGCCCGGCTTGCTTGATTATGAAGGAATGGCTCTGATTGCCGGTTATCTCAGCGAAGCGACCCTTTTCCTGTCGGCCGCGGAGGATATTTCTGAAATGACTCTCGATGAGGAAGCGCTGGCTGACAGCGGACCCGGGATCTTTACGCCCGGCATCCGGGTGGGTCTCGGATCCGGTCAGCACAACTACCGGGATGAATTTTACAAGGCAAAAAGCATCCTCGCCGCAGAAGCGGGATTATATCTTCACATCAGACTCACAGAGATCATCTATCTTCAGCCGGAAATCCTCTATGAGACCAGCGGCAGCAAGCATCCCGATGGTAACTTCCGGACCCACTCCGTCACCGTTCCCCTGAATGTGGTCCTTTCCACACCCAGGCAGGGAAGCTTCAGTTCCTATGTCCAGATGGGCGGATATTACAGCCGTCATTTCGGAGGAAAGGTGGGTGATGAAAAAATTGATTTCCAGGATATCTACAACCAGCAGGACTGGGGCCTTGTTTACGGTTTCGGTTTCAACATCATGAACGTTCAGTGGGGGGTCCATTTCAGGAACGGTTTCTCAGGGATCCTGCAGGACGGTGATGCCGCAAAGATCTTACCCGAAAATGTATTTGTGATGCTTGGATTTACATTCTGACCTTTCCTGTTATTTAAAATTATAATAAATAACATGGAAAAGGCCTGAATATGATTTTAAGCAATGTTGGATCGTTTAACATCCATAATTTTGTAGCCAAATCAGAAAAAAACGCAGCCATGTCCGGTCAGAAGATGATTGACCATGAAGGAATTGTGGAATATGTGAAGGATGATGTGGTGCACGTGAAGATCACCAGTGCATCTGCATGTGCGGGGTGCCATGCAAAAGGGGTATGCGGTGCTGCTGACCAGAAGGATAAATACCTCGATATACGGGCGGAAAGGCTGGATTACCACCCCGGTGAGCAGGTGATGGTTCAGGTTTCCAGGAACCTTGGGCTCAGGGCGGTGGCACTGGGATACATCTATCCGTTCCTTCTTCTTATGATCGTGCTGATCGGCCTGACCGCCGCGGGTGCCGGTGAAGTCCGGGCCGGGATCATCGCACTTCTGTCCCTGGTGCCCTATTACCTGGGATTGTTTCTGGTCAGAAAACGGATCGGAACGGTTTTTACTTTCCAACTTAAGAAAACAGGAGTTGCAGGATGAGTCAGATCATGATCATCACCATCATCACCCTGGCGGGACTCGGGACTGCAGCCGCCATCATCCTGTATGTGGTGGCACAGCGGTTCAAAGTGTACGAGGATCCCCGGATCGATGAAGTGGAGAGGGCCCTTCCCGGAGCCAACTGCGGGGGATGCGGATTTGCAGGTTGCCGGGCATTTGCCGAGGCCCTGGTCAAAAACAAGTTGTGGGACAACCTTTACTGTCCGGTGGGAGGCAATGAAACCATGATGGAGGCGGCCTCCATTCTGGGCAGGAAAGCCGAGGAAAAGGCCCCTCAGGTAGCGGTGGTCCGCTGTAACGGCACACCGGAATTCAGGCCCAGAAGCAATGAATATGACGGGGCCCCCACCTGCGCAATTGCCCACCGGCTCTATACAGGTGAAGGAGGCTGTCCCAACGGATGCCTTGGATTGGGGGACTGCGTGGAGGCCTGTAATTTTGATGCCATCCACATGAACCCGGAAACCGGACTTCCCGAAGTGGTGGATGACAAATGCACCGCCTGTAATGCATGCGTGGAAGCATGTCCCAGGGACATCATCGAACTGCGGACGAAGAATAAGAAAGACCGGAAGATCTTTGTCTGCTGCGTGAATACGGAAAAGGGAGCCGTGGCCATCAAAAACTGCAAAGTGGCCTGCATTGCCTGCGGAAAATGCGTGAAGGTCTGTCCCTTTGACGCCATCACCATGGAGAATAACCTGGCCTACATTGACCCCGACAAATGCAAACTGTGCCGGAAATGTGTGGAGGTCTGCCCCACCAACTGCATTCATGAGATCAATTTCCCACCAAGAAAAACCGAAAAAAAAGAGAAAGCGGAAGCAGAAAACAAATAGCCATTCATGAATTCGAAGACATTCTCCATGGGCGGGGTCCATCCCCCGGAAAACAAACTCTCTGCCGGTCAGAAGATCCAGGTCCTGTCCCCTCCCGACACCGTGACCATTCCCCTCCACCAGCATCTGGGTGCTCCTTCAAAAGTGGTTGTGAAAAAAGGGGACCAGGTGAAAGCCGGTCAGCTGATCGCAGAGGCCGATGGGTTTGTCTCCACCAATATCCATTCTTCCGTATCGGGCAAAGTGGGCAAAGTGGATCTCTTCCCCGACACTTCCGGGTACCGCAGGATGGCGGTGCAGATCAAGGTGGATGGTGATCAGTGGGAGGAGTCCGTCGACCGGTCGGACACACTGGTAAAAGATTTCAGCCTCAATGCGGAAGAGATACGGAACAGGATCGTGGAAGCGGGGATCGTGGGACTGGGAGGAGCCACCTTTCCCTCCCATGTAAAACTGAAAACTCCCCGGGGAAAGAAAGCGGAGTACCTGATTGTCAACGGCGTGGAATGTGAACCTTACCTGACCTCCGACCATGCCCTGATGATGGAACGTTCCGAAGAACTCCTGGTGGGCATCCGGATCATGATGAAGGGACTCGGAGTGGAAAAAGCGATCCTGGGCATAGAGAACAATAAACCCGATGCCATTCAGAAAATGCGGGAGGTGACACGGGGGACCCCCATCCGTGTGGAAGGCCTCAAAGTCAAATACCCGCAGGGCGGTGAGAAACAGCTGGTGCAGGCCCTGCTGAACAGGGTGGTGCCTTCGGGCGGACTCCCCATTGATGTGGGGGTGGTGGTATTCAATGTGGGGACCGTCCATGCCGCATATGAAGCGGTTCAGAAAAACAAACCCCTTATAGAGCGGGTGGTGACCGTCACCGGGAAGTCGCTGGAACATCCCTCCAATTTTATGGTGCGCATCGGCACCCCGGTCTCCTTCCTCATTGAAAAAGCGGGCGGACTGCCGGAGGATACGGGCAAAGTGATCAACGGGGGACCGATGATGGGGAAAGCGCTGGCCCACCTGGAGGTTCCGGTGGAAAAGGGCAGCTCGGGGATTGTGATGATCAGGAATGGTGAAGCCAGAAGGAAAGAGATCAGGCAATGCATCCGGTGCACGAAATGCGTGAGCATATGCCCTATGGGTCTGGAACCCTACCTGTTGATGAACCTGTCTGAAAAAGAGATGTTCGAGCAGATGGAATTTGAGAGGGTCCTGGATTGCATTGAATGCGGCAGTTGCAGCTATACCTGTCCCTCTTCCCGGCCCCTGCTTGACTATATCCGGCTGGGCAAGGCGGAAGTGGCCAGATTGCAACGCTCAAGAAAAGCTGTATAATATAAAATCAGGTTCACCGAGATGAACAAACTTGTTGTATCTCCCTCACCCCATACATTCAGCGGGGAATCGATCCCCAATCTGATGTACGGGGTGATCATTTCATTGCTTCCTGCCCTGGGGGTCTCTCTCTTCTATTTCGGGATCGGGATGATCATCATCACCACCGTATCGGTCCTTTCCTGCGTCCTGTTCGAGTACCTTATCCAGAGATACATCCTGCGGGAAAAACCCACCCACCTGGACGGTTCCGCCATCCTCACCGGTCTTTTACTGGCCTTCTGCCTTCCCGCGAACCTCCCCTTCTGGATGGTGATCATCGGGGCACTGGCTGCCATCGGGATCGGGAAAATGACTTTCGGAGGGCTCGGGAACAATATTTTCAACCCCGCACTGGTGGGAAGGGTATTTTTGTTCATTTCCTTTCCCGTGGCCATGACCGTCTGGCCGGAACCGGGCCAGTGGATGGAGTACACCGATGCCGCCACAGGTGCCACTCCCCTGGGACTGCTGAAGGAACAGGCAGACCAGCAGCCGGTCGGTGAGATCATGTCGGAACTTCCTCCCATGATCAATCTTTTCCTGGGGAACATGAAAGGGTCCTCCGGCGAGGTGGCCGCATTCGCCCTGCTCATCGGAATGATATACATGCTCTACCGCAGGATCATCACCTGGCACATTCCGGTTTCCATCCTGGCAACGGTCTTTGTCTTTACAGGAATCCTCCACCTGGCTAATCCCGATCAGTATGCCTCTCCCGTGTTCCATCTGCTGACCGGGGGACTCATGCTGGGGGCCATCTATATGGCCACGGATTATGTGACTTCGCCCATGACCACCAAAGGAATGCTGATCTACGGAGCCGGTATCGGAGTCGTCACCGTTCTGATCAGGATCTTCGGGGCCTATCCCGAAGGGGTGCAGTTTGCCATTCTCATCTTCAACGGGTTTACTCCCCTGCTGAACAAATACATCAAACCGAAAAGATTTGGAAAGGAGGTGGCCCATGGCTAAACGAGAATCAACCTTTCTGAACATGGTGCTCACCCTGTTCCTGGTAACCCTGGTGGCGGCCGGATTGCTCGGGGGGGTCTACACCCTCACCAAAGAGCCCATCCGTCTGACCGAGCTGAAGCGTAAGAATGAAGCGATCCAGAAGGTGGTGCCCGAATTTGACAACCAGCCTTCACAGGAAGTGGATCAGATGTACATGGACGGGGACAGCCTCTATTTTTATACCGCTCGGAACAACGGGAATGTGGTGGGTATCGCCGTGGAGACTTTTACCAGCCAGGGATTCAGCGGTGAATTCAAGCTGATGGTGGGATTCAGACCGGACGGGACCATCATCGATGTGGCTGTGATCAGCCATGCGGAAACACCCGGACTGGGAGATAAAATGGAACAGGATAAATCGGATTTCAGTGAGCAGTTCGAGGGGAAGGATCCGGACACCTTTGAACTGTCGGTTAAAAAAGACGGGGGGGATGTGGATGCCATTACCGCAGCCACCATTACCTCCCGGGCTTATTGCGATGCCGTACAGCGGGCTTATGACGCCCTGCGGGAGATGGAAAAGATCGAGGCTGAAGAGGAATAATAACTGGATCAATCAATTGAAACGAACATGAATCAGTGGAAGAATTTCAGTAAAGGTTTTATCAGGGAGAACCCGGTGACTGCCCTCTATTTGGGGCTCTGTCCCACACTAGGGGTGACCACCACCGCCGTGAACGGACTGGGAATGGGGGTTGCCACCACTTTTGTGCTGGTGATGTCCAACCTGGTGGTTTCCCTGATCAAGAACCTGATCCCCGATAAAGTGAGGATCCCGGCCTTCATTGTGATCATCGCTTCCTTCGTGACCGTGGTCGAGCTGGTGATGAAAGGGTATGCCCCTGTGCTGTTTGACGCACTGGGGATCTTTATCCCGCTGATCGTGGTCAACTGCCTGGTGCTGGGAAGGGCAGAGGCCTTTGCATCCAAAAACACCATCTGGTCCTCCCTGGTGGACGGGATGGGAATGGGACTGGGATTCACCATGGCCCTGACCGTCCTTGGAGCCATCAGGGAAGTCCTGGGAAGCGGGGCATTCTTCGGTCTGAAAATGCTCAGCGGGGATGCCATGCTGCTCTTCATCCTGCCCCCCGGTGCTTTTATCGCACTGGGATACCTGATCCTGCTGGCCAATATCCTGAAAGAAAAAACCACCTGAACATGGAATATGTACTGATCATCATCGGCGCTGTTTTTGTCAGCAACATCGTTCTGAACCAATTCCTGGGGATCTGTCCGTTCATCGGAGTATCCAGCAAGGTGGACACCGCACTGGGGATGACCGGCGCGGTCACTTTCGTGATGGTGATCGCCACCGTGGTGACCTACCTGATCTATCACCTGATCCTGGTCCCCTTTGACATCGCCTACCTGCGGACCATCACCTTCATTTTGGTCATCGCCTCACTGGTCCAGATGGTGGAGATCATCCTCAAAAAGATCAGTCCCCCGCTCTACCAGGCCCTCGGGATCTACCTTCCCCTGATCACCACCAACTGCGCTGTACTGGGTGTGGCCGTGCTGGCCATGCAGAAAGATTTCAACCTTCTGGAAAGTACTGTCTATGGCATCGGGAATGCCATTGGGTTCGGCCTGGCCCTGATCACCTTCTCCGGGATCCGGGAACAGCTGGACGTGCTCAATGTCCCCGCCCGGATGAAAGGGGTCCCCATCGCATTTATCGTGGCCGGGCTGATGGCCCTGGCCTTCATGGGTTTTGCGGGGATGGTGTAGGGGCTTGCTTCGCAAGCAGTTAGGCCTGCAGGGGCAGGCGGTTAGGGGTTAGGGGCTAGGACCTG
>JBNJEV010000107.1:0-7044 GCA_051746185.1 Bacteroidota bacterium
TACGAGATCCGGAATTTCCAGACCAACACCATGCCCCTCTATGTGATCATGGACCCGGAAGGCAATGTGGTGGTCCCCCCGAAAGGAACCGACCTGAACGTACAGAGTTACCTGGACTGGCTGAAAAAAGGCCGGGATGCCGCACTGCAGTAAGACAGAGACGCTGATTATTTACCGGAGCTGATAATCCTGGATTAATAAGGAGACAGACAAATTCAGGTGGGTGGCCAGTCTCCTGATCATTCCGATTGTTAACCGGCGCTTTCGGTTGAGCACTTCTGAAACCCTGTTTTTCCCTCCAATGACCGGAATGAGATCTACCTGCCTTAATTGCATTTCCTCCATTCTGATTTTGATGGCTTCAATGGGATCGGGAGCTTCAATCGGATAAAATCGTTTTTCATAATCGTCAATGATGATCCCCAGAATATCTGCTTCATCACTTTCCGGAGTGCCAGCAGGTGCGTCAAAGATATCTTCCAGCCGCTCCAGTGCTCTCGTGTAATCAGATTCTGTTTTGATGGGTTGAATGTTCATGTGAATATCTTCTAAATCTTGTCTGCATCTATTTTATCATATTCTGAATGAGTGCCAATGAATCTGATAAAAGCCCATTGTTTCTCAAAATTGAATTTTACTACCAGTCTGTATGTGTTACCTTTTGCATTGAACACGATACGGCCTCCTTTCAATATACTTACCGACCTGAATGCTTTTTTAATATCACTCGGGGTTTTCCATTCTGAATTTAACGCTGTATCATACCAAGTTTTGAGATATTGCTCTGCATCAGGATGTTTTTCCCAGAATAATTTCAGAGTCCTTTTCGCAAAAATCCGTTTCATCCATATTTCACTTTACAAAGATAATAATTGTTCCCAGAATGGGAACATAGAATCTTTAAATAATGCCAATTCTCTGGTGAATGAAACAGGTGAAAGCTAAATCAGCCAGTCTCGTGATTTTTTACTATCTGACTGCCGGACTTTTCAGATACTAACCTTTTGGCTTCTATCCTGTAAAAAAGATCCTGACATCGCTTCTGTGGAAGGCTCAGGTATATGAAACAGGAAGAAATTGAAAGGTTGAGATTCAGAAGGCAGTACCTGCTGGTTCCTGAACCGGTCACATGCCGATGACCGCAGTCCCTCCAAAACAAACCCCGATATCCTGTCGGATCTATCAGTTTACGGATTCAGGGAAATCCTTCGGGTGGCTTCCAGCCGGGCATCAACGCAGGAAGTGCCTTCCAATGACTCAAAAGCAACCGGACAGGCAGTTTTCAAGCTCAACAAGGCGGGAGATGAATTGAGCTACCGTTTGATCGTAGCCCACCTGGAAAATGTACTGATGTCGCATATTCATGTGGCACCCGCAGGGGAAAACGGTCCTGTTGTCGCCTGGCTCTATCCTTCCGCTCCGCAACCTGCCCTGATCCCGGGTTTCTCCAACGGTATCCTCCAGACAGGAGTGATCACCGCAGATGACCTGGTGGGCGACCTTTCCGGTGAGATCCGAGGTCAGATCTCGGCGAACGGATTGGTGGAGTAGGAAGCATATTGAACAAGTTAGAGCTCGGTTCATGCCTGTTTTTGCCAGACATGGAGGATCTGTCCCATGAAGATGTGGGAAAAATCGTCATTGGGGTATTTCTCTCTTGCAATTTCGGGGACCAGGAAGTTCTCCTTTTTCAGCTGATCCGTGTAGATCTTCCGGCACTCCAGGATCATCCGGGCCTGCCGGAAGGTCATATTGCCCCGGTCGGTCTCCATGGGGGTGAGCCCGGTCTCCAGTGCCTTATCCGTATCCCTGCCCGAATGGGATCCGCAGAAATCAAGTGCATCCCGGAATTCTTCGGTAAAAAATGAAAGGGTGAATTCTTCATACTGACTGGCAAACTGGAAAGTGTACCGCTGTGGACGGATATAGGCGATGGCGATGGGAAGGCTCCAGACGATACCCAGGTGACCCCAGCTGGCCGTCATGGTGTTGTAGTTCCCGGGAATGCCGGCGGTCACCAGCATCCAGTCCTTGTCCATCAGTTTGAATACATTGTCGGTGATCTCTTCGGGGCGGATCGCTTTGAAATCTTTCATGGCGTCGTTCTTTGAATTAAAAGTGCAGAGAGAATCAAATGTACCCTCAAAGAAAAGGAAAAACCGGAATCCGGACAAGTGGTCATCCTTCTGAGCTTCGGATTTTCCTTCAGATCTTGCTGACATCGCAGGATTAGATGTATTTTATCTGTTTATTAACCATATCGATGCTGATTCGGATAAAAAATATTTGTCGAGGGATATTTTTTATCCGAAACATACTGAATAAGATAATAAACAGATAATAAATGTCCATTTGCCCATCGCAGACAACACCCCAGTCTGCAAGAAGTCAGAACCGTGCTGAAACAGATCGGTCCACGGTCTGCAAGAAGTCAGAACCGTGCTGAAACAGATCGGTCCACGGTCTGCAAGAAGTCAGCACCGCGCTGAAACAGATCAGTCCAGGGTTCGCAGCTGGTCCACCAGGGTGAGGAACTCCTCCCGGAAGCCGTACGGGTCGAATGACCGGGCGCCATCCCCCCACATGCGCACATCCTGGTAGGTGACATCCCCGCTGTACTGGGATCCCTTCAGCAGCAGTCCCAGTCCGGCCACCGATGCGGCGAACCGCATGTTCTCCGATGAGACGCTGAATGGATTCCGGCTGTTGTCCATATCAAGTGAAATCAGCCTGCTCTGGTCCTCGCCCGGCTTTTTGTACCGGAACGCGATCGCCCCGAAGCTGCCCGATCCGCCGCCAGCCGGGATTAGCTCGTAAAGGGCGGTGATGGTCTGGGTGGCTCCGATCTCACCGGCATCGGCCGTATCGTCCTCGAACTCGGCATCCTCCAGTACCCTGTTCTCATATCCTATCAGCCTGTAGGAGTCGACCGTGGCGGGATCGAAAGTGACCTGGATCTTGGCATCTTTGGCTACGGTAAAGAATTTGTCATACTCCTGGACGAACACCTTATAGATCTGGTCACCATTGTCGATATACTCGTAGTTCCCGTCTCCCTTGTTGGCCACCTGCTCCATCATCGATTCATTCAGATTCCCGTGTCCCACCCCGCATATGGTCAGAAAGATCCCCAGGTCACGATAGTCCTGCACCATTTCGATCAGCGCATCGGTGGAGGTCACCCCCACATTGAAATCCCCGTCGGTCCCGAGCACGATCCGGTTGTTTCCTCCTTCGATATAGTTCTCCTCGGCGATCTCATAGGCCATCTGGATAGCCGCTCCCCCGGCAGTGCTTCCCCCTGCACGGAGCTTGTCGATGGCACTTTTGATCTTGGCTGTTTCATCACCCGAAACCGAATTCAGCGCCACGCCCACCTTGCCCGAGTAGGTGACAATGGCCACCCGGTCGGCCGAAGAAAGCTGCTCGGCCAGTCTTTTGAATCCCGATTTCAGCACATCGATCTTGTCCTCGCTATCCATGGACCCCGACACATCGATCAGGAACACAAAGTTTGCCGGAGGCCGCTCGCCGATTTCCATCCCCTTGATCCCGATGCGGAGCAGGAAATGCTCCCCGTTCCAGGGACAGACGGCAGTCTCGCTGTTCAGGGATACATTTTCTCCGTTGAAAGGAGCATCATAGTCGAAATTGAAGTAATTGATGAATTCTTCCACCCTGACCGCTTCCTCCGGGATCCGGTACCCGTCGCCCAGATAGCCACGCATGTTGGCGTAGGAGGCACCGTCCGCATCGATCCCGAAGGTGGAAACAGGATCTTCACCGGCGGAAATGAACGGATTCTCGCCGTAATCGGTATACTGATCGCCGGTCCCGTCCCGGTTAGTCCCGTCATAAAGTGCATATTCCGCACTAAAGGCTCCATTCTTAAGGTCGTATACGGGATCGGAACAGGCCGCTGCAAGAAGAGCAAGGAAAACAAAGGTGATCGCTGAATTTTTCATGACAGGAAGTTTTAGGTGGTTACAGCGGTAAGATGCGGGTATTGCCTCGCCGGTTGCGTGGGGATTCAAATGCGATCTTCAGGCCGACTCCGGTTATATGGGGATTCAAATGCGATCTTCAGGCCGACTCCGGTTATATAGGGATTCAAATGCGATCTTCAGGCCGCCTCCTGTTACGTAATGTTGCATGCAATCATCAGGCCGCCTCAGGTTGCGTGGGGGGGCGAATCTGAGGAAGAAGATGATCCTGAAGTGGGGCCCTGCCGTCTGATGATCCTGAAGTGGGGCCCTGCCGTCTGATGATCCTGAAGTGGGGCCCTACCGTCTGATGATCCTGAAGTGGGGCCCTACCGTCTGATGATCCTGACCAGCTGGGTGTAGAGGATCAGGACCATGGCAAGAAAATGATTTCGGAGAACCCTACTTCCGGATGATGCGGATCAGCAGGGTGTAGAGGACCAGGATCACGGTGACAAAAATGCTGATCCTTCCGATGTAATCACCATATTTCACATAGAAGGTGATGTGATCATTGCGGTTGAGCGTTCCCCGGAGACCCGAACGTATCCACCAGTCCAGCCGGGCGGTCTCCTCGCCCCGCTGGTTGATGAAGCAGCTGATGCCCGTGTTGGCACTGCGGGCGATGCTGCGGCGGGTCTCGATGGCCCTCAGGCGGGCGTACATGTTGTGCTGGCGGTGTCCCGGGGTTTCCTTCCACCATCCGTCATTGGTCACAATAAACAGGTAATCCGCACCTGCATCTCTCACGTATTCGGTTACATACTCCCCGAAGATCGATTCCCAGCAGATCACCGGTCCCACCCGTGTGCCGTCCTGCGGTGAGACAAAGGTCTCCCTGAACTCCTGGGTCCCGTGGCTCCGGAAAGCCCCTCCCAGTTGAACCGTCAGATTCTGCAAAAAACCGAGGTATTGCGTGTAAGGCATGTGTTCCACTCCCACCACCAGTTTGGATTTATGATAAATGGGAACATGATCTGTGGAATCCAGCTGGAGGGCGCTGTTGAAACTGTCAAACCTGAACTGGCCGTCCCGGATGGGCCTGCTGGTGGAAGTGTATTCTGAAGGATCGGAATAGAGCCGGTAGGTGATGGCCCCGATCACCATCTTGGCCCGGGGGTAATTGTACAGGAACTCCCGGAGGGACCGGATCACGCTGTTTTGCTCCACCTGGTGTTCCCACAGTCCGTTGGTGATGAACGTTTCCGGTCCCACGATATAATCGGTCTGCGGTGTGGTCAGCGAATCGGCCACCCGCAGCAGGTGGTCGGTCTGCTCGTCCTGGGGCATTTCGATAAACTTCACGTAGGGATCGATGTTGGGCTGCAGGATCACGATCTCCCGTGGATCCGGCTCTTCCTCGTAGGTCAGGTACCGGACCAGGGAAATAAGGATAGGGATCACCAGAAGCCCCACCACCCAGCTGATACGTGACCTGTTCGCTTTCAGGGAACGGTTTGCCAGCAGTCCCTTGATCAGCCGGAACAGGGCGATGTTCATCACCAGGGTCCAGAGCGTTCCCCCGAGGTGCCCGGTCACCTCGTACCACTGGACCAGCATCACATCACTGGAGAATGCGTTCCCCAGCACCAGCCAGGGGAAGTTGATCTGGGCCCGCATGTAGAGGAATTCGAATGTGATCCAGTAGACCACCAGCCCCGCATAACCCAGCCGGTTTCCCAGCCTTTTCCGGGTCGTATGGAACAGCCAGAAGGTGAAGGTCATGTAGGTGGTATTCACGATCACCGCGGCAACGATCCCGATCCATGCCGCATGCATTACCCAGAAGGAGGTAAGCCAGTTGAACAGGGCGAAGGTGATGATGCAGTACCATACCAGCATTCCCCCTTTCCCTTCCCGCTTCTCCCGCAGCACCGCATCTTCGATGAACAGCAGAGGGACGAAAGCCATCATGAGGATCAGTCCCGACCCCCACCTGTAAAAGGGAATGGAGAGCAGAAGCGCTGACAGAAGGGAAAGCAGGATCCGGTGGAACGTTTTCATTGCATGCAAAGTTAAACAAAACACAAAAATAGCTTTTTTCTTATCTTTGTGGCGACAAAACCATTGGAGGGAAGAAGTGAAGCTGATTGAGCCGGAGGAGATTATAAAAGCCGCGAGACTGAACCGTTTCGGGGGGATCAGCGCAGCAAAGGTGCTGATGACCGTTCTGCGCATCAACCGTATCAATAGATTATACGAGGAGGTGAGCCACCACCACGGGATCGATTTTATCGATGCCCTGATTGAAAAGCTGCAGCTTGATTACGAGGTCCGGGATGAAGAGCTCAAAAGGATCCCGGCACAGGGGCCGTTCATTACCGTATCCAACCATCCCTTTGGGGGGATCGACGGCATGCTGCTGGTTAAGCTGCTGTCGGATACGAGGCCCGATATCAAGATCCTTTCCAATTTCATTCTGAGCAAGATCGGACCGGTATCGGAATATATGCTGCCGGTGAATCCTTTTGAGAGAAGGAAAAATGCTGCCTCGAGCATCACAGGGATCAAAATGGCCCTGGAACATCTTGCCGGGGGTAACGCTCTGGGGATCTTCCCGGCCGGGGAGGTGTCGAGCTACAATGAGGACAATTACGGGATCAGCGACAGGGAATGGCAGTATTCCGCCCTGAAGATGATCAAAAATGCACGGGTCCCGGTGGTCCCGGTTTACTTCCAGGGAAGCAATTCCAGGCTGTTCCACCTGCTGGGACTGATCCACCCGTCGCTGCGCACCGTGAAGCTTCCCTCTGAAATATTCAACAAAAAACACAAAAAGATCCGAATCCGCATCGGGAATCCCATCAGCGTGAAGGAGCAGGATGCTTTTAACGATATCAGCACCTATGGTCGTTACCTGCGGGCACGCACCTATGCGCTGGGTTCGGCACTGGAGGTGAAAAAGTTCTTCCGTCCCCGGATCAACAGGACTTCGAAGGCGGAGCCGGTGGCCGATCCGGTACCCGGAGAAAAGATCAGCCAGGAGATCGAAAAGATCAGGGAGGAGTATACCCTGTTCACCAGCGAACATTTCGAGGTGTTCTGCACCCCCAGTTTCGAG
>JBNJEV010000108.1:0-7030 GCA_051746185.1 Bacteroidota bacterium
TATGAGAGGGATTCGGGACAGTTCCGGGTTGCGGCATGTTCTCGTTTTAGACTATAAACGGATAAAAATGCAATTTTAAGGTTTATTGTGCAATAATTTGTGGAATTCCTGTCGATTTTACGGCTGGATAATCCATGAACAGTTAGTATCTTAGTCAGCCAATTAAAAGAGGGATCTGAGTGGAAGCGATCAGAAAGGATCTGAATGAGGCGCAACAGGAAGCGGTATTGAACCATAAAGGTCCGGCCCTGGTCATAGCCGGTGCAGGTTCGGGGAAAACCCGGGTGCTGACCTACCGCGTGGCTTACCTTCTTTCCCTGGGGATCACTCCCTCCAGGATCCTTGCCCTTACCTTTACCAACAAAGCTGCCAGCGAAATGAAGGAGCGCATCGCCACGCTGGTGGCTCCCGGTCCGGCCCGCCGCCTGTGGATGGGTACCTTTCATTCCCTGTTTGCCAGGATCCTTCGCCGGGAGGCCGAAGAGATCGGCTTTCCTTCCAACTATACCATTTACGATACCATTGATTCCCGCAGCCTGGTGAAAACCATCATCAGGGAGCTCAGTCTGGACGAGAAGATCTATAAACCGGCAGAGGTATTCGGCAGGATCTCCTGGGCAAAGAACAATCTGGTCACACCGGACGTGTACCTGAAAAGCGGTGAGATGCAGGTACGCGACCAGGTATCCAGGCGGCCCCGGCTGGGTGAGATCTATGACCGGTATGTAAAACGCTGCAAGCATTTCGGAGCCATGGATTTCGATGACTTGCTGCTGCAAACCAACCTGCTTTTCAGGGATCATCCGGAGATCCTGGACAAATACCGCGAATCATTTGATTATATCCTGGTGGATGAGTATCAGGATACCAATTACTCCCAGTATCTGATCATCAAGAAACTTTCGGAAGTACACCGCAACATCTGCGTGGTGGGCGACGATGCCCAGTCCATCTACTCCTTCCGGGGAGCGAGGATCGAGAACATCCTCAATTTCAAGAATGATTACCCCGATTATAGGTTGTTCAAGCTGGAAAGGAACTACCGCTCCACCCAGACCATTGTCAAGGCGGCCAACAGTGTGATCCGGAAGAACAGGAAGCAGATCTCCAAGGAAATATATTCCAACAAGGAACAGGGGGGACTGATCCGGGTGGTGCGGGCGGCAGATGACAGGGAAGAAGGTTTTATTGTGGCCAGCCACATTTCAGACCTTCGTTTCAGGGAGCAGCTGGAATACAGTGATTTTGCAGTCCTTTACAGGACCAATGCCCAGTCCAGGATCTTCGAGGAGAGCCTCCGCAGAATGAACATTCCCTACAAGGTATTCGGTTCACTTTCCTTCTATCAGCGCAAGGAGATCAAGGACCTTCTGGCCTATTTCCGGATCACGGTCAATCCCCGGGACGATGAATCCCTGAAACGGGTCATCAATTATCCCCTGCGGGGGATCGGCAAGACCACCATGGACAGACTGGGAGCGTATGCGGCAAAACTGGATACCAGCCTGTGGGACATTCTGATCCACCTGGATCAGGTGAACCTGGGTTTCAACCTGGGGACCCTGGGAAAGCTGAAAAGATTTGTGGACCTGGTTCGCGGGTTCCAGGACCGGCTGCACCAGATGGAGGCATTTGACATGGCCTACACCATCATTCAGGAAACAGGGATTTTGGATGATCTGAAATCGGACCAGACCCCGGAGAATGTCAGCAGGTATGAGAATGTGGAGGAGCTGCTGAACGGGATCAAAGATTTCACGGACAATCCTGAAAACGAACGGGAAATGTCACTGGCCGATTTCCTGCAGCAGGTGACCCTGATGACCGATGCCGATCTGGAGAAAGAGAGCGACCAGAACAAGGTGAGCATCATGACCATCCATTCGGCCAAAGGACTGGAATTCAAACATCTGGTTATTGCAGGGGTGGAAGAGGAATTGTTTCCCTCCCAGATGAGCAGCGACAATCCGAAGGATCTGGAGGAAGAGCGCAGGCTTTTCTATGTTGCCCTGACCCGTGCCGGGATATCTGCCATGATCACTTATGCATCAACACGTTACAAGTGGGGCATTCAGCATACCTGTTCTCCCAGCAGGTTTATTAAGGAGATCGAACCGGACTACCTGGAGCTCCCCCAGGATTTCTACCCGCTCCGTCAGCCGGAGGAGTTCGGCCGGGAACCGTTCCCGGGCAACCGCCCGGGGGCATCCTCAGGTGGAGGTCCTGCCGGGTGGGGACGGGGCACTTCATCCGGAGGTGCTTCCGAAAGGGGAATGGGCATTTCATCCGGTTCCGCTCGCGGCGGCTCTTCCGGTTCCGCTCGCGGCGGCGTTTCCGGTCCCGGCCAGCGTGGCGTTTCCGGTCCTGGCCAGCGTGGCGTTTCCGGTCCCGGCCGGATCCGGCCGGACGGAAGGAAGCTGGTCAGTATGGACAAGGTTCCCAAAGATTTCAGTCCCTCCAGTCCCGACCAGATCAAAGTGGGCACCCGGGTGGAGCATCCCCGCTTCGGGATCGGAGAGGTGACTGAGATCGAAGGGGAGGTATCCAATGTGAAGGCCACAGTCAATTTCCCCCTGGGTAAAAAACAGCTCCTTCTGAAATTTGCCAAGCTCAGGGTGTTGGAATAACAACCAGCGTGTTGGAAAAATATCCAGGGTGTTGGAAAAATATCCAGGGTGTTGGAATAATATTCTTTGGGTCCCCCGAAATATTTTGGATGAGAAAAGTTCATGTGGGATTCAATTTAAAAGGTTACCTTTGCAAAAAATCTATTTCATTCAATGTCTAACAATTACGATTACAACACGAGCAGGAAAAAGCTCATTCTGCCGGAATACGGCAGGAACATCCAGAAGATGGTCAATCACCTGAAAACCATTGAGGACCGTGAAGAAAGAAACCGTGCTGCCCGGGCGGTCATTGCCGTCATGGGAAACCTGAACCCGCATCTGCGGGATGTGAGCGATTTCAAGCATAAGCTCTGGGATCATCTGGCCATTATTGCCGATTTCGAGCTGGATATCGATTCCCCATACGAGCTGCCGGAAAAATCAAAACTCGAGGAAAAACCCAACAAAGTTCCCTATAACCAGCATTCTATCCGATACAAGCATTACGGCCGATCCATCGTGATGATGATCGAGAAGGCCGTCGAAATGGAACCGGGAGAGGAGAAGGAGGATTTGATCAAAATGATCGCCAACCATATGAAAAAATCCTATCTCACCTGGAACCGTGAAGCGGTAAGTGATGATGAGATCCTTTCTGATCTGAGAACCCTTTCCGGAGGCAAGCTGGAGATCAGCGATGATCTGAAATTGCCAGACACCAGGGAGATCCTTGCCAAGAGCCGCAAAAAGAAGGGAGGCGGGAAGAAGAAACAGCAGTCCTGATCTATGGGAAAATTCATTATTGAGGGAGGGCATCGCCTCCGGGGAGAGATCACTCCGCAGGGGGCCAAAAATGAAGCTCTTCAGGTGCTGTGTGCCACGCTTCTTACCCCGGAAAGCGTTACCATCCATAATCTTCCGATGATCCAGGATGTCCTTTTACTGATGGGACTGCTGAAGGATCTCGGGGTCGAAGTGGAAGAACTGTCCGGTGACAGCTACAGGTTCAGGGCCGGGCACATCGAAATGGATTATTTGAAGACGGATGCCTTCCGGAAACAATCCGCCTCACTCAGGGGATCGGTCATGATCATAGGACCCCTGCTGGCCAGATGCGGACACGCTGTCATTCCCAGGCCCGGAGGCGACAGGATCGGCCGGCGCCGCCTGGATACCCATTTTACAGGCTTCCAGTCCCTGGGAGCCAGTTTTGATTTTGACCATGTAGAAAACTTCTACAGGGTACGGGCTCCACGTCTGAAGGGAACTTACATGTTGCTGGATGAGGCCTCGGTGACCGGTACCGCCAACATCATCATGGCCGGAGTGCTGGCTTCCGGCACCACAACCATTTACAATGCCGCATGTGAACCCTATATCCAGCAGCTGTGCAATATGCTTGTGGGTATGGGTGCAAAGATTTCCGGGATCGGTTCCAACCTTCTGACCATCGAAGGGGTGGAGCAGCTGGAGGGGACCACACATACCATCCTTCCGGATATGATCGAGGTGGGAAGCTTCATCGGCATGGCCGCCATGACCTGTTCCGATTTGACCATCCGGAATGTGGGATACGATCAGCTGGGGATCATCCCGACTGCATTCAGGCGGTTGGGGATCCGGCTGGAGAGGCAGGGGGATGATCTGAAGATCCCGTCCCAGGAACATTATGCCATTGAAACCTTTATTGACGGGGCCATCATGACCATTTCCGATGCACCATGGCCGGGACTCACCCCGGATCTGCTGAGCGTGATGCTGGTGGTGGCCACCCAGGCCAGGGGAAGTGTTTTGATCCACCAGAAGATGTTCGAGAGCCGTCTCTTTTTTGTGGACAAACTCATTGACATGGGTGCCCAGATCATCCTGTGCGATCCGCACCGGGCCACGGTGATCGGACTGGATCATGCCATCAGGCTCAGGGCCACCTCCATGTCGTCACCCGATATCCGGGCCGGAGTGGCACTGCTCATCGCAGCCATGTCGGCCGAGGGAACCAGCATTATCCATAACATCGGGCAGATCGACCGGGGCTATGAAAATATTGATGTCCGGCTGAACCGGCTGGGAGCATCCATTTTACGAGAAGCATAAATCATTCTAAGTGAAGCATAAATCATTCCAAGTGAAGCATAAATCATTCCAAGTGAAGCAAAATCAAGATTTACATGAAAAATATATACTATCTGATCGTTCTGTTCTTCCTGACGGCCTCCTGCGGTTCCGGCCGGGGGAACAATCAATCCGCCGGTTCATCTCCTGACGATACGGGAGAGGTCAGTGTGGGGATCGATATCGGCGACAGGGCCCCCGAACTGGTATTCCCGGCCCCGGACGGGGATAAGATTGCCCTCAGCTCGCTGCGCGGCATGATGGTCCTGGTGGATTTCTGGGCCTCCTGGTGCTCACCATGCAGGGTGGAGAACCCGAACCTGGTGAGGACCTATAAGAAATACAGGGACAAAGAGTTCGTGAACGGATCGGGCTTTACCATTTACGGGGTATCCCTGGATACAGAGAAGGAAGCCTGGCTGAATGCCATTGAAAAGGATGAACTGATCTGGGAATCCCATGTGAGCGACCTGCGAGGATGGAAATCGGTCCCCGCGGCCCAGTACGGGGTCATGGCCATCCCCATGAATTTCCTGCTTAACGGCGACGGGATCATCGTGGCCAAGAACCTCAGAGGCGATTACCTGGAAAATAAGCTGAAGGAACTGGCGAAATAGGGGGATTTCAGGCCACTTCCCTTTAAAAACGGGTATAGCCATTCGGGTCATTTCAGAGACTAACCGTTCGGTTAGTTATTAACATTTTCGTTAGTATTTAAAAAAATCTGGCTTTCATTCAGATTTCGCGTATCTCATTATATATGAGATGGATATGTTTTTTTGAGGGTGCCAACCGAGAAGATGAATAGTTAACAAATTTGTATAAAATTAACGGCCTTGTTACTTTAGAATTTGACGAAACAGGGTACCCCTCTTACGGATAACGGGGTCGGGAGACATACAGCCTCCGTGAGTTACCATATGGAGGACCGGTCCACCCGGGGAAACGGCCAGTCCGGCACCAGGGTGGTCATCACACTGAAGTAGACCCTCGCTGGAGATAACTGCTGATGGGAGGTCGGGATCATGTAACTCCTGTGTTCCGGGATTGCGGGTCGGGACCATGTAACTTTGTTCCGGGATTGCGGGTCGGGACCATGTCGCTCCCTTCGGTCCGCGACATAGTGTCCCTCCCTCGCAATCCCTCCACGTCCGCGACATAGTGTCCCTCCACCGCAATCCCTCCACTCGGGTCATGTTGTGTCCCTCCACCGCAATCCCTCCACTCGGGTCATGTTGTGTCCCTCCACCGCAATCCCATCCATTTACTGTGACAGGAATCTCTGCTGTGCAATCAGTTTAAATACAGGATCGGTAAAGATAAGCGTGTTGTCTTCTTTTATGATGATCCCTTTCTTCATCAATCCCTCTATGATCCTTTTGATATTGGCAGTTGATCCAAGTTTATAGCCATTGAGGATCTCTGATGAATACAGATGTTTTTCTTCATTGAGCAGGGCCCGCAGAAGACGGACCTGGTAATTGGTCAAGCCCTCCAGCAGTTCATTATAGAAATTCAGGTTTTCTGATATAAGGGATTGTTTTGCTTCCTCAAAATCAGTTTCCCGGACTCTTTTGCCGGATATTTGCCATATATTTCTGGCGAATTGCTGCAGATAATAGGGATGATTTTCCACGGTTTCGGAGATCCGGCAGCAAATCTCATCTGATATGGTTTTGCCTGTGGATTGAAATGCACTTTGTACATGTTCCTTCAGATACTTTTCATGTATGCGTTTAAGATAGATGATCTCACCAAACCTGTAGAAGGGACTGCTGGTTTTCTGGAATATTTCTCTCATCATGGTGTGTTTCGATCCGTACAGAAGATATCCCACATCCTGATGATATTGCCAGACGGACCGAAGTCTTCCCTGTAACTTATCACTTTGCGCGAAACGTGAGATATTCTGAAATTCATCTATGCAGACAATGATCTTTTTCTTTTTTTTGCTGGCAATTACCTGGGGCAGATTCAGGATATGCTGAACATTGTCCTTTACATAGGAAAGGCCAAATTCCAGAGAGGGCTCACCCGTTCCGGAATGAATGATTATCCTGGTTCCTTTCACCAGGTTCTTTGCCAGTTGAATGAATTCATCAACCCGGCTGGAAGTAGCCTTCAGGATCCTGGTGGCAAATTGACTGTAGAATTCTTCTTCGGAGTAAACAGACATCAGATCGAAAAAACTGAAATAGCAGCTTTTTTCTTTCCTGGTGAACCGGTCTGCCGCTTCCTTAACCAGGGAACTTTTTCCATAGCGGCGGGGAGATATGATGATGGTATTTTGTAAGGAACTGAAATTGTGA
>JBNJEV010000109.1:0-6919 GCA_051746185.1 Bacteroidota bacterium
GTTCTCGATATGGGTATTCAGGTAATAGTCGTAGCGGGATCCCAGCAGCGTCAGGTTGGAAAAGAGCCGGTCTGAAAAAAGGTGGTTCCACCTGAGGGTAGTAGCGCTGTTCTGCCAGTTCACCCCCGAGGTCTGCTCCCCGGCCGATCGCTGCTCAAAATTGTCCACCCCCCGGTACAGTGATAAGAACACCCTATTCCGCGCATTGATCCGATAGTTCAGCTTCACATGAAGGTCCGAAAAATGAAGATCGCTGATCCTGGGGTTCAACAGCTGGAGGGGACGGGTAATGTAGGACCTCCTGCCCGATGCAAAGAAGGAAATGTGCTCTTTCCACAGGGGACCTTCCAGGGAAAGTCTGGAGGAGAGCAATCCCACGCTTCCATCCAGCCCGAACCGGTTCATGTTCCCGTCCCTGGTGCGGATATCCACCAGGCTGGAAAGTCTTCCCCCGTATCGTGCCGGGAAATCCCCCTTGTATACCTTCACGTCCTTGATGGCATCGGGAACTACCGTACTGAAGAATCCCAGCAGGTGGGTGGGATTGTATACCGGGGCCTCATCGATGGTAATCATGTTCTGATCCCGGGCCCCACCCCGGACATAGAAGATGGTGGAACCATCCCCGAAAAACCTGATGCCCGGAATGCAGGCCAGTGATTTGATCACATCCTTTTCCCCGAAAAGCGCCGGCATCCTTCTGACCGACTTGGGATGGATGCTTTCCTGCGAGCTGCGCATGGTGCGGATGATGTTGTCATTTTCATGGGAATAGATGGTCACCTCATGCAGCGGTTCTGGCTCCCGCTGCAGGGCAAAATGGGTGACCCGGCTGCTGTCCCCTTCCACAGGAACAGTCATTCTCCGGTAGCCGATATAGGAACAGGAAATCTCCGTGACCTCCCGGCCAACGGTCAGTGAATAAAACCCATAGCTGTTGGTGATGGTCCCTTCCATTCCATCCGCCACAGAGATGGTGGCCCCGATGAGCACCTCCCCGCTGAGGGCATCCCTCACATAACCGCTGAGGGTAAGGCGGGAACGGAGCCCTTCCTCCCGGTCCGCACCGCGGGCGAACCCCGGGGAGTCCCCCGCTCTTTTCATTTTCTTCAGAACAATCTGTCGCTCAATGATCTCAAACCGGATTCCCTGGTCCCGAAACAGCTTCCCCAGCACCTCTTCCAGGGGTGCTTCTTTCACATGTATTGTCACAGGTTTTCGCTCATCCAAAAGTCTCGAAGAATAGGCAAAATGAAGCCCCGATTGCGACTCGATCTGTTCGAGAACCTCTTCCAGAGCAACTTCATCGGCATCCAGGGTGATCGGGGTCCGGCCGCCCTCCTGTCCGGAAAGGGATCCGGCGACAGCATGCAGGATGAAAAAAAACAGGAATATTTTCACTCCGGGATCTGACATGCCTCAGTTATTCTGCACAGCCTTCTCCATCCAGGATGATCCGTTCCCCATCCCGCGTGATCTCAAGGTCAAGGGTACGCTCGAGCACATGCAAAATGGCCTCCAGGGATTGCTGTTTGAAAGTAACGGTAATGGGACAGCCTGCCAGCGACCGGTCCCTGAGCACCAGGTTTGTGTTGTAGACCTCATTGACCACCTCGACCACCTCTTCCAGCGGGGTGCTGTCAAAATAGAGCTCCCTGGTCTTCCATGCAATGAGGTTCGGATCGGCCTGGCGGTCCAGTTCCAGCTGCTCGCTTTTCCTGTTGAATGTTCCGCTGTTCCCTGCCCTGAGAACGATCTGTTCTTGCGGGTTTTTCCTGGGGGAGAGAGCGACCAGCCCGCTGGTCACAGCGATACGGACGGCGGGATCCTTCCGGTATGCATCCACGTTAAAACGGGTGCCCAGCACCTCAATCAGGGCTTCTCCTGCATGGATCCTGAAAAGCCGGGAAGGATCTTCCGCCACCTCAAAAAAAGCCTCCCCTCTCAGGGTTACCCTGCGCTCATCTTC
The DNA here is from genome assembly GCA_051746185.1 of Bacteroidota bacterium. GTDB lineage: Bacteria > Bacteroidota > Bacteroidia > Bacteroidales. The sequence continues at coordinate 1,970 of JBNJEV010000109.1, forward strand.
CCGGAAAGCTTTTCTGAACCGGAGCACCGACTGCCGGTTGAGTGTCACCCGTGTCCCGTCCGAAAGGACCGTTTCCAAAGGTTCGTTTTCCGCAATGACCCTTTCGGTTGCCGCCATGCGGATCGCAAAAAACACCCCCGAGGCGATGATCAGCCCCATCACCAGGATGGCCGCGATCCGGTAAACGTTCGACCACAGGGACCTGATGGTCCCGGTTCGTTTTTCATTCCGCGGAAATCCGCTGCTCTCAGACATTTTTCCGCTCATCAGTCTCCATTCTGCATCCAGGTCGTATTCTTCCTGCTTCCGCGTTGAGTCTGCCGATACCCATATTTTCCGGAATTCTTTAAAAAGTCTTCTTTTCTCTTCGTCCGTTTCGATCAATTCCCGGAAACGATGCTCCTCCTCCGGGGAAAGCTCGCCGGAAAGGTGTCTGACTACCAGACCACTGAATCCGTTGTATGGATCTTCTTCCTTCATCTCCTTTGATAACACACCCGGGGGCACCGGAACCCCCATCCTGTACACTTATATTTTCAGTTCAATGCATTCAGAACCAACCACAGCAGCAGGGACAAATATTTCAGCAGTTTTTCTCTCAGCATCCTCAGGGCCCTGGACATCTGGTTCTCCACGGTTTTTACCGAAATGTTCAACTGATCCGCGATCTCACTGTATTTCAATCCCCCAAACCGGTTCAGCTCAAACACCTGCCTGGTTTTTTCAGGCAGGGCCTCGATGGCTTCCCTAATCTTCTCTTCCAGTTCCATGGCTTCTATCTGCGCACCCACATCCACCTCCCCCACCACATCGGGCACTTCTTCCGCCGAAAATTTCTTCCGGTCCCTGATCACATTCAGGCTGCGGTTGTGGACAGAGGTAAAAAGGTATGATTTGAGGGATGCGGTGGCATCGATCTCATCCCGCTTCTCCCAGAGGTTGATAAATACCCGTTGGACCACTTCTCTTGAATCATCCTCATCTGCAAGGATCTTTTTTGCAAAAGCCATCAGGGGAGGGAAATAGTGTCTGAACAATTTTTCAAAGCCCTGCCTGTCCAGTTTCCCTCCGGATGTGAAATGCGTTTCAACGGTCATACCGCATTAAAGATAGGGAAAACACGTGGTCACTCCACCGTGAAGGGGACCCTTTTTTCCAGGGGATTCCCCGAATCGTCAAATCCCCTGATCAGGATCTCGTAACTGCCCTGCACATCGGAGGTGTAAAAACTGAAGCCGGTCTCTTCCCCCGGGGAAAGTTCAATGGAAGGACCAAAGTAAAGCGTGTTCCTCACATCGGGCAGACGGGGATCCTGCGGCGGAAGGGTTTCCGGGCCGGGATCCGGTCCGGCCAGCATCTGGTAATCCACCAGGAGTCCGGACGAGGGAAGGTCAATGTACCCCAGGTTGTTCTCCCGGGTGATCACATTGATGATCCCCCCGAAGGTCACATCGCCCCGCACATAGGGTGCCGTTACCACCTCGGTCCGTTCCACCAGCCGGGGAGACACTTCAAGCAGGGATTCCATGTCGAATATGGCCACCCCGTCGATCATCACCAGCGGAGGGTAAATGTTCAGATCGGGATGGTCACCCAGGACCCGCAACTCCCGGTTCCCCGCGTTCCTTCTGAGGGCCACCTGGGGGATCACTTCGGTAAAATACTCTTCAAGGGTGGGCAGCCGGATAAAATCATCGAAACGGATGGTGGCCGAAGGCCGGCCGTAAAAGAAAGCCGGGCCGGTTGGTCCGCTTTCCAGGCCAGCGTTCCCCGCTGCACTGTCGGCATTTCCATCATCCCGGGCAGCCGAACCTGTATACGGTGCGTATTGCTGTGCCACCTGTGCATGCATGGAAAGCTCGGCAGCCAGCCGCCTGATCGAATCGTTCAGCAGGATGGGAAAAGACGGGAGACGGATGTTCCCGTTGCTGAAATCCTGGTCGATCAAAAGCTCCATGTCTTCATATTCCCGGTGGTGGACCGAAATGAAAAGATCCTGACGACCCTTATATCCGGGAAAAGCAAAATAGAAACGGCCTGCGGAATCGGAATAATTACAGAAGAAATTCCGGTCTCCCTCCAGAATGGAAATATAAATAACCGCATAAGGTACCGGCTCTCCTTTGTCCCGGTTGACCACGGTGCCGGTCAGGGCCACACCCCGGGACTCCGGAATGAATTCCACCCGGTCATCCTGACCGATCCTGCAGCCCGGATTTGACACATACTGTGCAGGGTGTGTCCCCGTCCTGGAAACGGAAGCACACAGCAGGGCACCCCGGGCCGGATCATCCCAGGCCAGTGTGACCCGCACCTTTTCCCTGGATCCGAAACGATCCTGCGGAAGCAGGCAGCGCATCATTCCTTCCGTTCCGGGATCCCGGTCCGAAACGGGGAGCCCGGGAACGGCTGTGAAATTTCCTGTGGTGTCCACCTCCAGCACCGACTCCCGGAAAGGATCGATGATCTGAACGGACAGGTAGGAGAAGGATTCCGGCCCGCAGTTCCGCATCCACCTGGAATACGCCTTCAGATAATAGGTTCCGGAAGAAATATCCCGGGGGATGATGACACAACCTGTGCCTCCCCTGCGGTCGATCCCGATCTTTTTCCCTGCCAGGGAGAACCCCGACGGGGCGATCAGTTCCACATGGAGCACATCATTCCGGCGGTCGGAGACCGGGGTATCATGGCTGCGGTGAAAGACCCTGAAACGGATGGTCTCTCCCGCAATGTATATGCTGCGGTCGGTCAGGATCTCATATTTCTCCTCCCAGACCGGCTCCCGGGCCTGCACCCGGTTCAACGACCAAAACAGATGGAAAAGAGTGGACCCCAGCATGCAGATTGCGATATGTTGCCTGTTCATTTTCATAAGATACGTTTCATCATTCCGGCCAGAAATCCGGCGGATCCCCTGAACTTCCCCGGTGAAGGCGGCAGTCCAGGCATCGCTGCGGGGTATAACCAAAATAGGTCACCCCGGTCTCGGGCCATACCGCCTCGGACATGAACACCGGGAGATCGTCATTCCCCAGATAGTAGTATCTGGGATAATCGAAATCGGGGAAGCAGAATATCTTATCAGTGATTTGCAGCCCCTCCACATCCTTCACGAAGATCCTTTTCTCGTGAACGCCCGAAATGCTGAAATAACCCAGCACCTTTTCAGCCGGATCATTGCAGTTACAGATGTTACCGGGGGTAATGGAGGGCTGCCTGTCAAAAAGCGCTCCCGACTCCTGGGTGTTCATTTTCAGATCCTCCCAGTACCTGAATGCCACTTCATCCATGGATAGCTGCCTGACCAGCAGACTGTACCCGTATTTCAGACGCTGGGTCTGGCTGGACACGAAATGAAGGGGTTTCATAGAATAGCGTTCGGAGGTAAGATTTTTGGTATCCAGGGTATATATTTCCGGTACGTGCAAAGTGATCCAGCACTGACGGTCCGACATGCTGTCAGGAAGAGGCCGCAGCACCCGGTCGAGGTCGAAAATGAAACCATCATAATCGGGATTGCGGTATTCATAGGTTTCGATCAGCTCCCACCTCAGGTACCTGGTCCGCTCGAGATCAATCGCAAAGTCCATATAGAACCTGATCCCGTCCGTCACCGTCCCCTCAGCACCGGGAATGGTTTCCACCCTGTAGTAGACCGAATCAATGGCCGTGACGGAATGAAGCGTCGTGAAATCGGATTCATAATGGTTCCCGTCAGCAGTGACCAGCAGCAGCCGGTAGTTGAGACCTTTCTGCAGAAATTCCGCGGGAACATCGGCTACATACTCTCCCTGATCCGATTCGGTGAAAGGGACCACCTCTCCCAGTTCATTTTCCACCTGCACAGCAGCGCCGGGCTCGGGCCTGTATTCCGGATAGATCAGGCGGTCGCTCCGTGAAAGTCTGATCTTCTGCATCCCGGGTTTGTCGGTCAGATGCGCATTGACTGCCAGCAGTCCTGTATAGGGATCCGTATCCTCGGGATAATAGCGTTCCACACAGGAGGTAAGAATGGCCACCATGATGAATCCCGCCCACCTAATTGCTTTCATAATTGCCAAGTTTAACATTCCAGGAAAGGGTGAATATGGGAACCCCGATCACCGAGAAGGCATATCCCTGCACAAAAAATTCATGGGACCTGAAATAGATCGACTGGGGATTGTTCCGGCCCAGCAGATTGTATACATTAAAACTCCACGTGGAATGGAACAGCTTGTCGGCTTTCAGGTTCCCCTCCACGGTCAGGGACAGGTCGATCCTGAAATAATCGGGCACCCTGAATTCGTTGCGTGCGAAATAGTCAATGTAGGCCACATCGTCGATATAATACAGCGATGTAGGAAAGGTGACCGGCCGGCCTGACATATACACCACATTGGAAGAAACAGAAAACCTGCGGTTGATATGATAATTGGCCACCAGATTGAGTACATGGGGCCTGTCATAATTGGAAGGGTAAGGTTCTCCCCGGTTTATATCCTCGAATTCGTTGTCGCCCGGTACCTGCATTTCTGACCTGGAAAGGGTATAGCTGATCCATCCGTCCAGCCGGCCCGAATTCTTCTGCAGCATCACCTCCGCCCCGTATGCATTCTGGAATCCCTGCAGTACCTGGGTCTCTGTAAGCGGTGTATTGACAAAATCGGCCCCGTCCTTGTATTCCACAATATCCCTTGAATATTTATAATAGAGTTCCAACGATCCTGAAACACCCGGGCGGGGGAATATGTGATAGGCTCCTGCCGAGAACTGGTACCCGGACTGCGGATCGATATGGTAATCGGACAGCTTCCACTGATCCGTGGGGGAAATGGTTACTGTATTGCTCAGCATGAACAGGTATTGCCTCATCTGGTTAAAGGCAAGCTTGAAGGAGGTGTTGGGCCCGGTCTTCATATTCATGGCGATCCTGAATTCCGGTCCCGAGTTGAAGCGGACAGATTG
>JBNJEV010000110.1:0-6897 GCA_051746185.1 Bacteroidota bacterium
GACCACGGATATGCTGGAAAAGATCGCCATGAAGTCCAGGGAATCACAATCGGCCAAAAAGGAACCGGCCGGTAAGGGTTAATTGGAGAGCGGTTCTTAAAGCAGTTCCTTCATCATTTTGACCAGTGCATCCACCTGGAAGGGTTTGCTGAGGTATTCGTCGGCACCTGCCGCAAGACAGCTGTCCCTGTCCCCGGTCAGGGCATAGGCAGTGATGGCGATGATGGGAACATGCCTTTCGCCACCGGATTCCATCTCCCGGATCTTTCTGGTGGCCGTCAGACCGTCCATGACGGGCATCTGGATATCCATCAGGATCAGATCATACGGATTCTGGCCATACATGTCCAGGGCTTCCTTTCCATTGACGGCCAAGTCGATCTGCCGGACCTGTTTTTCAATTCCCAGCAGCACGATCTTCTGGTTGATCTCATTGTCTTCCACCAAAAGGATCCGGGCTTCTTTCAGGGGAAGCCGTATTTTAGCGGACCCTGCCTTTTCTTCAACTGCGGGTTCCATGACCGTCCGGGTGGTGTCTTTTGTGAAATCCTGGAAAAAAGTGAGCGTGGCGTTGTGTACGGTGTCAATGGCGGAAAGACTGCTTTCGCTATCCAGCAACAGATTGTAAGCGGTGGCCAGGTTGGAGGCCGGGGGTGCATTTCCCTGTTTCAGAGCATTCATATAGATCACCAGGTCCTCACCCAGGTCCGATTCAATGGTGAAATTGAATTCCAGCCGCATCTGGCTCGGGGTTTCCCGGAGGTTTTCCACGGACAGGAGCACAGGTTCCCTGCTGGACTTGTAGATGCTCAGTCCCTTGATCACATTGACCACCAGGTTCCGCAGCAGGATGGGATCGCCGATCAGAAAATGCCTGACGGAATCCGAACGCTGGATGGTCACTTTTTCTTTGAACGCGGTATCCGATCTGAGGATCCTGATCGCCTCATCCAGCACCCTGGATAAATCGAATGAAATGATGCTCTTTTGATAATCAAGGGTTTCCGGAGAAGCCATCTCCACGATATTGTTCACATCCTCAATCAGGTTGTTGGTGGAGGCCTGCAGGGTTTCCAGGAGCTCCTTCTGCCGGGAGGAGAGCCTGCTGTCGTGGACCAGGTTGTTGATCAGGGTAATGTTGCTCAGGGAAGTTCTCAGTTTATGGGAAAGCTTTGAAATGGACTTGTCCTTCTGGAGGATCTGGCTTTCATACCGGTTTTTTGCATCCTTCAGGCTGGCGAGCAGCTCCCGGTTCATGCGCTCCACCAGAATGGCGATCAGGATCATCAGAGCGTACACCGAGAAAAAAATCACTGCATTAAAGGCATCCAGATAGATTCCCTGTTCGAAAAGGGAAAGGAAGCTGGCCGGCAGGGTAAGGATCCCCAATAGGATCGGTACCAGGATCCCGTGCCTGGCATGGATGCTCACGGCAGCCAGCGGGAAGACCAGATACAGGGACATGGTGAGGGCTCCCGAGATCCCCAGCCCAAACAGATAGCCCGTAAGAAAAAGCAGTCCGGTCAGGCTCAGGACCAGTAAACTGTTCAGATCGGGATTTTTATACGGGGGGACCACGAAATAAAGAGTTGCCGTGGCAAGCAGGAACAAACTGTTCAGCAGCAATAACGTGGTCATTCCGGTCATGGAGGACCAGAGGACTGCAATCAGAAGGATGATCGACAGGATCAGATAGTAAAGGTTGATCCGCCTGATCCGGTTCGCCAGTATAAGTTCCATCGGATCATCGATCCCGAACGAAATAATACGTTGCAAAAAACGGGGCAACATGGGTTGACAATAATGGCTCTCCATACAAAGTAAGAGAAATTTTGAACACGGATAAAGAATATTGGTTTTATTTTTGTAGTAATAAAGTAACTTTAGTTTAGTAATTTTGCAGGGAGGAGGAGTTATGCGTATGATGAAGCGGATATCAGGTATTATGGTCCTGGTTCTGCTGGCAGGGGGACTGGCAGCCCAGGATGGCGAAGAGAACGGGTTGGTGGAATATAACACCGATTTTGAATTCAGGGACGGACTTTATACCAGTTTCAAAATGGTGAAAGAGAACCGGCCCATTCCACCGGCAAGGATCGTGACCGATGTGGATCTGTTCGACCGGGAGTTCTATGACAAGGTGACCGCAGCAAAGGAGATCACCATTTATGATGAGAATGGTGTGCGTAAGGTCATGAAGACCGAGAACATCTGGGGATACGGGCGCAACGGGGTGCTTTACATCAATGTGGGCGGATCTTTTCACAGGATTAGTTTCGTGGGCAGTATCTCACACTTTGTGGCCTCGATCACCACCTACAATCAGCGTTATTACGATCCGTATTATTACAATCCTTACTATCACCATTCCTACCGTTACAACCGGATGAGCCCGCGGTCCAACTATGCGAGCACCGAACTCAAGCAGTACCTGCTGGATTTTGAAACGGGAAAGATCATGGAATACGACACCGAAGCCGTGGAGGTCCTGCTTATGAAGGATCCGGAACTGTATGATGAATATGCTGCATTGCGCAACAGGAAGAAAAAGCAGATGAAGTTTGTCTTTATCAGACGGTACAACGAAAAACACCCGCTTTATTTCCCGGCCGATTAGCACGGGTCAAAGCGCTATATTGCATAAACTTGAAACGAATGAAAAAAATCTCCACCCTCTTCCTGTCACTCATGGTTTTCCTTCCCCTGGCGGCCCAGCGGGAATACCTTCCCACGACGGATGACCTGGAACATTTCTATAGTACGAAGACCTATGTGGTTCTTCAGGACAACCCCCTGTCAGATTACAACCTGGAGATCCAGGATGCCATCAGGGAATACTGGGACATCACCGATTACGAGTTTATCAAGTTCAGGGATTTCGGGGAAAAGAGCGCGGACAAAAATGGCTCTTTCCTGTATACGGCAACCGTCTCCTTTGAAAAGGACCGATCCAGTGCCCGGTATCTTTTCCTTTGTCTTTCCCTGGGAGGGGATTACAATTCGCTGGATGAGATGAAAGACATCACCAACCTGCCGCTCGCCTACTATGGGGTGGATGAAGATCATTATTCCTATAAGCTCGGGACCATGGTCAGGTTCATGCAGGATCATATCCGCCTGATCACCGAAAATCCGGGAATGATTTCCCAGAATGTGTTCGAGCACTATAACGACAACATGGCGGATATCAGGGGCAAGACCCTTTATTTCGTGGAGGAAGAACTGGAGCATGAAGTCTCCTCGGAGGCCAGGATCGGATCGGTCTATCCCCTTCCGGTGAAGATCGTGGACCGGGAAGAGATCAGGAACCTGATCATGGAGGGAGATGAAAATGCCGTGTTCCTGCACAAGGTGGGACCTGAAGGAAGACAAATGAACGCAAGGGTTTACAAGATCCTGATCGGGGCAGGTGATTCCAGGTTTTACTATTTTGATTATCATAAGGTCAAGGGTAAGAAACCCGATGCTTTCCTGAGCAACGATTTTAAAAAACTGGCCAGAGCCATTCGATAAAGGATTCCGATCAATGGCCGAAAAACCTTCCGTTCCAAAAGGCACCCGCGATTTCACCCCTCTGGAGATGTCGAGGAGGAATTTCATTTTTGATACCACCCGGAGGATCTTCCGCACTTACGGATACCTTCCCATTGAGACCCCTGCCATGGAGAACCTTTCCTCACTGTTGGGAAAATACGGGGAAGAGGGTGACAGGCTGCTTTTCAGGGTCCTCAATTCAGGTGATTTCAAAAGAGGCATCACCGGTGATGAGCTCACTTCAACCCCGGCCGGGAAGCTGGGGAACATGATCTCTGAAAAGGGCCTGCGGTATGACCTGACGGTTCCCTTTGCCCGTTATGTGGTCCAGCACAGAGGTGAGATCCATTTTCCTTTCAAGCGCTACCAGATCCAGCCTGTCTGGCGTGCCGACCGTCCACAGCGCGGCCGGTACCGGGAATTTTACCAGTGTGATGTGGATGTGATCGGGAGCCATTCTCTGCTCAATGAGTTTGAGCTGGTTTGCATCATGGATGATGTTTTCAGCGAACTGGGACTGCGAACGAAGATCCGGATGAACAACCGGAAGGTACTGGCCGGTGTGGTTGAAATGATGGGCGAACCGGGCAGGATGATCGATATCACCGTCTCTATCGACAAACTGGAGAAAGTGGGAATGAAAGCAGTGCTGGAGGAATTGAAGGATAAAGGAGTGAAGGAGGCTTCGCTGGAGAAACTCAAACCTGTGCTGACCATCAAAGGAGGGAACCGGGAGAAAACGGAATTTCTGAAAGGTTTCCTGGAAGGCTCTGTCACCGGCACCGAAGGTGTCCATGAGGTGGAACGGCTGCTGGAATACCTGGAGGCCGATCCAGCAAAAGCTCCGGTGGAATTTGACATGACCCTGGCCCGCGGGCTCGATTACTATACAGGAACCATCTTCGAGGTGGTCTCCTCCGAGGTGAAAATGGGAAGTATATGCGGAGGTGGCAGGTACGACGATTTGACCGGTATTTTCGGACTGGAAGGGGTTTCCGGGGTGGGCGTTTCATTCGGCGCAGACCGGATCTATGATGTCCTGGAACAGCTGGAACGCTTCCCCGAACGGGTGATCATGGATACCCGGGTATTGTTCGTCAATTTTGGCGAAAATGAGGCCAGGCACATCTTTCCTGTCCTCAGCCGCCTGAGGGACCGTGGGATCCCTTCCGAGCTCTATCCCGACCCGGTCCGCATGAAAAAGCAGATGAGCTATGCCAACTCCAGGGACATTCCCTATGTGGCCCTGATGGGAGAAGAGGAGATTCAAAAGGGGATGGTCACCCTGAAGGAAATGGAATCGGGAGAGCAAAAGCAGCTCACCCCGGATGAGCTGGTGGAAAGTCTATCTGCCAAATAACATTCCACCTGTCCGCCCCGTTTCGGGTTATTTTTCGGTAATTGGTCCTGCAAATCTGAAGATTTTCCTGAGACCATGAACAACGTACATCTCATAACAACCGATGAGATCGGGTGGGAACGGATCGAGTCGGTTATTTCGCAGAAAAAAACGATCGCCCTTTCTGATGAAGTGACCGGAAAGATCAACCGGTGCAGGGAATACCTGGACCGCAGGATCAAAAGCAGGGGAGAGATCCTGTACGGCATCAACACGGGCTTCGGTTCACTCTGCGATACGGTTATTTCAAACGACCACCTGGGACTGCTGCAGAAGAATCTGGTCATGTCCCATGCCTGCGGGATGGGGGATGAGGTGCCGGCGGAGATCACAAAACTGATGTTGCTGCTGAAGATCCAGTCGCTTTCCTACGGAAATTCCGGCGTGCAGCTGGCAACGGTCAACCGGCTGGCAGACCTCTACAATCATGACATTCTGCCGGTGGTCTACACCTACGGATCTCTGGGGGCTTCGGGCGATCTGGCACCACTGGCGCACCTGAGCCTGCCCCTGCTGGGACTGGGCGAAGTGGATGTGAAAGGGAAGCGGAAAAAAGCCGGGCAGGTACTGAAGGAGATGGGATGGGATCCCATTGAGCTGCAATCCAAGGAGGGTCTGGCACTGCTCAACGGCACCCAGTTCATGAGCGCTTACGGGGTATACCTGTGCATGCGGGTTTTCAAGCTGGCCCGGCTGGCAGACATAATCGGGGCTTTGTCACTGGATGCTTTCGACGGGAGGATCGAACCTTTTCACGAGCTGGTGCAAAAGATCAGGCCACACCAGGGACAGATCGGGACGGCGGCCAGGATCCGCTGGATCCTGGAAGGCAGCGAGCTGATCGGCCGTCACAAGGGACACCTGCAGGATCCCTATTCTTTCCGGTGCATCCCGCAGGTACATGGAGCCAGCAGGGACTCCATCAATTATGTGGCCTATGTATTCCAGCGGGAGATCAATTCGGTCACTGATAATCCCACCATCTTTCCCGGGGAGGACCTGATCATTTCGGCAGGGAACTTTCACGGGCAACCACTGGCTCTTGCCCTGGACAATCTGGCCATTGCCATGAGCGAGCTGGGAAATATTTCCGAGCGGCGTACCTACCAGCTCCTTTCGGGGCACCGTGGACTTCCCCCTTTCCTGGTAGCCAACCCCGGTCTGAATTCAGGATTTATGATCCCCCAGTATACGGCCGCTTCCATGGTCAGTCATAACAAACAGCTGTGCAGCCCTTCCTCGGTGGACTCCATTGAATCTTCCCAGGGTCAGGAGGACCATGTGAGCATGGGGGCCAATGCAGCCATCAAAGCTTATAAAGTCATGCTGAATCTGGAGCGGATCCTGGCCATCGAGCTGTACAATGCGGCACAGGCGCTTGAATTCAGGCGGCCCGCACGCACCAGCCCTTTCCTGGAAGCGTTCGTTAAGGGATACCGGAAGAAGGTCTCATTTGTGGATGAGGACAAGGTGATGTTCAGTGATATGGAAGCCAGCGTGCAGTATCTGCGTGATGTTGATCTGGATCTCCCCGGAGACCTGCAGGGCCCTCCCTAGTCTGTAAGGCCCTCCCTAGTCCGTAAGTCTCTCCTTAGACGCGCAAGTCCTTCCGAAGGCCTTAATAAACTCATCAGATTTTACTGGTGGAGTTAGCGGTGGATGGGTCCTGAGAGGAAAAGATCTACAGAGATCTCTCAGGTGAGATCACGGGTTGTTCCTGAGGACGGATCTGAGGTCCCGATCCCTTGCTGGAGCCGTGATCAAAACCTTTTCCGGGATCTATGCTGGAGCCGTGATCAAAACCTTTTCCGGGATCTATGCTGGAGCCGTGATCAAAACCTTTTCCGGGATCTATATCTATGGTAGAGCCGTGATCAAAACCTTTTCCGGGATCTATATCTATGGTAGAGCCGTGATCAAAACCTTTTCCGGGATCCATGCTTGTGCCCGGCTGGTCGTTCGGA
>JBNJEV010000111.1:0-6866 GCA_051746185.1 Bacteroidota bacterium
CTATGCACAGGAATACCTTGAATTCTTCAAGAAGTTGACATATGCTTCACTTACAAGCAGTGGTTCATGCACCTGTATCCCGTCTACACCAGAGTTTGCATTACCCTCAATGATAATGATCTTATCGTTATCCAGAGCGAAGTCCCACCCGATATAGGGTAAGAAAGGTACGTGCCTGTGATGCTGTTTTGTAAACTCAATAATCTTATCCCAGGATGGGATGATACTGCCCTCCAATTGTCTCCCTGTGTCGGGATGACGATCGTACCAGGTCAGTTTTCCATCACTGGGAAATTTCACACCGCGACTTAATTCTCCGGTCTTAATATTAATATTACAGCTCAAGCCACCTGATGACCAGTTATCGACAGGTATCGAGGCATATGTTCCGAAACGATGAATGGCTCTTATGATGACAGGTTGCTTATTTTGGGGATCAATAATGCTCAGTACTCGAATGGTGTTTAAAGTATCTGGAAAAATTTCATGGGAAAAGCCCCTTTGTTTACAACAATCATAAAGCAGATAATTGTTGCAATCTCTGATCTTGTTCAATAGCTCCGGATAGCTTTTCTGCTGTCCGCTTAGTTTATACCCAATTCCATTCTTTTCAATAATGTATGCTCCCCCTCCACCTCCTCCTCTTCGGGGTTTTATAAATAATCTTTTCCTGGAGGGAAAATCTCTGATATATTCTTCAATTCTTATCGATGACTCACTTCCCCAATGATACACGAATCCACCTTCGATCAGACCAAGACTTTTGATACTCTGGGGAAAGAAATTCTCAAATACAAGTTTATCAGCAAAAATATAATGGTTAGGCTTGTTCAGCATGGATAGCTTCACAATCCGTTTATAATCACTGAGGAAATTCTTTATTGGATATCCTGTTGTCTGATAGATATAGTATGTATCGGGCCAGAATCCCCTAAAGATTGTTTTCAATCGAAATGTAAACCCCTTTCCCGGTACCCTCTGATTAACCAATCCCTCTTTGAGATAGCAAAAGAACCAGCGCGTAGCATAACCTCTATCCTTTGCTAATTGTACGTATCTGGCCAACATAGCGTTGCTTTTGTAAATTACTTGATATCCCGGATTTTCATCGAGATCACTTCACCGGATTCAGCATCCAGCTTGAATTGTTTGTAAATGACTGATTTTCCTACCAGCAGCGAACTGGCTACAGAAGCGGAAACACCCTCATAGCTAAAAGTGATCAGCCACTGGGTCTTGTCTCCGGTTAGTTCAACTTCTTCCAGCTGGACATTTTCTGCTTCCGGAAAAAAAGCCATAAGATGTTCCTTTGCCTTATCTATGGCTGTTTTTACGTTTATCATTTTAATTTGTTTGTTTTTTCTGTCAGGATGCCGGAAAGATCCTGTTTTCCTGCAGAAAACTGATAATCGCCTGCAAATTGTTCAGTTCCGGTTTGCATGTAAGACTCGGATCTTCAGGCCTTTCATAGGAAACATCGACCCCGGGAAGTTCCGAGACCTTGCCCTGTTCTGCCAGTTTGTATAATTCGGGTTTGTTTTTCATGCTGTAATCCAGATCGGAATCCATAAAGATCAGGTGGAACCTTTCTTTCCCGATGATCTCTGCCACCTGGCTGCGGATGTTCTCATCGGGAGATATGAATGAGCAGATGGTAATGATCCCCTGGTCGTTCAGGATCCTGCATATATGTGCTACCCTGCGAAGATGCTCGGCCCTGTCTGCCGGAGAGAAGTCAAGTTCTCTTGATAATCCCGAACGGATGGTATACCCGTCGATCAAAACCACAATGGCTCCGCTGTCGAAAAGACTTTTTTCCAGGGTATAGGCCAAATCGTTTTTCCCTGAACCGTGTAGACCGGTAATCCACAGGGTGACACCTTTCTGTTGATAACGTCTTTCATAGTCTGTCTGACTGATCAGACCCTGTCCTTTTGCGATCTTTTGTTTGACTTCACTTGTGATCCTGGAGGGCAGTTTGTCAGCCTCCATTTTATCGATGATCATGCCCACAGCCTGTGTGTTGTTGGTTACGGGATCGATCAGAATAAAGGAACCTGTCTGCCGGTTTTTCTCATAGGGATCAAAGTAGATGGGCCTGGTAGTGGTGATGACCACCCGGCCGATTTCGTTCAGCGTCAGTGTGTCAACCTCCGATTTTTCCAGCGAATTCACATCAACCCGGTATCGTATTTTGTCAATTCTTGCCCGCGTAGTGTGTGTTGTGTGCTTCAGATAGAACTGGGTGGACAGGTCCATCTCCTGTTCCTCCATCCATACCAGCATGGCTTCAAAGTGACGTTCTGTTTTGGGAATGTTGTCCTGGTGCACGATCATATCACCCCGTGAGACATCGATTTCATCTTCCAGGATCAGGGTGATCCCCTGTGGTGTATGTGCTTTCTCCAGTTCGTCATCATACGTAATGATCTTCCTGATCCGTGAGGTCTTTCGTGACGGCAGTGTCATGATATGGTCCCCCTGGTGAACAATACCCGAAGAGACTTTCCCGGAAAAACCCCTGAAATCCCTGTCAGGACGAAGCACATACTGGACCGGAAATCGCAAGTCATCATAGTTGTTGTCGCTGCTCACATGTACGGTTTCCAGAAATTCCAGGATGCTCTGTCCGTGGTACCAGGCCATCTTATCGGACAGTTCCACAATATTGTCTCCATGCAGGGCGGAAATGGGTATGAAATCCACATCCGGTATTCCCAGCTTGGTAACGAATCCCTTATAATCCCTGCAAATCTCGTCGAATCTCTTCTTGTCGTACCGAACAAGATCCATTTTGTTTACGGCAAGCAACACATGTTTGATACCCAGCAGAGAGACCAGGTATGTATGCCGCCTGGTCTGGGTAATGACGCCCTTTGTGGCATCGATTAAAATTACTGCAAGCTTGGCAGTTGATCCCCCGGTGATCATATTGCGGGTATATTGTTCATGTCCCGGGGTATCCGCAATGATGAATTTTCTTTTACTTGTACTGAAATACCGGTATGCCACATCAATGGTGATCCCCTGTTCACGTTCAGCTTTCAGGCCGTCCAGCAGCAGGGCGTAGTCTATTTCCCCGCCTGCATGGCCTTCCCTGACGCTGTCTTTCTTGAGAGCATCGAGATGATCCTCGTACAGCATCTTGCTGTCAAACAGCAACCGTCCGATTAAAGTTGATTTTCCGTCATCCACCGAACCCGCGGTTAAAAATCGCAGGAGGTCCTTTTTTTCATCCAGGTCCAGAAATCCCTGAATGGTATTTACTTTTTCTTCACCGGAATTCATATTCTGCGTGCGATTATCATTAAAAGTAACCTTCTCTTTTCTTCTGTTCCATACTTGCTTCCTGATCAAAGTCAATGATCCTGGTGGTCCTTTCGGAGACCCTGGCGATCATCATTTCTTCAACGATCTTTTCCAGGGTGTCGGCATCGGATTCCACAGCCCCGGTCAGCGGATAGCATCCTAGGGTCCGGAAACGGACCTTCCGCATCTCTGCCTTCTTTCTCAATTCATCCGGCATTCTTTCATCGTCCACAAGAATGAAATTGCCTTCATAATTGACCACCGGACGCTCCTTGGCAAAATAGAGCGGTACGATGGTGATCTTTTCCATGCGAATGTATTGCCATATATCCAGTTCGGTCCAGTTGGAAAGCGGGAATACCCTGATGGACTCACCTTTATGGACCCGTGCATTGTAGATATCCCATAATTCCGGGCGCTGGTTCTTGGGATCCCATTGCTGGTATTTATCGCGGAAGGAAAATATCCTTTCTTTGGCCCTTGACTTTTCCTCATCCCTGCGTGCCCCGCCGAAGGCTGCATCGAACTTATATTTGTTCAGGCCCTCCAGCAGGGCCTGGGTCTTCATCACATCGGTATGTACCCTGCTACCGTGGGTAAACGGGCCGACCCCCTTTTCAAATCCTTCCTTGTTATAATGAACGATCAGATCCCAGTTCTTTTCCGCGGCATAATTATCCCTGAAATTGATCATCTCACGGAATTTCCATTTTGAATCTATATGCATCAGGGGAAACGGCACTTTTGCCGGATAGAAGGCCTTTTCAGCGAGTCTGACCATGACGGACGAGTCCTTGCCGATAGAATAAAGCATGACCGGGTTTTCAAACTCGGCTGCAACCTCCCTGATGATGTGAATCGATTCAGCTTCCAGTTCCCTAAGGTTTGTCAGTCGATAATCTTCCATGATGATAAAGGTGATGAAAAACGTTGAAAAGTATAAAAACTATTGCTTATTTCATACCTTTATTTTTCAATACCGGTTAAAAATCCGATTCAATTCTGCTCATGCTGGATCAGATCGTTGTTGTCGTTGTTCTGGTTTTTATCATTTTTTCTCTGATACGGGAATTACATCGACCGGGACTCATTATGCTTTCCGGACTTCTGATTTTTCTCGCAGCGGGTATTATAGAGACAGAAAAAGCGGTAGCTGGCTTTTCCAACCAGGGTGTTCTGATCATAGCTCTTCTGTTTATGGTAAGCGAGGGTGTGAGAGCATCGGGAATTCTGAAAGCAATATCTGATAAATTCCTGCCCCGGGAAAGGAAAAAATTCAGCAGATTGTATCTCTCCATTCTCACACCTATAGGAGCGTTTTCAGCGATCCTCAATAATACACCGATCGTTCTGATTTTCGGACCGGTGATAAAGAATTGGAGCGAGCGGCTTAAAATGGATCCGGCCATGTTCCTGATGCCCCTTTCATTTATTACCATCCTGGGAGGTACCCTGACCATTATCGGGACCTCCACCAACCTGCTTGTACACGGGCTTCTGCTGGAGAACAATATGGAGGGACTGGGTTTCTTTGAAACCGGCAGAGTAGGGATATTTTTATTTGCTGCGGGATTGATGTATCTGGTGTTTTTCAGCAGGATTATCCTGGGAAGGGTGATCAAGGGTGACCGGTATAAAATGGAGAAACTATTTTTTTTTGAAGCCATCATCCAGGACGATTTTGCCCAACTCGGGGAAAGGTACGGAACGCTGAAGCAGGGTATTTTCAAGGACATCATCCTGGCTGCTGTGATCAGGGACTCCCGTTATGTGCAGGATTATGCCGATCTTCAGATAGAGACCGGCGATAAACTCTTGCTGAATACATCCCTGGTCATGCTCGAATCGCTCAGGTCTATCCGGGGGATCTCACTGCATAAACTTGAACAGGCTTATGATCATCATAAGAATTCCAAGCTGGAGACAGTTGAGGTCATTCTATCCGCGCGCTTTCCGGGTATTGGAAAAAGGCTGAGTGATACGGATTTCCTGAACCGCTACAATTCAGTCGTCCTGGCCATTTACCGGAACGGGGATCAGATTTACCAGGAGGTGGACAATGTAAGGCTGAAGGAGGGAGATACGCTGTTATTGCTGACCGATTCCAATTTTGTTTCCAGCTGGCATGATTCCCAGATCTTCTACCTGCTTTCCCATAAAGGAGATATCCAGTTCAATATTGATAAAAGGAAGGCACTGCTCACCTACCTGTTGCTATCCGTACTCCTCCTTGGAGCTATCATTACAACGAGTTTTGATATTTTCAATGAGGATATTTACAATCCGTTGCTGGTGGCCGGACTGGTCATGGTTTTTATGGTCTGGCTGCATATTCTGCCCTCACAGCGGTACACCAAGGCTGTAAACTGGGATATTTTGATCACCATTGCAGCCTCGATCGGGATCAGTCATGCGATCTACAGTTCGGGTTTGTCGGTCACCATTGCCAATTTTATCCTGGATCACATGATGTTCATGGGTCCTGTAGGGTTTTTATTCATTGTTTACATCCTGACAGCGGTCATTACCGAAATAGTCACCAACAATGCTGCGGCCGCCCTGGTATTTCCCATTGCCCTGTCCATATCAGAGCTTTCTGGATACGATCCCAGGCCGTTCGTTATTGCCATCTGCATTGCCGCATCGTCAAGCTTTATCACTCCCATTGGTTATCAGACCAACATGATCATTCAATCTATCGGACAATACAAATACACTGATTTCAGCCGGCTCGGATTTCCTCTGAGCCTGATGGTGATGGCTGTCTCACTTGTTATGATCCCTCTGTTCTGGCCCTTCTGATGTTATCTGTCCGGCGGACAAACAATCCGCAGAGGATCAGAAGGACCCCGAGGATATAGTAGGGGAGCGTCAGCGCAGGATAATACATTCCCATAAGCACTTCCGCAGTGAGCCACACCATCAGTACGCAGCCCTGGAAGATGATAAGCCACGGGTATAACCTGATTCTCATGATGACCAGAATGGCGATGATGAGACTGAAAAGGCCATTGAAAATTCCCAGGAGTATTCCGGGTATCAGATAGTTATGGAAGGGTGTGGGATCGAGTATACCTTCCGGTAACTGCATTGCCCTGCCCGAAGGATCGAGGATGAGGCCTAATGCCCCGAACAAAGCAGAAACGCCAAGCAGGAAAAGCAACACAATGGCGATGATCCTGGAAACCTTTTTCATGACGTGTTCGGTTCATAATAAAATGAGTCCCGTAACAGCTGCAGGCTTGTGGGGACAGCGGTCATGGGATCCTCATTGCCTTCAAATTCCAGGGAAATGTATCCCCTGTAGTCATTTCTGCGCATGATCTCACCGATGCGCTGGTAATCCAGATCCAGGGTATACCATTTTCCTCCTCCGTAGTAGGTTTTGGCCTGGACCAGGAACGCATCGGGGGCCAGCTGTTCCAGCTGTTCATACGGATTCTCCAGGAAATTCCCGGTATCCAGGGTGACCTTCAGCCAGGGGGAGTTGATTTCATCCACAATACGGCGGACCCCGGCAGCCGTCCGGCCCAGTCCCCAGTGATTCTCAAGTCCCA
>JBNJEV010000112.1:0-6755 GCA_051746185.1 Bacteroidota bacterium
CCGCGCAAGGTGGAATGGGATCTGTCGCTGGGAACAAGCTTTTTCCTGATGCCGCAAACCGGTTCGGGAATGATGTTTTATGCAGCGCCCATGGTGACCTTGCCTGTTTCCGAAAGGTGGTCGCTTCACGGGGGATTGATGGCCATGCGATACCAGGGATCGAATCCTTTCCTGCTGGAGACCGGGAACCCGGATGTATATTCCAGCCTGGCAGTTTTTGCCGCTGCTTCCTACCGCATGAGCGACAGGCTGATCCTTCACGGGACAGGCGTCAAACAGCTTATTTCCGGTCCGGTTACCCCGTTTCCCGCTATGGATAACTTTTCCCTGGGAGCCACTTACAGGATCGGGGACAATATCACCATCGGGGCGACCATCCGGTTCGATCAGCAAAACAGTTATCAGCCAATCCCATTTTCCGGCGGCCGGACCTATCCCTTCCTGCATGAAGGAGGGTATTTTCTTCCAACCACCTGGTGATCATGGTTGTCCTGATTACATCGCTGGCACCGGTTCTGATCATCATTTTTTATGTCTATTTCAGGGATAAGTATGACCGGGAGCCTGTGGGACTTCTGCTCAGGGCAGTGTTGCTCGGGGTGGTGATCGTCCTTCCCGTCATCCTGACAGAGCGATTCCTGTTAAGGCTCATGCCGCCGCTGGGTGAAGAGGGAGAGGCGTTTTATCATGCTTTCCTGGTTGCGGCCACCAGCGAGGAACTGTTCAAATTCCTGGCCCTGTATCTGCTGATCTGGAAAAGTCCCAGCTTCAATGAAAAATTTGACGGGATCGTGTATGCGGTCTTTATTTCCCTGGGATTCGCCGCGGTGGAGAATGTGATGTACGTCCTGGAGGGTGGACCACGGACCGCCCTTTTGCGGGCATTGACAGCGGTACCCGCCCATGCGCTGTTCGGCATCACCATGGGATATTATTTCGGGCTGGCACACATGTACAGCGAGCTGAGGAAGGAATATATGATCAAATCCCTGCTGATACCCATCCTGCTCCATGGAGTCTACGATTTCCTGTTGATGATCCAGCGGGAATGGCTCCTGGCGGCCTTTTTTTTCTATGTGGTCTACCTCTATCTGAATGGCTTTAAAAAGATGAGGATCCTTTCAGATTCCTCCATATACAAACCACTTGAAAAAGAACAATAAAAAGATTGAGATGAAAAGAAAAGCAGTTCTTCAGATCCGTTCAGTTCTTCAGATCCGTTCAGTATCTCCGGGCCGTTCAGTATCTCCGGGCCGTTCAGTATCTCCGGGCTGTTCAGTTTTTCTGGTCCCTTCATTTTTTCTGGTTTCTATAATCTTCCTTGCGCTTCCGGGTTGTTCCCCGGGGGGGGAGCCGGAGAATGTGGGGGAATTTCATGCTGCCAACAACCGGTTTTGGGACGTGGTACCCGGGGATACCTACGCGGAGCGGATCGGAATTGATTTTGAGTTTACGGAGGGACCGGCCTGGCATCCCGATGATTACCTGATATTCAGTGATATTCCGGCCAACACCATCTACCGATGGGAAGGGCTCAAGTTTTTTGTCTTCAGGGAGCCCAGTCATCATTCCAACGGATTGCTGGCCACCTGGGACGGTGACGTGATTGCCTGCGAACATGGTTCCAGGAGTGTGACCAGGTTCATGCCGGGGGATAGTACGGAAGTGCTGGCTGACCGTTACCGGGGGATGCGGTTCAACAGTCCCAACGACCTGTGCATGTCTTCCGACGGGACCATTTATTTCACCGATCCGCCTTACGGTTTGCCCCAGGGAAACAATGATCCCTCCCGGGAGATCCCTTTCAACGGGGTGTACCGCCTGCGGGACGGAGAAGTCACCCTGGTGGACAGCACACTCTCCTGGCCCAACGGCATCGCGCTTTCGCCCGATGAGCAGTTCCTCTATGTGGCCAATTTTGAAGAAGAGACCGTGGAGGGGGACAGCCGCAGGAATGTTTTCTGGATGAGGTATACCCTGGGGAGTAACGGACAGGTTACGGGCAGTGAAGTTTTTTTCACCGCCCCCGATCCTTCACTGGGCGGGGGACCGGACGGAATGAAGGTGGACACCGAAGGGAATCTTTTCTGTACCGGTCCGGGCGGCATCCTGGTGGTGGATCCCGAGGGGAACTACCTGGGTGCCATTGAACTTCCCCTATCCCCCTCTAATCTGGCATTCGGTCCTAAAGAAAATCAACTGTATGTCACAGCCCGGACCGATGTGTACAGGATCGTGTTTGAGTAACCGCAATAAGCTCTATGTATAAACCTGCTGAACATATTTTTGTCATCTTCGGAGGCTCCGGTGATCTGACCCGGAGAAAACTGATCCCGGCCCTGCAGGTGTTATCCGGGCAGGACCTTCTGCCCGATAAATTCGCCATCCTGGGTCTGGGAAGAACCCCCTATACGGATAAAACTTACAGGGAAATGATGGCAGGACACCTGCAGGATCAGAGGGAATTCATTTCCAGCCTTCATTATCTTTCCATGGACCCGGAGAAAAGGGAGGATTACAGCAGGCTTTCGGAGAAACTCACAGAGATTGCCGGAAGCCGTCAGATCGCCCCCAACTATATATTCTACCTGGCCACACCTCCCGCACTCTATTCTTCCATACCGGCCTTTCTGGCGGATACCGGCCTGACCTCCCTGGAGGATGGGTACTGGCGGCGGGTCGTACTGGAAAAACC
The DNA here is from genome assembly GCA_051746185.1 of Bacteroidota bacterium. Classification (GTDB taxonomy): domain Bacteria; phylum Bacteroidota; class Bacteroidia; order Bacteroidales. The sequence goes on from JBNJEV010000112.1 coordinate 2,696, forward strand.
ATTCGGGAGCGATTACCGTTCGGCCCGGGAACTGAACAGAACACTGCTTAATTACCTGCAGGAAGAGCAGATCTACAGGATCGATCATTACCTGGGGAAGGAGACCGTCCAGAATGTCCTGGTCACCCGGTTTTCCAACGGGATCTTCGAACCGCTCTGGAACAGGAACTATGTCCACCATGTACAGGTCACCTCCTCGGAGAGCATCGGAGTGGAAAAAAGGGGAGGGTATTATGATCATTCGGGTGCCCTCCGGGATATGCTGCAGAACCATCTGCTGCAGATCGTGGGACTGATCGCCATGGAACCTCCCACGGTGATCAGCCCCGATGCCATCAGGAATGAGATCCTGAAAGTGCTGCAGTCCATCCGCCCCATGAAAGGGGAACAGGTCACGAACCAGGTGATCAGGGGGCAGTATACGTCTTCCAGGATCGGGGAAGATACTTTGAAAGGATACCGTGAAGAGGAAGGAGTTCCGGAAGAGAGCAGGACGGAGACCTTCGTGGCCATGAAACTTTTTATTGACAACTGGCGCTGGGGCGGGGTTCCCTTCTACATCCGGACGGGGAAAAGACTTCCCACCAGAGTGACAGAAGTGGTGGTCCATTTCAGGCCTTCCCCGCATACCCTCTTCTGTAAATGGGACCAGGGGGTGGACAACGGAAACCAGCTGGTCATCAGGATCCAGCCCGATGAAGGGATCCTGCTGCATTTTGGGGTGAAGGTGCAGGGAGCTGGATTCAGGGTGCGGGATGTGAACATGGATTTTCACTACAAAGACCTGATAGACAGCTATATTCCCGAAGCTTACCAGCGTCTTTTGCTGGATTGTATGCAGGGCGACAGCACCCTCTACACCCGGGGAGATGCCGTGGAGGCTGCCTGGCGGATCGTGGATCCCATCCTGAAAGCCTGGGATAGTGATCCTTCCATTCCCCTTTACGGTTATCCCTGCGGGACATGGGGACCGGAGCAGGCAGAGGAGATGATCGAAGGGGATGTGTTTTCCTGGAGATATCCCTGCAGGAACCAAGCCAGAGAAGGGACCTATTGCAAACTCTGATGAAATCTGCAAACTCTGATGAATGCCTCTTCGCATCATATTTTTCCGGACAGGGATGCGCTGGCTGTATCGGTGACCGCTGAGGTTGACCGGCTCCTGAAACTGTCTGCAGAAAGCGGGAGTATACTCCATCTGGCGCTTTCGGGAGGATCCACTCCGCTTGCCATCTTCAGAAAACTGAGGGATGTTTCCTCCCACCGGGAATGGTCCGGTATCAGACTCTGGTGGGGCGATGAGCGGTGTGTTCCCCCGGATGATGCCGGGAGCAATTACGGGAATGCATATCACCTGCTGATCGGTCCCCTGAACCTTTCCCCCGGACAGGTCTTCCGCATCAGGGGTGAGGACGATCCCCGTCAGGAGGCACGGCGGTATGGAAACCTGCTTCTGGAACAATTACCTGTGGATCACCATGGGAACCCGGTCTTTGACTGGATCTGGCTTGGGATGGGAGAGGACGGCCATACTGCTTCCCTGTTTCCCGAAGAGCCCGCACTCTGGGATGCCCCGGCTCCCTGTGTGGTTGCAACACATCCCGGGACAGGTCAGTCGCGGATCACCATCACCGGCAGGGTGATCAACGCGGCAAAACGGGTCACCTTCCTTGTCACCGGAAAGAACAAGGCCGAAGTGGTAAGGGAGGTACTCCGGAAGGAAGGCCGTTTCAGAGAATATCCTGCCGCAATGGTGGCCCCGGCCGGAGGGAAACTGGAATGGTACCTGGATGTGGACGCGGCATCAGAGCTCTAGAAAAGGTTCACCGGTTTTTATTCGCTTTTTTTCCCGCCATGTATTACCTTGCATGGGATGTCCATTGATCAACCTGTTTTATGAATGATGTATCCATCGCCTATGCCAGGGAACTGGATCAAAATGATCTTCTGGGGCCCTTCCGGGACCGTTTTGTCATCAGCGATCCTTCCCTGATCTACCTGGATGGTAATTCACTGGGACGGTTGCCCCGGCAGACCGCAGACCATCTCGAAACGGTCATCCTGGAGCAGTGGGGGGAACGGCTGATCAGAAGCTGGAATGAGGGATGGTACCAGCAATCTTCCAGGCTGGGGAAAAAAATCGCCCAGATCATCGGGGCCCATCCCGATGAGGTGATACTTTCCGATTCCACCTCGGTGAACCTCTACAAGCTGGCTTTCGGGGCATTGAAAATACAGGAGAAGAGAACCGAGATCATCTCCGATGACATGAATTTCCCGTCGGACCTGTACATTCTTCAGGGTCTGATCAGGCAATTCGGGGACCGGCATACACTTCGACTGGTCAAGTCTTCGGACGGGATCACCACCGATATAACCGAACTGCTCAGGACAATCAGCCGCCGGACCGCGCTGGTGTCTCTCTCCCATGTGGCCTACAAAAGTGCCTATATGTATGACCTGGCCAAGGTGACCGAACTGGCCCATATGCACGGGTCACTGGTTCTGTGGGATCTGAGCCATGCGGTGGGTGCAGTACCCATCGGCCTGAAAAAGGCCAATGCGGATCTGGCCATAGGTTGTACTTACAAATATCTGAACGGAGGACCCGGCTCCCCTGCCTTTCTCTATGTACGGAAAGATCTGCAGGAGCAAATGAAAAATCCCATCTGGGGCTGGTTCGGCGAAAAAAACCCGTTTGATTTCAAGCTGAATTACCGTGTGGCCGAAGGGATGCGGAAATTCCTGACAGGGAGTCCCCCGGTCCTGTCGGTCTCGGCCCTTGAGCCAGCCCTGGACCTGGTCCTTGAGGCGGGGATCGGTGCCATCAGGCAAAAGAGCATACAGCAGACCGAGTATCTCATCTCCCTGGCCGGTGCCTGGCTTTTCGACAGGGGATTCAGGCTGGGGTCTCCGGAGTACGCCGAACGACGGGGGTCGCATGTCTCTCTGAAGCATGCCGAAGCTTACCGGATCTGCAGGGCACTGATCGATCCGGCCGCGGGCGAACGGTCGGTGATCCCCGATTTCCGGGAACCCAACAACATCCGCCTGGGGATTTCCTCGCTGTATAACACCTTCGAGGAGATCTTCCTGGCAATGGATCAGCTGAAGTGGATCATGGAGAATAAAATATATGAGAAATATCCCCGGACCAGGGATGCAGTAACCTGAACCATGGCATCATCCAAAAAACAAATTGTGGTACTGGGGTCGGGACTGGTGGGAAAGGCCATTGCCATCGACCTTCAAAAGAGCGGACATGAAGTGACCGCCGTGGACCTGGATGAAACCGTCCTGGAGGAGCTGAAATCGAAGCACGGCATTCCCACCATCTGTACCGATTTTACCGGGGAACATCTGAAGGAGCTGGTCAGGGGATTTGACCTGGTGATCGGGGCTGCTCCCGGTGACGTCGGCTACCGGGTCATGGAGCAGGTGATCGCAGCCGGCAGGGACATGGTGGACATTTCTTTTTGTCCGGAGGATTATATGGAATTGGACGGGCCGGCCAGGGAGCAGGGAGTGACGGTGGTGCCTGATATGGGGATTGCACCGGGAATGTCCAATGTCCTGCTGGGGTACCATAATGAAAGGATGGAGGTGGAATCCTACCGGTGCCTGGTGGGCGGCCTGCCCTTTCAGCGTGAATGGCCCCTGGAGTACAAAAGTTCCTGGTCGCCCATGGATTGCATCGAAGAGTACACCAGGCCAGCCCGTTTCCGGGTGAAAGGAAAGGAGGTGGTCAGACCGGCGCTCTCCGATGTGGAAAGTGTGGAATTCGAGGAGATCGGCACCCTGGAGGCCTGGAACTCGGACGGCCTCCGCTCTCTGCTGGGATCCTTCCCCCGTATTCCAGGTATGGTGGAAAAGACTTTGCGTTATCCGGGGACGGTGGAATACCTGCGGGTACTGCGCGAACTTGGATATTTTTCCAAAGAGGAGGTGGAGGTGGGCGGATACCGGATCAGGCCTGTGGATCTGACCGCAGCACTTCTGTTCCCGCGGTTCCGGCTGGAGAAGGGAGAAGGGGAGTATACGCTCATGCGGGTGGAGATCG
>JBNJEV010000113.1:0-6678 GCA_051746185.1 Bacteroidota bacterium
CCCTTTTCCAAAGACCGTTCTGCCGTCCAGCTCAAGGACCTCTTTGGAGAAATGGACCGCACCTCCGTGGATCAGGAGTCTCCTGTCACGCGGATATTTGCTCACCACCGGGCAGGCCATTGCCACCGCGATCTCATTTTCACTGCAGGAGCCGATGGAGTGCTGGAAAAGATCATAGAAGACGAAATTGCCGGGCGTGATGGTGTCGATCCCCTCAAAATGCTCCTGTGTGCTGCAACTGGGAGTATCCCCGTAGAGTGCAACCGGATCTTCCCGGCTGAACTGTTGCTTCAGTGCTTTCAGGTCTTCCACCGCTTTCCGGTGGATCTGTTCCCGTTCGGCCGGTGAGCCGGCCTGGTAGGAATGGCCGGCATGGCAGTAAAAACCTGCAAAATCAAGGTTCCTGTTTGTTGCCGAATCCCGGATGATCCGTTCGATCGTTTCCGGATCGTCCGATCTGACCCCGGTACGTCCATATCCTGTGTCGATATCAATATAGAAACGGACCCTGTTTTCTGAATTCTTGAAAAAAGGGAGGGCTTCCGGACTGTCCACCATGACGGAAAGGGAAATTTTTCCCGAAAGGTCTTCCATCTGTTTTGTTTCGGCTGGATTGAAAGGGAAAGCCACAAGGAGGTCCTTCCAGCCCTCCCTGGCAAAGTACTCTGCCATCCGGAAGGAGGACACGGTGATCTGTGAAACTCCGAAATCCCTGAACCAGTCGCCGATCTCGGCGGACTGGTGGGTCTTGAAATGGGGCCGGAATCCCAATCCTTTCTGTCTGGCCTTCAGGCCCATCTTCTCAATGTTCCCCAGGCATTTGTCCCTGTCCAGGACCAGCGCGGGTACGGTCTTCATGGCAACCTTCTTTATTTGCAATTTAACCCATATTTACGCATTACCAATGGGCCAGGTGCAGGAATCAGAGCTCATCTTCGGTTTCACCACCAGTCAATAGTTTTACCATGTTGCGGGCCGCTCTTTTCTGCAGAGTGCCCGCAGCATGGTCGGAGTACCATCCGATGTGCGGGGTGGCGGTGACACGGGAATGTCCCAGCAGCGCTGACTTTTCTTTGTCCGGGGGTTCTTTTTCAAAGACATCCAGCCCCGCACTGTGAACCAGCTCTGAATCAAGTGCAGAGAGAAGCGCCTTCTCATCCACCACCGGTCCCCTTGAAGTATTGATGATGACCGGGCGCTTCTTCATGCTCCTGAAGCCGGTTTCATTGAGCATGTGGTGCGTTTCATCCGTAAGGGAGCAGTGCAGGCTGATCACATGGCTTTCTTCAAGCACTTCGTTCAGGTCTGTTTGCACGGCCCCGAAGTCACTCATATATTCCTCCGTCCGGTAGGGATCATGGGCAATGGTTTTTTTGAACAAAGGAGAAGCCTTCCGGGAAAAATGACTTCCGATCCTGCCGATGCCGATGATCCCCAGGGTTTTGTCGTGCAATTCGAATAGATCTTTCCTGGAAGGTTTCCCGAAAGTCCCCGGAGGAAAGGTACCGGAGGATCTGTCCTGACGGATGTTCAGTCCCCTTATACAGGCAAACATCAGGGCCAGGGCATGATCGGAGACCGCGTGGCTGGCGTATCCCCGCACATTGGCCACCCGGATGGCCCTGCTTTCTGCCTCCTCCAGGTCGATGTTCTCATACCCGGTCCCGTACCGGACAATCGCTTTCAGCCGGGGCATCCGGTCCATCTCTTTCTTACCGACCTCTGTTCCCCTTACCAGGATGCCCACGGCATTCCCTGCCAGTTCAAACTTACCGGTATGATCTTCGGCAGGCCCCTCATACACAAGCAGCCGGAATCCGTGATCGCAGAAAATATTCCGTTCCACCTCATAGGAATCGTATCCGGTATCGATGACAACAATCGGTTCCATAGCTATCCGTTCAAAAGGCCGGACTGCCCGCTGTTTTCACTCACCTTCGATCTGTTCGTTGCCCCAGGGATTGGATTCCGGACCGTAGTTCTTTCTCCACTGGTGCCTCCAGCGGTGCATGTCGTTGTAGTTGATGACACGCTTCAGTTTCCTTTCCTCTTTGCCCGGGATGGGATCCAGCCTTGCAGGTTCGTCCAGGTACCAGTATGCCACACTGGCCAGCTCCAGGGTCAGGCAGTTGTTATGACCGTGCTCTATGGTAAAACGGATCGACTTGTCAAAATAGATGGGGTCGTCGATATGGAAACGGTAGGCGTGGGTCCGGCCCAGCCACCCTATGGCGGAAGGAACCCGGGCATACCCGTAGTACATGTGCCTGAAGATCTCATTGGGGCACCAGGAGGAGTTGAAATAATCTTCGGTCCCGGTCCCGTGCAGGGTGGGCCTTTCATCCCCGTCGATGAAGATCATGTCGTCCCCCTCGCCATACCAGACCGGCGTGGGGGAGTTGACAAAGTAATTGACCCCCACGAACTGTCCCTTACCTTCCGCATCCAGGATCAGGTAGTTCCGCTCACCATGCGGATTCTTCCCGGTTTCCATGGGCAGGAGTCCCCATTCATTCTCCCCTTCAGGCGAAGCTTCGGTCACCCGGTAGTTGTACCATGCGTGGAAATAACCGGCTTCGTCCGCAGGTTTTTCCATCTCCAGGTAGTCGATGTAGAAGTAAAAGGCCCGGATGGTTTCATCGGCCTGGTTTTCGATCTCGATACGGGCTCCTTCAGTAAAAGGCATCCTGAAATAAGAAACCAGGGCATTGCCTTTAACCGGAGAAGCTGCCAGGGGGAGGGAAGCCCAGGGATAGGTCTCGTCCCACCCCTGTCCGAAGAACGGGCCGATGGGACTTTCCACGGACGGATATTCCATCCCGTCCCAGTAGATCCGGAAAATGATATCCGACCGGTTCAGGCGGGGGGCCTCCGGGCTGATGGTGATCCAGATGTGGTTGATCATCCCCGCCCCTTCGATCCGGGCGATGGTCACTTTCTCTCCGGGCCCGATGTTCTCGATCCGGTCGTTGTTCCCGCCCGAGCGGTCAAAGCTGCTGATCCGCCTGCTCTTCACCCCCTCTTTGATGGTGGTGATGTTTTCCAGGGCGGACTGTGCGAAGGTTCCCACCGGCAGGAAAAAGCATAACAGCAGCACGGTTCCGGTAATCAGACTTGTTTTTTTCATTTTTTACCGTTTAACATTATTGGAGAGGTCCGATCAATTCGATAAAGGTTCCATCTGGGTCACGGATCAGGGCGAAATACCTTTCCGCATCAAAGGGGACCGGTGTTTGGCCCAGGAGCTCGATATCGTGTTTCCTGATCCGTTCCAGCAAGGGGTCCAGGCTTTTCACCCTCAGGGTAATGTACTGCATCCCCGTATCGTCCTGAATGAATTCCGGGATGGGATGGGTCCCTTCTTTCCCGAAGCTGATGAGTTTCCAGCTGGTCGCTTCGGGATGGTCCTCAAGCTTCAGCACATGCACACGGAAGGGTGCTCCCCCTGCCAGGCCCGATTTGCGGCTGAAATCTTCATCGATTTCAAACTCGTTTACTTTGCTCATGCCGATCACATTGACATAAAAATCCAGTGATCGCTCCAGGTCGGCCACCACCACACCTATTCCGATGGTGTGGCTGACAAATTCCTTTTTGTTCATCTTTTTGGTTGGTTTATGATTCTTTTCAGTGATGTATCATTTTTCAAAAAATGTCGTGACGCTTCCTGCCGGTGCGTCATAGATCAGCATCCCGTCCTGCAGCGTAAAATCTCCCAGAGGGGCGTATTTCTCATCGATGTGGTCCACATCATCCGTGCCGGGTGATTTGGTGGTCCTGAACGCTTCAAATACGGTATCCCTGGTTCCTTTTACCGTAACGGCCACCTTCTGTTCTTCATTCTTGATGTTGGTTACAATAAAGGCATGGGGATTCTCTGTGCCGTTGGATGAAAATGCAATGACAGCAATTTCCGAATCCATGGCTGATGCCTGTGCGACCGCCATACCGGGCTGGCCCGCACGGGTGATCTGCTTGTAGAAATAGTAACCGGGCCTCACTTCATAGTTTCCGTCTTCATGTACCGTGAATGCTGATCCCGGGTTCGGGTCTCCCCCCACCCAGTGAGGCGGACGCTGTATCCCGGCCCAGGGAATGATCGCATTCACCTTGGCTGTATAGATATTCCCATGCATTTCCTTGATGTTGAATGCATCCATTTTGCTCCAGCTGGTGGAGGTGACCCAGGCGTGCAGGTCGGGCCTTGCTGCCCGCAACCGGTCGATGCCATCACTTTTATGTTCCCCGAACCATCTGCCGTAGCTGCCGCTGTAAAAACCGTGGCTGGTGATCAAATCCAGCCGGGCAAGGGCTTCCGGGTCCTGGAGGATGGTCTTCACATAACCCCAGGTACTGAATCGGTACCAGTTGGTGGTCTCTCCCGGTGTGATGCCCACCTCTCCGAGCCCTGCAGCTTCCAGCTTGCCGGGCATCATTTTAATGAATCCGGCAACCTGTTCCGGCGGCCAGAAGAGATTGTAATCATGGCCGGGATCCACCGTATAACCTTCCTGGTTCCACCTTCGCCAGTCCTCCCCTTCGTTGTGAAGAGAAAGGTATTTCACCGGGAATTGCTCTTCCTCCCGCAGGAACCGGATCCAGTCGACCATGTAGTTGACCACCTCTTCCCTGCAGGCAGGATCCAGATCACGTCCGCGGTGTACTTTCTGCACGGTAGCCCAGCCCGGAGGTCCGTAGAGCGTGGTGATGATCTGCAGGTCGGCACCCCTGGCACGGGTGGTTTTCAATCCTTCCCTGACAAAATACCTCATGTTTTCGGTGGTATAGCGGTGGTTGAAAGGTCCTCCTTTTTCAGGCTGGTGCAGGGATCCCAGGAACATTTTGACCAGTCCCACCTTCAGGCCGTCCTCTCCGAATACCATCCGGACGATTTCCTGCTTTTCCTGTTCATCGAGCAGGCTGAATCCTCCGTACTCCTGTTCGAATTCCTCCATATCCGAAGTGTGTGCGGTTTCCACATAATTGAAACCGAATCCGTCCCATGTTCGCAGAACCCGGGAAAAGTTTACTTCGGCACTGACAGCGGTGAAGTCAAGTGCCTGTGAACAGCACATAACGCAATTCATCAATCCGGCGAGGATGGGCAAGAAGATCTTTTTCATGTGATACCTTTTATCAGGGAGAACACTGAACTCAAATTATGCATAATAATGGGAATATCAAATTTTGCATCAATGGATCCTGCGGGGAACTTCGATCTGTTCCGGGGATAAGTCAGAAATCTTCCCGGCATTGCTTGGTGAAAGGCATGAATTCATTAATTTTAACGCATACCCTGAACTGTCCATCTATGAAAGCACTGGTACTTGAACAGTACAATCAACTTGTTTACAAAGATGTTCCCGATCCGGAAGTGGCCGATGATGAGGTCCTTGTCCGGGTGAAGGCCGCCGGTATCTGCGGATCCGATGTGCACGGGATGGATGGCAGCTCCGGGAGAAGGATCCCCCCGCTGATCATGGGTCATGAGGCTTCAGGAGAAATTGTCTCGGTGGGAGCGGGCGTCCAGGGATGGAAGGAAGGCGACCGGGTCACCTTTGACTCCACCATTTATCACCTGGATGACTGGTATACACGGAGGGGAATGTATAATCTGAGCGACCGGCGGATGGTCCTGGGTGTTTCCCCGGGAGAGTACAGGCGCCAAGGGGCATTTGCGGAATTTGTGAATATTCCCCGGCACATCCTCTACCGGATCCCGGACGGGGTCACTTATACCCAGGCTGCCATGGTGGAACCGGTGGCAGTGGCTGCCCACGCGGTGGAGATCACCCCGGTTTCCTGGAACGACACGGCCGTGGTGGTGGGTAGCGGAATGGTGGGCCTGTTTGTGATCCAGGTGCTCCGTACAAAAGGCTGCGGAAAGGTCATCGCGGTGGACATTGAGGATGAAAAACTGGCCCTGGCCGAAAAATTGGGGGCGGACCATACACTCAATCCCAAAAGGGAAGATGTAGCAGCTGAAGTGAAAAAACTGACGGAGGAGAGGGGGGCCGACGTTTCCTTTGAGGTGGCAGGGTTGGCAGACTCTGTAAAAACGGCGATAGAATGTGTCAGAAAGGGTGCCACAGTCACCCTGGTGGGGAACCTCTCACCTGTGGTTGAAATGCCGCTTCAGGCGGTGGTAACCCGTCAGCTGAGGCTGCAGGGCAGCTGCGCCATCTGCGGTGAATACCCGGCGGTGCTGGATATGATCGCCCGTAAGAAGATCGACGTGGAGGCCATCCTGAGCGCCGAGGCGCCCCTTTCGGAAGGGGCGGAGTGGTTCGCCAGGCTATACCGGGGAGAACCGGGCCTGATCAAAGTGGTCCTGAAGCCAGGTCCATAACTTCAGTCCGGCCGGTAGGAAGGATGCCTGGGCCCCATCCCGTAATAAGTTACGGTGTCGAACAATTCTGCTCCGCCCAGCAGCCTCGGGTCACCGGTCCGCTGCAGCTGCTCCGTCAGCCGGGCTGAAAGTTCTTCCCTGATCCCGGCATATTCAGGTTCTCCGGCCACATTCACCAGCTGTTCAGGATCCACCCTGCAATCGTACAGTTCCTCGGCCGGACGCTTCCTGAAGGCCAGCTCCCAGAGGTGCCGGTGATGTGCATCCTTATCCCTGTTCTCAACCATGTAGGTTTTCGTGGGACCGTTGTCACAATCGCCCAGCCAGCA
>JBNJEV010000114.1:0-6541 GCA_051746185.1 Bacteroidota bacterium
TATAAAACAAACCAGAAGTGAAAACATACCTTACTCCGAAAGAATAAGAGTTGAAAAATGTGTGATATGGACCAGAAAATCCGCATTGAAAATTGGTACCGAGACCAGAGGCGACGTATTCAGGAATATTATATTTGAGAACAATGATATTGTTCATGCTGACAGAGGGATGGCGATTTATCTCGATGACGGTGCCCTGGTTGAGAATATCCAATTTATCAATAACCGTTTTGAACATATTGGTGGGGATCGTAATCAAATGTTGATTCACATGGTAATTTCAGACGGGACAGGCCAGGGACGGATCCGTGATGTTTTGATAAAGGACAACCATGCACATGAATTCAGTCCTAATAATTCACAAATTATTGGTTTGGATGAGAATCACCGGATAAGTGACCTTACAATACAAAATCTAATCATAAAGGATACCATAAGGAGAAATCTTCGGGATGCCCGGATTGAAGTCAACCATTTTGTTGAATATGAATTCAAATAATTATAAATCTTTTTACAAGGATCTGAGTCATCTGAACATGAAATTGAAGCTTGTCCTCTCGGTCCTGTGTGTGATCATCATGGGATCGGCATGCAATCCGGAGGGTAAGACACGTCCCAATATTGTATTCATTCTGGCAGACGACCTTGGATATTCCGACCTGGGATGTTACGGAGCGGAGTTCCTGAGAACCCCCAATATCGATCAAATGGCGGAGAACGGCATCCGTTTCACGAATTTTTACAATACCGGCAGGTGCTGGCCCACAAGGACCAGCCTGATGTCGGGATACTATCCGCACCAGATCCTGGCGGACCCGGTGGATGGAGTGGATTATCAACAGGGAAACTACAGCCGGGTGAATGATTCCTGGTTGCCCCACCTGCTGAAGGATCATGGATATCGCTGTTATCACTCCGGCAAATGGCACCTTGTCCGGAAAAAACCTTCCACGCATCACTATTCCATGCAGGAGGTCGGATTTGACAGGTCTTACCGTACCGAGGACGGAAAGCACCTGAATCCGACACGGCTGATGGAAGACGATCAGCCAATCCCGGTACCTGGCCCGGGTTCGGATTATGAGGCTTCCACGGCAATCGTCGATCGCGGGATCACATATCTGAAAGAGCATACCGGGAATTTTCCCGGGAAGCCGTTCTTTCAGTGCCTGGCATTTATCACACCCCATTTTCCCCTACAGGCGCATCAGGAGGATATTGATCCTTACCGAGGTGTCTTCTCTGTTGGATGGAACAGAGTCCGGGAGATGCGGCTTCATAACAGGGAAGAAATGGGTTTCCCGGTCCATTCCCTTGCCGGTTTTGAACCGGACCGTTTCGCTCCCTGGAACCTGACCCAGGAGGAGCTGACCTCCCAGATCGATCTCAACGATGTATCCAGGGCGGTGCCATGGAAGGATCTTACGGACGGGCAGAAAGAATTCCAGGCTTTGAAAATGGCGATCCACGCAGCCATGATCACCCGTATGGACCGGGAAATAGGCCGCTATTTTGAGGAGCTGGAGAAACTGGGGCTCCTGGAGAATACGATCATCTTCTTCTGTTCGGATAACGGGGCCAGTACCGAGATCATGAACAGGGCACATAAACACACTCCTGGTGCCGTTCCTGGCGCTGAGGATTCCTATGTGTGCCTGGGACCGGGCTGGTCAACAGCATGCAATACGCCTTTCAGGCTACACAAGACCTGGGTGCATGAAGGGGGGATCGCCACACCGCTGGTGGTCCACTGGCCCGCTGTGATCAAAGATGGAGGAGCTTTCAGGACGATGCCATCTCATATTGTTGATATCGCCCCGACCCTGCTGGAACTGGCCGGGGGATCCAGGGAGGAGATCGCCGGTAAGGCTGAACCACCCGGGATCTCACTGGTACCGGTACTGAAAAAGGGATCGGTCATTGAACGGCCACCCATCTTCTTTCACCACGAAAACAAAAAAGCGCTCAGGCACGGTGACTGGAAGATTACCACCATCGACGAGGGTGCCTCATGGGAATTGTATAACCTGGCGGTCGACAGGGGTGAGACGAACAACCTGGCCGTCTCCGAACCTGGAAAACTGGAAGAACTGGTCAGACTCTGGGAGGAACAACGGGATCAGATCGTCGATCAGATCACCGACTCTGTAAAACTTTTTAACGGGAATTATTGAAAAACTGATCAATCTTTAGTTATGAAAAACCTGCTTGTTTTTGCATTTGTAATGTGCAGTATCATCCTGGTCACCGGCTGCACAGAAGAAGAAGATCCGGTTTCTCCCAATATCATCCTTCTGATTTCGGACGACCAGGGCTGGACCGATTACAGCTTCCTTGGACATGAGCATATTCAGACCCCCAGGATCGACCAGCTGGCAGCCGAAGGGCTCACCTTCACACAGGGCTACACCACCGCTCCGTTGTGCAGGCCCGCTCTCGCTTCTATGGCCACCGGGCTCTATCCGCACCAGCATGGGGTGCTGGGGAATGATCCGGTGTACCATGCCGGGGCAGATCCCGATCATGGTGAGGGATGGAGGGAGCGGCGTGCAGTGCTGAACAGCACCGTTGTAAAACGTTTTGAAGGGTTACCCACACTGGCCGACCTGCTGGAGAAGGCAGGATATGTCTCCCTGCAGACCGGTAAATGGTGGGAAGGCCATTATTCCAGTGGTGGTTTTTCGCAGGGGATGACCCACGGGGACCCCTCCAGGAGAGGGAGGCACGGTGACGAGGGACTGAGGATCGGAAGGGAAAGTCTGGAGGTGATTTATGATTTCATCGATCAATCACAGGAATCGGGGTCGCCATTCTTCGTCTGGTATGCTCCCTTTCTTCCTCATAGACCCCATAATCCCCCGGATTCTCTCCGGGATAAATACCTGTTCCTGGCACCGACCCCGGCGGTGGCTGATTACTGGGCCATGTGCGAGTGGTTCGATATTACCTGCGGACAGTTGATGGATTATATTGATCGGAAAGGATTGAGCGAGAATACACTATTCGTTTATGTCACTGACAACGGCTGGATCCAGGATCCGGACCGGCCCGGCAAGTATGCTCCCAGGTCAAAAAGGGAACCTTACAACATGGGGATCCGGACCCCGATCATCTACCGGTGGAAAGGGGCCATAGAGCCCCGGATGGATGAAACCTCGCTGTCGAGCAGTATTGATATAGCCACCACCGTTCTGGCAGCCTGTGGACTCGAACCGGTGCCGGATATGCAGGGGATCAATATGCTGGATGAGCAGGCCCGGAAAGCCCGCGACGCCATTTTCGCAGAAACCTACTCCCACAATTTTACCACCATCGATTCCAGCCTGTATTACCGGATCATCATCAAATGGCCGTGGAAACTGATCCTTCCCGATCCCCACGGACAACCGGGAAAACAGCCGGAACTCTATCACCTGGAAGAGGATCCCTTCGAATGGGACAACCGGGCCGGGGAACGGCCGGAGATCGTATCTGACCTCCGGCAACGGATCGAACAGTGGTGGAGTTGATGAAATCGTAAAAAACAAACAAATGGGTAGTAATTATCGCCAGTTCGCATTGAAGGAAATCGTCATTAAATTGACTTTTGCCACGACTTTATTTTTCTGCTTCCAATGCAATACCGACCGGACTGTTTATCGCATGCCTGAAGATGGAGTTCTGCATATTTCCGCCGATGAGATGAATTATGATGGAATAAGTATTCATGAATCTTCACTTTCTGATGAAGGGAAAGCCATCACATTTGAAAAAGAAGGAGACAGAGCATATGCCGACATTTATTTACAAAAAGGAACTTATCAGCTGAAAACCAGCATTCATGGAATCCATGAAAGTCATGATGCTGTGAGGGTAAGTATTGCCGGAAAGGATTGGAGATTTTATCATTCAGATTCGGAAAAGTTCGGCATAGCCAGAAGCAATATCCCAAATATTTTTTCCATACATCAGGACAGCATTTACAGGTTGAATCTTTTATTCCTTGAAACTGGCGTGGAGGTCGGTTGGATAGAGATTTCAACAGGGAACTGGCCGGATGATCCAGGAGAGTTACACGGCAAATTAGGAAGTGTCCCCATCACAGTTAGTACCTATGAATCTATCAGTGTTTACTGGAAGCCAGATTTTTCAGGTAAGGATGTGTCATGCAGAATGCATTACAGGCCTGCAGGCATTCAAAGCTGGAAAGAAGCTCAGGATCTCTGGTATGATGATATCAGCAATCATCCTTACTGGCAGGATTCCTACCGGGGCAGCATTGTGTGCCTCAGACCGGATACCCGATATGAAATTAAACTTACATTGGAAAGCGGTGAATCTGAAACAGTAGTGTCTGGTACATGGTCCGAAAAAATTCCAATAAAAAAAATAATTCACCTAAAAAATACCGATGAAACATACCGCACATCAGAAGGAGGCAGTAAAAATGCATATGTTGTCTATGATGGAAATTATAACACCATTGATGTGGGGAACCGGTCAAAATCAGCTTTTACGGTAGCTCATTCCTATGTTGTCATACAAAATTTAATTCTGCGAGGCGGGTTGAGTGACGGACTTGTTGTCAAAGACAGTATCCATGATGTAATCATTCAGAATAACGACATTAGTCAATGGGGTTCATGCAGAAAAAAAGCCCTCAATAAGAATTCTCCCGGATGGGGTTTTCGGGGTGATGCTGCAATTGAGATATCCCCCAGTTCAAGTAGAGTTGTTATTCAGGGAAACCGTCTGCACGACCCTGGATATGGAACGAACACCTGGCAGGAAGACGGTCACCCGGATGGGCCAACGGCAATTTTTTGTGAAAAAGGAACAGTTAAGGGAAATCATGTGATACGTTATAATGAAATCTACTCAGATGATCTTAAGCCTTTTGAAGATGGAATGATGGGTAGGGATAACTTCGGCTGGAATGGATTTCCCGGCCCTGATTCTGACATTTACGGAAACTATATCAGTCAGAGTACAGACAATGGTATCGAAGCAGAAGGTGGCGGGATGAATGTTCGGATTTGGAATAATTATCTGGAAGATCATTTGGTAGGAATTGCCACAGCCTCTGTAACTTTAGGTCCTCTCTATCTGTTTCGGAATGTTTGTGGGAATACCATTTCGCTGGGCCGGGCTGACCGTTTTCTTAAAATAGGAGGGGATGAAGAGAGTTCTGTCGGTGCACAGTTCATTTATCACAATAGCATGTTGTCAACCGATAGCCGTGGAGCAGTCAGCGGCACCGCGGGCGGCCCGAGAAACACAGTGACCCGGAACAATATATTCCTTGGGAAGGATTTCTCATTTCGTAACATCGATCATCTGGAGAATGATTTTGACTATGATCTTGTTTATGGACCGCTTCAAATCGATTCTGCATTTCATCATCATTCTTTGAAAGGGCTTTTGCCCATATGGAAGGATGGCCATGGTCCCGGATCCGGCAGAAATGGGAAATACCAGCTTGATCCTTCAAGCCCGGGATTTGATGCCGGGGTTCTGCTCCCGAATTTTAATGAGGATTATACAGGAGAAGCTCCAGATATGGGAGCACATGAGGCCGATAGGGAAAAAATGAAGTTTGGGCTTGATGCGTGGGATTGGTACAGGGAAAGATATTATTAGCACCGAAAAAGCCGGTAAACAACCAGAACAAATTCAGTTAAAATCATGGCCTCCGCTTTCATACCCCATCGCAAAATATGGATCTTTTTATTGTTCTTCCCGGTCATTTTTTTTGCCTTTATCATACAACATGAGAAGAAATCTGTATCATCCGATCCTGTGAATGGAGCCGGGGAGACCCTTCTGATGAATCCCATCTGGACACTCCCTGAATCTTTCCGTGATCCTGTAAGAACGGGCGGCGAGCTTGGATGGCCCGGGGCAACTGCTGAAGCAAGACCCGGATCATACTGGTGGTGGCCCGGCAGTGCCGTGACAGAAAAAGATATTACCTGGAATCTTGAACTTTACCGGAAGGCCGGGTGGGGCAACCTGAGTGTGATTGGAATTTACGGGGTGAAAGGAGAAGAGGATCTTTTTACAGATATCTTCACACCGGAGTGGTTTGAGCTGTATAACCATGCTGTCAGGGAGGCCGGTCGCCTGAATGTGAATATTGACCTGACCCCTTCCTCCGGCTGGCGCCTGGGAGGTCCCCATGTGACGGAACAATACGCAGAACAATCTTTCTCCTTTGAGAACGGTGATCTGGATATCATCACACGCTGGGACAGTGTGAAACGTGCGGGTCCGGGTGGCAAGGGACTGTGCATCAATCCTTACTCAATCTCTGCGGTGAGGTTTCACTTTCACTGGCTTACACAGCGCTTTGTAGAAGGAGAAGGTGTTGCACCGCGTGCTTTTTATTATGACTCTTTCGAAAACCGGGGGAACTGGTGTCCGGAACTTCCGGAAGCATTCTGGAAGCTTCGCGGTTACAATCTGAAAACCCATGCAGCAGCTTTGAACGGAATCGGGGATAGCAACTACGTGAGACGCGTGATCTGCGATTACCGCCAAACCCTTTCCGATATGTTAATGG
>JBNJEV010000115.1:0-6424 GCA_051746185.1 Bacteroidota bacterium
TGAAAGAAAAGTCTGGTTGCAGACATCTTTGTTTTTCTTTTTTGAAACGAGGTTGTCAATCAAGCTGAAGGACCCGGAAATGCCGTTCCCGGAAAGAAATAACGTTCATCCGGATCATGAACTGTTGTTTAGCCGGATACAGGGGGAGCGTGGTAATGATGGACCTGGTAATGCTCATTTGACGGAGCCCGGCGGGTCATCCGGAAACAGCGTATCTGGTGGAATGTGTGGATCAATTTCCTGAGAATGAGCAGGGTGATGACCGAAAAGAGCAATTCACTGAACAGACTCAACAGGAGCAACTCCTTTTTTGTATGCTGATGGGAAGGAAACTCCTGACCATTCGGCGGAAGATCATCCTGATAGTCCTTGTGAAAAGGATGGGCATGAGAGATCACATATCCGTTGGACATCACATGGATGTGGCGGTTGGCTGTGGTATTGAAGAAGAGCCAGCATATGGCCGGAAGCATTAGCAGAAGCAAAATGCTTCCGGGTTTGAACTGTATGAGTGCCGATGCGCGCATCCGGATGCAAAAATATAAAAAATGGCCATAGGCCGAAATGAACCCGTATGAACTTTTTTCTTAACTTTATTTTATCGATTGACTGATGGTCATTAAATAACTTTGAGTCATGGGTATTGTCGAAAGAAAAGAGCGGGAAAAACAGCAGCGAAGGGAGGAGATCATCCTGGCGGCAGAAAAAGTGTTCTTTTCCAGGGGTTTCGAAAGAGCCACCATGGACGATATAGCCGAACAGGCTGAGTTGAGCAAGGGAACCCTGTATCTCTATTTCAGGAGCAAGGAAGACCTTCATTTGTCCGTGGCCCTGAAGTCCATCGCCATGCTTAATTCGACCATGGAGGAGATCAGGCAGTTGAAGGAGAATGCGCTGGAGAAGCTGGTGAAAATGGGACGGACATGTATTGATTTTTCCCGGGAGCATCCCGATCGGATGAATTCCATCATGCTGCTGGAGGGATTCAACCTCCAGGGGATCAGTTACAGCATTCAGGAGTTGCGGGAAATGATATACAGGGAGTCCCCCGTGGGGCTTGTGCTGGAGATCGTCGAGCAGGGGGTCAGGGAAAAACTGATCCGGAATGACATCCCGCCCCCGGTGATCGCCCACACCCTCTGGATGCAGATGCTCAGTGTGATCCGTTTTGTGACCATGAGAACCGCCCTTTTTGAGATGCTGGAACTTTCTCCCGCAAGGGTGTATGAGAGTCACTTTGAGCTGGTATCCAACGGCATCAGGCCATGATGTGTTCGAATACACATGGCTGTGCGGAGACTTTCAGGATCGAATCATCAGAAAAAACTTACTACCCGTGAAACACATTGGAAACCTATTTTGCATGATTGGGATGATCTCCGGTTGGATGCTGCTCCCCGGTAATGTTGCCGCCCGGAATCCGGTCCTGGATCAATACATCCAGGAAGGGATACAATCTAACCTGGGACTGAAACAGAGGAAGCTGGACTATGCAGTGAACCTGTCAGCACTCAGGGAGGCAAGGGGACTCTTCTTTCCGGATGTAACGGTGCAGGCCCGGTACACGGTGGCCAGGGGAGGAAGGGTTATTTCCCTGCCGGTGGGGGACCTGCTCAATCCCGTTTATTCCACCCTGAATTTGCTTACCGCTTCCGATCTGTTCCCTCAGATCGAAAACCAGGAATTCAGGTTCTACCGTCCGAGGGAACATGAAACGAAAATTTCCATAATGCAGCCGATCTTCAATGCAGAGCTCATCCACAATTACAGGATCCGAAAGAAACAGGCCGAGATCGCAGAAATTGATATTCACCGGTACCGGCGGGAGCTGGTGGAGGAGATCACCGGGGCTTACTACGATTACCAGCGGGCCTTCAACATGGTCCGGCTGGCCGATACCACTTATCTGCTGGTCAGTGAAAATTTGCGGGTAAGCAGGAGACTTTTTGAGAATGACAAGGTGACCATCGATGCGGTTTACCGATCGGAATCGGAGCTGAGCAATGTGGAGACAGAACAGGCAAAGGCCAACAACCTGCTGAAGGCATCGCAGGCTTATTTTAACTTTTTGTTGAACCGCTCTCTGGATGACTCCATCGAAATGGTGGAGGAAATCCCGGTTCCTGTCGCCCTTTCGCTGGAAGATGCCAAATCCCTTGCCCTGGAGAACAGGGAGGAGCTCAGGCAGATAGAACAATACCGCCAGCTGAACCAGCACATGGCGGCCCTTCACCGCGGAAAGAACCTGCCGGGACTGTTCGGCAGTTTTGATTACGGATTTCAGGGAGAGGAATACAGCTTTACAGGCGAGGATGATTTCCTGCTTGCATCGCTGGTATTGCGCTGGAAGCTGTTCCAGGGGACGGTGAACCGGCAGAAGGTGCAGCAGGCCAGGATCGAGGCCGAGAAACTGGAAGAACTCCGGACCGAGACCCGCCAGCAGATCCTTCTGGAGGTGATCAATCAGTATTACGCCCTGCAGGCTGCATATGAATCGGTCCTCTCGGCCCGGAAACAGGTGCGTTCTGCCACCAGGGCATATGAACTGATCCGCAGGAAATATACCGAGGGCACCTCCCCGCTGCTGGAGCTCATCGATGCCCGGACCAGCATGACCACAGCCTCAGCAAACCTGATCATTGCACGAAGCGGATATTTTTCCCGGCGGGCAGAACTTGAATCTGCCACGGGCACCCTAAAACAAAAATATAGATGAAATTTATTCCAATGTACCAGTACCATCTGACCGTCATGGTGGCCCTCCTGGTAATCACAGGCTGCCGGCAGAAAAATGAAAACAGACAGGCGACCGACCGGAAGGTCCCGGTGGAGATCTTTGAGGTATACCCTGTGGAATACAGGCAGCCTGTCAGGGTAAGCGGAATGCTGGCCGCCAGGAAGGAGATGAAACTGAGCTTTAAAACGGGCGGACTCATCCAGAAAATATATGTGAACGAAGGGGAGTCGGTGAAGGAAGGCCGGGTGCTGGCTGCTCTTGATCTGTCGGAGATCAAAGCACAGGTCAGACAGGCGGAGGTGGGTGTGGAGAAAGCAGCCAGGGACCTGGAAAGGGCCGAGAACCTGTACCTGGACAGCGTGGCCACCCTGGAGCAGTTCCAGAATGCCAGGTCTGCTTATGAGCTTGCCCTTTCAAAAAAGCAGATTGCGGATTTCAATCTCAGGCATTCCAGGATCAGGGCACCTTCGGACGGGGAGGTCCAGAAGATCCTCATGGAAGCCAATGAGATCACCGGTCCGGGCCACCCGGTCCTTCTGTTTGCATCCACCGCGGGTGACTGGGTGGTCAGGGTTTCCCTGACCGATAAGGATGTTGTGAAACTATCCCCGGGCGATTCGGCGAATGTGACCATGGATGCATTTCCCGGGACGCATTTCCCGGCGGAAGTTTCCGAGCTGGGTGCCATAGCGGATCCGGTGACCGGCACCTATGAGGCTGAATTGCTCATCCTCAGGGTAGAGCCCAGGTTCAGGACCGGTTATATGGCCCGGGCGGAGATCTTTCCGCAGGAAACCGTCCGGGGCTTGCATGTCCCCCTGCAGGCCCTGCTGGATGCCACAGATAACCGTGCCCATGTATATCTTGTTCGTGAAGACAGGGCCATCCGGCAGGAGATCCGTATCGGGAACATTTCAAAAGACGGGGTCATTGTCCTGGAAGGACTGGAACCGGGCGACCGGGTGGTGACCGGGGGGAACAGGTACCTGGACCAGGACACCAGGATAGAGGTTGTTAACACAGACAGGCCATGAAACTACCCGGGCTGGCCATAGAATATTCATCTTTTACCTGGATGATCTTCATTTTGCTGACCCTCATCGGGATCCGGGCCCTGCTGGTCATGCCCAGGACCGAGAATCCGGAGATCGCTGTTCCCGGAACATCCATTGTCGTGGTGATGCCCGGTGCCAATCCTGTGGACATGGAAAAGATGGTGGCCCTGCCCGTTGAAGAGGCCATCAATGAGCTGGGGGAGATCGAGCAGATCAGCACCTCGGTCAGGGATGGATTTGCCATCATCAGTGTGGAATTTGAATTCAATACCGATGCGGATGAGAAGTATGATGAAGTGGTTCAAAAGATCAACAATGTCCGGACGAGCCTGCCGGATGAGATCGTGGATGTGGAACTGGTAAGATGGACCACCGAGGATCTTTCCATGTATCAGCTGGCTCTTGTTTCCGATTCAGCTTCTTTCACGGATCTCCGGCGGGAAGCTGATAAGCTTCAGAAACAGGCGGAGAAAATCGGCAGTGTGAGGAAGGTTGAATTCTTTGCATTGCCGGAAAGAGAGATCCACATCAACCTGGATTTTGAGAAGATGGCCCGGGTGAATACTTCCCTGGAACGGGTGATCGGGGCCATCGAGAGCAACAATGCCAACATCCCGGGGGGAGAGGTACAGATTGGCACCAGGAGCCTCAGCGTTAAATCCTCCGGTTCGTACCAGGACCTGGATGATATCAGGAATACGGCGGTCAACTCCTACCAGGGCAGGCTGATCTATCTGAGGGACATCGCAACGGTCGGCTACGGGTACGAGGATCTGAAATATGATGCCCGCTACCGGGGCAGGCGTTCCATTTTTATCGGGATCAGCCAGAAAGAAAAGATGAATGTGCTGCGGACCGGTGAAGCGCTGATACCGGTTATCGAACAATTCCAGAAGGAGCTTCCCGGCGGGATGGAACTGGCCATGGTCTTTGATCAGCCCGCCAAGGTCAGGAGCAGGATCAATGGGTTTTTGAACAACCTGCTGCAGGGGATTATCCTGGTGGGAGTGGTGATCTTCTTCTCCCTGGGAGTCCGTTCCTCCCTGGTGGTGGTGCTCGCGATTCCCCTTTCCATTGTGATCGGACTGGGATTTGTGGATTATGCGGGGTACGGACTGCAGCAGATCTCCATTGCCGCCCTGGTGGTTGCCCTGGGATTGCTCGTGGATAATTCGATCGTCATGGTGGAGAACATCAACCGGTTCATATCGCGGGGACACCCGCCCCGGGAGGCATCCATCCTTGCTGCCTCGGAGATCGGATGGCCGGTGATCACCGCCACGCTGACCACCATCCTGGCATTTGTCCCCCTGGCCGCCATGCCTTACATGGCAGGGGCTTTTATCCGTTCGCTGCCGCTGACCATCATGATCACACTGACCGCTTCCCTCTGCGTGGCCCTGGCCCTGACCCCGGTCATTACCAGCGGACTGTTCAGGGACCGGGGTACTTCCGGAAAAAAGTTGAAAGGGTTCAGGCGCCTGCTTCAGTGGATCATTGAACATCCTTTTCGTTCTAGCCTGCGGGTGGCCCTGGAAAAACCTGTCCTCACGGTGGTCCTGGCATTGATCTTTCTGGGGATTTCAGCCTGGGCTTTCCTTTATCTGGGGATCAGTTTTTTTCCCAAGGCGGAACAGCCCAATCTGATGATCCGGGCCACCCTTCCGGAAGGAACCAGCATTGAACGGACAGATGAGGTTGCCCGCTTCATTGAAGGCGTGCTGGACACCACTCCGCGGGTGAGATACTATGCCACCAATGTGGGTCACGGGAATCCCCAGATCTACTACAATGTGTTCCCCAAAAGAAGCGATCCCACCTATGCGGAGATCTATGTGGAATTCACCTCCTATGATCCCGGAACTTTTGACAGGATGATCCGGGAGCTCCGCGAAAGGTTCAGTACCTATCCGGGGGCCAGGATCCGGGTGAAGGAATTTGAGCAGGGTCCCCCGGTGGATGCGCCCGTGCAGGTTTTCATCAACGGGGAGGAGCTTGAGGTGCTGCGCAAAATTTCCACCGATCTGGAAGAATTTGTGGACCGTCAGCCGGGCGTGATCAATCTGGAGAACCATTTCGTGCAGACCAACACCGAACTTTTGTTCGATATCAACAGGGAGAAGGCAGGCATGCTGGGAGTTCCCTTGATCGAGATCGACCGCATGATACGCACGGCCATCACCGGAATCGGTGTGTCCACATTCAGGGATCGTTCGGGTGAAGAGTACGGCATCATTCTCAGGATGGGACCCGGTGATGCTTTCCGGATGGAAGATCTGGACAGGATTTACGTTTCCTCGCTGTCGGGCCGGCAGATACAGCTGAAACAGCTGGTCACGGTCCGCCTCAGGCAGGTTCCCAGCACCATCAGCCGGTACAACCTGGAACGCACTGCCGAGATCACCGCGGACATCGAGAGCGGGTACACCCTGGATGAGATCATGGACCCGGTCATGACCTATCTGGACCGGTATGACATGCCCACGGGATACACATACAGTATCGGGGGCGAGCTGGAGAGCAGGGCCGAATCTTTCGGGGGGATGACCAATGCCATTCTGATCGCCATTGTTTCCATCCTTTCTGTCCTGGTACTCCAGTTCAGGTCTTTCAGGCAGCCGCTGATCATCTT
>JBNJEV010000116.1:0-6262 GCA_051746185.1 Bacteroidota bacterium
TCCGTTCGATCAGCTGGTGCCAGAAGCCCCGGGGTGACTGGTACATGGACAGTCCGGAGATATGCTGTTGAAGCAAATCAAGCACTTCGTCTCGGCCGGAGTGGTCGGCCGGCAACACCTCCAGCAATTCCACGATGGCCATCATGGCCCAACCGTTGGCACGGGCCCAGTGATACGCAGGATGCTCTTCCATGCCCGTAACCCAGCCGTGCATGTAAAGGCCTTTCTCCTCAACGAACATCCTTTCGGAAAACTGCAATACCTGCCTGACCGCATCATCAAAGTATTTATGTTCACCGGTATATTTGCCCATCTGTGCCAGGGCCGGGACGCTCATGAACAAATCATCCAGCCATAGTGTACTGGGTTGCGGCCGGTTGCGGGCAAGGGTTCCGTCATCAAGCCTGAGCTGGTGATGGCTGATATGGTCGATATAGGTATGGATCATTGGGCTCAGGTCAGCATGAAGTCCCGCATCTTCCGCCTTGATCATCGCCGCGCACATGGATCCGGCATCATCCAGCGCACGGGGATGAAGAACGGAATTCAGGGGATGGCGGCCACCCTGATGCCGTTTTTCGAATTCCATCACATGCGGACGGATTTCGGCCAGGAACTTCATCCGGTCGAAGGTATAATCAGCGTATTTCTCATCTCCGGTGACCTCGGAGGCAAGCAGCATCCCGGCATAAGTCACGCCCCATTCATAACTGATGATCCGAAAGTCACCTCCCTCCAGGCGCAGTCGCTCTGAGGACGCGATATCACTTACATCGGTTACCTCCCCTCCGGATTCATCCAGGAGCTGTGCCGGGGTGGTGGAATCCAGGTAATTGTGGATCCGGTCCATAACCCCGGTAATATCTTCTGTAACGGGAATCCCGTATTCGGTGTCATAGTCAGGTTGCAAAAGGTGCAGGGGTGTATTGGAATCAGTCTGTTCCTGCGCCCGGATCCCGGCCGCGGAGATCCAGAGCAGAACACTCATCAAAGCTGTGGCTTGTTTTGTTTTCACGTGATGGGATTTTTGGGTCTGGTTGAAATATCTCTAAAGCATGACAAATGTATAAAAAAACCTGCTCCTTCTTTCCGGAAGGAGCAGGTTATCAAATATGTATAATATGTTCAGGATTCAGCCGGCGTACCTCGGCATACCGGCCTTACAGGTTATTACACCGATTTCACGTTGGTGGCATAAAGGCCCTTTTCGCCTTTTTCGATCTCGAATGTAACCTCCTGTTCGGGTTGCAGTCCTCTATAGGAACTGGACAATCCGGTTCTGTGAACGAAAATATCCTCACCTTCTTCAGATGCAATGAAACCAAACCCTTTGACTTCATTGTACCATTTTACTTTTCCTTTTGTCATGGTCTTTGTTTTAATACCTGTTATTGTTTTCTTTCCTGGGCCGGGCTTCATTGACTACCAGTGTCCTGTTCTCAAGAGTGGCACCATTCAGTTCATTGATCGCTTTGTTAGCCTCTTCCTGGTTTTCCATGGTGACAAAGCCAAAGCCCCTGCTTTTGCCACTGAATTTGTCAGTAATGATCTTGGAAGAACTTACGGTTCCGTACTCCTCGAATACCTCTTCCAGGTCTTTCTCGTTTACCTTGAAATCAAGATTTCCTACATAAATGTTCATGTTGTCAAAGTTAAGTTGTGAAAATCGATCACGCGGAAACAGATCCGCTGACCGGCGGATAAAAGATCGGATTTAAAAAAAGAGCTGTGATGAACTAACCTTAAAAGAGGAAGTCGTCGAAAAAAGCGCAGTTTCTAAAATCTGGTATCTAGAATCGGGACAAAGATACGCTTTTTTTTAACAATCAGACAAGGAATTTCATCCCGGATACCGTTCATTCGTCACAGGCCTTCCCGGATCATACCATTAACCCCTGCTTCTGTCCCTCTTTTTTTTTACTTTTCCTGATCCCCATTACTTTTACATTGAACATTGCGGCTTCCGATGAAAATTTCCGGGCCGCAGTGAATGAAAACAACAATAACAACAATGAGAATTTTATTGATCAACCCGAAATACCCCGACACTTACTGGAGCTTTAACCATGCCCTGAAATTCATTTCCAAAAAAGCCACCAACCCGCCGCTGGGCCTGCTTACCGTGGCTGCCATGCTGCCCGCGGAATGGAAGAAAAAGGTGGTGGATCTGAATGTGAACCATCTGCGGGATGCCGATATTCAGCAGGCCGATTATGTTTTTATCGGCGCCATGTCGGTACAGGCCGAATCGGTGACCCAGGTCATCGACCGGTGCAGGGCGCAGGGGAAAAAGATCGTTGCAGGGGGCCCCCTTTTTACCGGAGATCCGGATCCTTACATGCACCTGGATCACCTGGTCCTCAATGAAGCGGAGATCACCTTTCCCCGGTTCCTGTCAGATTTGGAAAACGGTCAGCCACAGAAGGTTTACCAGACGGATGAATTTGCGGATATGTCCCTTTCCCCCGCACCCGATTATTCGCTGATCAATATATCCAGGTATGCGCAGATGAACCTGCAGTATTCCAGGGGCTGTCCTTTTAACTGCGATTTCTGTGAAATCACGGCCCTTCTGGGAAGAAAAGTACGTGTCAAGTCAACGTCCCAGATACTGACCGAGCTTGAAAACATCTACCAGACCGGGTTCAGGGGAGATGTGTTTTTTGTGGATGATAATTTCATCGGGAACCGGAAGAGACTGAAGAATGACCTTCTTCCTGAGATTATCCGGTGGTCGGAAGATCGCAAAAACCCTTTCACATTCACCACCGAAGCATCCATTGACCTGGCCGATGATCCGGTACTCATGGACCGGATGGCCCGGGCCGGTTTCAAAAAGGTTTTCGTGGGTATTGAGACCACCGAAGAGGAGAGTTTGGTGGAATGTGGCAAAATGCACAATACCGGGCGGAATATGGTTATATCCGTGAAAACGATCCAGTCAGCCGGCATGGAGGTGATGGGCGGATTTATCGTGGGTTTCGATCATGATTCACCCGGTGTGTTCCAGCGCCAGATCGATTTTATCCGGCAGAGCGGTATCATGACCGCCATGGTGGGTTTGCTCAATGCCCCCAGCCGGACAAAGCTTTATGAGCGACTTCACGGGGAAGGAAGAATTCTTCAGCGGTTCGGCGGGAACAATACCGATTATTCCATGAATTTCATTCCGAAGATGGATACCGAAGTCCTCCAGAAAGGATACCGGCATATCCTGGAAAGCATCTATTCAAGCAAAGCCTATTATGAACGGGTGATTTACTTTCTGAAAGATTTTCAACCGCAAGCAAAGGCCGGGACGGCAATCACCGTAAAACATATACAGGCCCTTTTGCGTTCAATCTTTGTCATAGGGATTTTCAGCCGGAGCAGAGTGTATTACTGGAAGCTTTTTCTCTGGAGCCTGTTCCGGAGGCCCAGGCTTTTTCCCATGGCCATCACCTACAGTATCTACGGATACCATTTTCAAAAAGTGTTCGGAATCAACAACTGAGGGGGAAGGTTTGAAGTTTCCCGGGATCGCTTACCTGCCCTCGATGTATGCGACCTGAGCATCAGCGGGCCAACATACCCGAAGGCTTACCGCATGATCCCGGTGCTTGTGCCGCATGATCCCGGTGCTTGTGCCGCATGATCCCGGTGCTTGTGTCGCATGATCCCGGGGCTTGTGTCGCATGATCCCGGGGCTTACCGCAGGATCCCGATACTGATCCCGAAAGTGGGGGAGACCCCCGAGAAATCAATATTGCTCAGACTGGTATATTTTGTGAAACCTTCCCTGTTGTCATATTTGGACAACCGGATCAGTCCCCCGGCATACGCATCGATGTAAAGCACTTTGATCAGAGTGAATTTCCAGCCCACAACGGCCCCCGCGGCGTATATGTTCAGCAGCTGGGTGATTTCCTCGGTGATCCATTCATCCTCAAGCACGTACTCCGATATACCGCTGAGCCAGAGTCTCCGGAACATCAGACTGGGAGAGGCATAGAGTCCCACAGGGGCTTTCTGTTTCCTGTAATGGTCGGTCAGCAGGTAATTCTTCATCTCCAGGACCACCCCGTACCCTGAAATATTTTTATCCCGGTAAGGCATGTATGAATCCAGGGCAGCGTTATAGTAATCAAGCGACTGGTTGCTCACGTAGTACCCGGAAAGTCCCTGTTCCGTGCCATAGGTGGCCAGCCCTGAGATGCTCAGTCCTATTTTCGGACTGATGGCCCTTTCATAGGTGATGTAAAAAGTGCCCTCGGCCAGACGGACCGGATTCAGTGAGACTGCCGTCCTGTAAGGCGTCAGGGGAATTGAGTCCGGACGCAGGGACTGGAATATTTTCTTTCCGGTTTCTTCCCCGGTGGAACGCTGGTTCTCGAGAAGCTGTTCGATCTCATTGAGTTTCTCATTGAAATACACCGGATCAAAATCCAGTGAGGCGATTTTCTGATCCAGGGCCCTTAATTTCCGTTCCAGCTCTTCGGGCTTTGTTTCCCAGATATCCAGCTGGGAATTGAACAGCTCGATCCTGGAGTTGAGCAACTCCAGTTTCATATCAATCAGTTCCCGGTCCACTCCGGGCGTTTCCTGTCCTCCCGCAGGAAATGGCAGAAGGGATGTAAAAATCAATGCAAACAGCAGTACTTTTTCGGGAATACGTCTCATCTTCAGAATGGTTTAAGCTGACACGGGAAACCATGATACGATTCCCCGTGCCGGGTTAGCAATAAAATGATCACAGGCAAGATGAACGCTGACCGGAAAAGGTTGCGCAGGAAGATTTATTTGCTCAGATCCAGCAATTCCACTTTACGGAACTCGAACGGATGACTTTCGGCCTGGAGGGCGATGTATCCGGAATTGACCGGAGTGCCTTCCGGCAGCGGAAAGCCTTCGGGGAGATCACCGCCGATCTGGGGTCTTGAATAGGTGAGCACCGTGTCGCCTTCTACGATATGGTGGATCATGCTGTCGCCGTAAACCACCAGCTCGACATGGACCCATTCCTGACCGTGGTAGGTTTCGGAGGTGGAGTTGGTGCAGTGGCGGGTGACCAGCTCACCATCCATCACCACATGTGTCCCCGGAGTGCAGAGGTTCGCCGTTGGGCGTTCTCCTTCCCCCGGTCCGCCCAGGAACTGTGCTTCCAGGGATACAGGGAATTGCTGATCGATCAGCATCTCCCCGGGGGGTCGGGCATGGAACATCACACCGCTGTTCTTATAGGCCCATGACGGCCCGCCTTCCACCTGTTCACCCACGATCCTGTACTCGACCCGCAGTTTATAATGTGAGAAGGGGGTTTTATAGAAAATATGTCCGTACTCTTCATCAAATGTGTCATATTCCTCGTAACTGGTCACCAGGAGACTGTCCCTCACCCGGAAGGTGTTGTTGTAATTCTCCCCGAGCGGGTGCTTGTTGATCTTGATGATCCAGTTGTCCAGGTCTTTCCCGTTGAACAGCTGGATCCATTGCCCGGTTTCTGGTTCGCCGGATTTTTTCCCGGTGGGATTGCAAGCAATGAGCAAAAGGAGCAGGAACGGCAGGATGATTCTTTTAAGTATCATGATTTCAATGGGTTTAAGGATTCAATTTGTGTATCCCGGAGAGCGCATTATCTTCGGGATAATAGTTTCTCAAAGCAAGTTTCAAGGATATTCATTTACAGGAATGCAATATACGAAACAGATGGTAATCTGCCCGACTTTAGTAGTGAATCGATAAAAAATATCTGATTGTTATACTATTTCAGTGATTTTCGGATAAAAAATATGGATTCATAAATATTTATTATCCAAATACACACAGAATAAGTTAATAAATGGATAATAAATCTCTTTTCCGGTACCGGGCCAAAGACCGACAATCTGCCAGATTGATTTGTCTGCACTAATTGACTATATTTCGATCACTAAACCTTCCTCCCATGAAAAGAATCATCATGATCCTGCCCGGATTGCTGCTGTGCATCCTGGCATACGGACAGTTCCGTTCATTCGGCCTGACGGCGGGTGCAGGGTATACGGCCGTGGATATTGAGGAGGCCATCGACTGGTACGATCTGGAAGACTGGGACCATTTCGGGATGATCATCAAGGCATATGCGGAATACGAACTGAAGAAGGATCTGCACCTGGTAGGTGAGATCGGGTCGAACCGGCTCTATTACTGGGAATACCGGTGGTCGGACGGTTATTATTCGGGATCCCGCTGGCGTTCGGAGTGGACCACCAACATCGGGTTCAGTTTCAAGAAACTCATCGGG
>JBNJEV010000117.1:0-6249 GCA_051746185.1 Bacteroidota bacterium
ATGACCCCCTTGTGCCACACCGGATTGTACAGCACGGTTGAATTCCGTTCACGGATGACGGCATCACTCCGGATCATTTCAATCGCCTGGCGCGTGATCTCCGTATCGATGTTCCTCCGGTCAAGATTGTAGCTGTTGATCTTCTTGCTGATGACCCCTGCTTCCATCGGTTCCTCACTCACCAGCAGGTCCACGGCTTTTTGGCCCGATCCCATCCTGCCGGCTGCATTGATCCTGGGCCCGATCTTAAAGACGATATCTTCGATGGTGATTTCTTTGCAATGAATGCCCGCCACCTCCTTGATGGCTTTTAAACCTGTGGAGGGATCCTCATTCAGCTTTTTTAATCCGAAATGCGCAAGGATCCTGTTTTCACCCGTAATGGGCACTATATCCGAAGCGATGCTTACAACAGCCAGATCCAGGTATTCATTGATCATTTCATCCGGCAGCCCCGCTTCCATGCAATATGCCTGGATCAGTTTTAATCCCACACCGCAACCGGACAGCTCCTTGTATGGATAAGGGCAGTCCTCCTGTTTGGGATCCAGCACCGCAACTGCGGCAGGGATCAATTCCGCGGGATTATGGTGGTCACACACAATGAAATCGATCCCCTTATTCTTTGCATAATCAATCTTTTCCACGGCCTTGATGCCGCAATCCAGTGCAATGATCAGACTGTACCCGTTCCGGGCTGCATAATCGATCCCCTTCATGGATATGCCATATCCTTCCTCATACCGGTCAGGGATATAATATCCGGTCTCCCTGAAGCGGTCTTTGAAAAACGAATAGATCAGCGAGACAGCTGTCGTCCCGTCCACATCATAATCGCCGTAAACGATGACCTTCTCCCCTGTTCTTTCCGCCTCCTGTATACGTGCCACCGCCAGGTCCATGTCCTTCATCAGGTAGGGATCGTGCAGATTGGACAGATCGGGGTTGAAGAATTCCCCGGCCTCCCGGGGAGTGGTGATACCGCGCTGGACAAGTAAGCGGGCCAGTGGTTTTTCTATTTTCAGGTGGCGGGACAGAGAAGCAACTGTATCTTCATCACCCGGCGCTTTTATGACCCAGTTTTTCTCCATCGCATGAATGAAATTACGGCAGGCAGACTCCCTCTGCCCGAATACAAAATTAATATAATCATTCAGGATCTGGTCAGGAATCAGGGTTTAATTTGACAGGTGCCCTCCCCCACACAACCGATCCCACTTTTTCTTACCTTTACGCCCAAAATAACCGATATTTCAATGCATCATCCCGAATTCAGCGAACAGGAACAGATCCGCAGAAGGTCCCTGGAAGAGATCAGAAGCCTGGGTATTGATCCCTATCCCCCGGAGACATTCCCCGTCAGCCATACGGCATCACAGGTCAAGTCCATGTTCGAAAAACGGGAAGATGCATTACAGGATATTTCCCTGGCCGGCAGGATCATGAGCCGCAGGATCATGGGCAGCGCTTCCTTTGCCGAATTACAGGATGAATCCGGCAGGATCCAGTTATACCTCCGGCGGGATGAACTCTGTCCGGGCGAGGACAAAACCCTTTACAATACCATTTTCAAAAAACTGCTGGATATCGGGGATATCATCGGGGTACGGGGTTTTGCGTTCAGGACCCAGGTGGGCGAGATCTCCGTCCACGTAAAGGAACTCACCCTTCTGAGCAAATCCATCAGGCCCCTTCCGGTGGTCAAGGAAAAGGAAGGGAAAGTGTACGATGCGGTGACTGACCATGAATACCGTTATCGCCAGCGGTATGTGGACCTGATCGTCAATCCTGCCACCAGGGAGCTGTTCAGAAAAAGGACAAAGATCTACGATTCACTGAGGGAGCTGTTCAACAGCAGGGGCTACCTTGAGGTGGAGACCCCTGTCCTGCAGCCTATCCCGGGCGGTGCTGCTGCCAGGCCGTTCGTAACCCACCACAACACCCTGGGGGTAGACCTCTACCTGCGTATTGCCAACGAACTTTACCTGAAACGGCTGATCGTGGGAGGCTACGACGGGGTCTACGAGTTCTCAAAGGATTTCAGGAATGAGGGGATGGACCGCACGCACAATCCCGAGTTCACCATCATGGAGATCTATGTGGCCTACAAGGACTATCTCTGGATGATGGATTTCACCGGGGAGATGATCGAGAAGGTGGCCCTGGACCTGCACGGGACCACCAGGGTGAAGGTCGGCGACCGGACGATCGATTTCAAGCGTCCTTACAGACGGGTTACCATGATCGAGGCCATCAGGGAGGCCACCGGGATGGATATTTCAGGCATGGATGAAATGACCCTGAAAAAGGCAGCAGAACAGCTGGGTGTGGAGGTGGATGAAACCATGGGGAAGGGCAAGATCATCGATGCCATCTTCAGCGATAAGGCCGAACCTGCGATGATCCAGCCCACCTTTGTGATGGATTATCCCGTGGAAATGTCACCCCTCTGTAAGAAGCACCGGGAAAACCCCGGACTGACCGAACGGTTTGAGCTGATCGTCAACGGGAATGAACTCTGCAACGCCTATACCGAGCTGAACGACCCCATCGACCAGCTGGAGCGCTTTCAGGAACAGCTGAAACTCTCCCAGAAAGGGGACGACGAGGCCATGTTCATCGATATGGACTTTGTCAGGGCCCTGGAGTACGGAATGCCCCCCACTTCGGGGATGGGACTGGGCATGGACCGGCTGGTGATGCTCATGACCGACCGTTCCAGCATCCAGGAAGTACTCTTCTTCCCCCAGATGAAACCCGAATCTCCCCCGAAACCCCCGCCTTCCGATCCAAAAGAAGCCTACCTGGAAATCGGGGTCCCGGAGGAGTGGGTCGAACCGCTCCAAAAATTAGGCTACACAACCATCGAAAAACTCAAAGCGGTGGAAAAACCGGGCAAGCTTCACCAGGAAATGATGGGGTACCGGAAAAAGAACAAGCTGGAGATCCCGGCGGTGACGCTGGAGGAGGTGAATGACTGGTTGGTAAAATGAATATGATACAAGGTCAAAGTACTAACAGGATTCGTATCCGGTTGTATGTGCATGCAATCATTATATTTTCCCTTCTTTCAGTTTTGAATTCCTGTGAAACATGGAAGATCAATCCCGTGGTAGAAAAATGGCCCATGACCACCGGCTCTGAATGGCACTATCAGCAAACATACTATCTTTTCAAGTTCGAATCTGACAGTTCAGATGTGATAACAGATTCTGACACCATTCAGAACCTTTACAGGATCTGGGTTTCAAAAGACACGGTTCTCAATGATACCTTGGCCGTTACAGTGTTTGAATTGGCAGAAGAAAATTCACTTACCTGGATGTGGCGACAATATTACCAGCTGGATGAAGAAGGGCTTAAGCTTTATGCATATCTTCCAAATCCGGGTCCTTTCAGTTTCAGAAAATCAAAGGCAGTATTCAATAATCATTTTCCATTCTTGATGGAACAGGGACCGGAAACCTCACTTCTGTATCCTGGTGATAAATTAATATATCTGGATCCGCCCAGATTGAGTATCCAACTTCCCCTCAAAGAGGATAGCTATTGGACCTGCCAGGAAAAAGCACCATACCAATTCCGGATAGACAAGAAAGTCACGGGGACCGATCTGATACAAGCCGGGGGAAATGAATATGTCTGTTTCCGTGTGGATTGGGTGTACTTCGATTACATTGTAGATACTGATATCCTGGTCACCGAATGGATCGCTGAAGAAGGGCTCATCAAGCGCGTCGTTAAGATCCCCCGTACCCACATCAGTGACCCCAACGGGGAAGAAATATACAGCGGCCAGTTTGCAGAGGTCCTGCAGCTCGTTGATGTGAATATTAAGTGATGAGCATCACCGTGGTCAGGGGAGACTAAACCCTGAATATGAATGAGATGGTATCCGCGCGAATACCCGAACAAAACCCATTCTGAATTTGTTACCTCAAAGAATGTAACAGGATCAAGGACCACATTAAATATTCCATGAATCCTGTATGTCAACACATCAGAGCAAGGTCGAAAAATTCTGGCAGGAAATAAAACGCCGGAATGTTGTACGCCGGAATACAGTATATGCAGCCTCTGCTTTTGTAATCCTGGAACTTGTTTCAATTATTCAGGAACCCCTCGGTCTGCCGGAATGGACCCTGAAAGCAGTGATTATTCTGCTGAGTGCGGGCTTCATCCTATCGGTCATCTTTTCATGGTTGTTCAATGTCAATAATGAAGGCGAGCTGGTGAGGGTCCGGCCGGAACCTGCCGCCGGTCAGGAGGACACATCCGTCCGTACCTCTGGCTGGAAAACTGCCAGTTACATCAGCTTTATGGTGATCATCATCTTGATCATTCTGAATATTATACCGCGCGCCGGCAGTAATTCGAATTTGAAGGTTCTTGAAAAATCCATTGCCGTACTTCCGTTCAGCAATGAAAGCTCCGATCAGGAAAATTCATATTTTATCAACGGGACCATGGAATCGATCCTGGATAATCTGGCCAGGATCGAAGATCTCAGGGTACCCGGGAGGACATCGGTGGAACAATACCGTGATGCATCCATATCTGTTCCTGAAATTGCCAGTGAGATGAAAGTCAGCTATTTACTTTCAGGAACCGGACAGAAGCTGGGAGACAGGATCCTGCTGACAGTTCATTTACTGGATGGGGTTCATGACAGGCAACTTTGGTCCAAACAATACGACCGCAGGATCCGCGAGGTCCAGGACCTTCTGGATATTCAGAGTGAGATTGCACACCTGGTTGCCAGTGAAATCGAGGCGATCATTACCCCTGCAGAAAAAGAACG
The DNA here is from genome assembly GCA_051746185.1 of Bacteroidota bacterium. GTDB lineage: Bacteria > Bacteroidota > Bacteroidia > Bacteroidales. Next base: position 4,802 of record JBNJEV010000117.1, read on the forward strand.
GATCAACAGGCCCCTGACCACAAACCTGATTGCTTACCACATATACCAGAAGGCCCAGGATGAACACAACCTGTATCGAATTGACAATTCGAACAGGAAAGCTTTGTTACAGGCCGAAGAGTTGTACCGTGAGTCCATCCGGAACGATTCAACATTCGCAAACGGGTATATTGGCCTGGCAACGACATACTGGCATAAAAGGTACTGGGATACCTACTTTTCCGATGAGTTCCTCGATTCGGTCCTGATCTATGTAAATCAGGCGCTCTATTATGATGATCAATTGTCGAGAGCATATGCCATTAAAGGGTATTATTACAGAGCACAGGGAGAAACCGACAGGGCCATTGTTGAGTTCGATAAAGCATTGGAAATCAACCCAAATGATTCCTGGGCATATGAGGGTAAAGGCTGGGTATTCCAGAATTACGACCTTCTCCGGACCATCAAAAATTTTCACCTGGCTGTTGAAAGGAACCGCGGACCCAGATTGCCCGGACTGATAGGGATTCTGGCAGAGCAGTATAATATTGCCGGTTTTCCGGATCAGGCAAGAAAATATTATAAACAAAAACTTCTGATTGATCATGATTCTTCAAGTTATTATTTCGGGTTATTCCTTATCCACAGGAATCAGAACAACAAAATGGAAGCATTGAACAGTATTACCCGGGCATATGCATATGATTCCCTGAATCAGAGAATCCTTTCAAGGATCTATGGCGTCTATCTTGAAGCGGGACTGCATGAAGAGTCGCTCCGGTACCTGGAGAGGTACATCCACAGGAATAAAGAACTGGGGGGACTGATCCTCAATGGCATGCACAGGATTGGGTATGCTTTCAGCCTGGCAGGGGACTCATTGAAGGCAGAGGAACGTTTCGAAACGCAACTGGAGTACTGCAATGCAATGATCGAGAAAGAAAGTCGCGATCCGAACCGATTCTTTGTCCATTATGACCGTGCCGCCGTTTATGCATACAGGGGGCAGGAAGAACTGGCAATGAAGGATCTGAGGATATTCATCCGGAGAGAAAAGATGCCTCTCTGGATGGTGGTCATGATCAAAGAAGATCCTCTTCTGGACAATCTCAGGGACAGGCCGGAGTTCAAACAGATCGTCGACGCTGTGGGATCAAAATACCTTGCAGAACATGAAAGGGTACAAAGGTGGCTGGAAGAAAATGAAATGATCTAAGATGAATTCAACAGGATCAAAGTGTTGGATATCAACACACAATTGACTTTGTGTGATCTATATTGTATCTTGCTTGAAGAATCCTGAGCCTGTTCATCAGATGAAAAGATTCATCATACCACTGATATTCCTTTTTTCTGTAATTACAGGACACGCCCTGGCACAAAGCCGAAACAGTACAGAGGATCCCGTTCCGCTCAGGGTCATCAGGATCACAGAAGAGATCATCCTGGACGGCATTCCGGATGAA
>JBNJEV010000118.1:0-6236 GCA_051746185.1 Bacteroidota bacterium
AGGTCATTTTCGATCCGGAAAAGATAGACACCCTTGATGCGGGGAAAAATGCACGTGTGCTGGCGACCATCCAGGTGGACAAAGAAGCCATCACCGGGGACTATGTAACCAATCTGACCGCTAAAACGCCGGAAGTATCATCCAGGGCTTCCTTCAGGGTATCCGTGAAAACCCCGGTGCTCTGGGGATGGATCGGCATTGTGATCATCCTTGCAGCCGTGGGAACCGTATACTACTTATTCCGAAAATACGGAAGGAGGTAAAAGGTGACCAAAAATATTATCGAAATCAGCGATCTGACGAAAAAGTATGGGTCCCTGACCGCAGTGGACCATCTCCACCTGGCGATCCGGCCGGGCGAGATCTTTGGATTGCTCGGACCCAACGGGGCCGGAAAATCAACGGTCATCCTCATGATGCTCGGGCTCACCGAACCCGATTCCGGGTCGGTTTCCGTATGCGGGACCGATCCTTCCCGGTATCCGGTGGAAGTGAAAAAATGCGTGGGGTATCTGCCCGAGGATATCGGATTCTATGATGACCTGACGGGACTGGAAAACCTTACCTATACTGCCCGTTTAAACCGTATTCCGCGCAGGATGGCGGAGGAGAAGGCTTCACGGATGATGGACAGGGTGGGACTGTCGGCTGAAAAAGGGAAGAAAACCGGGAAATATTCACGGGGAATGCGGCAGCGACTGGGTCTGGCCGAAGTACTGATCAAAGATCCCCGGGTCATCATCCTTGACGAACCTACCCTGGGAATCGATCCCGCCGGGGTCCGGGATTTTCTGGAACTGATCGTCAGACTGAGCAGAAAAGAGGGGATCACCGTTCTGTTCTCATCCCATCATCTTCACCAGGTACAGCAGGTCTGCGACCGGGTGGGAATTTTTGTGAACGGCAAACTGCTGGCCGAGGGCAATGTCCAGTCCCTTTCCCAGAACCTGCTTGCCCACAGTCCGTTCATCATTGAGGCCGGAATCACAGGGATGGAAGAGATGTCTTCGAATCTGGAGGAGGTCCTCGGCCGTATTGAAGGGATCAAAAAAATTGACCGGAAGAACAATACTTTTCAGATCGAATGTATGTATGATTCAACCCCGGATATCGCCAGGGCCATTGTTGAATCGGGCGCCGGACTGACATACCTGAACAGGAAGGAGTATGGGCTGGATGATATCTACTATCGTTACTTTGAAGGAGAGACGGACCATGAATGAATCAGACAGACAACCGGATTTGAGCAGGAAAAAAAGGGAAAGACCTGAACGGCTTGTTCACCCTTTCCGGGTGATCCTGCAGAAGGAGATCACCGATCATGTGAGAAGCTGGAGGTTCATTCTTCTGATCGCCCTGATTGCATTAACATGCCTGGGCTCTATGTACACCGCGCTGACCAACCTGAGCGATGCGATCAAGAACGATGATACCGAAGGAGCCTTCCTGTTCCTGAAATTGTTCACGGTCTCCGACGGAACCCTCCCATCCTTCTTTGTCTTCATCGGTTTTTTGGGACCCCTGCTGGGGATCACACTTGGATTCGATGCGGTGAATTCAGAGCACAACAAAGGTACCCTGGGCCGTATCCTCTCCCAGCCCATTCACCGGGATTACCTGATCAATGCCAAATTCCTGGCCGCCATTACCGTGATCAGCGTCATGTTCTTTTCACTCGGTTTCCTGGTCATGGGGATCGGTCTGATCTCCATCGGCATCCCCCCGACCCCGGAAGAGTTCTGGCGCATTGTATCCTTCATGTTGCTCAGCATCATCTATGTGGCCTTCTGGCTGGGCCTGTCCATCCTTTTTTCAGTGAGGTTCCGCCAGCCCGCCACGTCCGCCCTGTCCGGCATTGCCGTTTGGTTGTTCTGCACCGTATTCTATACCATCATCGTCAATCTGATCGTCAGTGCCGTTTCCTCAAACGATGTCACCATCGGGATCCGTTCACTGAACCCCGAGGCGCTACAGATAGGACTGCTCCGGATCCTTCCCAACCAGCTTTTCAGCGAGGCAACCACCACATTGCTGATGCCGTCTGTCCGGAGTCTGGGACCCCTGACCATGCAGCAGGTTTACGGGACCATTCCCGCACCCCTGCCCCTGGGGCAGAGCATATTGCTTGTCTGGCCGCAGGTGACCGGGCTTATTGCGCTGACTGTTCTGTTCTTTGTGATCTCTTACGTTTCTTTCATGAAAAGGGAGATCCGCTCTAAATAAACAATTGACACCCTTAAGCAGCAGCTTACCGGCAAAACCTTTGAGGACACCGAATAATGGTGGGATCCTCATCAGGTCCCGGGTAATTTTGATGCATGATCTGGTACATTCTCATATCCCTGCTGGCAGTTTTACTGCTCTGGCTTTTGCTGGGACCGGTCATCCTGTTCCTGGACACGGATCGTAAACGATACCAACTGGTCCTTCCGGGAATATTCAAGGCGGCGGTGGTGCCCGCTGAAGATCTTCTTCATATCAGGGGCCGGATCTTCTTTGTTCCTTACCGGTTCAATCCCTTCCGGACCGGGAAGAAAAGCAGGAAAGAAAAAGAGAAGAAACGGCCGGCGAAGAAAAAGAGATCCCTGAACATCTCCAGGGGATCAAAAATGTTCAGGAGTGCGGTCAGGGCTTTCCGGATCAGGAAACTGAGACTGGATATAGACACGGATGATTTCCTGTTGAATGCCTGGCTGATCCCGGCATTTTCAATGGTCAATTCAGGGAACATCCGGATGAGCGCAAATTTTAACGGAGACTTTTCCCTGCTCCTGGATGTGAGAACGCGGATCTGTGTTTTGTTGTGGATTGTGATCAAATACCGGATAAAATCTATTTTATGAACCTTTTAAATCATCACGAAAATGGACATTAACATCGAACAATTACTGGACAAAGTATCCGAGCATGTGAAAACACTTGCCAGTACCGACACTGTTCTGGGGGATGAATTCACCATCGGCGAATTTACCTGCAGGCCGGTGATCAAAGTCGGGACCGGATTTGGAAGCGGCACCGGGACAGGGGAAGATCCCAAAACCAAAAAGAGCGGATCCGGCGGAGGAGCAGGAGCCGCCATAGGCATCATGCCCCTGGGATTCCTTGTGGCCAGAGGCGGTGAGATCTCCTTCATTCCCGTGGATAAGAAAACAGCCCTTTCCACCCTGTTTGAGAAGGTGCCCGACCTGGTGGAGAAAATGGCTGAAATGAGCAAGAAAGAAAAAGGCGAGGAGAAGGGCAAAAAGGAGGAGAAGAAGTAGAATCAGAAGGCTGTCTCAAACGTACTTTGTCAACATTATCTGAAGGATGCTTTTGAAGTAACCTGGCATCTTTTGCGAAGACAACCGAGCTTGCGAGCTCAGCGAAGCTAAATTAGCACGTTACAAGAAAGCATCCCTCAGTAAAAACAGAAATGAACGGCTTTTGAGACAGCCTCCTCATTTCACATCAAGTACATAAAAGATCTGGTCGGTTCCGCTGCCATAATAATTGATTACGGCTTCCTTGCTGCCCCGCCGTGTCAGTTCCTGGCCGCGTTCCATGAACCGCTCAGAATCGATATGAAATCCCATTTTTTCGAACAACCGTTGTGAACCTTTATTGACGGTTTCCACGGTTGCCATCACTGCTGTACATTCTTTAGATTTCCGGGCATAGGCGATGGTATGTTCCAGCAATTGGGTGCCGATGCCCTTTCCGTGTGCCTCTTCGGACACTGCGATCTGCCAGACGAACAGGTGCCCGGGGACCGACTGTGATACAAAACCCATCATGAATCCCTGTATCGGGGTTGTTTTAAGTTCACTTTCCCGGGCTATATAGAACGTTTCGCGAAAATGGACCGCCATGATCTTATACACATGTTCGGGATGCTGCACGATTCCCCGGATCCTACCGGTAAGCCGGTGAATTTCAGGATGGTCATTCAAAGATACTTGTTCGATGTTGATCATGATATGGTTGCGTGGATCATCAATCGTAATACCTGAGAAGCTCTTCCGTCCCAATATCTTTACGGTGCCAGATCCTTTCGCCTTTGATATGGTTTTTTATCATTTCTTCACAAAGTGTGTATGCTTCATGGAGATCCTTACCCCTGGCAGTCAGGGCCACGCCCCGGGGACTCGGCTTATAGACATTTTTTTCAACAGCAAAACAGGAATAGAACAGATCCGCTCCTGCCTTTCTGATGGCTTCTTCGTCGATCTCCATGACCATATTTCCCTTCGGATTCGGGAACCCTTCCTTCACCACATATTTGCACACAGTGGCTTTGGGCTCATAGTCGATCTGCAGATCCATCAGCCGGTCTTCCAGGATGGCCTCACAGATCTCCACAAAATCGGTTTTAAGTATCGGAATGATATTCATGATCTCTGAATCGCCTGGCCTGACATTGAACTCAATCACCCTGATCCCTTCGCTGGTCCTGATGAATTGTCCGGACAGGCAGCCCTGGTAATATTCACCGAATTCCTCCCCAAGGTATTTGATCACCCCGTTCATGATCTCCAGGGAATGCCGGTATTCATCTTCATCCAAAAAAGGGAGTAGGTGATCGGGAAAACTGATGGATCCCATGCCCGGGGTATTCAATCCCTTTTCGCCTTCATAGAGAAGCTTGTAGTCACGGGTGGCGGGCATCCCCCGAAGACCGCTTTTGCTCACGAAAGCCTGGATGGTATATTCCCTGCCGACCAGCTTTTCTTCAATCATGATCTCGGGGATACCCCCGATGTTCTTATTGAAGATCTCCTGGATATAATCTTCCGCTTCTTCCCTGTCCTTAAGCTGAATGCCTATCACTTTCACACCGTCTCCCTCCGTCACCCCGACCGGTTTTACGGCAAAATCATAATCCACCTCACCGATATGATCAATGGCATCCTCCCGGGATTTGAATTCCTGATATTCCGGAGATGCACCGGGATCTGTCTTATTGAGGATCCACCTCAGAAAACTCTTATCCGTCTCCAGCCTGCTGCAGATCCTGTTGGGCCCGATACACGGGATGCCAAGTTGATTCATCTCCTCCGAAATGTCATTGCTGAGGGACATGTGTGGCACTGCAATGGCAAAATCTACATTTTTGGACCTGGCATAATCAATGATCGCCCGGTTATCCTTCATATCTCCCAGCATATAATCCGCAGCCAGGGATACCAGGCCCGTATTGGGCTTGTCCATATAACAATACACTTCGGTCTCCTGCGGACTCTTTTCAATCAACGCTTTGGCCAGTGCATGGGTTTTTCCCCAGCGGCCGAGTAAAAGGATTTTTTTCATACACCTGGATTTTCTGCCTGTTCATCTGTTTTTATTTGATGGAAGATACGCATAATATAGGACTTCAGGACTGTTCAGGGAGAACTTTTAAGGCAATCCTGACCGGGAATCCTGATCAGAGAAACGCTTTTTTTAGTATTTTAATCAAAATTATTTCTTGAACCCATGGATGTCGAGATCTTATCCAGGTTACAATTTGCATTGACCATTGCCTTTCATTACATCTATCCCCCGCTCTCCATCGGACTGGGGCTGATTATGGTGATCATGGAGGGACTATACCTTCGAACCGGGGTAAAAGCGTATGAAGACATGGCCCGGTTCTGGACGCGGATCTTTGCACTGACCTTTGCAGTGGGAGTGGCCACAGGGATCGTGATGGAATTCGAGTTCGGGACCAACTGGGCCAGGTATTCGCGCTATGTGGGAGATGTATTCGGAAGCGCCCTGGCGGCCGAGGGGATCTTTGCATTTGCCCTTGAGAGCGGTTTTCTGGGGCTTCTCCTTTTCGGATGGAACCGGGTGAAACCCAGGGTTCATTTTATAGCCACCATCGGTGTATTCTTCGGATCACTGTTTTCTGCCGTTTGGATCGTGGTCGCCAATAGCTGGCAGCAGACACCGGCAGGATACCATATTGCAGGAGAAGGCCTGGATGCCCGGGCCGAGATCACCGATTTCTGGACCCTGGTTTTCAATCCTTCTTCCGTGGACCGGCTGCTTCATGTTTGGATCGGGGCTTTCCTGGCCGGGGCTTTCCTGGTAATGAGCGTACATGCTTTTTACCTGCTGCGTGACCAATATGTGGAACTGTCACAGAAAGCCCTGAAGATTTCCCTGATGGTCGCCACGATCTTTGCGCTCGCCCAGCTGGTCACCGGGCACCAGTCGGCCGACGGGGTGGCCGAAAACCAGCCTGCCAAACTGGCCTCCTTTGAAGGTCATTTTGA
>JBNJEV010000119.1:0-6176 GCA_051746185.1 Bacteroidota bacterium
GTGTTTTAGCACTCTTTTGTAGTTTTGTAACCAAGAGAGGGATTTGGATATGAAGGTGTTGCTTTCACTGGGATTCATCCTTACGACAGGGATCCTCTTCAGCCAGAAGACTGCAAAGGTGAATGGCAGGGTGGTGGATATGGAGAACGGATCGCCCATGACTGCTGTCAATATCAGTGCCGACCGCAGTGCCGGTACCATTTCCGATGAGCAGGGCCGGTTCATCCTTGCCCTTTCCCCTGGCAGCCATTTACTGGAATTCTATTTCGTGGGGTATGAAGTTGCCAGGAAAACGGTCAGGTTATCAGAAGGGGAAACGGTTAGCCTTCATATCCAGATGAAAAGGACGACCCAAATGCTGGATGAGGTGGTGGTCACAGCCGGGAAGTATGAACAGAAGTTGTCCGATGTGACCTTTTCCATGGAACTGCTTAAACCGCACCAGCTTTCCAATCAGAACATCACCTCGCTGGAGATGATCCTGGAACGAACTCCCGGGGTAAGTATTCTGGACGGACAGCCCAGCATCAGGGGGGGAAGCGGATTCAGCTACGGTGTGGGGAGCCGGGTTTTGATGCTGGTGGATGATCTGCCCATGATCTCCGGTGATGCAGGTGATATCAAGTGGAACTACATGCCGGTGGAGAACCTGCACCAGGTGGAAGTGATCAAGGGAGCCTCTTCCGTACTGTATGGTTCGTCGGCCCTGAACGGGGTGATCAATTTCCGGACCCGCTTCCCGGGTCCCGAACCGGAGACCGAAGTGACCCTATACGGAGGAGCCTATATGGATCCGCGAAGGCAGGAGCTTGTGTGGTGGGATCGCAATCCCCTTTTCGGGGGAGTCTCTTTTTCCCATATGAGGAAGATCGGAGAAGTGGAACTGACCACGGGAGGGAATTATTACAAGAACGAAGGATTCCGTACCCTGGAACATGAAGAAAGGATCCGGGGAAACATGGCCCTGAGATACCGTTTCAGAAAGATCCGGGGATTAACGGCCGGGGTGGCGGTCAATGCCATGTGGCTTGATGTGGCAGATTTTCTTCTCTGGCAGGATGCGGATTCAGGAGCCTACCGGCAGAATCCTGAAACATATGCCCCGCTCTCGGGGCACCGTTATAACATCGATCCATATGTGGAGTATGTCACCCCAAAAGGGGATAAGCATTCCCTGAAGACCAGGGTCTACAGCGTGGGAAACAGTGCCCTGGATACCGAGAAAAGCAGTTTCTCGGATGTGTATTACGGGGAATACAGGTACCTGAAGCGGTTCGGTGAGCAAGTGAACTGGACCAGCGGTCTTTCTTTTTCACGCAACACCGTGATCGCCAACCTCTACGAGAATCACCGGGGGTCCAACAGCGCTGTTTATTCTCAGCTGGATGTCAATCCGGTAAACCGCCTCCGGGTCTCTCTGGGCATCCGTTGGGAGATGAACACCCTCAATAAGAAGTTGTATTATTCCATACCGGTAGTGCGGGCAGGGATCAATTACCGGGCAGGGAATGCCACTTATTTGCGGGCATCATTCGGACAGGGATACAGGTTCCCGTCCGTGGCGGAAAAGTTTGCATCGGCGGAGGTCGGGGGATTGAGGATATTCCAGAATCCCGACCTGGAGCCGGAAAGGGGATGGAGTGCCGAGGCGGGGCTGAAACAGGGATTTTCACTGGGCAACTGGAGGGGCTTTGCAGACATGGCCCTGTTCTGGACAGAATATAAGAATATGATCGAATATACCTTCGGGGTCTATCCTGAAGATACCACTGCCATTCCAACATTTGAAGATGTGGGATTCAAGGCATTGAATATCGGTACTGCCAGGATCGCGGGAGCGGAACTTTCCCTGAACGGGGAAGGACGCATGGGGCCTGTCGGGTTTCGTTTTGCCGGAGGATATACCTTCATGGACCCGGTGGATCCACAGATCCTGGAGGAAGGAGGAAGGGGAGAGGATGAGGCGTACGTGCTCAAATACAGACGTCGCCACCAGGTGAAAGCGGATGCGGAAGCGGAGATCTGGAGGATTTTTGCGGGAGTCAACCTCCAGTATAATTCACGGATGGTCAATGTGGACCAGGTATTTATTGATCCGCTGATTGGGAATCTTCTGCAGCCCGGGTTCCCCGAATACTGGAACAATCATGCCACAGGATACCTGCTGGTTGATTTCAGGCTGGGCTGGAACATCCTGCAATCCCTGAGGCTGAATGTCATTTTAAGAAATGCATTCAACAGGGAGTACCTGGGCAGGCCCGGGGATCTAGGTCCCCCGAGAAACATCACCCTCCAGGTAAAGCTGGATTTCTGAGACTGACACAGAATCTGGTAATTTTTCGAATTTTTGTCATAACTTACATCAACAAATTAATGAACGTAAGATCAGCAGCATTCGTCCTCAGGAACGGAACTGCGTTTGGCGAATGAATATGACACTCACTCTTGAACTGTTGTTGAACACCTTTGAAAAGTATAATATCGACATCTGGCCAATGCAGATATTTGCTTACTTGTTGGGAATCGGTGCGCTGTTCTTTGCCATAAAGCGAACGCAGAATTCGAACAGAATCGTCGCAGGTATCCTCTCGTTTCTTTGGTTGTGGACAGCGTTTGGGTTCTTCTTTCTCTACTTCGGTCCCGTCTATAGCCCAGCCTACGCATTTGGAGGGTTGTTTATCATCCAAGGTGTCTTGTTCTTGGTCAGCACGATAAAACCAAAAATTTCATTTGGATTCCGGGGTGGTGTGTACTCCATCGTAGGGTTTCTGTTCATTGCCTATGCTATGGTTGGATATCCTGTAGTTGGGTATTTCTTGGATCATACTTACCCTCAATCGCCACCTTTTGGGCTTACCCCTTGCCCCGCCACTATCTTCACCTTTGGTCTTTTCCTATTAACTGACAAGAAGGTACCTAAGCTGCTTCTTGTGATTCCGCTGCTGTGGGCACTCGGTGGAATTATGCCGGTGTCTGTCGGTATTCTGGAGGATATTGGTCTGATCATATCCGGTGTGGTTGGAACAGCTTTGATTCTATACAGAGACAGGGCTGCATACTCTACCTCACTTACTCGACGGTAAATGTCACGCTTTTTTCACCCCAGAAACCCAACTTTACCGAGCAGAATTCTGACGAACGGCAACACAGGTCTTTTGAGACAGCCTCACCTGGATTTGATGAACTTTCCCGTATAGTGACCCGAGCTGTTGCTGATCCTGTAAAAATAGGTTCCCGGCTGCAGGCTGCTCCCGTCAAAATCAAAATAGTGTTTACCCGGGGGAGCTCCCCGTTTTTCCTGGTACATCAGTTCACCCAGAATGTTGAACACATTCAGCTCGATCCGGTCATCGAACGGAGTGTAAAAACCGAGCCTGGTGACTTCTGAGAAGGGATTGGGAACATTCTGTATCACCTGAAATTCCAGGGACCGGTATGGATCGATCCCGGATGCTTCATGGACCACCATGGTTACCGAAGTGTCGTTGACCACCTGGGGGCCTTTGATCGTATCGTTCAGATAAAAGATAAAAGGGCTTACATAGATCGCGAGGTCGAATTCTCCCGCGGTGGTGGGAGTTCCGGTAATCTGGATACAATAGGCGGAATCCGCGTAAAATTTCGTGGCATTGGGAAAATAATCAATCCCGTCGGGAATGTTGATCACGGAATCGATCTGGATATATACAATATCAAGGGAGGTTTCATTGACCACGGCCTCCCCGGGGGGAATGATGGTGATCGTTTCATCATAGGAGGTGTTGACCGTTGCCTCAGGAAGGTAACGGGGACATATCTCACCGGGTTCTCCGGTGTCCTTGCAATTTGCCGTGTCGGGGACACATTGTCCGTAAGCTGTGATCCCGGCGATCAATAACAGTTGCAGGGAGGCAACTTTACGAAATGTATTTTTCATGACATTCCATTTAGGTACATACAAATATATGTGCAAAACCAGCCAAAGTCAATTGAAAAGAACCCCTTTATTTAATATCATTCTAAATGCAAATTCTATATCTTTGGTCCTGTTTTGATACTAAACACCTAAACTATAGAATTATGAAAGAGATCTTTGGCCTATTCTGGCTGCTTCCACTTACAGCACTGGTTTCCCTTCTTTTCGGATGGATATTCTTTCGTAACATGATGAAAAAATCAGAGGGGACCGACCGGATGAAGGAGATCGCTCAGTATGTACGTGAGGGAGCAATGGCCTACATCAGACGCCAGTACAGGGTAGTAGCAATGGTATTTGTTGTATTGCTGATTATTTTAATGGTCCTGGCCTATCTGGGTGTCCAGAACCCGTTTGTTCCTGTGGCCTTTTTGACGGGAGGATTCTTTTCCGGACTCTGCGGATATCTGGGTATGAGAACGGCCACCTATGCATCGGCGAGGACTACCTATGGTGCATCACAGTCGCTGAACAAAGGATTACAGGTAGCCTTCCGGAGCGGAGCGGTGATGGGACTGATCGTTGTGGGGTTCGGGTTGCTCGATATCACGGCATGGTTCTGGGTCTTGAACAAGCTGGTCTTTACCCCCGAAAATATGGAAACGGGTTTAACCTGGGCCGGACTTACATTGGTTCATGAGGGTACCACTGAGAAGCAGAAACTGGTTGAGATCACCGCTACCATGCTGACATTCGGTATGGGTGCATCCACCCAGGCACTCTTTGCCCGTGTGGGAGGCGGGATCTATACCAAGGCCGCAGACGTGGGTGCTGACCTGGTGGGGAAAGTGGAAGCCGGGATCCCCGAGGATGATCCCCGCAATCCGGCCACCATTGCCGATAATGTGGGAGACAATGTCGGGGATGTGGCAGGTATGGGAGCCGACCTGTATGAATCATACTGCGGTTCCATCCTGGCTACGGCTGCCCTTGGTGCTGCGCTCCCGGGCCTTTCCGGTGCGGATCAGGGAATGGCGGTGGTGTCACCCATGATCGTTGCTGCCATTGGGATCGTTTTATCCATTATCGGGATCTTCATGGTCAGGGCCAAGGAATCGGCTACACAGAGAAACCTGCTCCATGCACTGCTGCTGGGGACAGGAGGAAGTTCGGTGCTGATCCTGGGAGCGATGGCTGTCATGGCCTCGGTCGGATGGGTTACCTGGGGTATATTCGGAGCTGTGGTTGCCGGACTGGTTGCAGGTGTGATCATCGGCCAGGGAACAGAATTGTTCACCTCGGATGAATACAGGTATACAAAGGGTATTGCCAGGCAGGCGCAACAGGGACCGGCCACCACCATCATCGATGGGATCGCCGTGGGTATGTATTCCACCTGGATCCCGGTGGTGACCATCGTATTGGCCATCATTGCCGCATACGGTTTTTCCGGGGGTTTCCAGGAGTTTGCCCGGGGTGTCTACGGCATCGGTTTTGCTGCTGTTGGGATGCTGTCAACCCTTGGCATCACTCTGGCCACGGATGCCTTCGGTCCGATTGCAGACAATGCGGGAGGAAATGCTGAGATGTCAGAACTTCCGCCTGAGGTGCGTGAGAGGACAGATGCCCTGGATATGCTCGGAAATACGACCGCAGCTACCGGAAAAGGATTTGCCATCGGATCGGCAGCACTGACAGCCATGGCCCTGCTGGCCGCCTACATGGAAGAAGTGAGACTGTGGCTGGGAAAAGTGGCAGATGGTACCGTCGAGAAATTCAAACAGGTCGGGGACACACTTTTCTATACAGATCAGGTTCCTGCAGCCGCCGAGGGACTTACCGCTGTCCAGGTGAGTTCAGCACATATTTCGGATTTCGTAACTGCCTATAACCTTTCCCTTTTCAATCCCATGTTGCTGGGCGGGATCTTCCTGGGTGCCATGATGGCGTTTGTGTTCTGTGCCATGACCATGAAGGCCGTGGGCCGGGCCGCCGGATCCATGGTGGATGAAGTAAGGCGACAGTTCAAGGAGATTCCCGGGATCATGGAAGGGAAGGCCACTCCCGAATACGCCAAATGTGTGGCCATTTCCACCAGGGGAGCACAACGTGAGATGATCCTTCCCTCACTGCTGGCGATCATTGTACCTGTCGCAGTGGGAGTGATCCTGGGTGTGGCAGGTGTGGTCGGACTGCTGGCAGGAGGGCTGACCACCGGGTTCACCCTGGCGGTGATGCTGAACAATTCCGGCGGGGCATGGGACAATGCCAAAAAATTCAT
>JBNJEV010000120.1:0-6160 GCA_051746185.1 Bacteroidota bacterium
GTCCTCAGAAGTATTACCGATACTGCCTTGAAAAACGATCAGAACGTTTTGAGAGCTCTAAATCTAATCGCAAAATCAGGCTGACTGATTAGTTACGTACTTTTTTATATGAAATGCATGTATAGGAAACTTATATATAGGAGGAATGATCATGGAATGAGAATTCAAAAAATACCAGAAAATAGAACGGTTCGTAACCAATGACGTGTAAAACATTGATGACCTGGATCTTCCTGCAGATACAACGGAAACAGTAAACAATTCCGGAATCTGATTGTTGTATGGGAGATTATCAATGATGGCTGACGAAAGTCAATGGAAATTGGACCATTAAATCGTACATTTGAAACCGGAAAAATTATTCTTCTTATAAACCCTTAAATACAATTGCACAATGAAATCAGAAGTATACATCAACAATGACGATCTGAGAAAACAACTGAATGATCTTCTTTCCGATTATCAGATCTATTATCAGAACCTGCGTGCATGGCACTGGCTGGTCCAGGGACCCCAGTTCTACCTGTTGCATGAAAAATTCGAAGAATTCTATGATCAGGCAGCAGACGATATTGATGAGATCGCCGAACGGATCCTGATGATCGGCGGCAAGCCTTTGCACACCTTTGAAGATTACCTGAAAACCGCTTCCATCAAGCCCGAGAAGGACATGGAGAAGCCGGCGGAGATCCTTCCCAAATTGATTTCCAATGCAGAATCTCTGCTGGGATCATTCCGCAAGATCGTGGAGACAGCTTCTGAAGCAGATGATGAAGGTACAGTGGCGCTGATGAGAGATTTTATCAGCAACACGGAAAAACAGCTGTGGATGCTGAATAGCCTCAATGTATAGGTTTTGCACTGCAGGAAGTAAAAAATCAGAAGAGGGGCTGTATCGAAAGGTACAGCCTCTTTATTATCAAAAGAAAATCTCCTGCCCCACCAGCACTTCATTTTTCCCGAATGCTTCATGGAACATTTCCAGGGCGGGGCCCATGGTGCAATGTGACGGGTAGACCCTCCCGATTCCCATTTCTTTGATGCATTCAATGGTTTTCTCTGTCCGGTGACCCGCCTCTTTCAGGTGGAAACCGCCGATGACCGCTTCCACCCGGTCCTCACCGGTAACCGTTTTTGCATGCCGGATGATGTTGCAGATCCCCGAATGCGCACATCCGGAGACCACCACCAGTCCGTTGGCAGTCACCGCCGCAAGCGCCGAATCGTCCCGGATATAATCCTCTTCCCCGTTCTCCAGAATGTAAGGGGTTTCCCAGGTCTCAAACTCGTTCACCCTGGGGATTTCTCCCAGGAAATACATGTAATCGTATAGCCTGACGGGTTCTCTGGAGGTTCGCAGATCGAACTTCTCTTCGACTTCCTCCCTGCTCATACTGATCCCCAAATACTTATTCCCGTCTTTGCGATAGCGCCTGACAAAGCTCCCGGGATGGCTCACCAGGGTGGTATGTCCCAGGTAAGGCAATCCGTCCCCGTGATCATAATGGCCATGACTGAGCACCATCATGTCAATCTTTTCCAGATCAATGCCCAGCCGGCCGGCATTCTTTTTGAAATTGTCCGATGCCCCGGTATCCAGGAGTATTTTGAACTGATCACATTCAATATAAAAAGAAAGGCCGTGTTCCGGAAGCAGTCCTTCTTTGGCTTTTGCGTCTGATAGAACTGTGACTTTCATCCTTCAAAAATTTTTAATGATCATCGGTATTTTTCAATATTCAATTCCCTTCCTGGCCTTCACCCCCTGTTGATAGTAATGCTTTACCTCTTTCATCTCTGTAACCAGGTCGGCATACCCGATCAAACCGGGTGTGGCATACCGGCCGGTGATCACGATCTCGGTTCCTTCCGGCCTGTTGTCCAGGATCCCGATCAATTCTTCTTCGGTGAACAGCCGGTAATAGATGGCGATGCAGGCTTCGTCCAGGATCACGATGTCATAATTTCCGGACCGGATGATCTTTTCCACCTCCTTTAATCCGTTACGGGCAGCCTCGATATCTTCCTTCTCCGGAGTTTTCACGATAAAGCAGTCTCTTCCGAACTGCCTGATTGTGATTCCCGGTATCATTTGTTCGACAGCTTCAGTTTCTGAATACCGTTTCCCCTTGACGAACTGAGCGAAAAACACTTTTTTTCCCGCACCCGTTGCCCTGAGGGCCAAACCGAAAGCTGCGGTTGTTTTGCCTTTCCCGTCGCCTGTATAAAGTTGAACGTAGCCTTTCATGTTTCAAGAAAATACAAAGGTATGAAATTGCCGGCCGGATTGTCCTCCTGTAATTACTTAAATCCCGGTTTCATCTTACCTGTCCGCCGGGACAAAACAGAATGCTCCGGGATTGATCCCCACCCGGAAAGTATCCAGCGGCATGCCATCGGACCTGCACCGGTAAACCATTCCCCGCTGCACATGATCGACCGCATCGGCTATATAAACCTCCGAAGTGACCGGGTCCACTCCCAGCCCGAAATATCTCCCCGGGTGACTGTGCGATGCCGGACCCGGGAGGAACAGTTCCGGTTCCTCCTCTGAAAGTACAGGGTGACGATAGATGTCACCGTTGATAAAATAGAGTGTATCCCCGGTTCCGTTGATGGTCAGCTCCGAAGGCCGCTCGCCCGGTTCAAACATACAGATCCATTCCACGGTCCGGCTTTCCGCATCGATGCGCATCAGTCCCGGAGCCTCGTAACCGAAAGGACTCCCTTCCATACCCCCGTCGGTCACTGTCCAGAGCTTACCGTACCGGTCGATCACCAGGGAATTCGGTTGTTTGAGGACCTCAATGGAGTCGATCACCTGATCGGTTTCCGTGTCGATGACCAGGATCATGTTGTCATAGCTCCAGCAATTGGTAAAAACAAGATCCTCATAACGTACCATCTGCCCGGTGGGATGCTGGTAGAACTCTGTTTCATGGTTGTCCGTATCTATATGACCGGTAATTTCCAGGGTCACCGGATCAATGATGGTGATCGCTTTGGCATACAGGTCGCTCACATAGGCTTTGCGGTCGCTGATGAAATGAAGGTAGCGGGGAGAAACGAGCCCTGTGATCTTTCCTTCATATGCAAAGGTATGGATGTTGATCACATAGATCTTGCTGCTGTTGTTGATGATGATATATCCCAGGCTGTCCCTGATGAACATGGACTGAGCCACATCTCCCAGGGGGATCCGGTTGGTACGGAAAAAAACCTCGTTCTCCACCTTCATGGAACCGGCCGAATAATATGAAAGCGAGGCGTTGTCATACATGAAATTCCCTTCATTGACCACGAACAATCCGGTTTGTCCCCCGCTGCCGTTTGCCGGTGTATCCTTGAACCCGTCAAGGTCATTGATCCCGTACCAGGCATCATCGTCCATGCAGGAAGTCAGCATCGCCGCGCCAAGTAGTATCCATATGAAAGTCCGTATCCTCAAGGTTTTCCGGTTAAAAATCCACTTTCAGCATCAGGGTGTAATGCCTGCCGGGCATAAAGCGCTGCAGGATGTTCCGGTAGGTTTCATTGAAGAGGTTATGCACCGCCAGCTCGATGGAAAAAGCAGCCCTGTTCCAATCGAGCTCTTTTCCTGCCGAGAGCCTATTCATAAAATGCGGATAGAGGGTATACAGGGAAGCAGCCCCGTTGTCAGCCGGACGATCCTCCGTATCCAGTCCGCTGCTCACCAGGGATCGCCTGCCGATGGACCGGTGATGGAAGGTAAGATAAAATCCCCTGTGGATCACCGAGAAAAGCAGGTTGCCCGAAACCACGGGAATGTAAGGCAATTGCTTGCCCAGGGACCTGTCACCTTCACCGAACGGATCACCTTCATTCAGGGTGCGGGTCAGGGCCATGTTCCCGTTCATCCTGAAGCGGGTTCTTTTGTAAACATAATCCATCTGCAAACGGTACTCCATCCCGTATGAGTTCACCTTCTTCACATTCATGGGTTCCCAGTATCCGTTCAGGTTGGGGATCCAGAGGATCCAGTTGTTGATGACGGAATAATAACCGGTCAGTTCGGCTTCCGCTTTCAGGCTTCCAGTTTGCTTCCGGTACAGGATCCCGATCTCGGCGGTATGGCCTTCCTCCGGCAACAGGCCGGGATTACCGCCAGGCTGCCAGTAAAGATCGTTCAGGGTCGGATGATGGAAATTCCTTGCCAGGTTACCCTTGATCACCAGATCCTTTGACTGGACTGGTTTGAGATTCCATCCGAAGGTATAGATCACCGGGGTATGATGTCCCTCCACCAGGTCTTTTCTGATCTGGGCGGACAGCTGCACTGTTTCCAGCGGACTGAAATACGCTCCCCCAAAAAGAGTTCCTTCCAACCGCTTCACCCGGTACGCCGACTGTGTGGCACTGTCCAGGGTGGAAATATCATATCGGTCCAGGGACCCCTGCAGCCGGATGGAGAACCGGTCACTGAATGCATAACGGTACCCCGCCCGGTTATACCAGCTGATCATCCTGCTCTCTGAATTGACAGGTTTTCGTGTCTCAAATCCGTTGACCATGGTGGTCATCAGGTAACCGAGCTGCTGGTAATCGAAACCCGAGTGAATTCTCCATCTTGCCTTCTCCCCGTACCGCTCCACCCCGGCAACTGCCTTCAACGTCTGATCGGATTGCCTGTTCTGACGCTGGCCGTAGGTATCGCCGAATTCGCTGGAAAGTACCGTTGGAATGGATCTGGATGCGTCCTGGAACCAGACCTGTGTTTCTGCCATCATATTCGGTGAAGGCCTGTAGTAAAGCTCCTGAGTCACACCGTACTTCCGGTACTGAGCATTCTCATTTTTTACGACAGGATGGAAAAGCTCACCCGTAACTGGGTCCTCCTCCAGAATGTGCTTGTTGACGAACTCATAATCGTTCCTGGAATAATTATGGTAGATCCTGGTCCTGTACTGCAGCTTTCTGTTTCCAATGTTGAAACGTGCGAATTCATCCAGTGTCAGGAAACTCCCCACGGCCTGGTAATACTTTCCGCTGAATTTGTTCTGCCAGTCCGGTTTGTTCCGGATCCGTATCAATCCGCCCAATCCCCCGCTCTGCGAGGATACCGAAGCCGCACCATGCTGGAGTCCTATTTCGTCCATAATGAAGACCGGGATCAGGGAAAAATCGACCATCCCCAGCATGGGAGAATTGATGTTGATCCCGTTCCATGTCACCTGTGTATGGGAAGGAGCCGTTCCACGGAAGGAGGCTGTGGAAAGAGCGCCGCGGCCGTAGTCCTTGATGTGAACGGTGGTATTCTCAGACAGAAGGTCCGAGAGGTTGAGATGGATCTTTTCATTCAAAATGAACGTATCGACGGCAGTCTCTTTCAGACCAGCCTCTTCTTTGATAAAGAACCGGCCGGCGGTAATATCCACCTGGCGGATATGAAAAACAGAATCCCTGATCCCCTGGCCGGCCAGACCTGAGAAAAGGAAACATCCCCATATGACCAGGATATTTTTCATGCTATTCGATGAAAAGTTTTTGCGTATCACAGCCCGCGGTGGGGTTTCTTGTCTGCAGCATATAGATCCCGGAGGGAAGTCCCCTGATAATGATCTCCTGCCGGGTTTCGTGCAGGATCCCCGACAGGACCATCTTCCCGGTGAGATTGAAAAGGTAATATTCGCCCTGTCCGCCGGATTCAATGATAACCTTTCCGGATGCGGGATTGGGATAGATGTGTGGAGCTGTTTGGAGCCGTGTATCTTTGAACCGCGATCCGGTGGCAAGAGCAACGGTGGTAACCACGGAGGTGCTCACCTCAGGATGATCCGCCAGGCTTGCGGTAATGACCAGCTCACCGGAGGCCGGAACCGAAAGCACGTGATCTTCGCTGACGGTTGCTCCGGGTATGCTGCAGGACCATGTGATTTCCTGTTCGGGCTGCAGGCGTCCCATATGAAATACAAACGCTTCCAGTTGCCAGGCGGGGATATGGATAACCGGCGGCAGATCCCTGACCACGATCCTGTCCAGGGGACCCGTTACCCCGGCATCCGGGACCACATCACAGGCCCCGGTCACTTCTGTGGAGATCTCCCCCAGCCACCCCGCCCGGCCCAGGCATCCGGAATGAATCCTGATGAAGTGAATGGTATCAAGGTCCACATAAGTACCCGATCCATCCACCGCCCAG
>JBNJEV010000121.1:0-6065 GCA_051746185.1 Bacteroidota bacterium
CACCAAGGAGAGCGTCCATCATTTCTTCAAGTATGTCTCCGGCAAAGCGCTGGTCCGTCCCCCGTGGTTCTTTGACGTGGAACAGCAGGGAGAAGGGGTTGTGGATGTTTCCACCCACCTGGTGGATCTGATCCAGTGGGAAGCGTTCCCCGGGGTGGTCCTGGAGAAGGAAGACGTGGAGATTGTTTCCGCTGACCGGTGGGCCACCGACCTGACCCCGGAGATGTTCGAGAAGGTCACCGGGATGGATTCCTATCCGCAGTACCTGATGAAAGACGTCAAGAACGATACGCTGAAGGTTTACAGCAACGGGGAGATCAACTATACCCTGAAAGGGATCCATGCCAGGGTATCGGTGATCTGGAACTTCCAGGCCCCCGAGGGAACGGGCGACACCCATTTCTCCATCATGCGGGGCAGCAAGTGCAACCTGACCATCAGGCAGGGGGAAGAAGAAGGATATGTCCCCATGCTTTACATCGAACAGACCGGGACAGAAGATCCGGCTGCCTTTGAAGCCGCCCTGGAAGAGGCCGTCCGCCAGCAGGTGGCATCCAAATACCCTGACGTGCAGCTGAAAAAACTGGAAGTGGGGCGCTGGCTGCTGGAGATCCCGGACAAATACAGGGTGGGCCATGAAGCGCATTTCGGACAGGTGACCGGGAAATTCCTGGATTACGTGAAATCGGGATCCATCCCCGCCTGGGAGATCCCCAACATGATCGTCAAGTACTACACCACCACCGAGGGCATGAAAAAGGCGATGGAATAGCCGGATTGATTAAGCATATCGAATCTATCAGACTAGCGGGCAGGTTGTTACTTGTCAATAGATAAAACTATTTTTAAACCTGTTTTTATCTCTTCTGAGATGGCATCGGACACAGCTCCTATTTTCTTATAAAACCTGGTCTGAGATACTGAACGGATTTGAAAACAGTCAGCAGATGACATTTTTCTTAATCCGTTCATACGGTTTGGTACAATCTTAACCATCCATGGAGCCACCGTAAACTTATCATTCCAATCTGTCACCGGTATAATAATTCTCAATGGGAGTTTCCCCAACTTATCTTCATTAACAATTATTGCAGGTCGTGTTTTTTTGATTTCTGCTCCAATGGTAGGATCAAGGTTAATAAGCCAGATTTCACCTTGTTTCATAAAAGTCTTCAAAATCGATTGAAGTAAAAGCTGTTAATTCAGTGTTAGTTTTATATTCTTCAGAAAGCGCTTCAGCTGCCTGGTTTAACTCAAGTTTATCTTCCTCTTCCCGAATTGAATGAATAGCTTTTTCAATTACGTAGATTCTTTCTCGAATCGGAAGCTTTCTAATCTCTTTAATAATATCTGCTGTTCTCATTGCCGAAATCTGATTGTTGCAAGATACATAATATTCAATATTTTGGTGCCTTGGTTTTTTTATTTATGTGGAAAGCCAGCAGTATATCGTTCCTGGTAATCCAAGTTTTTTAATAGGGCTAGTTTGGTCCATGTTTGCTATTTTTATGAAAAATCACACTGATGGAAATCTGTAAGCTGAAGTTAAAGAGCCCTGTCGTACTGATTACTCTTGGAATGATGGTCTGCCTGGCATGCAGCCATGTAACCCGGGCCCAGGAGATCATTCCTCCCGAGAGGCGTACACAGTGGGATCCGGGGATCCCGGGCGGGATCCCGGAGATCGCCGGGCCGGTGGAAAATATCCTGGATCACGGTGCGGATCCGGCAGGCGTGCATGACAGCTGGCAGGCCATTGCCGATGCCCTTGATGCCCTGCCCCCCGAAGGAGGGGTGGTCTTCATTCCCCGGGGGACCTACCGGGTGGTGTCCGGGATCTCCGTCGGGAGGGACTCTGTCGTGTTCCGGGGGGAAGGATGGGATTCGAAGCTGCTGATCGAACACCCGGGGAACAGTATCGAGGTGATCACCTACCAGAGGGGCACCTGGCAGCTGCTGCCGGAAGGGGCCGCAAAAGGATCGTCCGCTGTTACGGTGGAAGACGGTTCGGCATTCACTCCCGGGGAATTTGCGGAAATCGAGCAGGAGAACGATTCATTGCTGATGTACACCGACGAGCAGTGGATCCAGCCCTGGTCCGAGAATGCGGTGGGGCAGATCTTCCGGGTAAAAAGCGTGGACGGGAACCAGGTCACCTTTGAGTCGCCGGTCCATCTCGATTTCTCCAACGGACTGAACGCCCGGATCAGGCCGCAGGGACTGGTGAGCCGGGTGGGATTCGAGGATCTGTACGTGGAAAAGACGGTGGCCGACGGCTCCACTTTTTCGTTCAAGAATACGGCATATTGCTGGGTCAGAAACGTGGAAAGCTATCATACAAGGAGGTCCCATGTATCTTTGACCAGCAGCCTTGGGAACGAGATCAGGGACAGCTATTTTCATCGCTCGTTCGACTACGGGGGCGGAGGCAGCGGCTACGGGGTGGATTGCGGGACTCATGTTTCGAACACACTGGTAGAGAACAATATCTTCGATTCCCTCCGCCACGCCATGATGGTCCAGGTAGGGGCCAGCGGGAATGTTTTCGGTTATAATTATTCAATCCATCCGGTGCAGGGCGAGGGGGAAACGAACCTGAACGAGGGATGGGTGCCGCCCGATATCTCCATTCACGGCCATTATCCCTTTATGAACCTGTTCGAAGGGAACCGGGTGCAGGAGATCGGGATAGGAGATTACTGGGGCCCGGCCGGTCCGGGGAACACCTACTTCAGGAACAGGGTCGGCGGAGAGGGGATCTTTTATTATGATGCATCCCACGGCCAGAATCTCATCGGGAACATCACTACCGTGCTGGAAGACCGGGATGGTATGGCGGAAGGGAAGCTGGAGCACGGAAATGTGGTGGGCGGTTCGGTACAGTGGGACCCCGGCATACCCTCCCATGACCTTCCGGACTCCTACTACCTGGATTCGGTCCCGGAATTCTTCGGGGAGCTTGACTGGCCGGCTTACGGGCCGGGACTTTCGTCCGGCAACAAGCTGCCCGCACAGGTCGCCTTCGAAAGCTTTCCCTATCTCAGGATCACCCATGACCCGGTCCCGGCTGAGCAGTATGAAAAATTCGAGTTCACCATCGACAACGGGAAGACCTATGAGAATCCCTTTGACCCGGAACAGGCGGACATCTTCGGGGTGTTTGTCTCCCCTTTATCTGACACCATGAGGATCAATGCATTCTGGGACGGGATCCGGTGGAGATTAAGGTTTGCCGGGGCCGATACGGGACAGTGGACCTACAGGATCACGGTCATCGACCGGGATGGCAGGGATGAGAGGCCGGGCAGTTTCCGGGTGACCGGCTCCGGTTCCCGCGGATGGATCGGTCCGTCGGGCACGGATCCCCATTACCTGGCCTTCGATGACGGGACCCCTTTTTACGGGGTGGGCATGGCCGTACCCTGGCTGGTCTACGACCAGCGCTACTATCCCCAGCCACAGCTGCTGTCCCTGCTGGCCAGCCGGGGGGTAAATTTTATCAACTGGCTCTTTACCAGCTGGGATATCCTGCTGTTACGGGATTCCTACAAATACTACAGCATGGAGGATGCCAGTGCCTTCGACCGGCTGATCGCCGACGCCGAGCAGAACGGCATCAAGATCCTGCTGGGCATCTGGATCCACGACCTGCTCAGGGACGATCCACATCCCTGGGGAAATTACGGGTGGGAACACAATCCGTTCAACCAGCTGACCACGGCCACCGGATTTTTCAGTGATTCGGTCAGCTGGGAATACCAGAAGAAATACTACCGCTACATCATTGCCCGCTGGGGATATTCCGCCTCCGTCGGCATGTGGCATACGGTGGCGGAGATCAACGGGACCAGTGCCATCTACGATCCCCTGGCCATGGAGAACGATCCGCGGGGATGGCACAACAAAATCAACCGCTATTTCATGGAAAACGATCCCTTCGGTCATCCCACCTCGGTATCGGGAAGCGGGGGCTTCGATTTCAGCGAAGGCTGGGAGGTCACACAGTGTCCGCAGGTCCACGAATATCCCTATCCGCGGAACCTGCTCAAAGAGAACACCGACCGGATCGCGTACTGGTCCGATGTGCTGAGCCACCGGTACAACAAGCCCAACCTGGTGGGGGAGTTCGGAAAGTACCTCTACGAGGAGGGCAAGTCCGAGACTTTTCTCCACAACGGGATCTGGGCCGGGCTGATGTCGGGGGTCTGCGTAACCCCCCTGCACTGGTGGGGCGGACAGATCGCCAGCCGGCCCGAGAACTTCAGCACGTTCACGCTCAAGATGATGCAGCAGCTGCAGTTTTTGGGTAAATTCACGGACAGTACGGACATGGCGGAACACAATTTCACCTCCCTGTACAGCGCCCCTGAAGGTCACCGGATCACCCTGTCCGGGATGCCGGAAGGGAAGGTATACGGACTGAAAGGGGATTCGACCGGCATGTGCTGGGTCTACCACTACTCAGAGTATTCCACGGAAAGCTTCTCCGGTGTGGGGGTTTCATTCCCGGACCTGCCGGAAGGCCGCTACAGGATCTCATTCTTCGATACCTGGGAAGGGGAATGGCTTGAAGAAGCGGAGGCAGAGACCGCCGGCGGCAGGCTGGACTTTGTCTGCCCGGAGTTCACCGCCGATCTTGCTGTGAAAATGGAATATGCGGGTCCGGGCGGATTGAACGCTTCACGGAGTGAGCCTGAATCTGAGTACAAAATCTTCCCCAATCCCAGTGATAACTTTGTTCATCTGGAGAACCTGGCAGGCGCCCGGTCCGTCCGCCTGATCACCCTCAGCGGGCAATTGCTGGATGCAAAGAGCGTGGACCGCCGGGACCGGATCAGCATTGATGTTTCCCCCTACGGGAAGGGCATCTACCTGCTGGAGGTGGAGGGACCGAACGGTTCCCTGGAAACACGCAAAGTTGTGCTGCTGTAGGCAAATTCTTTTACTTTTCCGGGATCTGCTTGCTTTCCAGGATCCGTTCATCTTCCCGGGGAATAAGCAGTACCTGGTCCGCAAAGGGATTCTTTCCGGCCGTCTCATGATATGTGCCGGACGAAAGGATGCACCGGTGGCACCAGTGTCCTCCCTTCAGGACCGAATAGGGGGTCATTCTGAACCGGTGGCCCCGGCTGCAGGACCAGGTGAGCTGTGAGTACATGTCCCCGTCCCATTCACGGCCGAGCAGCTCTCCGCCGCGGAAGGCAGCCGCCTTTTCCAGGTCGGTCCTCTCCAGATGCTGTGCCGACTCGTCATACCCGTGGTCCAGCCGCACATATTTTTGGCCGTGATCCAGGTCCGGCATGTCCACGTCCCATCCGGGGATGCAGTTCAAAGCATCCGGGGAACCGTAGAAGGCCCGTATCTTTTCCCGGTCCTGCGCCCTGATCCACCTCAGGGGACCGTTTTCCCGCAGGGCCAGTCTTTTGAGCTTCTCGTAGGTGATCCTCTCCACCAGGAATCGGAAAGGCCTGAAATGCCTGTTCAGTGTGCCCGTCAGTTTCAGGTACCAGGGAAAGGCATCCCACACAAGGCGGCAGTAATCTTCCAGGGTCTCTCCACCTTCCCAGTGATGCAGGTACCGGTCCAGCAGGAAGGCATCTTCAAAAAAGACCATGTGGAAATTCCGGAGAGCGAACCACTTGCGCTCCATTACCTTTCTGTAATCTATTCCCGCCATCCTGTAGATCATGTCCAGGAACTCCAGGTAGGTGCTCCTGCATGGCGGTCCGCCTGACAAATTATAGCATCTCCTCCAGAACCCGGGTTCGTCTTTCATGTCCAGGCAACCCACCAGCGCCCGACCGGCATCCCTCAGGGTGATATTCTCCATGAAGGTATTCAGGGGCTGGTGGAACAGGATCGGATCCAGCAGGGAGAAGATATCCGGGATCATGATGAAGGTCTGCCGGAGGGATGCCCAGTGCCGGATGCGTGATTCCATGACCGCCAGCTCGGCTGCGATCTTTGTGGGAGTGTAGCAATCGTATTCACAGGACAGCATCGGATCCCCCACCCTTCCCATGTGCACCGGAGGCAACCGGCTGCCGTACTGGGCCACGCTCCCC
>JBNJEV010000122.1:0-6031 GCA_051746185.1 Bacteroidota bacterium
CAGGAACCCTTCCTGGTTCAGTGCCACGGCCACCCCGCCCCTTCCCTGGTCACCGTGACAGGCAGCACAACGGGAAGCGAACAGCCGGGTTCCTATCAGGGACTGATCCCCGGGATTTGCTGTACGGTAGATGCCCAGAAGGATATCCACAGGAGTTGGTTCCTCGTCTTTCAGCAAAACGGTGATATCATCCAACTCCCGGTCCGTGACCCCCGAAACCGATTGTTCCCAGCTTTCCATCTGGCGGCGGCTTCTACCCTTTTCCAGGGTGAACCGGATGAATTCCCCGGAGGCCACCCTCCGGAAATCACGGACCCCGATGGCCGGGATACCCGTTTCGTATTCATCGTAACTTTTCCCCGTTCCCTCTTTCCCGTGACAGGCCGAACACAGTGTGGCAAAACCGCGGCTGCCTTCCATGGTGTCCCGGATCCCTTTGAACTCATCCAGGGCGGTCATGGTGAGATATTCAAAAGGGATCTCGGGTTTTGCGAGTCCCATCACAAATGTGGCCAGTGCATCCAGTTCCCTTTCCGGAAGATTGATCCGGAGCATCTGCGAACCGGGGGATACCATCTCCGGGTCCCTGAAGTGCGCTTTCAGCCAGTTGGAAACGGTCTGTTCCCCTTCCACGTTCTGAAAGCTGTATTCATGCTTGGTCTTTTCCCCCTGTTCGGTAAGATCGGGGCCCAGGATCCCGCCTACACCCCTTGCCCTGTGGCATCCCAGGCATCCTTCCCGGGAGAAAAGGGCCTTTCCCCTGAGAAAGACCGCCATACCGTACATCAAATCCTCCGCTCCCGGATCATCCCTGCCGAAGATGGAAAGGTGACAGTGACCGCAGGAGGACTGGATATAGGGTTGCTCCAACATGGGACGGGGCCAGTGGGTTTCCTCCAGCCGGCCGAACGCATCCTTCTTATTCAGTGCCCTTCCCTGTCCCCCGTGACAGATGGTACACCCGTAATCCCTGTAGGGATGATCTTCCAGGTAGGTCCCCGGATGCAAGGTATGCGGCTGCGGGGCACCGGCCATCAGGGGATTCTCCATTCCCAGGTGACAGGTCACACACCGGTCGGTGCGGTCAAAATGTGCAAGTTCGACCTGGAGGATCCCTCTCTCGGTTTCTGAGATCTCACCCACTTCCCGGTCCGCCACACTCCGGGCCACCAGCCTCGGGTATTCCCGCTGGTGGTCTTTCCACTCCCGGCCTGTTCCTTCAATGATCCACGCACCCGCAAGCAACAGCAGCAACAGTGCCGACCCGGTAAAGACCAGCCACTGTACCCTGACTATGTATTTCTGTTCATCCATTTATTTCGTTTACACAGCCGGCCATTGTGCGGGTGACCAGTAAAATTCCCAGTTGGGCCCTCTGAACCAGATGCCCACGGCAGTGAAGATCAGCAAGGCTACAAAAGTGCAGGTGAAAAGGGTCAGGGCGGCCATCCGGGTGGAAGAGGTCTTTCGCCGGACCATCTCTGCCGCCACGATAAAAAAGGCTGCGGTGACAGTGGCCGGATTGAACAGCATCACCAGGGCCTGGGAAATGCCCGGGAACCAGTCACGCAACCATCCATACCGGATCATTACAAAAAGCAGGGACAGGACCAAAACCAGGGTACCCCCCGCCGCCATGCCGGTCAGCTTCAGCCCTTTTTTCCCGGAGAACCAGGTCCCCACATAACGGTCTTCCCTGTCCACATAAGGGATAGAAAACAGAAAGACCAGGTAAAGCACAGGGATCACCAAACCACCGGCAAAACCCGAATAGGATACCAGTTCCTGGATCCCCAGGAAATACCAGGGCGATTTGGCCGGGTTTTCCGGGTGGGCCGGGTTGGCCTGTTCCAGCAGCGGCGCATCGGCCACCAGGGCGATCAGAAGGACCACCGCCACCACACCCACCAGCAGTGCCAGCTCGGTCCACATCAGAACCGGCCAGGCATACCACTTGTTCTTTGCTCCCCTGTCCCCGGCATATTCGACCGGCCTGCTCAGTCCCCCGTCCTTCCTGATCCTCCAGAAATGGATCCCCATGAGCACCAGGGTGGTGACCGGAAGGAAGATCACATGGAGGGCAAAGAAGCGGGAGAGGGCCGGCTGTCCCACGTTCTCTCCCCCGATCAGCAATTTTTTCAGAAAACCACCGGGATCAAAGCTGCTGGTCACCCCCAGCATGTCGGTCAGCTCCCTTGAGGAGGCAGCAATATTGGATCCGATGGTCACCGCCCAGTAGGAAAGCTGGTCCCACGGAAGCAGGTACCCGCTGAAATTGCTGAGAAGGGTGATCATGAGCAGGACCACCCCGATCACCCAGTTCAGTGACCGGTTGCCCAGGTAAGAGCCCGTGTAAAAAACCCTTACCAGGTGAAGGAATGCGACGATCACCATGCCCTGGGATGCCCAGCGGTGCATGTTCCGGATGATGCGTCCGCCCGGGACCACATAGACGATGTCCTTTACGGATTGATAGGCCCTGTCCACCGAAGGGTTGTAATAGATCATCAGCACCACCCCCGTGAAGACCATGATCAAAAACAGGAATCCCAGGATCATTCCCAGTCCGAATGTATAGGTGGGTTTCATGGAATGGACATGCACCCTGGGATCATGGATGTGAAGGAAGAAATTGCGGTTGATGATCCGCGCCCGGCTGATCTTTCCGGTATCCTGCTTCGGGGCCGCTTCCCTGCCGCTATTCCGGGGTGTGTCCTCCATGCGCTTCAGGCAAGCAGATATTTATCTTCCGGGGCAACGGTATGACCGGGGTCGATGACGATCCTTCCGTCGGCGGTTCTGTTCACCTGATACCAGGGAAGGTCTGTAGGCGCGGGACCGGCTATCACTTCTCCTGTTTCATTGTAGACAGAACCGTGGCAGGGACAGCTGAAACCCTCGGTGCTTTTTCCCAGGATACACCCCATGTGTGTGCATACGGCCGAGACCGCCCTGATCCCCTCATGGTCCCTGTAAACAAAGATATTGTGATCCTCCAGGAAAGTATAGGTGTCCACCGGAAAACGCCGGGGATCCCCCACGGCAATCTTTCTCATCTCCCCGGCCCTGCGGGGGAAAAACTGCCTGAGATAACTGACCGCTGCCACCACCCCGGACACGATTACCAGGATGCCGGCCGTTTGTCTTATGAAGAATCTGCGTTTCATATCAGGGGATCGCGTTAAAATTATAAAGTTTCTTTTTGAATCGTTACTTTTGACGGGCTTTTACCCGATGAATGTCCGTCTGAAATTAATTTATTTTGGTCACTCAGGCAAAAAAAATGGGAATTGTAAAGAAGGTGTTGATGGCGGCAGTGCCGGTTACCGGGTTGATGATCACCCTGATCCACTGTAATCGTCCTGGAAAGGAAACGCTCTCCGCAACGGCGTCTTCTGTGAAGGAACAACAGGCCGGGTATGTTGGCAGGGAAAGCTGCCGGGAATGTCATCAGAAGCAGTATGATCTTTTCCAGGGATCGGACCACGATATGGCCATGGATACAGCCACCGCGGAGACCGTGCTGGGGGATTTCAACGATGTCACCTTTACCCACATGGGGGTAACCTCCAGGTTCTACACCTCCGATGGGAAATACTACGTCCATACCGAGGGACCGGACGGCGAGATGGGGGATTACCGCATCGACTACGTATTTGCCATCAGGCCCCTTCAGCAATACCTGGTCGCCTTCCCCGGCGGAAGGTACCAGTGTTTGCCCATCTGCTGGGATACGCGTCCGGCCGGAGAAGGCGGCCAGCGCTGGTTCCACATCTACCAGGATGATAGGATCCCCCCCGATGACCTGCTCTACTGGACACGGGTGACCCAGAACTGGAATTACATGTGTGCCGAGTGCCATTCCACCAACGTCAGGAAGAACTACTCCTACAACAGCGACACCTACCATACCACCTGGTCGGAGATCGATGTCTCCTGTGAAGCCTGTCATGGTCCGTGCTCCCGGCACATCGACTGGGCAGAACGCGTGGAGGGAGGAAGCAGTCCGGATATCTACCCCGACATGGGACTGGTGATCCGGCTGAAGGATACCGACAATGCCACCTGGGTATTCGATCCCGATTCGGTCACCGCCCGCCGTTCCATCCCCCGTGAGTCGGATGAGCTGGTGCAGATGTGTTCCCGCTGCCATGCCCGCAGGGCGGTGGCCACGGAAGATTATTACCACGGCGGTTCACTGCTGAACACCCACTGGCCCTCCCTGCTGGAGGAGGACCTCTATTTCCCGGACGGCCAGATCCTGGAGGAGGTCTATGTATATGGTTCCTTCCTCCAGAGCAAAATGTACATGGAAGGGGTGGTGTGCAAGGACTGCCACGAACCCCACAGCGGGCAGGTGTATGTCCAGGGCAATGCCCTTTGCTACCGCTGCCATATGGCCACCGAATACGGAGGCAGGGATCATCATTTCCACGATCCGGCAGACGAAGGGGCCAGCTGCTTTGAATGCCATATGCATGAACGCACCTACATGGTACTGGATCCCCGCCGTGACCACAGCATCCGGATCCCCAGGCCCGACCTGTCGGACAAGCTGGGAACCCCCAATGCCTGCAACCAGTGCCATGAGCATGAGGACGAATCCACCGCATGGGCCACCCGGTACCTCAGGGAATGGTACGGCGAGGACCTGCTCGATCAGGAACACTA
This sequence comes from Bacteroidota bacterium, assembly GCA_051746185.1. Lineage (GTDB taxonomy): Bacteria > Bacteroidota > Bacteroidia > Bacteroidales. Next base: position 4,672 of record JBNJEV010000122.1, read on the forward strand.
CGGGGAGATCATCTGGGCCGGCCGCAACCGCTATCCGGAAGCCCGCGACGATCTGATCAAACTGGGGGGTGACCGCGAACAGCCTCCCATGGTCAGGGCCACCGCCATCTCCCTGCTGACCCACTATCCGGAGCCCGCCACCATGCAGTTGCTGAGAAAAATCAGCACTGACAGTGATCCGTTGATCCGGTATGCGGTGCTCACTGTGGCCCAGCACGGAGAGTCTGAACTCATCAGGGACATTGCCCTCCCCAGGCTCAGGGACTCCGTCCTGCTGGTCAGGCTCATGGCCGCCAATGCCCTGACCGCGGTGCCCCGCAATATGATCCCTGCCGGGTCCCTGGACAGGCTGAACAGCGTGCTGGAAGAATACAACGCCTCCCTGATGATCAATGCCGACCACCCCTCCACGCACCTCAACTTCGGGAACCTTTATCTGAATGCGGGCGATCTTGAAAAAGCCGAAGCTTCCTACCGGAAGGCCATTGAGATCGAGCCCGCCCTGGTGGCACCCTACATTAACCTGGCCGACCTTTACAGGAGGATGGGACGGGACGATGAAGGGGAAGCCGTCCTGAAAAACGCCCTGGAAAAATATCCCGGTCTGGCCCCCATCCACTATTCCCTGGGCCTGCTGAAGGTAAGGCAGGAAGAAAATGATGAGGCGCTAACACACCTTGAGCAGGCAGCCCGCCTGGACCCCGGCGATCCCCATTACAGCTACGTCTACGCCATCGGGCTCAATTCAGAGGGAAATCCCGAGAAAGCGCTGGAAGTGCTTCGGGATGCGCTTGAGAACCACCCCTACGACCGCAACCTCCTCTACAGCCTGGCCACCATCTCCATGGAGAACGGAAAAGGGGAGCAGGCACTGGAATATGCGCAGAAACTGGTGGAATATTACCCCGACGACGCCAATTACCGCCAGCTGCTGACCATCCTCAAAGATTAATCCGCTCAGGATTTTGAGAATCGCCCGACAACTGTTATATTTGCACCCGTTATTGCGGGGTGGAGCAGTTGGTAGCTCGTTGGGCTCATAACCCAAAGGTCGTAGGTTCAAGTCCTACCCCCGCTACTACCAGAAGCCCGGCGCATTTTGCGGCGGGTTTTTTATTTCCTGAAGCGTCAAATGCTTGCATTTGTAAGCGACAAGGAATAAAAAGACCGTAACGAGCGCAGCGAGTGCGGGTTTCTGGTAGTAAAGCAACCACCTCCCTGGACTCGCGAGGCCTTTGGCCGAGCAACACTACCCCCGCTACTAAGGAAAAGCCTTCCGATCGGAGATCGGAGGGCTTTTTATTCTTATATAATTATTAGGAGACTATTTCTTGTACTCCTTTGGCTTAAATCCTTCTTT
>JBNJEV010000123.1:0-5972 GCA_051746185.1 Bacteroidota bacterium
CAGCTTGAAACGGGCCACCTGATCGTGAAAATGAGGGAGCTCGAGGGATACGAAGAATTGAGCGAGGCACTGGAGAAAGGAAATAAATGATGGAGAGAGCCGGGTCAGGGAACGGGAAGAATAACCGGATCAGAGGAAGCTTTAAAATGGCAAAAACAGTTCCCCAAGTTCATGCGGATCGAACCGGTTGTTTTCCAGTACCGGCTTCAATCCCCCAGGGTATACATAAATGGCAGCCTTCTGGGACTTCGATGAGTTCCTGAAGATATTCTCTTTCAGTACCAGGTCACTTGCGGGCGACTGAATGGAAAAACCAAAACCTTCGCCGCCGGTTCCGTTGTTTTCGATAATATTCCCGATGAAGGTATTCCTGTGCGGAGCATTGCTTTCCTTTTCCGGCCGCAGGTTCACCCCGTCGCTTCTGTTGTGATGAATGTGATTGTTCTCAAAAACAACATCGGTATCCTTATGTCCGGTACAGATTCCAAAACGCCCGTTGTGGTGGAATTCATTCCCGGTCACCCTGCTCTGGTAAACCCGCCAGCAGATGAACAATCCGTCCCGGTCGTTATGGTGTACATTGTTGTTCTCTATGACCGAGAAAGGTGAACCGGTACCCGGATGCAGGCCTGTATTTCCACAACCCGAGATTTCACAGTTGCTGACGGTCACATGCTCGGTGATCTGCCAGCTGATCCCTTCCCCGTTAAAATCTCTAACTGTCACCTGGTCCGCCGTGATGTGCTTCGATCTCAGGATCAGTATTCCTGCACTGTTGCATCCATCGGCAAAGAAATTCCCGGTCCGGTTCCCATCGATCACCAGGTTTGAAATCGTGGCATTCCCGGCATCGATCACCTCGATGACCGAGGATGCATTGGATACCAGGCCATTCAGGTCCGACCGGTAATCGCGGATTAACCCTTTGTCGATATAGATCACGTTGTCCTCGATGTCAGTGATATATGCTGTGGATACGTTCCAGCAACCGTTGTTCCTGTCATCGGTCACCTGGATCTTCATGCCGGTCTCAAAGCCATCCGGATCCTGAACGGTAAGTTTCAGCTCCCCGTAATCGGCGTCAATGATATACCTTGTTTGCACCCCCCTGCCCCTTTTCAGAATCGTGGTTTTCCCTGCCCCGGTAAGCTGTACATTTGATTTCATACGGACAGGCGCCTTGATCTCATAGGTCCCGGGATTGAGCATTACCGTCCCTCCCGTTTTATGAATGGCATCAATGGCAAACTGGATGGACCGGTTATCATATCCGGCAATATCGGCACCGGTCCCACCCACGGTTATCTTTTGACAGGAGATCCTGGGGGTTAACAGTGCATCCGCTTTTTGAACCTCCTGGGCGGCGAGATACAAAGAAAAGAAAAGAACAACAACCAGCAGCAGTGAATATTTCATTGTCATGAGAATTGGATTCACCTAAAATTAAGATAAAAGTCCAGTCCCCGGAAAAATACGCATAACTTTGTACCAGTGGCAGGACTGGTCATATGCACTTCAGGATCATTCGTTGTGTTCTTACGATGAGCAACGATCCGGTTCGTGCACGGAAACATAAATTATCAGATTAATATACTACACAGGTGCTTTTCTTCTAGTAAATATTTCTCCACAGACATTTATTATCCAAATCAACATCGAAACAGTTAGTAAATGGATAAAAAATCTATTTTTGAGATATCAACATCACATGATGAAAGCCCGTTCCATTTTTATTACTTCGTTTTTTCTCGCATATGGGGTTTACACATGGTCGCAGATGGATACAGAAAAGTATATTCCGCTTATTAACCCGGCAGCATCCGAAAGGGCTGTAAATCTCTACCATTTCATACAGGATCTCCAGGGAAAGTACACTCTTTCCGGACAGCACAATTTTGCGGGCAAGGGATCGGACTATTCTGACCAGCTTGAGGAGATGACCGGCAAAAGGGCTGTTGTGTGGGGATCCGATTTCAGTTTCTGCATTGAAGGGGAAGATGCCATGCGCTTTCAGCATTGCGGTCCGGCCAACCTGCCGGCCATATCGCCGGAGGCTTACAGGACAGTCATGGATTCCCTGGGAATGACCGATTCCACGGCACAACACCGGGAGAGACGTCCCGATAAGCCACAATTCCTGGATATCACCCTTGAAGAAGCCCGGGAGATGACCATGGAGGAGATCAGGGCCCGACATGCAGAGGGTCGTATCATTACCCTGATGTGGCACGGTTGTTATCCCACCGGGGGGGACTGCTGCGAGGGCTCTTCCATCTGGGCCATGGAAGACCGTCCTTCGTCCGAAGAGTGGAACAGGCTTGTCACCACGGGGACCGCATTGAATGATGCATGGAGACGGCAGGCCGATAAAATCGCACATTATCTGAAACAGCTGCAGGATGACGGCATCCCGGTGCTGTGGAGGCCCTACCACGAGATGAACGGGGTCTGGTTCTGGTGGTGCAACCATCCGGGTGAGGAGGGATTCAAACGCCTGTGGATCTTGATGTACGATTATTTTACCCGACACCACAGGCTGAATAACCTGATCTGGGTCTGGAATCCCAATGCTCCCCGGGACATCCCCGGTGATGAGGCTTGGCCCTATGAGGATTTTTTCCCGGGAATTGAATATGTTGACATTCTGGCCGCCGATGTATACCGTAATGATTACCGGCAATCCCACCATGACCGGCTGGTGGACCTGGCCCAAGGCAAACCTGTTGCCCTGGGTGAGGTGGGGGAAATCCCCACCACGGAGATCCTGGAAGAACAGCCCCGGTGGAGCTGGTTTATGCCCTGGGGATGGATCCTGTTCTTTTCAAACAAACCCGATAAGATCAAAAAGGTATATCATTCCGGCCGTATCCTTACCCTGGATGAAGTCTCGGTGGACCGGGACGGCAACTATTCGGTGAGATAATACCGGTTACCTTCTTCGAGGAAAAGTCCCGGCGAGCCGGCCCGAAAACTAACGGTTATAACTTTCCACCAGGCTGACAACATGCAAATTGTCCCGGATCTCCCCGGCGGTTACCCCTTCTCCCGGTTGAACGCTTATTTCCACTTCTTTTCCGGGCAGCAGGTCAAAATAGTTATCCCCGAAGAATACCTCTTTTTCAGGAACCGAGAGATAGACATTTTTGGCCAATTTATCCGTCCTGACTTTCAGCGTTATCCCGTCTTCTGTGTCCGAAAGTTCCCAATCCAGTGAGGGTTCAGGCAGTTCCAGGTTTTTCACCGGCGTGAAATAGAGAATGTTATCAGTGTAGTTCTCTCCGCCGATCTCCACCCTGCAGTACAGCAATATCCTGCCTGCTTCACCGGCATCCCCGATCATCTGGTCCGCTGGTTCCGACCGGTACAAACGGCTGGTACTGGCTGCGATGGTCACCTCTTTCGAATCTTCATCCAGGATGTTTCCCTCCAGGTCCATCAGGGTCAGGTGAACCACGGCGGGTGTATCTTTCAGCCGGTCGGAGACAATATAGACGGATACGGTGTCATTTTCCAGCTGAGGTGAGATGATCATATCCCTGAATGCTTTCCTTGCGAAATATTGCTGGGCTTTCCATTTTCCGTAATAGTCTATGGAGGACCAGGAGGCCACCGGCCAGCAGTCATCGATCTGCCAGTACAGGCTCCCCATACAGTAGGGCATGTTCGTGCGGTGCCCTTCCATGGCAATGCGGATCCCCTCGGCCTGCAGTACCTGCCCCACATAAAGGAACATGGGAAAATTCTTCGGCTGCCTGTAATCCTGCAGCAGATAGTATTCAATGGTCTCATTCCCGATGCTGCTGCGCTGGTGCGATTTCATCACCTCCGAGTAGATATCCCAGTCATCTTTTTCAGCAAATCTCTTGATGGTATTCAGTTCGGGGAAGGACTGGAAACCGTATTCGGACATGAACCGGCATTTTGTGGTGCGATAACTTTCAAAAGGCTGCTTGCCCCACCAGACACCCCAGTAGTGGACATCACCCGCCACATAGTTCTCGGGAATGCCCATGCCTGCACTGGGGGATGAGGACCAGTAAAAACGACCCGGATCGTATTCCTCCACAACCCCGGGAAGGATACGGTGGAATTTGTCCTCATAGGCCTTCCAGATGGTATCCGCGATCTCCTTTCCCTGGTTCATGGTCACCTGGTTTTTCCAGCCCCAGAAGTGCCATGCGCTGAGATTCTCGTTGTTCCCGCACCACAGGGCGATACAGGGATGATTCCGCAGCCTCTTCACATTGTCGGTGGCCTCGAGCCGCACCGATTCGAGGAATTCCTCATTACCCGGGTACATGGAACATGCGAACATGAAGTCCTGCCAGACCAGGATACCCTTTTGATCACAAAGTTCATAAAATATGTCCTTTTCATAGATCCCTCCTCCCCATACACGCAGCATATTCATATTTGCATCGACTGCAGATTGAACCATGTGATCGTACCGTTCCGGTGTTACCCGGTGAAGGAATACATCCTGGGGAATATAGTTCGCTCCCTTCATGAACACCCGATGGCCGTTGATCCTGAACAGGAAGCTTTCCCCGATGGAGTCCTTCTCCCTGACCACACGGATATCCCTCAGCCCGGTCCGTGTTTCCGCCTCCGCAACCGGAAAGGAACCCTCGCGCAATGTAAATTTCAGGTCATACAGAGGTTGATCGCCCAGACCGTTGGGCCACCACAGATCCGGATCTTCAATGGTAAGCGGCTGTGTGATCGTGTTCATCCCCGACTGAAGGTCTGCAGTGGTCCGGAGGACACTTTCCCCGTTCACCAGGCCATCCAGTTCAAAAGTGCGGTCAGCGGCAGACTCGACCTCCAGGTGGATCATCAGTTCGGCCTTTTCTTCGGTCACCTCCACCTGCTGTACAAAAACATCATCGATCCTTGCCCGGTCCCATCCCCGGATCACCACATCCTTCCATATCCCGCTGGTCACCAGCCTGGGTCCCCAGTCCCATCCGAAATGGTACGGTGCTTTCCGGATAAAGACACTCACCTTTTTATCTCCGAGTCCCCCGATCTCCGACAGGTCATTGGGGGGATCGGGAAGCTGATAATTCAGTTCTTCCAGCCTGTCAAGACCGATTTTAACGGGGGAGTGGAAATAGACCCTCAGGATGTTCTCTCCTGTTTTCAGCTGCTCGCGAATGCCGGTTTCCCATACCCTGAACATATTGTCCGCCTTCAGGACCAGCTGATCGTTCAGGTATACATCGGCATAGGTGTCGAGTCCGCCGAAGCAGATCTCCACCCGCTCTTTCTCCAGCAGGGCTTCCGGGACCGTAAAAACAGCCCGGTATTCCCAGTCCGTTTTATCGATCCATTGCTGGTTGTGTTCGTTCAGCCTGTAAAAAGGGTCATCGATCTTTCCATTGGACAGAAGATCGGTGTGTACCGACCCGGGAACGGTGGCAGGCATCCAGACCTTGTCTCCGGCCTGTCTGAACTCCCAGTTATCTGAAATTTTCATGGATTGCATGACAGATGTTCCATCTTCCCGTATGCAGGATAGAAAAAGCAAAACGGGGAGAAAGATTAAGATCAGAGCTGAATGATTCGTTTTCATGACAAATAATATTAAATGGGTTATGAGTTTCCGTACAAACTCCGCATGCACCCTGTTCTTCCATGTATCCAGCATCTCCATCATTGAAATAGTGAAGCTTCCATTTCCCGTACCGCAACACCGAACCGGGCCTGGTTCTGAAGAACGGATCCCTGCCTTATAGCATTCAATTTAGAGAAAAATTGGCGGACTTCTGCTTACCGTGATTTTTTTTAGCTTGCATCTGTAAAAATTCTACAAGGATGAAAAAAGTTAGACGTTTCGGTCAATTGATCGGCGTAAAGCCTGAACATTTTGAGGAATACAGAAAATTCCATGCTGCGGTATGGCCCGGGGTCCTGGAGATGATCAAAAAGTGCCATATTGAGAATTATTCCATCTTCCACAATGATGGCCT
>JBNJEV010000124.1:0-5928 GCA_051746185.1 Bacteroidota bacterium
GGATCCAGGAATGAAAGCGCGGGATAGTTCAATTCATGCCTCAGGCCAATTTTCTGTCCTGTCTCATGATTCTGCAACACCGCTGCGGGATTCATTTCTGTGCCCGTGGCTGCCAAAGTAAGTACGGCAATGAGCGGCAAAGCACGGGAGGGCTCGTATTTACGGGTCATCACCTTCCAGGCATCACAATCCTCAGCGATGCAGATGGCAATGATCTTGGCAGAATCGATCACGCTTCCGCCCCCCACGGCAACCACCATGTCCACCGCCTCCCGTCTTCCGATCCGGGCAGCTTCCATTACGTCATCCACCACAGGGTTGGGTTTGATCCCATTGAACTCCGTGATCCCGATCCCCTGCTTTTCCAGTTGCTTCCGCGTGTCCGCATAGCTGCCGTTACGAAGCACCGAACCACCGCCGTATACAAGCAGGGCATGCTTGCCGTAAGCGGCTGCGCCGGTTCCCAGATCACTGACAGCGTTTTTGCCGAAATGTAATTTTGTCGGATTATAAGCAATAAAATTTTCCATATCAACTGAGGTTTATTCGGGTTGATGTATTTCACCTGAAGAAAGGTCATTCCGGCCACCCGTCACACTGGCCAGCACATTGATCTCGTCCCGGAGCCTGAGCACTCCGAGCAGTGCAAAGATCAGCGCTTCCTTGTAGCGGACAAGCAGACTGCCGGGTATTTCTAAAGAGATTTCCGTGTATTGATGTAATTTTTCCATCAGGAATTCATTCCATGCCCCTCCTCCCGTAACCAGCACGGAAGTGATCCCCGACCCTGCCAGGCTGGCAGAGATCTGGATGCAGATGTGTTCCGTCGCTGTGGCCATCAGGTCATCAATTTCCAGTGTGCTGTTTTTCAGAAGGGGTAAAAAATGAACCGTAAACCATTCCCGCCCGAGTGATTTGGGAGGCGGATTTCTGTAATAGTCCAGCTGGTTCAGGGAATCGAGCAGACCAGGATTTACAGTCCCCCGGCGTGCCATGTCTCCTCCCTTATCAAATTCCTTTCCCTTTTTTTCTGCCAGCCAGTTCAGGGCCATGTTCACCGGGCATATGTCAAAGGCAATGCGTCTGCCTTCTTCATCATCATAAGAAATATTGGCAATGCCCCCCAGGTTCAGGCATCCCCCGTAATTCCCGAAAAGCAGCCGGTCACCCACGGGTACCAGGGGAGCACCCTGTCCACCCTGTGCCACATCGGCCTTCCTGAAATCACTGACCACGGTCAGCCCGGTGTTCCTGGCCATGATTTCCCCGCTTCCGGCCTGGACCGTAATGCCTTTTTCCGGTTCGTGTAACAGGGTGTGCCCGTGGGAAGCAACCAGGTCGGGATGCAGATGGTGCCTTTTGTGGAATGACACGATCAGTCCCGCATAGAACCTGCCCAGTTCCTCATCCACCTTGCGGATCGTTTCCTGATCAAATTCCGGGAGAAGGCTTAACTGTTGCAGGATCGGATCCGGGTAAGGGATGGTCTCCGCCCGGATGATCCGGTAGCTCCATTTGTTCGGGCGGCGGGTAAAATGGCAGAAGGCCAGGTCCACTCCGTCCAGTGAAGATCCTGACATCAAACCGGTTACTCTGTAGGCATCTGTCATTTCAGGCAATTACCACACGAAGGTAGTGTGGAAAAGATTCACATTTCCTTTTGCATCGGTGACATACAGCTCCAGTTCATGGCCGGATCCCTGCCGGATCCTCTGATCATCGAAGGTGTAGGTCAGGAGATCATTTTTGGGATCATATTCGAAAAGCGCCCATCTGTTGTCGATGTAGCCTTCGTAGGTTTCAATTCCCGACAGATCATCCCTGATGGTGAACCGGAGCGTTTTTTCCCCTGAAAGGTCACCGGAGATGTTGCCGTTCAGGGGGATGATCTCCGGAGCGAGGGTATCCGGGGAAACAGAGAAAGTACCGAACTGCCGTACCTCTGCCTCCACGGTCCCGTCGTGATATGCACCGCCTACATGAGAAGGTTTACCTTCGTTATCATACACAACCAGGCAAAGTTTCTCGTTCAGCCCCGGACCCATATCTTCTGTTTTTACGGAGAGCCTGTAAGGAAGATGGACCGGGGTTTCCGGAGAATGGATGTGGTAGAATTCCACGGGCGGATTTTCCCGGACCGTGGTGCGCTTAAATCTGAAATCCAGATCTTCGTAAAGGGCAAAGGCAGGTAATTCCACCTCCACGCCATCCCGGACAAACCGGTTGACCCTGTGATAGGGCATGTATTGTACATCCTGCCCTGACGTTTTTTTTGTCGTAATAGGGTTGGCTGCTCCCCTGATCCTGAATATCAGCTCCGATGAGTTGCCTGCAACATCGGTGGCAACCACACGCAAATCACAGACCTTATCCGGTTCGATCCTCACCCGTCCGTCCGAGTCCAGTACCTCGTAAATGCGCAACCTGTCATTGGGCAACCTGTACAGCCGGTGTACTTTTCCGCCCGAGCTCACCCTTTCACCATAATCGATGTGTGCATTGATGAACCGGGTCTCTGAAAATGCGAATTCATCCATGATGTGCCGGTAAACCGGGGTTTCGTTCACGAAAAGCTCCAGTTTGTAAACCCCGCACCGGTTCGGGGATCCGTTCAGGAAATCGAACACTTCCACACCGCATCCGATGGTTCCCAGGGCGGTGATCTCAGAACCATAGGAAAGTGCATAATTCCCGTTTCGGGAAAAGGTGCCGCAGGAAAATTTCTGATGGGAACCGGCGACCTGACTGCTGTCGCTGATGGGATACAGGAACAGCCGGAAGAACCTGGGAGCCATCCGGTCCGTGATATCAAATCCGTACTGCAGGACATTGGTGGGGTGCTGATCCCCGGTGGTCCGGATCTCAAAATGGAGATGGGGCCCGGAAGAACTCCCGCTGTTGCCCGAGTAACCGATAACCTCCCCTTTCTTCAAAGGGAACTGTCCGGGCTTCAGGTAAATATCCACTGTGTGGGAACGGCGCCGGTACTGGATATCCTCCACAAATAAGGCAATCCGGGAAATGTACTGGTCCAGGTGTCCGTACACGGAGGTGTGTCCGGTGGGATGACTGATGTAGACGGATTTTCCATACCCGTTTGCCTGAACCTTGATCCTGGAAATATACCCTTCTTCGATGGAATGAACCGGGTGGCCGGTGACTCCCCCGGTCTTGATATCGATGCCCGAGTGAAAGTGGTCATCCCGGATCTCACCGAAATTCCCCGAAAGGTACATCGGGATCTTCAGGGGTGGATGGAATTGAAAAGCTTTCTGGCTATTTAATTGTAATACAGATAATTGGAGGATAATAACAACGATCAGTCTCAGCATCATCTCAGGTCTGTATGTTCACTTCTCAAAGCTATATTTTTATCGTTGATTAGGAAATACCAGCCCTTAATATTCTCAAAATAGTTATATATTTGTAATCAATATATCTCTGTTGAATGAGCGTTGAACATGTTGAAATATTGGAAGGGATCAAAGAGAAAATTCAATCGGTGAAATCCCGTCTGAAAGAACAACAGGATGAAAATCAGCGATTGAAAGAGAAGTATGAGGAACTTCAACAGATGGTTCAACAGAAACAATTGACGATTGATGAGCTGGAACAGAAGAACCAGCAGCTTATTCTGGCCAAAAGCATCATGTCCGATGGCATAGATGCAAAAGATGCCAGGGTAAGGATCAACCGGATTGTGCGGGAGATAGACAAGTGTATTGCTCTTTTAAACAGATCATAAGGGGAGGATGGAAGAACAGCTTTCCATAAAGGTTCAGATTGCTGAGCGGTTTTATCCCCTAAAAATAAAACGGCAGGACGAGGAGAAGATCAGAAAAGCAGCCAGATTGATCAATGATAAGATCCTTCAGTATAAACAGAGATATACCGATAAGGATACGCAGGATTTTATCGCCATGGCAGCGTTGCAGTTTGTGATCAGTCTGCTGGATTGTGAACAACAGCAAAATGTTGTATCTTTGGAAGAAGAGTTGGGAAGTTTGAGCAGTGAGCTGGATGAAATGCTGAAGTAAGAGTAATAGCGTTCTTTACATACAAGAGTTTGCCCGCATTGTTTCTTCAATTATTTTTAGAACTCAACATTTATTACATTGGAGCAAAGCTCGGGTTGTGGAGAGCAGGCCAAAATCCCGGTTTACCGGGATACTGATTCTTTCGGTCATTGGAAACTCGACACAGTCCGGCGGTTCCACCCATGATTGAGTGGGGTTTTATAAAATTTTGGAGAAATATGCGGGTTTTTTATTTTACATAAATGAGAAACCTATGGAACTGTTAATGCAATCATTGGTGCTGCAGGCGAACATGGTCTGGCTGATCGGAGGGGCTTCATTGCTGGTGGGTGCAGGAATTGCTTTTCTTGTTCTGAATACGCTGTTGAAAAAGAAGAGCAATAGCATCCTCAGAGAAGCAGAGGGAGAGGCTGAAATGATCAGGCAGCAAAAGATCCTGCAGGCCAAAGAAAAGTTCCTTCAGTTAAAGGAGGAGCATGAAAAGATCATCAATGAAAAGAACAAGAAGATCGGCCTTCGGGAAAGCGAGCTAAAGCAGAAAGAGTATTCAATATCACAGAAGCTGGAGGAACTTCAGACGAAAAGCTCGGAGGTGGAGGCCGTCCGGGAAAACCTCAATCTTCAGCTGGAACTGGTGGAAAAGAGGAAAGAGGAGCTGGACAGGTCCCACAAAATGCAGGTGGAGCAACTGGAAACCATTTCGGGACTTTCGGCCGAGGAAGCTAAATCACAACTGATCGAATCACTGAAGGAGGAAGCCCGGACCGAGGCCATGTCCCTGATCAATGAGATCATTGATGAGGCGAAGATGACTGCCGGCAAGGAGGGCAAGAATATTGTGATCAAATCGATCCAGCGTGTGGCCAGCGAGACCGCCATTGAAAATGCGGTCACCGTTTTCCACATCGAGTCGGATGAGCTGAAGGGTCGTATCATCGGCCGGGAAGGACGCAACATCCGGGCCCTTGAGGCGGCCACCGGTGTGGAGGTCATTGTGGACGATACGCCCGAAGCCATCATCCTTTCTGCTTTTGATCCTGTCCGCAGGGAAGTGGCACGTCTTTCCCTCCATCAACTGGTCACGGACGGAAGGATCCATCCGGCAAGGATCGAAGAGATCGTGACGAAAACCAGCCGGCAGATCGAAGAAGAGATCATCGAGGTGGGCAAGCGCACCGCCATCGATCTTGGGATCCACGGCTTGCATCCCGAACTGATCAGGATGGTGGGAAGGATGAAGTACCGTTCCTCCTACGGACAGAACCTCCTTCAGCATTCCCGCGAGGTGGCTAACCTGAGCGCGATCATGGCGGCGGAGCTTGGATTGAATGCCAAGCTTGCCAGGCGTGCCGGGCTGCTGCATGATATCGGGAAGGTGCCCGATGATGAACCGGAGATCCCCCATGCACTGTTCGGGATGAAACTGGCAGAGAAGTACAAGGAGAAACCGGAAATTTGCAATGCCATAGGTTCGCACCATGATGAAATTGAAATGACCACCCTGCTGGCCCCCATCGTTCAGGTCTGTGATGCCATCTCGGGAGCAAGGCCCGGGGCCCGGCGTGAAGTGGTGGAATCCTACATCAAAAGATTGAAAGAGCTCGAGGCACTGGCGTTGTCCTACCCGGGTGTATTGAAAACCTATGCCATCCAGGCCGGGCGTGAATTAAGGGTGATCGTGGGCAGTGAGAAAGTATCGGACAAGGAAGCCGAAAGCCTGTCCTATGAAATTGCCCGGAAGATCCAGGATGAGATGACCTATCCCGGGCAGGTGAAGATCACGGTGATCAGGGAAACACGAGCCGTCACCTATGCCAAATAACCTCAGGGATATCACGCCCCCGGACAGTCATGTGCTGGTCACCGGAAGTGCTGGTTTTATCGGGTACCA
>JBNJEV010000125.1:0-5912 GCA_051746185.1 Bacteroidota bacterium
TGAGTATACCGTGCCTGCAGCGGATGACATCTATTATGTGAGCAGGAGCATCATGGACCGGTCCAGTCTTTATTACAACCTCAGTGCAAATTTTACCCGGGAATTCGACTCCAGAGACCACAGGCTGGTAGCCATGGCCAATTTTTCCCAGAGTACCGGTGAAGGTATCGACAGCCAGGACGATTACAATACACAGGAGAATTATCGAGTGGAAGATGTTACCCCCGTTCGTACCCGGGCCATCGAACTGGAAGATGAATACGAGCTCAGGTTCGAGTTGGATTATACCCGTCCGGTGGGGTCTTCTGCCAGGCTGGAGCTTGGTTATCAAGCCAGGATCGATGATGAATTTGAGGACCGTATATTCGAGAATTATGATCCCGGTTCCGATGTATGGATAGAGAATCCACTGTATACCAGCGGGTTTGATTTCAACAGGAACATCCAGGGAGCCTATGCCACCTTCGGGGGCGAATGGAAAGGATTTCAGTATCAGCTCGGGATGCGGGGAGAATACACTTACAGGAAAATCGAATATGATCTGTCTGATGAAGAATACCTGATCAACCGCCTGGATTACTATCCCACACTTCACCTGGCAAGGCAGTTCAGGAACGACCACCAGATCATGTTAAGCTACAGCAAGAGGGTCGACAGGCCCCGGGGGTACTGGCTGGAACCCAACAGGAGTTATGTGGATCCATATACGGTCAGGGAAGGTAATCCCGCCCTTGAGCCCGAATACATCCATTCACTGGAGCTTGGATACCAGAAGGGCTGGGGAATGAATTTTCTGGCGGCGGAAATCTATTATCGCAATACCACAAACCTGGTGACCCGGGTGACCAATTACAATGACTCGCTGGATCTGTTCGTTCTGAAAGTTACGAACCTGAACAATGACCATTCAGCGGGGGCTGAAATGATGGTAAACTGGAAATTCTGGAAATGGCTGACCGTTAACGGCAGCATCACGCCTTATTATTACCGAATCAGCGGCGATATCAACGGCTCCCCTGTCGAAGAAGAAACCTTCAGCTGGCGGTCCAATCTGAATACCACATTCCAGATCACAAAGACGACAAGGCTTCAGACCAATATGGCTTACCGCAGCGGAACTGTCACCGCACAGGGTACAAGGGAAGGGTACTATTACATGAACCTGGCGCTCAGACAGGATCTGTTCGACCGCAAATTTTCTGCTACCCTTCAATTAAGGGATGTTTTCGGGACGGTTCGGAGAGATTTCACCAGCTTTGGGGACAACTTTGAACAGCATGTTGTCATGACGCGTGAACCCAGGGTGCTGACCCTGACCCTCAGTTACCGGATCAATAATTACGGGAATGAGGCTGAAAACCGCAGGGGCGGTGGTGACGGCGGTGATATGGATTTCGGCGGAGGCTTCTAGCCGGAGGTTCAGCATGTGATGTGGAACAGGCCGATCCATTTTCCTTCGGCCTGGTTCCACTGTTTGATTGCCCGTGGTGTCGGTTCGAGGATTACCCTGCAATGTTTTTTTTCCAGGAATTCTGCAGCTTCATCCGAGAGTCTGGCCACACCATACTGGCCGGTTCCGATGACCATCCCCTCTGTATTCTTATCGAAGATATATTTGATCTCCTCCAGGGAAATGGTGTGGGAAGTGCCATAGATTCTTTTGGATAGTTTCTTTTTCCGTTTTTTCACCTCACCATCCGCCCTGATGTATACATCGTGGCCATACTTATGCTTCTCCACTGTGATGGATCCGAAAGCAGTATGGTTGATTTCCGGTTTCATGGGTCCCTTTAGGAAATAAATCCCTGGACAAAGGTACGAAAGATCAACATGGATTGAAAACCCGCGTTATACTGGTCGATCTCACGGATCACAAATTGATCCATCAGCGCAGTCTTTTCTCGATGTACCTGGAATTGATGATCCTCAGGGTTCCCATATAGTTCATCCTGAATTCCAGCAGGTCTCCCACTTTGTAGTTCTTTTTGTTTTCCCCCAGGTCAATGACCAGCATATCGGAGCTTGCTCCCACAAAGCTGAAACTGCCATCGACCGGCTGGATGTGTTTTTCGTCCACATCCAGCAGACCCAGGTCGATGATGGCCCGGTGTGTTGTTTGTCCGATGTCTTTCTCATCGAAATTGAATTCATCCCCCTCCACGTTGGTCCCCAGCTCCCCGATGGGGACCACGGGTTTTTCACTCAGTTCGATGATCTCCGCATAGAGTCTGAAAACATCCGAATGCATGTTTTTCAGGGTGGTATCATTGTACACATCCGTTCCCAGGTACAGGGTTTCACCCACCCGGAAATGGTTGATCGCCTTTGGTAGAAGATTCTGGAAGATCAGGGGAATGGTGACCGATGACCCACCGGACACATACGGGATCTGTTTGTTGAATTTTGCCTCGATCAGCTGTTCGTAAAGACTCAGCTGAATGAGTTTGTCATGGTTCGGAAGCACCCCGTAAAGGCAGGTGAGATTGGTTCCGATCCCCACCACTTCGATATTGTCGAGCTTAAATACATTGGCATAGAAATCGATGAATTCCTCGCCCAGGATCCCTTCACGAAGCTCTCCCAGCTCGATCATGATCATGATCTTGTGTACCTTGTTTTGCCTGCGGGCTTCCTCCGAGAGCAGCCGGATGGTTTCCATTTCCGTATTCATGCTGATGTCCGCATATTTCACCACGCTCTGTATGGCCCTCTTCGCAGGGGGCTTGATGTAGATGGTTTCGATGCCGGGACGGATGGATTTGATCGCCTTCAGGTTGGATACACGTGAATCGGAAACCTGGGTGACACCGAGGTTGAGCACTTCTGTAAGATACAGTTTATTTCCGCAGAGCATTTTGGTCACCACGGTCCACTGGATCCCGTTTTTTCTGAAGAGCCGGTTAAGATAATCATAATTGGATTTCAGCTTTTTGCTGTCCAGGGTCATAAAAGCCATTACTTTCTATCTGTTGATTAGTATACGTTCAATGTTTTCCGGCAACCGTGCCAGTATTTCATAATTCAGGGAATTGTTCATCTCCGCAAATGAGGAGAAAGATATTTCCGCATCACCCTGCTGACCGATCAGGATGACCTCATCTCCCGGCCTGACCTGCGGACTATCCGTAATGTCACAGATGATCATATTCATGTTCACCATTCCGATCACGGGCGACCTTTTTCCATGCACGATCACGTGTCCGTTATTGCTCAGTGACCGGCTGTAGCCGTTGCAGTAACCCACGGGAAGCACCATGATCCTCATTTTGTGAAGTGCCTGGTAATTCAGTCCGTATCCGATAAATTCCCCTTCAGGGACATCTTTAATCAGCATAACCCGGGTTACCCAGTTCAATGCTCTTCTCAGAGGATCGGTCTTGTCCTTTTTCCTGTGGACATAGTTAATGAAGGTTTCCTTGGTGGGCCAGTACCCGTAAACCATGATCCCGGTCCTGACCAGGTCCATCCGGGTTTCGGGATAGTTGATCATGGCCGCGGAGCTGGCAATATGCTTTTTTACCGGGTATATTTTCCCCTGCTGCAGTGTTTTGATCCTTTTGTTGAATACCGAGAACTGCTTTTTGATCCTGGTATAGTTCGCAATACTTTCCGCGCCGGCAAAATGAGAGGTGGCTCCCTTCACTGTCAGATATTGCCTGTTCTGCCTGAGAAGTTCAATCGCATTTTTGAGCTGTCTGAGGGTCAGGCCCGTCCTGTTCATTCCTGTTTCAATATCCAGATGGATCTTCGCGTCTTTCTTCAGCGACTTTGCCTTTGAAAGTGCCTGATCCAGCTGAAGGGGATCAGAAACATAGAATTCAACATCATGGGAAATGATCCATTCCAGGTCCTCTTCATCCACGTATCCCATGATCATGATGGTGGAGTCCGGGCCTTTGTGCCTGAGAGCATCTTTGGCTTCGGGAGAAGAAAAGACTGAGAAATGATGGATACCCAGTTCCTCAAGGGTCTGCACGACCAGCGGTGTTCCGTGTCCGTATGCATTCCCCTTGATCACTGCCGAAATAACGGTCCCGTCCTTCACCAGTGATTGAAGGAAACCCACATTGTTCACAAGGGCATCTTTTCTGATAATGATCCGGGATGTACTTGCCATTATTTATTCTGATAGCGCATTTCAGCATATTTTGATGTGAAACCGATCCGCTCGTAAAGCCTTTTTGCAGGATTGTCATACTCCACATGAAGTTTCACATCCCCATCACAATGTTTGAAAGATTCCTCGATGATCTCCCTTCCGAAGCCTTTGCCCCTGTATTTGGCATCAACCGCCACATAGACAAGTACCCAACCCGGGATATAATTGGCCATTCCTGTCCGGTTCATGATAAGTCCGCCCACCAGTTCACCCTGGTAAAAGGCAGCCAGTGCAAATCCGCCTTCCGATTTTTCATCCGAAAGAGCATAACTCAGGCATTTGTTGATCTCCTCCCAGGGATCGCCGAAACGGTCGAGGTGCTCATAGAGGAAGTCCACAAATTCTTTTCTCGTAATTTTTTCAAAATCTGACTCTTTGTTAATCTTTTTGATATCCAGCATAGTTCAATTGGTTTGATTGTTAAACAAGATCTTCCTGTATATGGAGTAAAACAAATTCGCCCCTGTTTCGATTATCTCGTCGGGAAAATCATAATCCGGATTGTGCAATGCAGGCTGGTCTTCTCCCGCTCCCAGTCCGAAATACCCTCCCTGATACTTCCCGGTAAAATAACCAAAATCTTCCGACCAGCGGAAAGGATTTTTAAGGTATTCAACCGGCAGATCCAGTTCCAGGGCCGATTGCCTGATTAATTCAACACACGCACGGTCATTAACGGTTGCAGGAAAGATCTCGCTGTAAGAGATCTCGTGACCCAGACCTTCCTTCCGGGTGATACCGGCAACCATCTTTTCTGTTTCCTGTATGAGCAGTTCCATATCCCTGTTCTCAAAGGCCCTTAGTGTGATCCTCACTTCCGCATACCCCGGGGAGGTCCCGAATGAGATTTCCCCGAGAAGGATATGGATGACAGTGGAAAAGGTTATATCCCGGAACCGGGAAGGATTCTCATTCATTCTTTTCAACCCGGAAATAATGTCTGAAACAGCATTTGCGGGATTGATCCCTTTTTCCGGTTCACCCGCATGAGAAGTTTTGCCTGTGAGCCGGATGGTCATTCCCCGGGACGCGGCGGCGAAACTTCCTTCTTTCAGAAGGACCCTGTGCCTGGATACGCCCGGAATATTATGGAGTGCAAAAATGAAGTCGGGTTCAATGTTTTTAAATTCCGGATCTTTCAAGATATCCAGGGCACCCTGTTCAACTTCTTCGGCAGGCTGGAAAAGCAATACTACCTTTCCGGATAGCGGGGGATCAACGGCAATTCTCTGAGCTAATCGTGCCAGGATGGCCATGTGTCCGTCGTGACCGCAGACATGTGCCACCCCGGGATGCACCGAAGCATGTTCCGGGTGACCGGTCTCCTTGATGGGAAGTGCATCCAGTTCGGCCCTGAATATGACCGTTTTGCCACCTTTACCGCTGTCAAATACAAATGCTTTCCCTGTGCCGGCAAGGGAGATGACCCGGTCGGGCGAGAACTGTTCCATGAAACCGGCAATATACGATGAGGTTGCATGCTCTCTGTTGGAAATCTCAGGATGCTGGTGCAGGTATTTTCTTAACTGAATAATTTCTTTCATCAGGTCACACGGTTTGCGGATTCCCCGGTTCCCGGTATAACGAAATATCCGCAGGAAGGTGTCACAGCATCTGAAAGGTAACAATTTTATTGGTGATACTGTTGAAGATTATTATTTTTGCATTTCCTTAATCATTGACCCGTGGTGTAATTGGCAACACGTCTGACTCTGGATCAGAAGAGTCCAGGTTCGAGCCCTGGCGGGTCAAC
>JBNJEV010000126.1:0-5907 GCA_051746185.1 Bacteroidota bacterium
CTCACCACCCCCGGATCGGGGAATTCTTCCCGGATCGACTGCTGGTTGGATGGATCGGAGAGCATTTCATGGAGCGACCGGTAAATCGTCCCCTCCATGTTATCCTCCTCCAGTTTTTGCTTCAGCCCTGCTTCATCCAGGGGACCGAATTCAGCCACCGAGCCATCGCTCAGCACTGCCCTTACCGAAATGGTATGATCGCGGGATGTCCCGTAGATCAGGGAATGGAGCCCGCAGGCATTGTTTCCGATCATTCCCCCGATCATGCATCTGTTGGAAGTGGATGTTTCCGGACAGTAAAACAATCCGGAGGACTTCAGCGCCAGGTTCAGCTCATCCGGGATCACCCCGGGCTGGACCCGTGCCCAGCGCTGTTTTTCATTCACTTCCAGGATCGCGGTCATGTATCGGGATACATCCACGATGATCCCGTTACCCACTACCTGTCCGGCCAGGGAAGTACCTGCGGTCCTGGGGATCAGGGTTACCTTTTCCCTTGCTGCAAACCGGATCAGTTCCCTGATGTCCTGTTCATGGCGCGGATAGACCACGGCCATCGGTTTCTCCCGGTAGTCAGATGCATCGGTGGCATACAGGATACGGCGGATGCGGTCTGTATGGAGATCCCCGTCCAGCCGGGCCTGTAATTCTCTGAATCGTTCATTTGTCATATCATCATATTCGGTTCCGGGAGCGTTCAATAAAGCAACAAATATAGAAAAGTCCGTGAAATCATCAATCAACTGTTATGGTTCAGAAAAGCCGGCTCAGCCCGACAAAAAGATGCTTTACAATATGGATTAATTCATGGAAACGGGGGATCTGTGGAATTTTTTTTAATTACCTTTAGGTGCAAATCATATTAAAACCAAACTGTTGATAATCAATGGATTTAATTGAAAAAATACGGCAGCAGGCACAGACGAACGGTCAGCGTGTAGTGTTTCCGGAAGGAGATGAACAGCGAACGGTGATGGCAGCGGATGCCATCATCAGGGAGAATTTCTGCGAGGTGATCCTGATCGCAGATCCGGATGAAGTGGCAAAAAAAGCGCATCAGTACGGACTGAAGAACCTGGAAGAGGCCACCATCATCAATCCCGCAGAACATCCAAAAAAAAAGGAGTATACCGATCTGTTGCATGAACTCAGGAAAGAAAAGGGAATGAGCATGGAAGAAGCTGCCAGGCTGGTGGAAGATCCCCTCTATCTTGGCACGCTCATGATCAAGGCAGGAGATGCCGACGGGGAGGTGGCTGGTGCGAGAAATGCCACGGGCGATGTTCTGCGCCCGGCATTTCAGATCGTCAGGACCCTGCCCGGGATCAGCATTGTATCCGGAGCCTTCATCATGATCCTGCAGGATCAGTCCTTCGGGGAAAACGGGATCATTGTATTTGCCGACGGGGCGGTCCATCCCGATCCCAATGAAAAACAGCTGGCAGAGATCGCTGTGGCCACAGCCGGGACCGTCCGTTCCCTGCTTGGATTTGAACCACGGATCGCCATGATGAGCTTTTCCACCAAAGGTAGTGCAGACCATCCCATGGTTGACAAGGTGGTCCATGCCACCAGGCTTGCAAAGGAAATGGACCCCAGCCTCACAATTGACGGGGACCTGCAGGCAGATGCCGCGCTGATAGGATCCATTGCAAAAAGCAAGGCCCCTGAAAGTCCCATCCAGGGGAATGCAAACGTATTGATCTTCCCCGATCTTAATTCGGGCAACATTGCTTACAAACTCGTTCAGCGGCTGGCCAAAGCGCAGGCCATCGGGCCTGTCCTTCAGGGAATGGCAGCTCCCATCAATGATCTTTCACGGGGTTGCTCGGTAAGTGACATCGTAAACCTTGCGGCCATTACTGCCAACCAGGCATACGGTTTGAAGAACCGGGAATGATGCAATATTCATATTAAAAAAAGCAACGGAAACTCATGATAATACTAGTTTTAAACTGCGGAAGTTCTTCCATCAAGTACCAGCTTTTCAACATGGATGACAGTGAATCCAGGGTCATTGCCAAAGGATTGGTGGAACGGATCGGGTTCACAGACGCTGTGATCACCCACCGGCCGGAGGGAAAAGACAAATACAAGAATGTCGCCCCGGTGATGGATCATACGACGGGGATCAATCTGATCATGGATGCCCTTACCCACAAGGAACACGGGGTGATCAAAAAGATCGAGGACATCGTCGCTGTGGGACACCGCGTTGTCCAGGGTGGGGAAAAATACAAGGAGAGTGTGCTGATTACCCAGGAAGTGATCAAAGATGTGGAAGCATGCATTGAGCTTGCCCCCTTGCACAATCCCGCCAACCTGAAGGGGATCCTTTCTGTGGAAAACCTGCTTCCCGGGATTCCCCAGGTGGCAGTGTTCGATACTTCTTTTCATCAGACCATGCCCCCCCAAGCATATATGTATGCCATCCCGAGGGAATACTATGAGAAATACGGGATCCGGAAATACGGATATCACGGGACCAGCCACAAATATGTGGTCAAGAGGGCCAGTGAAATTCTGAACAGGGATACCAGGGACATGAAGGTGGTCTCCTGTCATCTGGGAAACGGAGCATCGCTGACAGCCGTTGAACATGGAAAATCACAGGATACTTCCATGGGTTTCACCCCTGTGGACGGACTGATCATGGGTACGCGGACGGGCGACATCGATCCGGGTGTGCTGTTATACCTGGCCGACAAGGAACACCTGAGCCTGAAGGGGATCAGCAACCTGATCAACAAACAGAGCGGGATCAAGGGTATTTCAGAGATCTCTTCGGACATGCGGGATCTCGAGCTGGCCTATTATGAAGGGAACGAAAGGGCCAACCTTGCCCTCACCATGTATGCCTACCGGGTCAAGAAATTCATCGGTGCCTATGCTGCCATTATGAACGGACTGGACTGTCTGATCTTTACAGGCGGGGTCGGCGAGAACGATTTCAATATCCGGCGCATGATCTGCCAGCATATGGATTACCTCGGTGTGCATTTTGACGAGGTGGCCAATCATGGTGTGAAAGGGGAAGACAAGATCATTTCCAAACCCGTATCCAAAGTTACTGTCTTGGTAATCAGAACAAACGAGGAACTGGTCATTGCCACCGACACCTATAAGATCCTCCAGAAGTGCCTGTAAACTCTAATCTGAATCCATCATGTTAACAAAGCTCTCCCAGCTGAGGGATCAGCTGGACAAAGAACATAAGCCCAGGAAGCTCGTTCTTGCCGCGTCCGAGGATGCCCATTCCCTGAGTGCGGTCATCCATGCCTCCGAACAGAAGATCATCAGGCCGATACTGGTGGGAAACAAGGAAAAGACATTCGGGATGGCGGAAATACTGGAGCTTGACATCGGCAAATATGATTTTATCGAAGCATCCACTCCCCTGGAAGCGGTCACCCTTTCGGTAAAAATGGTCCATGACGGCAAAGCGGATGTGCTGATGAAAGGGAAGGTGGGCACTTCAGATATGCTGAGCTGTGTGTTGAGCAAAGACTACGGGCTTCGTACGGGGAATCTCCTCTCCCATTTTGCCTATTTCGAGGTGGAGACCTACCATAAGCTCATCGCCGTAACCGATGTGGCCATGAACATCGCACCCAACCTCACAGAAAAGATCAGCATCCTGAACAATGCGGTCAGGGTTCTGAACCAGCTGGGCATTGAAAGACCCAAGGTGGCCGTTCTGGGTGCGGTGGAAAAGGTACAGACCAACATGAATGCAACACTGGATGCCGCATTGCTTTCAAAAATGAACCAGCGGGAACAGATCAAGAATTGCATTGTGGACGGACCGCTGGCATTCGACAATGCGGTCTCATCGGAAAGCGCAAAGCATAAGGAGATCAAAAGTGAGGTAGCCGGTGATACGGACCTTCTTCTGATGCCCGACATCGAAGTGGGGAACGTGCTGTACAAAACCCTGGTCTTTTTTGCCAGGGCCAAAGTGGCATCCATGATCGTGGGGGCCTCGGCACCCATCGTACTGACCTCCAGATCAGATTCTGAACAGGCAAAATTCGACTCCATCCTTCTGGCGGCGGTAACGGCCGCCCGCGAACAATAAGTCCCCGGATCGGGCTAAAAAGCAGCTTAAAATGGAAGCAGATTACATCCTGGCAATCAATCCCGGAGCCACATCCACAAAGATCGCCGTATATCACAGCGACAGGTTCCTTTTCCTGAAAACGATCCGGCACGAATGCAGTGAACTGGACCGTTTTGAAAAGATCACCGATCAGCTGGAATTCCGCAAGGAACTGGTACTGAGGGAGGTCAGAGAGAACCACATCCCTCCCTCACGGGTAGGGATGATCATCAGCCGCGGGGGACTGATCCATCCCATCGAATCGGGTGTGTATGAAGTGAATGATGACATGATCCGTGATCTCAGGGAGGGGGTCACCGGCGAGCATGCCAGCAACCTGGGAGGTCTTATCGGAAGGGAACTGATCCAGTATTTCACCAGTGCAAAAGCATACATTGCCGATCCCGTAGTGGTGGATGAACTGCATGATGTAGCGCGCCTCAGCGGGCATCCGGCCTTCCGGCGGATCTCCATTTTCCATGCCCTGAACCAGAAAGCCACCGCGCGGACCTATGCCCAGTCGTGTGCAAAGAGTTATGAAGACCTGAATCTGATCGTCGCCCATCTGGGAAGCGGCATATCTGTGGGAGCCCACCGGAAGGGAAAGGTGATCGATGTGAACAATGCCCTGGACGGAGACGGACCATTCGGACCGGAAAGATCGGGCACACTTCCCACCGGCGCCCTGGCCAGGTATTGTTTTGAAGAAGCCGAATCCCTGGAACAGGTAAAGGAGATGCTGGCAGGGAAAGGCGGACTGTATGCGTACCTGGGTCACCGGGATGCCCGGAAGATGGAAAAAATGGCCGGGGAAGGTGACCCGGAAGCAAAACTGATCCAGGATGCCATGGGCTATCAGATCAGCAAGGAGATCGGCGCCATGGCGGCAGTGCTGAATGGCGAGGTCCATGCCATCATCATTACGGGAGGGATGGCCCACAATGCACACCTGACGGATAATATCAAGAAAAGGGTCAGTTTCATCGCGCCCATATTCATCTATCCGGGCGAGGATGAAATGCATGCCCTGGCCCTGAATGGCTCCCTGCTGATGAAAGGATCCATCACCGCAAAGGAATATACCGAAGAGAACCTGGTCAGGGGGTGGTGACTGCGACAGGCAGGATCTTCCCATTGAAATAAGCAGCCCCTTCCAGGATGAACCACCGGATGAATTCAGCCATCTGCTCCGGACTCAAAGGAGCCCTGTAACCGGGAAATGCTTCAGATAGCATTTCCGTCTGCACCGAGCCCAGGGCCAGGGCATTCACCCTGATCCCCTCCTCCTTCAATTCCTCGGCCAGGCATTCGGTCAGGTTCCCCAGTGCGGCTTTGGAAGCGCTGTAAAAGGAAAGACCTTTGAACTTGACACTTCCCTGGAATCCACCCATGCTGGTGATATTGACCACATGTTTCAGGTCTGAGTCCGCCATCAGGGGCAGGATGACCCTGATCAGCCCGGCAGGTGCGAAGAAATTGGCCTCGAAAAGATCCCTGGCCTCCCTGAGACTGATCCGGGTAAAAGGCTTGTTGAGCATCCGGCCTGCATTGTTGACCAGCACATCGATCACCCCGGCGTGTTTTTTGACCAGGGAAACAAATTCCGTTGCCAGGCCGGACAATTCTGTCAGATCAAAAGGGATATCATGACAGACTGTTTTCCCTGCAGTGCGGTTACATTCTTCAGCAAGGGTCTGCAATGCTTCCCGGTTCCTTGAAACAAGCAGGACTGTATGTCCCGCCCCGGTCAGTTTTCGTGCCAGGGCTGCACCCACCCCTCTGCTGGCACCTGTGATCAGAATTACCAT
>JBNJEV010000127.1:0-5667 GCA_051746185.1 Bacteroidota bacterium
AAGGTAAGGGCCTTTGTTCCCGGCTCCAGGTGACCTCCCACCACGCTGTTCTCATCCGAAAGGGTGATGTGCGCATGTACCCTCTTGTTGAAGATATATCCCTGCACGGCGATCAGGTCCATGGGCACGGAAGCTTTCGGATATTCCTCGGCGGGAGGCAGGTTCTTGTCGCTGACCACATGATAATGGTAATCGGTAACGGAACCGATCCCGGAAAGGATCACCCCGTTGGTAATCTCCTTCTCTGCAATGAATTGATCCAGGCCCTCCAGCATGTCGGTACCCGGACCCATCCTTACGATCTCGATCCTTTCAAACTGTGAGGGGATGGAATATACATCCTGCCCGGGTCCCTGGGCATACAGGGGCAGTACCAGGACAGACATCAATAACAAAACGGTTTTTTTCATAGTTTTCCTGTTTATTGGATTTTCTTAATTCTGGCAGCATGGTCGGTATCCGAGGGATTTTTCCCGCAGGGGAATGACCGGATTTCAAGAGTCCCATCACAATCGGCCGCAACCTCCACGACCTCACCCCATTCACCTGTGACGGGATCAAACCAACGGATCCGGTAAGATGCCTCCGGGGTGAAATCTTCCAGTTCTGACAAGGCGGTCCGGTTGTTCTCAGGTCGTTTGGACTCTAAAAATAATGATTTCAATGTTAAACCTTCTGTTAAACCGCCGGTTTAGTTGAAAGATCCTGTCCTGAAACCGTTGTACCAGCATTAACAACATAAAAAACTCAGAGCCATGAAAACAAGGAAGAATGATTTAATGAGAATGACGGCAGCAGCGATCACATTATTTTTTGCTGCAACATTAAGCTTAGCCGCTGGCTCAGGCGGTGGGGGAGAGGTTTTCCTTTCAGGCTCCACCAATACTTCCAGCGGTGAATTTGTGGTAACGTCCACCGACAAAGTCTACCATTACATGGGAGACACATATGAGGTATATACTGTTGAGTACGACAATCAACAGAGTGTGCTTCACGTGGCCGTGAAAAACGGCAGCGATTGTGACTCTTTCATCATGTACAACGACCATTACTGGTTCCTGTACGAATGCACCAGGGACGGCTTCGGTTTACGCAGGGTGATGTTCGCCAGCAAGAAAGCCAAGGACAACTTTGAACTCGATGGTCATGAATTTCACAAGCAGTCGATCATGGTTGGCGACACTCAGATTGAAAAAGAAGAGGCTGTCAGATTGATCGCAGTCCATTTCCCGAAATTGTCCGGGTAGGATCTGTACCAGTGGAAGGATTCAGAATTATTTGATGTTCAGGTTCAGATGAGTCGGGTATTCCGGGGTATGGTATATCCGGTGGGTGGCTTTCCGGAAAGCTTCCCCCCCGCAGGTATAGATGTTGGTGAATGTCTGCGGGTTCCGGTCAAACAGCGGGAACCAGCTGCTCTGTACCTGGACCATCATCCTGTGGCCCCTGCGGAAACAGTGATTGATATCGGGAAGAACGAAGCGCACGAGGGTGACTTCACCCGGAGTAAACGGTTCGGGATCTTCAAATGAATTCCTGTATTTTCCCCTGAAAATATCCCCTCTGACCAGCATCTGGTATCCGCCCACATCGATCTCCCGGGGGTTCAGTCCCCGGTTATCCGCCGTATCCGGAAACACATCGATCAGCTTCACCACCCAGTCTGCGTCGGTCCCCGTCGTGGATACATACAGTTCCACCTCCACCGGTCCCGTGACCGTCACATCCTGTTCAAGGATCTCCCCTTCAAACACAAGCACATCCGGGCGTGTGGAAGCAAAGCGCTGGTCTTCCGTTAGGTACTGTGAATTGTAGAAGGAGCTGCAGGTGATGAAAGGAGCGGTGTAGGGGACCGGGCGGTCGGGGTCGCTGACAAATTCATCAAAAGCATCTTCGTCCGGGACAGGAGGAGAAAAAGACATGCTCCCATTTTCGTGCAGGTAGAGCTGTTTTCCGGTTGTTCGATTCGGAGGCCAGGAATCATAAGATTTCCAGGTATTTGTTCCGGTCTCGAACACCCATGCTTCGGGCAGTCCGGGATCGGAGGCTCCTTTCAGGTAATGGCTGAAAAAGGGGGCCTCGATCTCTTTCTGGAAAAAGAAAATATCCTCTTCCGGGAAAGGGATCCTGCTTACATCGTTGTTTTCCGGCCAGGCCCATCCTCCGTGGGTCCAGGGGCCCATCACCAGCATATTGACCGTACCGGGGTTGTTTTTCTCGATCTCTTTGTAAGTATGAAGGGCCCCGGAAAGGTCTTCCCCGTCGTACCAGCCCCCGACGGTCAGCACCGCAGGCCGGATATCCTTCAGGTGGGGAAGGGTGCTTCTGGACTGCCAGAACCGGTCATAGTCCGGGTGTTCCGTGAATTTGTTCCAGAAGTCAATGGTGTGGTGGAAATAGTGCTCGTTCACATTCCTCACCGGACCCAGATCCAGGAAAAAATGATAGGCATCTGTCGTGGGATAGGTGAGTCCCCGGGACCAGCGGGAGGTCAGCCCTTTCCGCTCCTGTCCGAAGAACTGAAAAAAATTGAAGCTTAAGGGCAGGGCAAAGGCCCCGTTGTGGTGCATGTCGTCCCACAAAAACCAGTCCGATATGGGAGCCTGGGGACTGGTGCAGACCATGGCGGGATGGGCATGAATGGTTCCCATTACCGTGTAAAATCCCGGGTAGGAAATTCCGTACATGCCTACCTTCCCATTGTGATTTTTGATATTCCTGACCAGCCAGTCCACCGTATCCCACGTATCGGTGGTTTCATCGATATCTTCCTTGCCGGCGCAGGATTCCTCTACCGGCCGCATGTTCACATATTCTCCTTCGGACATGAATTTTCCCCGAACGTCCTGGAACACGAAAATATACAGGTCCCTGACCAGCCATTCGCTGGGTGAGAGGGAAGGAGACATGACATCCCCGTAGGGTCCGATAGAATAGGGGGTCCTGTTCAGCAAAATGGGGTATTCCTGCGAGGTATCCTCCGGGGTATAGACTATGGTGTGGAGTTTTACCCCGTCGCGCATTTCAATGCGGTATTCGTTCTTTACGTAATGCTCACGGATGAAGGAGGGATCCTGTGAGATAACGGGAACACGCTGCCACGCCGCCAGGATCAGCAAAAGCAGGATTCTCAGTACGGATGAGGGTCCTTTCAGACTGGAGGATCTTTTCAGACTGAACGGTCTGTGGGATTCATTCGATCTGTTCATGGAACGTCCCAAGATAATCAAATCAGACGCAAAATCCCTGGACTTACTCCGAAATTTGTTTTGATCCTCTCCGAGTTTAAAAATATTTTTTATCCAACCATTCACTATATCGATGCTGTTTTGGATAATAAATATTGGTTACGAAATATTTATTAGAAAAAAACAACCTGAATAGTATAATAAACTGATAATTTATATTCCCGTGCACCGATTTTCAGCCCTGTGAGGTCCCAGATTTTGTTAAATTGGCAATCTGGTCAAATTTAGGTGTGCTCAAGCAGCTTTGAAAGATGGGGAATATCATTCCGTAAATTAATCCATCGAACTTTACACCAGTCAAACAGGTAACCATAAAACAAAACCACATGAAAGGCAAACTCATCTTTTTTATGTTCCTGATCCCCTTCCTATCGGGAACAGACCTCTGTGGGGAAAACGGATATGAACTATGGCTCAGGTATGCCCCGGTACCGGAGCCTGCACATTATGAATATGTCAGCGGGATCCTGGACCATGTGGTAGTGGATTTGTCCACACCCACCGGCAGTGTAATAGGGGAGGAGATCCGCCGGGCATCCGAAGGAATGCTCGGGAAACCCGCTTCCTCCTCGGAAGGATTCTCCGAAAATGCAACCCTGGTGATCGGTACGCCGGGGCATTTCGAAATCCTGAACACGGATCAGGTGAAACAGCATCTGGAATCCCTCGGGGAAGAGGGTTTCCTGATTGACAGAGTGACATTCCGGGGAAAAGAGTACCTGGTTGTTGCGGCCAACGAAACAGTGGGTGCCATGTACGGTCTTTTTCATCTTTTAAGGGAGATCCAGGCCGGAAACACCCTCGCCGGACTGCCCGTTTCCCGGGCCCCGAAGATCAGGCACCGGCTCCTGAACCACTGGGACAATCTGGACCGGACAGTAGAACGGGGGTATGCAGGATTCTCGTTATGGAAATGGAACACCCTGCCCACGTATAAGGATCCCAGGTATGTGGATTATGCCAGGGCGAATGCGTCCATTGGCATCAACGGGACCTCAATTACCAATGTGAATGCGAATGCCCTGGTGCTTACACCGGACTATATCGAAAAGGTGGCCGTACTGGCGGAGGTGTTCAGACCTTACGGGATCACAATATACCTGACCGCGAGGTTTAGCGCTCCCATGGAGATCGGGGGTCTTGAAACTGCCGACCCGCTGGATCCGGAAGTTCGTCAGTGGTGGGCTGAGAAAGTGGATGAGATCTATGACGCCATCCCGGATTTCGGCGGATTCCTGGTGAAGGCCGATTCTGAGGGCCAGCCCGGGCCCCAGGATTACGACCGTTCGCATGCTGACGGGGCGAATATGCTTGCAGAGGCCCTGGCCCCGCACGGAGGGATCGTCATGTGGCGCGCCTTTGTATACAGTGCCGATATTGAGGTGGACCGGGCCAAACAGGCTTACAATGAGTTTGTCCCCCATGACGGGGAGTTCCGCGACAACGTGTACATCCAGGTAAAGAACGGGCCCATAGACTTTCAGCCACGCGAACCTTTCCATCCCATGTTCGGGGCCATGCCCGAAACCGCCCTGGCCCCGGAATTCCAGATCACTCAGGAGTACCTGGGACAGGGAACCCACCTGGCATACCTGGCGCCGCTTTACAGGGAGACCCTGGAGGCGGATACCTACCGTCCCCATGAGGGCGCAACCGTGGCCCGGATCGTCGACGGATCGATGTATGGCACGGACCGTACCGCCATGGCCGGAGTATCCAACATCGGTACGGATATCAACTGGACGGGCCACCACTTCGGCCAGGCCAACTGGTATTGTTTCGGCCGGCTTGCATGGGACCATCAGCTGACCGCGGAGGAAATAGCAGGAGAATGGATCAGGCTCACTTTCGGGGATGATCCCGGTCTGGTGGAGACCATCACAGGGCTCATGATCAATTCCAGGGAAGCTGCCGTCAATTACAGGACACCCCTGGGACTGCACCACATTATGGCCGAGGGTCATCATTACGGTCCGGGACCCTGGGTATCCAGGGGAAGACCGGACTGGACCTCGGTGTATTACCACAGGGCCGATTCTGCAGGGATCGGATTCGACAGGACTGCCTCGGGAAGCGATGCGCTCAGTCAGTATGCGCCCGAGATAGAAAAGAAATGGTCCGATCCGGAAACCTGTCCGGATAAATTCCTGCTGTGGTTCCACCATCTTCCCTGGGATTTCACCATGAAATCGGGCCGCACGCTGTGGGACGAACTGTGCTTCAAATATGACCTGGGAGTGAAAATGGTCTCGCAGATGCGTGCCACCTGGAAAACGGTGGAGGATAAGATCGACCGGGAAAGATTCAACAGTGTCAGAATGATGCTTGAGATCCAGCAGAAGGATGCTGAAATATGGCGGAATGCATGCCTGCTCTACTTCCAGCAGTTTTCAGGAATGCCCTTCCCGGAGGAGATCGA
>JBNJEV010000128.1:0-5550 GCA_051746185.1 Bacteroidota bacterium
ATCTTATCGATCTTTTGAGCGCAGGCGGGTACATCGGAGGAATGCTTGAGCAGGATCGTATTGCCTGCCATCAGGGTGGTGGAAGCAAACCGGAAGAACAGCCAGAAGGGATAGTTCCATGGCATGATGCCCAGCACCACACCCAGTGGCTGGTAAGCAATGATCCCTTCTCCTTTATCTGTCTTTTTGACCTGATCGTCCAGGTATTCCTTTCCGTGCTCCGCAAAATAATCGAGGGCCATGGCCGATTTGTTCACCTCTTTTCTGGAATCCCCGATCACCTTCCCCATTTCCCTGCTGATCAGGGTTGCAACCTCGTCCGTGTTTTTCCTGAGCAGGTCCGCAAGTGCCCTGAGATACCCGGCACGTTCTTCAAAGCCGGTATACCTCCAGGTGGCAAAGCCTTTCTGTGCCTCATACAGTTTCCTGTCCAGGTCGGGGATGCTGGTTTCCTCAAAATTCCCGATCTCTTCTTGGTTGTATGGATTGAGGGATTTGATCATCGTATCTGTTTTTTTGGTTTGTCAGGTAACTGAAAAATGGAATGTGGATGCCGGGTCCAGGTACCACCGGTTGTCAATCTTTTGCAGGCAGTTCACCGCGCACAATCCATAGTTCATCATGTCGGGGTCCCCCAAAAGCAGGTTCGCTGCTTCCCTCAGGTTGGCCTCATGCGCCACGACGGCGATGGTTCCACGGTAATTATGGATGATGGTTTCCAGTACGTATTTCGTTCTCCGGAAGACATCCCCGTTTTCCGCTGACTCGGGAAAAACCGGATTGGTGATCGTCCTGTATTCCGTATCAATATGATCGAATTCCAGGATCATCTCCTCCTTTTCCATGATCTTCGGAGAAGTCTTGAACCAGCTGCTGTTCAGGTATTCTGAAAAACCATGTTCCACTTTAACGAAAAGCCCCAGTTTTTCGGCAATGATGTCTGCCGTCTGCAGGGCCCTGAGAAAAGGAGAAGAAAATATGTGGCCGATCCCGGAACTTTCTTTCAAAAGGTTCGCGGTTTCCTCTGCCTGGATGATCCCGTTCCTGGAGAGGGGAGGATCATGGGGACGCCGGGCATTCCGATTCCAGGACGAATCTTCAAAATCCAGCCTGATCCCGTGACGTATGAAGAAGATCTTTCTGACCATCAGCTTCAGGTACCTTTCATCATCTCCATCACTTCATCATAATTGACGATCCCCGCACCCTTTTCTCTGACTTCTTTGACGGTCTTTTCCAGCTCTTCATCACCCCCTACAGCCCTGGTGGCGTTTTTCACCAGGAATACTTTGTATCCCAGTTCAAGCGCATCCAGGGTAGTATAGCGCACACAGACATCAGCCGCCAGTCCGGTGATGGTAACCGTGCTTACATTTTTTTCCTGGAGATACTCGTGAAGACCTGTGGCGCGTTTGTGCTGGTTGTCATAGAACCCGCTGTAGCTGTCGATCACAGGATCGGTACCTTTCCGGATGATCTTTTCCACCCGGTCCATCTTCAGGTCGTCCGCAAACTCGGCTCCTTCAGTCTCCTGGACACAGTGATCGGGCCACAGGATCTGTTCGACCCCATCCAGTTCCACCTTGTCTCCCGGTTCTTTGCCCGGATGGTTGGAGGCAAAACTGCCGTGATCCTCCGGGTGCCAGTCCTGTGTGGCCACCACCAGGTCAAAAATATCCTGCAGTTCATTCACAGCCGGGATAATTTCATCTCCTTTGGGTACTTCCAGGGATCCTCCCGGTAAGAAATCCTTCTGGATATCGATCAATAACAATGCATTCATAATTTCTTTTCAGGTTTACACGGATAAGTACAACAACCTTACCAATTTTTCCCGGGTTCATATAGAAAGACCGGAACTGTTTTTGGAGAGAGCTGGGTAGTTAAGTTTAAAAAAAGACGATACAATGAAAGGAAAAATCGCTTATTTGACGATCATCCTGTGTACCGGAGCCGCAGGGATTATGGTAGCACAGGAAAGGACATGGGATCTGGATCCCGGTCATTCCGACATCGGGTTTACTGCCAATTTTATGCTCGTATCCACAGTTTCAGGCGAATTCACCGATTACACGGGTACCATTGTGACAGAGGGAACCGATTTTGAAGGCGCGGACATCCGGATAACCATCCGGTCCGGCAGCATTGACACAGACAATGATTTACGGGATGAGGACCTTCGCGGGGAAAGCTTTTTATACGTGGAGGAATATCCGGAAATCACATTCGAAAGCATTTCTTTTACCGGCACATCAGAGGACCTTTACGAACTGGAGGGAGAGCTGACCATCAGGGGAGTTACCCGGCGTGAGACCCTGCAGGCAAGATACAATGGAACGGTTAGCGGGGAAGACCAGCTGCGGGCCGGATTCCGGGTGACCGGGACCATTGACCGCTTTGACTACGGGGTCGACTGGAACAGTACGTTTTCCGGGGGACTGGTAGTGAGCAGAGAGGTCCGGATCAGATGTGCGGTTTCCCTGGTTTCGGCACAATGAAACCCTGCTGTTTTGTAGAATTTTCTACCCATACATGTAGTAAAATTTCCTCTGGTTTTCTCCTCCCGGAGAATAGCAGGAAGCAGAATTCATTATGTCGGAAAAGTGATGGCAGCGGGGAAGGTCACCAGCTGCATAGAATGCCACAAAAAGGCCATGCAGGACGATTATCTGTTCACCACCTCGAAGGAGTGAACCCTTCACCACACGTTCAGGCAACAGCAGGAACAACGGTACTCTGTATTTATGCGCGTATACATATGCGCGAGTGAAGGGATTGCGGGGGAGGGACGCAACATCCCCCTGGTGAAGGGATTGCAGAGGACGGACATTATTTCACCCGAGTGAAGGGATTGCGGGGGAGGGACACTATGTAACGGACCGAAGGGAGTTACATCGTCCCGACCTGCAATCCCGGAACAAGGCGACTCTCGACCTGAGATCCCGGAACATCGCGACATGGTCCCGACCTGCAATCCCGGAACACAGGAGTTACATCGTCTCGACCTGCAATACCGGAACACAGGAGTTACATCGTCTCGACCTGCAATACCGGAACACCGCGACATGGTCCCGACCTGCAGTCCCAATATACCACCCAGGTTCCTCTCCATTCGAAGGAATCCCAGCGCAGCAACAACACATGTGAGACGTACCGCCTGACAAGTTGCTTTTTTTGAACCGGTGTCCCATTTCGGGAAAAGCAGACTTTACAAAGTTGTTACTTCTTAACAATCTTGTAAAGTCGCTGATCTCTGGACATTTCTATTTTTATTCTCTATTAGCCTTTTATCCAATTATATATAAAGCACGCAAAAAAGAAAGGGAGTTTTCAAAAACTAACAGAAATAAGAAGAAACAACAACATTGTTACCTGTAAAAATACCGAAATAGTGATACCTGGTTTATAATGACTATACCGGGATTGACAAAGGGATCATCACCGGCCGGGGAATTCATCGCAGGCAGCTACAGGCACATTGTTTCCCTGAAATCACTTCATAACGATTCTCTGATGGGGTCGCAATTCGTGGCTACATAACTCCCTTCGGTCTGTGATGTCAGGCCCCTTCCTTGCGGCTCCATCAAGACACCCCTTCTGTAAATTCTCACCCGTGTGAACCAATTGCACAGGCGAGACACAACATCCTCCGAGTGAAGAGATTGCGGGAGAGGGACACGGCATCACATCCGTGGAGGGATGGCAGAGTAATGACACGAAAACACTTGAGTGAAGAGATTGCGGAGTAATGACACTATGTAACGGACCGAAGGGAGTTACATCGTCCCGACCTGCAATCCCGGAACAAGGCGACTCCCGACCTGAGATCCCGGAACACCACGACATGGTTCCGACCTGCAAACCCTTCTGATCAGGCCTTCCGCAGACATTCATTCGACAACTGGATTATTCGGCTTTTCCCCGAATCCTCGCAAGGCTGTCTCACGAATCCTCGCAGGGCTGTCGCACGAAGCCTGCTCCAGGATAGGTATTCACGGCTGATTGTAATGGATCCTGTAGATCACATCGGCATGGTCGTCAGAAACCAGCACCGAGCCATCGGGCAGCTGAAGGATGTCCACCGGGCGTCCCCAGGCCCTGCTTCCTTCCAGCCAGCCCCCGGCAAAGACCTCATAGGAACCGGACTGAACATCTTCCGGATCAACCATGGTCACACGGTACCCGATAGGTACGGTGCGGTTCCATGATCCGTGTTCCGCGATGAGGATCCGGTTCCGGTATGCTTCGGGGAACATGTCGCCCGTATAAAAGATCATTCCCAGCGCGGCAACATGGGGCCCCAGATCCTGGACGGGGGGGATGAACTGATCGCAGTCCTTCCTGTCGCCGAATTCCGGATCAGAGATATCGCTGCCGTGACAGTACGGGTAACCGAAATCCATCCCGGGGCGGGGTGCCCTGTTCAGCTCGTCGGGCGGACGGTTGTCCCCCATCCAGTCCCTTCCGTTATCGGTGAACCAGAGGGTTCCGGTCTCCGGATGCCAGTCAAAACCGACCGTGTTCCGCACCCCGTGGGCAAAGATCTCAAAATTGCCGCCGTCAGGATCCATCCGGGTGATGGAGGCAAATATCTCTCTTTCGCTCAGACAGTTGTTGCAGGGTGCTCCCACGGGCACATAAAGCCGGCCATCGGGTCCGAATGCAATGTATTTCCACCCGTGATGGGTTTCATCGGGGAAATCATCCTTCACCACGACCGGGGACGGGGGATCGTCCAGGTTTTCCTCAACATCCGGGTATTTTATGACCCTGCTGATTTCCGCCACATACAGATCACCGTCCCTGAAGGCAACGCCATTCGGACTGTTCAGTCCCCCGGCGATCGTGATCACCCGGTCAGCCCGGTAATCCCTGTCCTCGTCGATAATAGCATACACCCTGCCGGCCCTGCGGCTGCCCACGAAAAGGGTCCCCCTGTCTCCCAGGGTCATGGATCGGGCATTTTCCACCTGGTCTGCGTAGATCTCAATTTCAAAACCTTCGGGCAGCTGAATGGAGTTGAGCCGGGAATCATTTACCTGATTGATGTTCTTCACGAAAGGATTACATGCGATCAGAACGGGAAGGGATACCATGATGAAAATTGCAATTCTCATGTCTGTATAATTTAGGCATGTGTATAATTTAGAGAGATGATCGGGAAAATCATGCCAAAGATCCCGGGATAAATATCAACATTGTGTGGATTTAATTCACACATTCCGCTACCTTCCGGGGGGCTTTTACTTCCTTTCTTTCCTGTATGATCCCCTGACCGGCAGGCACTGTCGGGATACTGTCCGGATTTGTATTTCTCTGGCACACTGTTGGCGCGTGATCCTTACACAGACAAAACCTATCATCATGAAATTGATTTATACGTTCCAGGAACTGGATCATTCAGGCGTATCAGTGGTGGGTGGTAAAAATGCCTCCCTGGGTGAAATGTACAAACATCTGAGTTCGAAAGGAATCCGGATCCCGGACGGATTTGCCACCTCGGCACAATGTTACTGGGATTTCATCGAAGAGAATGATCTCAAAGAAGGG
>JBNJEV010000129.1:0-5513 GCA_051746185.1 Bacteroidota bacterium
ATCTCAAATTCAGGATTCTGAATGCGGTCACAGCTCCAGGCAAACATCCGGAAATAACCTGGACGATCAGCCCTGAATGATAGAAATAATGTTGGACTTATATATATATATTACATTATAATAAAATATTATTTCTATATTAACTTATATTAAAATTTTATAATTTTATTAATTTATTATTTAATGCCATGATAAAAAAACACTGGCTGCTCGCTTCCATGATCCTGAGCATCTTTCCCATGACCCGCCTCACGGGACAGATCCCTCCGGTGGCCCCGCCGACCTACCTGGTCAATGAAGTCCTGGATATCAGCGGCGATTTTCGCGATTTTTCCAACACCTACTATCTTGCCGAATCACTGGCTTCATTCGATCCGGACAGTGCCCGCGGAACGATCACCTACAGACGATATGAATACTCCACCCGGCAGGCTTTCAACAACATGCTGGCCTTCCTGCGTCCTGTACCGCAGAATGAATTCCCTGCCAGGGAATATGCCGAATCGCCACAGCTTCCCTTCTCCCTGGAGTTCATCACACCGCGTACTTTTAGGATCAGGGCAAGCACCGGCCTGCAGGCGGCCCCGGAAGGTGAATCCCTCATGCTGGCACGGGGAAAAGTGGAAAGAAACTCCTCCTGGGAATACAGCAGGACCGACCGGGGACACAGGTACGCCAGTGAACACGGTTCGGTGGTGGTGACGGAAAATCCATGGCGTATTGAGATCTATGATGCACAGGGGGAGCTGATCACCCGGACCACGCACCGGGTGGATAACGATTCCACCTATACCCCCATCCTGCCATTCTCCTATGTGCGCCGTGCTTCCGATTATTCACGCAGTGTGGCCGCGGTGTTCAACCTGGGCTCCGAAGAAAGGATCTATGGCTGCGGGGAGTCCTTCAAGGGACTGGACAAGAGGGGACAGAAGGTGGTCCTTTTCGCCGATGATGCAAACGGAGTGGAGAACGAGACCATGTACAAGCCCATTCCATTTTTCATGAGCAGCAAAGGATACGGTATGTTCATGCACACCTCCACACCAATCACCTGTGATTTCGGCAAATATTACAGCGGGATCACTTCCCTGATGATCGGCGACGATAAGCTGGATTTGTTCGTCTTCCTGGGCGAACCCGCCGAGATCCTGGATGAATACACGGACCTTACAGGCAAATCCCCCATGCCCCCGCTGTGGTCCTTCGGTTTCTGGCAGAGCCGGATCACCTATTTTTCCGAAGAGCAGATCAGGACGGTGGCCGACAACCTCAGAAGGTACAGGATCCCCTCCGACGTGATCCATTTCGATACAGGATGGTTTGAAGAGGACTGGCGATGTGATTACAGGTTCGCCGGATCCAGGTTCGACGACCCGGCAGGAATGATTACCGATCTGAAAGAGCAGGGCTTCCGGATCAGCCTGTGGCAGCTGCCCTATTTTGTGCCAAAAAACAGGCTGTTCTCCGAACTGGTGAAAAATGACCTGGTGGTCAGGGACCGTTCAGGGAATCTTCCCTACGAGGATGCCATCCTGGATTTTTCCAATCCGGCCACGGTGGACTGGTACGGGGAAAAGATCGGAAACCTTCTGGAAATGGGTGTGGGGGCCATCAAGGTCGATTTCGGCGAAGCCGCCTCCCTGAACGGGCTCTATCATTCCGGGCGTACCGGGTTCTATGAACACAACCTTTACCCCCTGAGGTACAACAAGGCTGCAGCCGATATCACCCGGGAAGTGAGCGGGGAGAACATTATCTGGGCACGGAGCGCCTGGGCCGGCAGCCAGCGGTACCCGGTCCACTGGGGAGGAGATGCCGCCACCACGGATGTGGGCATGTCAGCAACCCTCCGGGGTGGACTCTCTTTCGGGCTATCGGGATTTACTTTCTGGAGCCATGATTTCGGAGGGTTCACCACCCCCACTCCCGAAAACCTTTACCGGAGGTGGACCGCTTTCGGGGCCCTGAGCTCCCACTCCAGAACCCACGGCCAGCCACCCACGGAAGCCTGGGAATACGGCGAAGAATTCCTGGATTATTTCCGCTCGGCCATCGAGATGAGATACAGGCTGATGCCTTATATCTATGCCCAGTCAAAAGATTGTTCGGAAAAAGGATTGCCCATGGTCCGGGCATTGTTTCTGGATTATCCGGACGATCCCGGTTCATGGCTCATCGACGACCAGTACATGTTCGGATCCGATATGCTGGTGGCACCGCTTTTCACCAGCAGCCGGGGAAGGGACGTCTACCTGCCGCCGGGCTCGTGGATCGATTACCAGACCGGAAGGAGCTATTCGTCCGGCTGGCATTACATTGAAAAAGGCGCGCTTGACATCATTGTCCTGGTACGGGACGGGTCCGTCATTCCACATATCAAACTTGCCCAGTCGACCGGTGAGATGGACTGGTCTGAACTGGACCTGGTACTCTATACCACGGCCAATCAACCGGCCGGGGGACTTGTTTGCCTGCCCGAAGACAATGTGCTCCATGAGATTTACCTGAACCGGACATGGGAGGATTACCAGCTGGAGAACGATCCCCTGGAAGGCAGGGTTACCTGGAACATCCGGTTGTTTTCTGAATGATATGAGGGATTTGCACGGGTTTCTGATCATCGCCATCCCGCTGGTTTTCTGCTGTGAAATTTCTCATTCCCAGGCCTCAGGAAAGCTGACCGGAAAGGAACCCTATGTTTGGAACAATGTGCGGATCGTCGGTGGCGGCTTTGTCACCGGCATCATCTTCCATCCCACCGTTCCCGGGATCCGTTACTGCCGTACCGATATGGGAGGGGCCTACCGCTGGAACCCGGTTTCGGAAGTGTGGGAACCCCTCCTGGACTGGCTTCCCTACCGGGACAGGAACTTGATGGGTGTGGAAAGCATCGCCCTGGATCCTTCCAATCCGGACAAACTTTACATGGCATGCGGAACCTATACCAGTCCCTCCGCCCCTGAGGGTGCCATCCTGATGTCCGGTGACCGGGGAAATACTTTCCACAGGACCGATGTCCCTTTCAAGATGGGAGGGAACGAGAACGGGCGCGGAAACGGGGAACGGATGGCTGTCGATCCCCTCAACGGGAATATCATCTATCTGGGAACCCGGCACGACGGACTCTGGCGAAGTACGGACGGTGCCCTTTCCTGGTCCCGGGTGGAAAGTTTCCCGGACATCACTGAGAAACTTCCGGAAGCAACAGAGAGGAGGAACAGCTGGAAGCGAAGGCAGGGAACGGGAAGCGGGATCATTTTTGTCCTCTTTGACCCGGCAGGCGAAAGCAATGAGAGGAGCCGCGTGATCTATGCCGGGGTATCCCTGATGGAAAGGGAAAACCTGTTCCGGAGCCGGGACGGGGGAGCAACCTGGCATGCCGTGCCGGGTCAGCCCACCGGATTCAGGCCCACCCACGGGGTACTGGGCAGCAACGGGGTCATGTACATTACCTACGGTACCAATCCCGGCCCCTGGCCCATGCGCGACGGGGCCGTCTGGAAGCTGGATACCGGAACGGACAGCTGGACGGAGATCACACCCGACCAGCCTGATCCCGAAGCGGGAAGGACATTCGGGTATGCGGCCGTTTCGGTAGATGCCTCGGATCCGGATGCAATTATTGCCAGCACCTATCACCGGTACAGTGCCGGCGGAGAGGAACTGTTCAGGAGCACGGACGGCGGGGAGACATGGACACCCCTTTTTGAAAGCGGTGCGGAATTTGATTACTCAAAAGCCCCCTATATCCGCCACACGGGGGTACACTGGATGTTCGATGTGGAGATCGATCCCTTTGATCCGGACCATGCCATGATCACCGCGGGTTACGGGGGTCACGAAACATTTGACCTGACCGGTGCGGACCGGGGCCTGCCCACCACCTGGCACATCATGAGTGAGGGCATCGAAGAGACGGTGCCCCTGGACCTGCTGAGTCCGCCCGAAGGAGCACAGGTAATCAGTGCCATCGGGGATTATAGCGGGTTTGTGCACCATGACCTGGTCCGTCCCGCCCCGGATTGTTTCGTGAATCCGCGGTTCGGGAACACGGATGATCTTGCCTGCGGATGGCTAAAACCCGAAGTGATCGTCCGGGTGGGAATTGAATCCGCAGAGCAGCCGGATGAGAACATTGCCTATTCCCTGGATGGCGGAGCATCCTGGCAGCCCGCCGCGACGATGCCTCTTCCCGGAGCCCGGCACGGTCATATTGCCGTATCGGCTGACGGCACCGTGTGGATCTGGACCCCTCAGGGGAGCAGGCCCTTTCTCACCTTTGATCGCGGAGAAACATGGAAAGAGCTGGAAAGGCTTCC
The DNA here is from genome assembly GCA_051746185.1 of Bacteroidota bacterium. GTDB lineage: Bacteria > Bacteroidota > Bacteroidia > Bacteroidales. The sequence continues at coordinate 4,320 of JBNJEV010000129.1, forward strand.
GGAAGATACCAGGGTGATCGCCGACCGGACGGATCCCGGTATTCTCTATGCCATGGACCTTTTCAACGGCTGGTTCTACCGGAGCACGGACAGGGGACGCAACTTCACCGGTTCAACCCTGACCCTTCCGGGAGGGATCCCGGAAGAAAGGCGTGGAAGGGGGGACAGCCGCGGCGGACAGGACCGGCTCTATGTCACCCCGGGCATGAAAAGTGATCTCTGGCTGGCCGCGTTTCACGGGCTGTTCCATTCTGAAGATTCCGGCGGGAAATTCAAACAGCTTCCCGGGGTGGAAGAGATCCATGCTTTCGGGTTCGGAAAGGAGGCGCCGGGTTCCGATCATCCCGCGTTGTTCCTGATCGGTACCATCGAAGGGGTCAGAGGGATTTTCCGCTCGGACGATTTCGGGAACGGCTGGGTACGCATCAATGACGATACGCACCAGTGGGGCCTGCTTCTGCATGTAGCCGGCGATCCCAAAAAATACGGACGGGTCTATGTGGGTACCCACGGCAGGGGTCTCCTCTATGGCGATCCGGAGCATTGACTGCGGGCACCGAACCTGCTGCATACCTGATCATCGCTCTGGAGTACCGGCTATCCCTGATCCTGCTGGCCGGTATGTGCTTTTCGGGCTGCTTCCAGGTGAAGATATATCGTGTGGTTATAACGGGGCTTCAGTTCCCAAGCCTGTTCAAGGACCTCCACCGCCTCCTCGTATCTGCCCTGTTTATACAGGCCCCATCCTCGGGTATCCAGGTAAGTATAATGGTCCGGTTCTGAATCCAGGGCTTTTTCTGCGAGTGACATGCCTTCTTCAACATTCAATTCTTCATCGATAAGAAGAAAAGCAAGATTATTCAATCTGATGGCTCTTTCAGGTTCAAGGGAAAGAGACCTGCGATGGAATTCTTCAGCTTTATTGAGTATTCTCGCATCCCAGTAAATATCTCCAATTCTTGAGTAAACAGCAGCTTCGGAATAGGAACGCTCCTTGAGCATGGAAACGTATTGATCAATATATTCATCGGCTCGGGTTGTTTTTCCCGTGCTCAATTCCAGAATGGCCTTCCTGTAGAAGAGGATCAGATCATTGGGAAAGTGCTTCTCAGCTTCCCTGTAGAGTTTTCTTTCTTTTTTATATTGCCCGGTCTGATGATATGCAAATCCCAGGTTTGTATAATAATACACCCA
>JBNJEV010000130.1:0-5406 GCA_051746185.1 Bacteroidota bacterium
TTGCCAGCAGCGATGTAGTGAATGGGTGTTTCATGGGAATAAGCTTATATGATAGTTCTGCTATTCAGTTCCTGGGAGTAAGGTTCATTGTGTATCCATAAAAACAATCCCGAAATTTAGGAAAATTCCGGGATTGCAGTGGCAGGAAGGGAACAGTTTAACGGATATCGATGTTCCCGTATTTTGTGGTCACGTTGATGGTCGCCCTGGGATTGGAGCCCACCGTACCCGATACTTTTACCGTAGGGCCGTCCTTCATCCGGTTCAGATTGCCTTCCGGGCCCACACGGATCTTCCCGTATTTGGATTCCCCTTCAAGCCGGAAGGCGGTTCCATTGTCCACATCCATCGTAATATTCCCATAGGAGAGCGAGGCATCCACGCTTTCAAACTCACCTGAGAGATTCTGGATCAACACATTGGCGTAACTGGATTCCAGTTCCAGGCTCCTGGTAAGGACGCCGAATTTCAGTCCGGAATACTTCAGTTCTGCGGCAAAGCTGCCGATCTCATCGAAAGTATACTTGTCATAGGTCCCTTCGGTCTCGATCCTACCGGCTTTCGCCCCGTTTAATTTGGCGTATTTGCTTTCCACGAACAACCTCTCCGAAGAATTAATCTCCATGTCCGAATAGGCGATCTCCAGTTCGATCCATCCTGCCTCATCGATGGTCCCGTTGGAATAGGCAAATTCTATCCGGTTGTAGGGTTCCTGGTCTCCCCTGGAGAGCCTGCCTGCCTTTAGATTGCTGTATTTTAGATCAAGCAGGGCCAGTCCTGAAATCTCCTGCACGAACAGGTCACCATAGGAATTCTCAATATCCACATTCAGGTAGGAAGGGGCCCTGACGGTGACATGAAGCTCTGTTTTGACATCTTTGCCGGAACCCTCGCTCCAGCCTGTTTCCACCGTGATGGTATTTCCGGAGCGGTTGATCTCCACTCTGGCCTCTTCCAGGATCTCCCGGGCTCTGCTGTCGGAGGGGGCTTCCACCTCTACCTCCACCAGAATATCCACCACGTTGTCCTCCCAGGCAAGGATCTCCACATCGGAATACCGGGTATCCATTGACAGGGTCACTCCCTCCCTGACGTCATACGATTGTGCAAATTCTCTTCGTGCATCCTGTGCATTCAGAGAAAAGACCACTATCGCAAGCAGCAGGAGAAGGGACAATTTATTCAGATTATGCATGTTCTTTTTCATGATTTTCAGATTTTTCATTTTTAAACTGTTTCAATTGACGGATGATCTGGTCCATAACTTCCAGCTTCAGCTGGTAGTGCCTGATCAGGGCATTGATGACCCTTTCATCATCAGGATGGGCCTGCAGATCGGACATCAGCTGCTGATGACGGACATCCAGGTCTTCCAGTTCATGCAGAAGCAGGGTTTTTTCCTCTTCCTTCTCGAAAGTAAAATTCCGTATCTGCTCATATCTTTCGTCCATCTGGGAAGCATAATACCGGTCTGCTTCCATCCATGCCTCCGGAATTTCCCTTTCGGCCATCCTGTCCCCGTTCCTGCTCTGATTGACGATCACAAAGGCGGAAGCCAGTATCACGGCCACCGAGGCAGCCACCTGAATGGCATGCCTGATGCGGATCCTTCGAACAGGCTTTTCATTCAGCCTTTCCCTGAACCGGTCGAAATGCCCGGAGGGTGGCTGTTCGCTGTCGAACCGGAGCCTGTGCTCTCTGATGTATTTTTCAAGATCACCCATTGTTCAGATCTTTTTCTCTTTTCCCAGTAGTTCCAGTAATTTTTTTTTTGCCCTGTGATACTGCGTCCGCGAGGTTGCGCTGGAAACCTTCAGAATGGTGCTGACCTCCTCATGGTCATAGCCTTCCAGCAATATCAGCGACAGCACGATCCTGTATCCTTCAGGGAGTGCGGAAATGGCCTTTCTGATGGCCTCCACTTCCAGCCGCATCTCGTGCTCCCCAACTTCATCTTCTGTTTCCCCGTGTAAATCCTCAGGCTCCCCCACTTCCTCCAGGGGAATATGATCCTTTCTCATTCTGAGAAAATCCAGCGCCTGGTTGATCACGATCTTTTTCAGCCATGCACCGAAACGGACCTCTCCCCGGTAGGTCTTTATTCTCGTAAATGCCTTTAAGAACGCTTCCTGCATGACGTCTTCCGCATCATCAGGATCTCCCACAATTCTCAACGTCGTATTGTACATCGCTGCATAATAGCGCCTGTAAATCTCAAATTGCGCCTTCTGGTCTGCTTTCCTGCAGGCTTCTATCAATCGCTGATGTTCGGGCCCGTTTCTCTGTATTCTTTTATCTGCCACAATGACGATCGGTTTTCCGGATTGTTGCATGAAACACGAGGGAAAGATAGAAAAAAACCATTTGACAATTGGAATTGAAAAATGTAAATTGTTCCTTTGAACCCTTTGACTATCAAATTCAAAACAGTGTGTCCCAAACACTTCCCGGGATATTTTCAACCCGTAAGTGCCTGGATGCTGGTGCTGCTGGCAACATTTTCCTGCCAGAGATTGCCCGAGCCCGATTTTAATTATATCCCCGGAGAGAATCCGGAAGCAGGCGACAGCATTGTATTCATCAACAGCTCTACCAATGCGGAATCCTTCACATGGGAATTCGGCGACGGAGGTACCTCCACCAGGGAAAGCCCCGTCCACATCTATGAGCAATCAGGGATCTACAATGTGAAACTGACTGCCATCAATGACGCGGGGAAAGAAAGCACCAGTCAGTCCGTCACCATCCTGGAACCCACAATCCTGGGCTTTTATGTGTACGACAGTACAGGGAACCGGCCTCTGCAGGATGCAGAGGTACGGGTTTACGACAATGAGAAGGAATGGAAGAATCGGAATGATCCCCTGCTGACCGGGACAACCGATGAAAAAGGACTGGTGGTCTTCGAAAATGTGGAGCCCGCCGTGTACCATATCTGGGCGATCAGGGAAGAATCCGGAGGGTTCTGGGGGGCCGGAGGGTATACACAAACCGTGGTCCGGAACGAGGTCAACCTCTACAATGTATTATGCAGCTGGATAGAAGTCCAGGAACAAGCCTCACCGGCCCACCTGCCGGACCACATCCAGAACCGTGCCATCCACCCATTTCACAGCAGCCACCACACGCTCTTCTAATGCGGGGGCATCGGGAACCCCGCAGATCCGGTCGGCCTCCTCTTTCAGTTCTTCCAGGTCTCTGACGGGAAGTGAAGCATTCCTTGTTCTTTCCATCAGATCCTCGCGGAGCGGGTTGATGGCAATTCCGCGTTCGGTAACGATCACATCGATCAGTTCACCCGGTCCGCACAGGGTGGTCACCCGGTCCCTGAGCACCGGGATCCTGTCACGAAACAGAGGCAGGGGCAGGATCACCGTTTTGGAAAACAGGCAGTTCTGCCAGCCACCGATCCCATGGAGCAGGGTTCCGTCAGAATGGGTCACCACATTGGCATTGAACTGCATGTCCACCTCGGTGGCACCCAGGACCACCACATCCACCATCCCGGCAAAATTTCCTTTTCCGTGATAGTTGTAGCTCGTGAACGGACTGGTCCACACGTGCCGGGGATTCTCCGCCATGGAACGTACCCCCTCCAGATCGAAGGTCTGGCCGTCCAGTAAATATTCGATCAACCCCTCTTCCAGCATGGACACCAGGTACCGGTTGCTGCCACCCCGGGCAAACCGGGCCCTGACCCCTTTCTCTTTCATGATCTTCTTAAAATACTCCCCCACTGCCAGGGAGGTTCCGCCGGCACCCGACTGGAAGCTGAATCCGTCCCGTATGATCCCGGCAGCATCGCAGAACCGCGCGGTCAGTTCGGCCAGGAGCAACCTGTCGGGCGAACGGGTGATCCGGGTGGTTCCCGAAACGATCCGGGCGGGATCACCCAGTTTATCCACCGTGACCACGTAATCCACATCATTTCCCTGGATCTGCCAGGGGATGCAGGGAAAATCCACCAGGTGATCGGTAACGATGATCACTTTGTCCGCATAACGCGAATCGGCAAGGGCGAATCCCAGGGACCCGCAGGCAGAATTGCCGTAAAGTCCGTTCGCATTCCCGAACCGGTCGGCAGTCGGGGCCCCGATCACGGCAATATCGATCTCCACTTCCCCGTCCTGGATGGCCTGGTACCTTCCGCCGTGAGACCTGAGCACACCGGTTCCCTTCATGCCTCCTTTGGAGACAAATCTTCCCAGGGGACCGTTCATGCTTCCTTCAATGCGCTCGATGGTACCGTCTTCCAGGTAAGGGATCAGGCGGGCATGACACGGGAATGAGGCTGAAGGGAACCATCGCAGGTCTTTGATCCCCATTTCATGGGCCAGGTCAAATACCCGGTTTGCCAGCAGGTCCCCGTCCCTGAAATGATGGTGGGTGGAAATGGTCATGCCGTCCCGGAGGCCTGCCCGCTCAAGGGCTTCACGCAATCCGTCCAGCAACTTGTTGCCGTCGGATGGATAGTCCCTGCAACTGGAAATACGCGGGGCATGTTTCCTTTCCCCGGGCTGAGAGTCTCCCACCCCCTGGTAAGGGATCACCGGTTCACCGTTGATCTCGGCGGGGATCTTCCTGCCCGCCTGATTGGTCACATATTTCATGGATCAGAATTGTCATGTTTGCTCTGGTACGGTCCCGGGATCATTTTCCATCCCCAGACGCCGTGCAAGCTCCAGGGTCTGAAAGGCTCTTTTTACCACCGGGGGATCGATCATCCTGGATCCGATCGCAATGACCCCCTCTCCCCTGGCTTCGGCCTCCTGAAAGGTGCGAACGATCTCCTCAGCTCTTGCGATCTCCTTTTTTGCAGGCCGGAATCCCTCGTGGATCACCGCGATCTGCCCGGGATGGATGCATCCCATCCCTTCAAATCCCAGGGATCTGGAACGAAGCACGCTAGCTCTGAGCCCTTCCGTATCCGCCACATCGGAGAACACCGAATCGATGGGCTGGATCTTTGCCGCTTTGCATGCATTGACCATTCGTGTCCGGGCATAGAGGGATTCCGCTCCCTCCGGGCTCCTTTCCACTCCCAGATCAGCAGTGAAATCCTCAAGACCGATGGCCATGGCCACCACCCTTTCCGATGAGGTGGCGATCTCAAAAGCATTTTCCACCCCCAGGCAACTTTCAATGATGGGCATCAGGAAAAGTTCCTGTCTTCTGCCGGCCGCCTTCAGGATGGCCATCGCCCGCTCCCCGATCATGCGGACCTGCTTTCCCGATTCGCACTTGGGTATCAGGACCACATGTACATGATGGGGAAGCACATCCTCCAGATCATCCATTCCCCGGGGAAGCTGGTTGATGCGCACCATTCTTTCCGCACCATGGAAATCCACCTGGCAGAGGGCATTGCGCACCAGCAGCCTGGCTTCTTCTTTTTTGTCCGGTGCC
>JBNJEV010000131.1:0-5253 GCA_051746185.1 Bacteroidota bacterium
ACCCCTTCTCCCTGCTGTTCCACGTCAAAGAACCACGGGGGACGGACCAGCGCTTTGCCGGAGACATACTTGAAGAAATGATGGACGCTCTCCTTGGTGATGGCGGGATCGTCCGGACTGCCCTGCAGGAGTTCTCCGAACAATTCAGGGATCTGTGATAGTTCCTTCTGGAGGATGGTGGTGACCTCGTAGCGCTCGGTCATGATATCATAGATCAGCACCCCGTTTTCCTTTGCCGTGGCAAAGGCCTCCTCCAGCATGGAAAACTCTTCGGGGGAGATGACCATGGGCTTGTCGGCAAGCACATAGATCCCTTCCCGGACCGCCTCCAGGATGTACTCGGTCTTCTTGGCGTTGTTCCCGGAGACGACCATCACATTGCCCGGCTTTTCGGTGAGCATTTTTTCCAGGAAATCCGGACCGGTGTACACTTCCAGTTCCCAGGACGTGGGATCCTCCTCACGGGAATTGTAGTCCCGTATGCTGCTCAGGTAGCTCTCCACTTCCGGTCCTTCCGGGGCATACACATGGACGACGGGGTCTACCTCCTCGTACATTTGCTTCTGGACCAGGGCGGCATGGAAGTGTCCCGGGTCCAGGTTCATGAGCTTCACTTTGCCTTCGATTGCGTTGAACATGGTCTGGTCGTTTTGCGTGGCGGTGTCCTCCTGCTGGCCGCGGTTGCAGGATGTGAAAGCCAGGAGGATGAATAAGATGGCGGTGAAATGTAGACTTTTCATTTTTTGGATGAGTTTTCAATTGTTTTACGGGTACTTTCGCCGTTGCTGACACAAATATAATTATTAAAAGCTTCATTGAGGAATTCCAGCAGTCTGCCGGCCAAAGCGTCCTTCCGCCCGATGAGTTCATATTTTGTTTATATCCTGTTGTGAACGGTAGTGCATGAAGGTTTCATACTTCTAAATTAAGGATAATATTCAGACCAATATTATGTAAATTAGTACCTGTATTTAACAACAAACCAGAAAACGAAATGAGAAATTGTTATTATCGCACGGGCATCCTGATGGCCTGTATTGTTATCCCTTTTTTTGTTTCAAGCTTTTCTTGGGAGCCTCCCCAGTTGGGAAAAACAAATAATGAATTTCGCTTCCCCACATCAGATGATGGGGCAAGCTTCTGTTTTACCAGTATCCCTGACCTGTTTAACTGGAATATCAAATATCCGCAACCGGGATGGGAAGAAGCGATGGACTGGTTTCTTGGAGGGATGAAAAAAGAAGGCCCTGCCTTTATGCTGAATGCGGGTGATATAATGGATGCCCGCTGGTGGGAAAGTCCTGCGCAGGTCCGGAAGGAAACCAATTACTGGTGGAGTGGATTCAGGAAACGATTTGAGGACAAGGAGATTCAGATCTATATTGCTCCCGGCGATCATGAATACGGCGATGACCAGGGCCTGACTGAAATGCACCTTGCACCGGTTTTTGCAGACCAGTTCAAAAGGATTTTTGATATGCCAAAGAACGGGCCCGGACATATGAGAGAACTGGCGTATTCCTTTTCCAGGGAAAATCTGGCCGTCATTACGGTAAATACCTTTGAAGACGCCGGTAATCGTATGTCTATGACAGTTTCCGGCAAACAGCTTGACTGGTTGGAGGAACAACTGAAAATGTACCGGGATCAGGGCAAGGAATTCATCATTGTACAGGGACATGTTCCGGTTGTCGGACCGGTGGAGAGCAAAAATTCCAGTGCCAACATGCTCGAAGGCGGTACAGGTACACAGTTCTGGAAAACCATGGTAAAATATGGAGTGGATGTATATTTATGCGGTGAACACCATCGCATTACGGTAAAAAAACACGATGGCATCTGGCAGATAGTTCACGGAGCCCTGTGGGGCACGCAAACGGATGTAAATTATCTTCGAGGAAGCGTTTATCCCGGCAAGCTTAAACTGGAACTGTTCCAGTTCCTGGTAGAATACAGTGAGGAGTATATACAGACGGATCATCCGCATCGCGGCCCAACAAGCAGGCCGCACGCGGAAGTATCGATATCCCGGGATGCAAGGGAAAATGGCCCGGATTCTTTGGGCCGGCTCATCATAGAACACAAAGAAGGTAAAAGTCAAGCGGTTGAGGCTACAGGCGTTTTTCAGGTACAATAGCATTTAACACCGGCTGGCTGAATCGGGGATCAGGTATGAAAATGCTTTTGCACCCAGGGGTTTCAGTCCAGTTTGTTGTACTCCACCCCGAACATGATGAAGGAGCCCAGCCCGTAAGGGATGCCTTCGATCACCTCACGGTTGTAATAGTAGTCTTTGTCGCCGATACAGGTCCCCTCGCAGATGTTGGTGGCCGTCATGTATCCCCCTCCAAGGTCCTTCAGGCTGTGTTCCTGCAGACCGGCATAGGCCCTGTCGACCACCGGGCGGTAGATCAGGGGATCCAGCAGGCCCAGCCTGATGCCGATGGAGATGGCATAACCGTACATGGACGAACTGGAGCTCTCGATCCAGTTCTGTTCATCTTCCGGATAGATGGGAAGCTGGTACCAGTGACCGGTTTCCTCATCCTGCAACTCCGGCAGCCGGTGGACCAGTTCCTTCAGCATGGTCTCCAGCACCCCGTACCGTTCCCAGGATCCGGGGAGTGTCTGCAGGGCATCGGCCACCGCCATCATCACCCATCCGTTCCCCCTTCCCCAGAATTCCGGGCTCTGTCCGGTCACCGGATCGGCCCAGCCGGGCATGCTGCAGTCGTCGTCATAGAAAACCGTGTCCGCATCCCATCCGTGATACCAGAGCCCCCACTGCGGATCGGCCAGTTTCTCGTGATGGGCCAGCAGCTGTTCCATGAATTCCCCGGCATACCTGATATCGCCGGTCAGCCTGTACATTTCCATAAGATAGATGCCTAACATGTAAACCGTGTCGTCCCAGAGCTCCAGGGTCACATCCCGGTGGGAGATCCCGCCGTTGGGGACCCTGACGATGTTCCGGTAGTCTTCAAACACCGAATCCGCCTTCTGTCTGTATTTCTCTTCACCGGTCTTCCCGGCCAGGTAAGCCAGGGCATGTCCCGAGGCGACCGCATTGGGATGAATGCCGCTCACCTGGTTCAGGTTCAGGTCCATGCATTCCTGGATATAATCCAGGATCTGTTCAGAATTCCCGCTGAGGTCGGACTCATGGTAGACTACCAGTCCCCGCAGAAAAACCGCCGGGTCCCATCCCCAGAAGTATTCTCCGGCCGGCAGGACCTCTCTGTATCCGTAGTTGACCATGTGATCGATCCACCTATCGTGTCTGCCGCAGGCGGTGATGAGGATGAATGCAACAAGTGTGACTAGGAGTTTTTTCATGATGGTCTCGGTTTTTGATCGGTGATAAGATCCCGTTATTAAGATTCTAATATACGACAGAAGATGGTATTGAATTCACCTGCCGGGTAAATCGGGACATATGCACACGATTTTGAGACTTCCGTTCAGTTTCCTGGGAATTTCAACCTTTATTGTCATCTCGTACAGGACGATGATTTTGCACAACCGCAATTGCGGTCCTGACAGGGAAGAGGCGGAGAGGAGGGCGGCCTTGTATGCCTGGCAAAAGTTCAGAAATTACCATTTCTATCTTTCATAGTATACAAGGTCAATATTTTCCATTTGCTTAAAATCTTTGTCAGCACTAACCAATGGGATATCTAATCGATGATAACACACTCCCTGAGTAATTCATTAATGACTAACTTATTCCCACTCATTTCTGAGTTCCTTTTGTATTTGGAGAGGATCTTTTTTCAGTTTTATGCGACCTGAATATTTATATGCATCAATCCCCCTTCCAGATTTAGTTAATAATCTGGACAACAGTCTTTTTATACTGTCTTTTTCAGACCCATACCTTAATGTCGTTACCATAATAGTACAAATTTAGTAATTCTTACAATATCCTATTCTATAAATTCTGTAATAGGATAAGGGGGCACTGTTCACCCGGGCAATGATCTGCTCACCCTCCTGTAATAAAGACCTGTGAAGGTCAGGATGATCAGCTCCCCGATGGCGAAGATCCACCAGGGGAAGCGGTGGGGGATGTAGCGGGTGGCCACCTCCAGCACCTCCGGGTTTTTCACATCCAGCATTCCAAAGACAGAAAAATGGATCAGCATATGCCGGGAATAATCAAATACAAATCCCAGGATCAGCACCAGCGAACCCACAATGAGCCCCGACCATTCATAGGCCAGGATCCTGGTGTCTTTCCCCTTTTCGGCCTGTGTGAGGATCGCCATGGCCAGCAGGATCATGGTCAGCGATACCAGGACAGGGTAAAGGACCGGTCCGGTCCAGGTGGTGGGAATGAGAAAGAGAATGTCCCAGGTCAGGATCGATTCGGGCCATCCCAGTACCAGCCACAGGAAGACATAATAAAAAATATCCCAGACAGCAAAGGCATAAATGAACCAGGCAAAGCCTGTGCTGAAACGCCGGGCTGCCAGGATGGCCACGGTGATCAGCATGACCATGGTGGACACTTCCCGGATCAGTTCCGTGATGGCCAGGTCGACAGGTATAAGAGAAAGCGGAAACTGAAACCCGTCCGGGTACAGGATCTCCCGCATATAGACCACCACCGCGCTTTCCACGAAAGCCATGGCGATGCCGAACAGGGTGATGGTGATGATCTTGTTTCGCAGGCTCATGATTTCATGTTCTTCCCTCCAAGATAATAAAATTCTCCTGGTTTAGCGGGCCCAGCCGGGGATCACGCCGGGCTGGATATCGAACACGGCACCACCCAGCAGCCAGGTGACCAGGAGCACCGCAAGCACACCGATCATATTGAGAACAAATCCGGTGCGGACCATGGTGGCCACCCGGATCCGGTTGGTGCCGAAAATGATAGCGTTGGGCGGGGTGGCGGTAGGGAGCATGAAGGCCAGAGAGGAGGAGAGGGTGGCGGGGATCATCAGCAGCAGGGGATTGTTCCCGCTGCTGAGGGCCAGGCTGGCGAAGACCGGCAGCAGCATCTGGGTGGATGCCACATTGGAAGTGAGTTCGGTGAGCAGTGACATGAGCGTTGCCACAGCCAGCAGGATCACATAGGGATGCACACCCCTGGTCCAGAGCAGCTGTTCGCCGAACCACAGGGCCAGTCCGGAAGACTGGAATCCCAGTGCCAGGGCAAATCCGCCCCCGAACAGCAGGACAATGTTCCAGGGCAGCTTCTGTGCCGTTTTCCAGTCCATGATCCGGCCGCCTTTTTTGTTCCTGGAA
>JBNJEV010000132.1:0-5218 GCA_051746185.1 Bacteroidota bacterium
AGGTACCCGAATCGAGATGGATCCCTGATCCCGGGGAGGTACCCCCAACGGGAAAGTCGCAGCACATAAACATGGACCTGAAATAAAAATTGACCATCTGATGAAACTTACCATTCAACACCAGGAAAAATACTCCCGTGGAGAGCTGCTGCTCCGCACCTTTCCGGGATGGATTTACATCTACCTTCCCCACTGGCTTTTGCTGATCTTTGCAGGATTGTGGGGACTGGTCCTTTTGCTGGTGGCGTTCTGGGTAATCATGTTCACGGGTCGATACCCTGAGCCCATGTTCCAATACCTGGAAGGTTTCCTGAAATGGATCACCAGGGTAGAGGCCCGGTTGTTCAATCTCTCCGACGGATATCCGGCCTTTGGGATCCGGGCCTCCGACAACCGCACCGATCTGGACATTCCCTATCCGGAACAGGTCAACCGTGGCCTGACCTTAGCCCGGCTGCTGCTGGGGATCTTCTATGTCCTGATCCCTCACGGACTGGTCCTTCTTTTCCGCGGGATCTTTGTGTTGATCCTGCTCATTGCTGCCTGGTGGGTGGTCCTGGTGACGGGCCGGTTCCCAGGGCGCATTCACAGATTGGCCGTGGAACAGATCCGCTGGCAGTTAAGGGTCGACGCCTACCTGATGTTCATGACCGACCGCTACCCGCCATTCACAGGCAGGGAACTGCCGCATGAGGCAGTTGGTGCTTCAACGGGAACATCTTCAACCGATGACACTGTTTCCGGTTGAGGACTCAAACTTTCACTGAGGACTCACACCTTCACTGAGGACTCAAACTTTCACTTATCGTTGAACCCGGAAAGAAACAAGAGTATCCCATTTCGTAAAAAACGGACCTAACAAAGTCGTTAGTTATTAACAGTTTTGTTTATTCAAACATTCCCCACAAGATTTCTTCTTTCCACTATAACAGGCTCATATATAGTGATATTCCAGGACATCAAAAAAGAAAGACAGATATCTTAAAACTAACAACATGAAGAAGTATCAACAGGATTGTTACTTCTGTAAATTACAGAATGACTATACCGGAGCCGGACAATCGATGGATCTTTTTTTCAGTCTCAATTTTTTTCATTCCTCAAACTAACGATATTCATTCCTCAAACTAACGATATATATCTACCGCTTTCACTTTCCAGTACTTAAAGAAAAAATGCTACATTTGCACTCCAGACAGGCCTCATAGTTTAACAGGATAGAACGTGGGATTCCGGTTCCCATGGTGGGGGTTCGAGTCCTCCTGAGGTCACAAATTTTCCAATAATCATGCGGGTTACAGCGAAAACGGATACAGTTTTGGCTGCCACAAAAGCCCCTCCTTTGATCTTCCCCGGAATAAATCCGGGCAGGTCACTTCGATTGGATTGGTACTCTCACGGGGCCCGGTATTATGACCCGCAGCTTGCCACCTGGCACTCTCCCGACCCCCTCCCAGAATCCTTCACCCAGCTTAGTTCCTATGCCGGAAGCAATACTGTCCAAAATAACCTGAAATGAAAATAAAATTCTCCCACCCTGCAACATCTCTTTTTCTCATATTGTTAATGATCTCCTGTTCGAAACAAACGGAACAATCCCGGCAGTTTGTGCTCTGGTTCGACCATCCCGCACCGGAATGGGAACAGGCGCTTCCGGCAGGGAACGGACGGCTGGGGATCATGGATTTCGGGGATCCGGTCGTCCAGCGGGTCCAGTTCAACGAGGAAAGCCTCTGGGCAGGCGCCCAATTTAACCATAACAACCCGGAAGCCCTCGAGCATCTGGACCGGATCAGGCAGCTGATCTTCCAGCACAGGAACAGGGAAGCCTACGATCTGGCTGAGGAAACCCTGCTCAGTACTCCTCCCAGGATCAGATCGTACCAGAATTTTGCGGATCTTTACATCACCCATCAGATCGACTCACAACAGGTTTCCAATTACCGGCACGAGCTGAACCTGAACAGTGGAGTGATCAGGACTTCTTTTACCTGTGAACAGACGAGGTTCAGCAGGGAGGCACTGGTCTCGACCACAGATGATCTGATCGTGTTGCGCCTGGAAGCGGATGGCCCGCAGAAGATCCATACACAGATCAGCCTGTCCCGGCAAAAAGATGCGGAGATATCGGCACCGGACGGGGAAACGCTGCTTTTGGTGGGCCAGATCATCGATCCGGCTGACCCGGCAAGAGGTCCGGGCGGGGAGCATATGAGATTTGCGGCCATACTGGAAATCCTGGAAAACGACGGAACCAGCAAAGCGGAAGGGGATCATCTGATCATTGAAGATGCATCCGGGGTCACCCTGCTTCTTTCAGCCCATACCGATTACAACAGGGAACTGCTGAATTTCGACCGGTCCATTGGTCCCCTGGAGTTGTGCGAAGGTTCTCTGGAACCAGCTTCGGACAAGAGTTATAGTCGGCTGAAAGAGAGGCATGTTCAGCGGCACCGATCCGTTTTCGAGCGCATGGACATTTCCCTTGGGGGTGAGGACCTGGATACCATTCCCACCGATGTCCGCCTGCAGCTGATAAAGGAAGGTCATTTGGACAACGATTTGATCACCACCTATTTCCAGTTCGGGAGATACCTGCTGATGGGGAGTTCGGGATTTTACGCCTCCCTTCCCGCCAACCTTCAGGGTGTATGGAATCCTTACCTGGAGGCTCCCTGGGACTCGGATTACCATACCAACATCAATCTACAGATGAATTACTGGCCGGCAGAAGTATGCAACCTGTCTGAAACCATGGAACCCTATGCGGCATTTTTCACCAGACTCATGGAAAAAGGAGAGGAGACCGCCAGAGAAATGTACGGGGCCGGTGGATGGACCATGCATCATATAACGGATGTATTCGGTTACACGGCGCTCAATGCATCGGTCCGCTGGGGCATGTTTCCCATGGCAGCCTCCTGGGTTTGTTTCCCGTTGTTCAGGCATTTCGAATATACCTGCGATACGGTCTACCTGCGGGAAAAGGCATGGCCCCTGATCCGGGGGTCAGTGGAATTTGTATTGGATTTCCTGGTGGAGAGCCCGGAAGAGCATCTTGTCACCAGTCCGTCCTATTCTCCGGAAAACGCATTTCTCCATCCCGAAACCGGTGAACCAATGCAGCTCACCTACGCACCCACCATGGATATCATGATCATCAGGGAATTATTCAAATATGCCCTGCAAACCATGGAGGTGCTGGAGCTTGATACGGACTTCAGGGAAAGGATGCTGTCCACACTGGATCGTCTGCCTTCGGTACGGGTGGGAGCGGACGGGACCATCCAGGAGTGGATCTTTGATTACCAGGAGGCGGATCCGGGGCACAGGCACATTTCCCATCTGCTCGGATTATACCCCGGTACGATGATTACTCCCGGCACTCCCGAACTGTATGATGCTGCAAAAAGGACCATCGAAAAAAGACTCGCTCATGGCGGAGGACATACAGGATGGAGCAGGGCATGGATCATTAACTTTTACGCCCGTTTGCAGGAAGAGGACAAGGCATTCCGGAATGTGATGCTTCTTCTGCAAAGATCAACTCTTCCCAACCTGTTCGATACTCATCCTCCCTTTCAGATTGACGGGAACTTTGGCGGAACAGCCGGAATAGCAGAGATGCTTCTGCAGAACAGGGGAGGTACCATTGAGATCCTGCCTGCACTTCCGGAACAATGGACCAAAGGGTATGTGAGGGGTATTCGCGCAAAAGGAGGATTCGAGCTATCCTATCAGTGGGAAAATGGCATTCCGGGAAAGGTGGAAGTTTTATCAAAGGCGGGCCGGACATGTTCACTGAGGATTCAGGATTCGATTTATCGATTTGATACAGAGTCCGGAAAGACATACGACATAACGGACCGGTTCCGTTCCTCGAAAACTTCTGAACCGGAAGCCGGGAATTGATTCACGGGGATCTTTTTGACAGGAGGCCGTTCTCAGATGATGGGTGTTATTGCATGTTACACCGAAGGTTGTATGGCAGCAACAGACACCCCGGACATCCGGTTCATTGTTGATATTTCCACTGGCGCGGAGCAACTTTTTTCCATAATTTGAGTATAAAATTTTTGTACCCCATATGCAAGGGTAATATATGGCTGCAGAATTTCTATCGTCGGTCGGGACCTCCTACCAGATTGATCGCATACTCTCCGAAGCGGTGAATGAAATTGTCCTGCTGACCCCGACTTTGAAACTGCAAGAGAGCATTATCCTGAGATTGCACCAAGCCGACCAGCGGAATGTACGGACAACTCTTCTTTACGGAAAGGAGCGAAACCAGATCAGGGGACAGAAATGGTACAAAGATCTCAAGAATCTCAGGATCATTTACCACGACAAGCTCAATTCCTGCCTTTACAGGAATGAAAAGGAGATGGTCCTTACTTCCATGGGCTTATCGGATATGAGTTCCGCCATTTTCCAGGATATGGGTGTACTGATTGTGAAGCTGCGGGACAGGAGGGCGTTTGATGACGGTATATATGAACAGGAGATCCTGATCGAAAGCGCGGAGGAGGTTTTTGCAGGAAAAAATTTCGAAAGAATCGAAGAAAAGACACATCCTGAAGATATTATCCGGGAGATGCCTTTTCTGACCTATTTCGGAATTGAGGACCGGACCCTGGTCAATGGAAAGGTAAAGGCACCCAGCGGAAAGTTTTACTGGCCCGAGATGGAGTTTTATAACGATGGCACCATCAAGTACCAGGGATTCAAGAAAACACGCCAGCGTCACGGTGAGTGGGTCTTCTACGCCTATGAAGGATTTGTAAGGGAAGTGGTGATCTATGATAATGGTAATTATGTCGATAAGATCTTCTGTGATTACGAGAATCCTGCAAAACCCATCTCAAAATATTACCTTCTGTTCGGCATCGGCAATTCTGTGAAGAAACTGTACGACAAGAACATCAGTGATCTTTATTTCGAAAGCCGGATTGAAGATTACACCGGCTTTGAAAAGAGCAAGTTGTTTTACCACGTGGAAAGGTTCGTGGGCAAGCGATCGATCTTCGAGCAGCCCGTCACCTTCCAGGACATGGTCGACCAGCTCTACGCCGCCCTCTATGCATAACAAACGGCAGCCTTTTCATACCATTTCAGGAATACTCCAATAATTTAGTTTGTTCCGGGATTGCAGGTCGGGACCATGTCGCTCCCTTCGGTCCGCGACATAGTGTCCCTCCCTTGCAATCCCTCCACTCGG
>JBNJEV010000133.1:0-5202 GCA_051746185.1 Bacteroidota bacterium
AACGAGCTGATGGCGCATACCTACAGCCATCTGTTCGGGATCCCTTCCACCGGATTGCGCTTTTTTACCGTGTACGGACCCTGGGGCCGGCCGGATATGGCGCTTTTCATCTTTACCCGTTCCATTCTTGAAGGCAAACCCATCGAAGTATACAACCACGGAAGGATGGAACGTGATTTCACCTATGTGGACGACATTGTGAGCGGGATTGAAAAGATGGTTCCCGTACCTCCCGGACCTGCAGGGGGATGGGATCCGGAGCATCCCGACCCGTCCGGTTCGACCGCCCCTTACAGGATCTATAATATTGGGAACAACCATCCGGTACGGCTGACCGACTTCATTGAGGCCATCGAGAAAGCCCTGGGGAAAAAGGCCATCAAAAAAATGATGCCCATCCAGCCGGGCGATGTGGTGAAGACCTGGGCGGATGTTTCATCTCTTGCGGAGGACTTCCATTACCATCCTTCCACATCGGTGGAGGAAGGGATCAGGCATTTTGTGAACTGGTACAGGAAATATTACGGTGTCTGATTTCCGGTGAAGAGCTCTTTCAGCAGAACGGCCTTCCCGGGATCTCCTGACTTTTTATAGGCATATTGCAGGTTGATCACCAGCCGCTCTATGATATCAATATTCGAACAGGGTGTAAAGAAAAAGTCCCTGACCTCGATCTGAAGCTTCTGGATAAAATATTTCAGCTCTTTCCTTCCCAGTACCGCTCCGTTTTCGTAAGGATTGACATAAAAAAGGATCCCATTGGGATCTTCCAGATAATCGGGATCCACATAACACAGTACAAAATTCCTGGGGAGGTTGACTCCGTAAACGGGCAGTTCCAGCCTTCTGGCCAGGACTGCATAGATCAGTCCGATCATGACCGGGCTGCCTTTTCTGGTATCCAGCACATGGTTGACCAGATAAAGTTGAGGGGAATGTGCTTTTCTTAAGCTCTTATCAAACCTGTGGATTTCATAAAGGAAATAATTGATCACCCTCACCTTTTCAAATGCCGTCAGACCGTTGTTCAGTTCAAGCCAGATGTCCCTGCGTATTTTTTCAACCATTTTGTCCAGCGGTTCATATTCCAGGTCTGGATACTGGAAACGGGCCACCAGGAACGCTCCGTAAAGCAGGTCTTTTCCTCCTCCGGACCTCCAGGCCTTCATCTCCCTGGCCAATGCGTTGTGCTGGATCTTCCTGATCACGTTTTCAATCTTTTCCTGAACCTCCGGTCTGAGCGTGTGCTCCCACCGTCTTTCCAGGATGGATACTGCCGGTTCGCCCAGTTCGATCAACCGGTCCACAACGGTACCATGTACTTCGTTGTCAGGATCTTCCAGCAGGCTCATGAGTGCCTCAAGTTCCCTGGGATTGTGATGGGCCATTTGTGATCAGTTTTTCCAGTACATCAACGATTAAAATATCCATACTGTCTTTATACTCTTTTAGCATATCTTTTGTTTCACGGTTGGCTATTCCGGCACATACGGTGACTGCTTCATGTCCCATCATCGCAGACAATGCATAGAGCACCGAACTTTCCATTTCGAAATTCCGGATCCGCATGCTGCCGTATTTGAAAGTCCTGATTTTCTCCAGCAGGTCTGCATCATGAGGAGAAAGCCTCAGTGAGCGGCCCTGCGGTCCGTAGAACCCGGGGGTGGAAAGGGTGATACCCCTGAACCATCCGGGTTTGCATATTCTGTCCATGAGCTTTTCTGATGCCCGGATGAAATAGGGTTCAGGGAGTGGAGGGTTCCAGCCCGTATGCCGGATGAATGCTTCTGAGATCTCCCTCATGTTGTGTGGATGTTCGTCACGGTAAAAATGGTATACTCCGTCCAATCCTCCCGCCACTTCGGTCAGGATAACGGATCCCGGATCAATATCCCGGTGAACCAGGCCGCTGGTGCCGATCCTGATCAGTTCGAGGCATTCCCGGTTCTGTTTTATCTCCCTGGAATTCAGATCAATATTGAACAATGCATCCAGTTCGTTGAGCACGATCTCCATGTTATCCGGACCAATCCCTGTGGACAATACACTCAGGAGTTTTCCGCGGAAGGTTCCCGTGCGGGTCAGGAATTCCCGGTTCTTCCTTTCCACATCAATGGTGTCAAAATGGGAGGACACCTGTCCAACCCTGGCAGGGTCACCCACCAGGATGATGGTACCCGCCAGCTCCCCGGGCTTTAGCTGCAAATGATAGATGCTGCCGTCTTTGTTCAGTATCAGGTCCGTTCCGGTGATTTTTCCAGTCATTCCCTTTCCGGCTGTGTTTTCAATAAAAATAGTGTATTTTTGCAGCGGCAGAATAAATACTTACTCACATTGCTGTTATATTAAATCATATATGATGAAAAAAAGAGCTCAGATCATTATTGTAGCCGTGGTTGCCATCGTTGTTCTGCTGCTGATTTTTGGAAGCAGGATGTTCTTCGTGCTGAAGCCAGGGGAGCGTGCGGTCATATTCAAAAGATTTGCCGGAGGACTGGACAAGGAGAATATCTATGTTCCGGGTTTTCATGCCATTGCCCCCTGGAACGATCCTATCCGTTACGATGTCAGGGAGCAGAAAAGGGAGGAGACCATGGATGTGCTGGATAAGGGAGGTCTTTCCGTTAACCTGGATGTGACCCTCATCTTCAATCCCTTCTATGACAAGATCGGGCATCTTCACGAGAATATCGGGGAGGATTATGTGGACGTGATGGTGATCCCCAATGTAAGATCCTCGGTCAGGGCGGTCACCGGCCGCTACAATGCGGAAGAGATCTATTCCACCAAGCGTGCCGAGGTGGAGACCGAGATCATTACGGCCACCCGCACAGCATTGAATGCCAAGAACATAGAAATGAAGGATTTGCTGATCCGGTCCATCAAACTGCCCGAGAAGATCAAGCAGGCCATCGAAAGCAAGCTGCAGCAGCAGCAGGAAGCACTTGCCTATCAGTTCAGACTGGACAGGGAAAGGAGCGAGGCTGACAGAAGAAGGATCGAGGCCCAGGGAATTGCCGACTATAACCGGATCATCAGTGCTTCGCTGACCGACCGGATCCTCCAGCAGAAGGGGATCGATGCCACCCTTGAGCTGGCCAACTCGGCCAACAGCAAGGTGGTGGTGATCGGAAGCGGTGAAGACGGATTGCCGATGATCCTGGGTGGAAATTGATGGAGATATGTTGCAAAGACCGCAGACCCTCTTCCTGCTGGCGGCTTTTATCGTAACCGCGTTTCTGCTTACCGGCCCGCTGGCTGTGATCCCGGTGGAAGGCGGGGAGATCATCCTGAAACATTCGGGAGCTTACGACCTCCAGGGTAACCGGCTGGATGTGGCCACCTGGCCGCTGACCGTTTTTTTTTCGGTGGTCACGGCAATTGCCTTTCTGAACATTTTCCTGTATAAACACCGGGTCAGGCAGATGCGTATCTGCGTCTTTTTGATCCTGCTCAATACCGGCATGCTGGGGATCATATACTATTACGCCCGTTATGCGAAATTGAATTTCGGAGGGACGGAGGTCATTTACCAGTGGAGGGTCGTTATTCCCCTGATCGTCATGATCCTCCTCTATTTGGCATACAGGGGGATCCGCAGGGATGAGCTGCTGGTAAGGGCGTATGACAGGATCAGGTAACCGGGTGAAGCCGATCCGGATCAGATGATCACGATGTTATCCTGATCGGTGATCTTCTCACAGTAATGGCATTTGAGCTGGACTTCCGGTTTGG
Organism: Bacteroidota bacterium; assembly: GCA_051746185.1. Lineage (GTDB taxonomy): Bacteria > Bacteroidota > Bacteroidia > Bacteroidales. The sequence continues at coordinate 3,736 of JBNJEV010000133.1, forward strand.
AAACCACGTCAAAGCGTGTGATGACCGGCTCATTGTTGGTAATGCACTTGGGATTCACGCATTTTACGATCCCCACAATCTCGTCGGGAATGGTCACTACTTTTTTCTCCACTACTTCGTAATCCCGGATGATATTCAGTTTAGCCCTCGGCGCCACCAGGGCAATCTTGTTGATTTCATCGTCTTTGAAAAAGACCCGGGAAAGCTTGATGATCCCTTTGTGCCCCAGCTTCTTGCTTTCCAGGTTGTTCCCGATGGTGATCATGGTATCCACCTTGTCCAGGTTCAGGATGGAGACTACCTTAAAAAGCACAGGGGCCGGGACGTGGTCAATGACCGTGCCTTCTTTGATGGCGCTTACCACTAGTTGTTTGTCTTTCATGGCGGTTTTATTTGACTCCTAGGATTGAACTGAGGATGGCCATACGGACATACACTCCGTTTTCGGCCTGCTGGAAGTAATAGGCGTGGGGACTGTCGTCCACATCCTTATGGATCTCATTTACCCTGGGCAGAGGGTGGAGTACCTTCATGGTTTCCTTGGTCCCTTCCAGCATGCTGCGGCGCAATATGTAAGCATTTTTTACTCTTTCATACTCAATGGGATCGGTGAAACGCTCCTGCTGTACCCGGGTCATATAGATAATATCTGCTTCGGTGAGATACTCGCCGAGGTCCTTTCCCTCATAATACTCCAGTCCCATTTTATCCAGATGGATCTTATAGGCCGTGGGCAATCGCAGTTCCTCAGGGGCAATGAAATAGAATGTGGTATTGAACCTGGACATGGCCATCAGCAGGGAATGCACGGTTCGCCCGTACTTGAGATCCCCCACCATGAATATCCTGAGGTTCTCCAGGGTTCCCTGGGTCTTCAGGATGGAATACATATCCAGCAGGGTCTGGGTGGGATGCTGGTTGGCGCCGTCGCCCGCATTCACAATGGGTACGGAGGATACTTCGCTGGCCAGTTTGGCGCTTCCTTCCAGAGGATGGCGCATGACGATCAGATCGGCATAGTTGCTCACCATTTTGATGGTGTCATGCAGCGTTTCTCCCTTGGAGGCACTTGTGGCGCCGCTATCCGAGAATCCGACCACCCTTCCCCTCAGACCATTGATGGCTGTTTCAAAACTCAGGCGGGTCCTGGTGGAAGGTTCGAAGAACAGCGTGGCGATCACATATCCCCTGAGGATGTCCTGTCTTGGCTTTTTCTCAAATTCAGCTGCCATTTCCATGATCCTCATGTATTCCTCCTTGGAGAAATCCGTGATTGATACGAGGCTTTTGTTTTTCACAGGAATCTGTTTTATTGATTACTTACTGAAAAGCTTCTTTACACAAATATAACATGGACTGCCGGGGGCGGGACCCATTGTTGATATAATTTCATAAGTTATGCCCCTCCATCGTCTTTACCCTGCACCCTTCTATTTTCCCGAATTTGCTTACGATCCCGGGCGCCAT
>JBNJEV010000134.1:0-5202 GCA_051746185.1 Bacteroidota bacterium
ATCAGATCGCGGGTTTCATCGATGGTGAAATATTTTTTCCATTGTTTTTTCAGGTTCCCGTCCGAAGGATCCGATCCGCGGAACAGAACTTTCTGAAAGTTCTCCAGGTAGACCTGGTTAAAGTGGTATTTGTATTTGCCTTCACGGGCGATCTCAAGCACATCCGGATTGATGTCGGTGGCATAGATCTGCGTTTTTTCCAGCATCTCCAGTTCATCGAGAAGCATCATCATGGAATAGACTTCCTGGCCGGTGGAGCATCCGGGGTGCCAGATATGGATATCAGGCTTTCCGCTGTACCCGGGCAGCAATTCTTCCTTCAGCTTTTTCCAGACCTTCGGATCCCTGAACAATTCGGTGGTGTGTACGGTGAGTTTTTTCACGACCTCTGTGAGAAAAGGGTTGCTGTCGCTGACGGCACGGATCATCTGTGCCATGTTCATTCCGTACTCCGGGAGGATCCGTTTGAGCCGCCTCCTGAGAGAGGTGAGCGAATACCCGGTAAAATCATAATCGGAGTGATCACGAATGGTCTGCTGGAAATTGCGTATATCCTTTTCTTCGACCTCCATAGGGCTCGCGGGCCGTCAACATGCAAGATTCGTATGTAAAACTAACATTTTAATAATTACCCTCAAATTTGGAGAAATCCGTTTTGTAGTTAACTTTGGTCAGATCAAAATGTCGTGGAATGACCTTCGGTATTCTCATATTTCCCGGCGCTCACGGCGACAAAGAGCTGAGCAGGGTGATCACCGATGAGTTTGGACAAAAGGTGAGAGTGGTCCGGAACCGGGAGACCAGCCTGAAGGGCATAGATGTCCTCTTCATTCCAGGCGGTTTCCCCTGTAAGGGCTCTTCCACCTCTTCTTCCTGCCTGACCGATTCCCCGGTGATCGAACCCATGATCGAATATGCCCAGAAAGGCAGGATCCTGGTGGGGATCGGGAACGGATTCAGGGTGCTGTGCGAAACGGGACTTCTGCCGGGGGAGATCCGGATGAACCGGACACAGCGTTTTATCTGCAAGCATACCTACATCAAGCCCGACAACGATTATACGGCCCTCACCGGTAAACTCAACAACAGCAGGGCTTATTGCATCCCCATTGCCACAGGCTACGGCAGGTATACTGCAAAAGACGATACTTTGATCCGGATGCGCCACCAGGACCAGATCCTTTTCCGGTACTGTGATCCCGGCGGCAGGATCACGGAAGAGATCAATGTCACCGGTTCGGTGGACAATATTGCGGGCGTGTGCAATGAGAAGAAAAATGTATTCGGGATGACCCCGCAGCCCGAGAGGGCGGTATTCTCCCCGGGAGGGAACAGCGACGGAAAGGAGATCTTCAGCTCACTGATCGATTACATCTGACCACTTTCCCCGGGTTTTTCCTTCAGCCTGTACAGGACTTCCCCTTCTCGGTAGATCATTTCCACCACATCAAAAAGGATCAGTTTTACCAGCATGGAGATCAGCGCTTTTCTTCTCAGGCCGGTATCCTTCTGCAGTCCGGCAAGCGAGGATCCTGCGTCTCTTCCCAGGTGTGTCAGCACGATCTTCTCGATGCGGGTGAATCTCAGCAGTTTTCCCCGGCGTTTTTTTTCATTCTTCCAGACTTCCAGCTGGATGATATCTGCCAGGATGTTCTCATCGGCCACCCTGATGTAAGCCATCCAGCGGCTCTGGTCATCTTTTGCATAGACAGGCCTGACGGTGGCAGGAGGGATATAGATCTCCAGCACATTTTTTCCCTCGATGGTGTGGTCCTTGCTCTCAAAGTGTACTTCCGGTTTACAGAAGAGCGAGGCAGCCGATTCCACCATGTAATATTCTTCATCGGACCTGATCCCGCTGATGCGACCGTTGTCTTTCACACCGATCAGGAGCCTGCCTCCGTCGGTGTTGGAGAAGGCGGAAAGCGTCCGGGCAATCTTCTTTGCATCGCTGATCTCGAACTTGAAATCCAGCTGCTGGTGCTCTCCCTCGTCAATGAGGGACCTCAGGTATGTTTTTTCAGAACGCGACATGATAATTCTTTCTTTTCTCCCGGCCGCGACACGCCGATTCGCTCGCACGATTCAAAAATACAAGTTCTATTCTGAACACATAGGATTTTTTGATGCATATTACTAACTTGATTGCCAATTCTAATGAACCGGATCCGGATCTTTTTCAGCAACCTGACCGGCCGAATCAGGTATCTTTTTGCCAGATGGCGGAGAAAGTTGCTTGATATTGTCGTTCTTTCGCCCGGGCACTGGCGCTGGGCTTCCCTGGGGATCCTTCTGATCATCGGCCTGATCCTGCTCGGAATGCTGAAGGAATTCATCGGGGTCATGCATCCGCTGGTTTACCTGGGCGCCCTGGTCATGATGCTAGGGATCCCGCTGCTGATCGGACTGGGTATCCGGCTTGGCCTGAGAATTCTGAAGGTCATCCCCGAACGTTACGGATGGCTGTTCTTCGCTGCCGTCGTATTTGTTTTCACCATATTCGGTTTCCCGCAGCAGGCCCTTATCATCATTGCCGCATTTCTGGTCCTTTCCGGTGCTTTTATCGGGGGAGGATTGTACAACCTGACCGGAGGCAGGTGGGCTGCCCTGCGAAGGATCCACAAGATCCTGACCGTGGTTTTCCTGGTGACCGGAACGGGACTTTTTTCTTTCGGGACATGGTACCTGATCTACCCGGGCAGTGAGTCGGAGAGGGTGGAGGCAGCTGCCATGAAAATTGAAGTGCTTCCTTTGCAGATGGACGCGGAAGACCCTTCTCTGACAGGTCCTTACCCGGTCGATTCCCTGTATTACGGATGGGGCAGGGATCAGCGGAGACCGGAATTCGGGGAGCAGGTCTCCATCGTAACCCCCGTGGTGGACGGGAGCAATTTCCTGGATGGCTGGGACAAACTGGCGGGCCGTCTGCGGACCCTTTACTGGAAGGTGACCCCTGATTCTCTTCCCCTGAACGGGCGTGTATGGGTTCCTGACGGGGAGGGATCTTTCCCGCTGGTACTGATGGTCCACGGGAACCATCTTGACCGCGATTTCTCCGATCCCGGATACGCTTATCTGGGAAGGCATTTCGCTTCCCACGGGATCATCGCGGTATCGGTGGATGAGAATTTCCTCAACGCCAGCTGGTCGGACTTTGACCATTCCCTGGAGACCGAGAACGATTGCCGGGGGTGGCTGTTGCTGAAACACCTGGAGCAGTGGCGCAGCTGGAACAGGTCCGATTCTTCCCGGTTCCGGGGATGTGTGGATATGGACCGCATTGTGCTGATCGGACATTCCCGTGGCGGTGAGGCGGTGAGCATTGCATCCTGCTTCAACCGTCTTCCTCATTATCCGGATAAGGCCGAAGAAGCCTTTCACTTCGGTTTCGGGATCAGGGGTGTTGCGGCCATTGCCCCGGTGGACGGACAGTATTATCCGGCGGGGATCCCCACTCCCCTGAGGGATGTGAATTATTTCACCATTCAGGGTTCCATGGATGCGGATTTGCGCTCCTATCAGGGATTGAGGCAGATGCGAAGGATCGAATTCACCGGCTCGGCGTATCACTTTGTAGCCGGGCTGTACACACACGGGGCCAATCACGGACAGTTCAACCGGAGGTGGGGAATGCTCGACATCGGGTATCCCAATTCCCTGCTGCTGAACAGGAGGGCTATTATTCCGGTGGAGCTCCAGGAACAGGTAGCCCTGGTCTATTTGACCGCATTTGTCAAAGAAAGTCTTTATCCGGGAAGCGGATATGTGGACCTGTTCAGGGATTACCGCAGGGGAAGGGAATGGCTGCCCGAACTGGTATACCTGAACCAGTTCCACGAATCGGCGGCAAGGGTGGTATGCGGATTTGAGGAGGATATCGACCTGACCACCGGGACCCTGGGAACTGACTCTTTGGCTGCGAATGGTCTTGCCCTCTGGAAGGAGGGAAGGATCCCCATGAAATGGGGAGACCAGCGGAACAACGGAGTTTTCCTGGGCTGGAACAATGAAACGGACAGCCTGCCGGGGGAATACCGGATCCACCTGGATCCGTCCACGCCGGGTCCGTTGTCAGCATACCGCTACCTCACCTTCCTGGCTGCCGACGCCCAGATCGATCCGGGAGACAGGCCGGGGAAAGAGTCAGCCGGGGAGGATATGGAAGAGGAAGAGCCCGTCCCCATTGATTTTACCATTGAGCTGACCGATGAAGGGGGGAACCGGTACCGGATGAAGATGGGAGAATACATCAGACTGCAGCCGCCCATCAAACCACAGGTGTTCAAGGCAAAGCTTTTCTGGAATGATCCCGAGTCGGAGGTGATCCTGCAGTATGTCCGGCTTCCCCTGGAGGCATTCCGGGCGGACAGCACCGGGGCATTTTCAGCGGGCAGCCGGAAGATCCGTACGATCAAATTTATTTTTGACGGGAAAGGGAAGGGATCGGTGGTGTTTGACCAGATCGGGTTCAGCCGCTGAAAAGAGATTGACAGTAAACCATCAAAATAAATGCATATGAAAAGTGTTTTAATGATTCTGGTTCTGGCAGTGCTGGTGGCAATTCCGGCATGTCAGGGCGATGGAGAAAAGCAGCAGCAGGAAACGCTGCCCAACATTGTTTTTGTTTATTGCGATGACCTGGGATACGGTGACCTGGCCTGTTTCGGGAACCAGGTGACCCGGACCCCGAACATCGACCGCCTGGCGGAGGAGGGAATGAAATTCACGGAATTCTATTCCGCGTCTCCCGTCTGCTCCCCTTCCAGGGCGGCTCTGCTGACCGGCAGGATCCCCCAGCGCATGGGCATTAACGGGGTTTTCTTCCCCCGCTCCTATACGGGAATGCCCGTGGAGGAGGTCACCATGGCCGAGCTGCTGAAGGAGAAGGGATATGCCACGGGGATAGTGGGCAAATGGCACCTGGGCCACCGTAAGGAATTTCTTCCCCTGCAGCGGGGTTTTGATGAATATTTCGGGATCCCCTACAGCAACGATATGCAAAGCGTGGTGTATCTGGAGGGGAACGAAGTGGTGGATTTTCATGTGGATCAGCATTACACCACCCGGACCTATACCGAAAAAGCGGTAGATTTCATCGACCGTCATGCAGACGGTCCCTTCTTCCTCTACCTGGCCCACTCCATGCCCCATGTTCCCCTCTATGTTTCACCGGGATTCCAGGACCGGTCGGGGCACGGGATT
>JBNJEV010000135.1:0-5185 GCA_051746185.1 Bacteroidota bacterium
TACACCCGCCAGTTCCAGGGCCTTTGAATTGACCCAGGCGGCATGCCCGTCGATCCTTCTGAGCAATACCGGGGTATCGGGGAAGTGCTTATCCAGCATAGTCCGGTCCGGGAATTCCTGCATTTCCCAGTCATTCTGGTCCCATCCCCGTCCTGTGATCCATGCACCCCCGTAGCGTTCATGGTGCCGGTGGAGGATCTCCGTGATCTCATCCACCGAGGAGGTTCCCACCAGGTCGGCACTGTTCAGGTTCATTCCGTAACCGAAGAAATGACAGTGGGCATCGATCCATCCGGGGTACACAAAATCGCCATCCAGGTCCTTCACCTCATCAGAAGTATATTTTTCGGTGATCTCCTCCGCGCTGCCCACATCAATGATCCTGTGATCTTTGATCGCAATGGCTTCCGCCGTGGTGAAGCCGGGATCCACTGTGTATACTACTCCCCCGGTCAGGATCAGGTCTGCTTTCCGGTCCCCGTTAGTACAGCTGGCAAGGGTTGTCATCATGGTTACGGTTATCAAAAGAGGTATGAACGACTGACTGTGTTTCATGCTGAAAGGTTTTGAACAAAAATAGCATTCTCATATTATTTTCCCCATTTTTGCGTTCATAACACAAAATCACAGGGATGTACATCCGCAGGGCCCTCTTCATAATTCTTGTTCCATCGGTGCTGTTTTTTGCATGTCATCCGGAGCGGAATTTCATTGAGGACCCGGAGGCAAAGCTGCACTTTACCCTGGATACGGTCTTTTTCGATACCGTTTTTACCACCATCGGGACCGCCACGCGGTCTTTCCGGGTGAAGAATCCCCATTCCCAGCATATCAGGATCGATGAGATCAGTCTTGCCGGGGGATCATCCTCGGTTTTCAGGATGAATGTGGACGGGGAGTCCGGACGGTCGTTCCAGGGGGTGGAAATCGCTCCGGAGGACAGTCTTTACGTATTCGTGGAGGCCACCCTGGATCCCAATCAAACGGGAGAGATCCTCCGCATCCAGGATTCCATCCTTTTTCTGACCAACGGGAACCTGCAGGACATTGACCTGGTGGCATGGGGACAGGATGTGCATATTCTGAGGGACAGTGTACTGGACGGATCCGTCACCTGGACCGCGGATAAACCCTACCTGATCCTCAATTACGCCTATGTGGATTCTATGCAGACCCTGACCATCGATCCCGGGGTGAGGGTGCACCTGCACCGAAATGCCCTTTTGTACGTGGAGGGTACCCTGGAAGTGAACGGCACCATGGAAGAGCCGGTCATTTTTGAGGGAGACCGGCTGGAAGAATTTTATGAGGATATTCCCGGGCAGTGGGGACTCATCTACCTGACTGAGAACAGCCGCAACAACCGCATCGATCATGCGGAGATCAAAAACGGGACCATCGGCATTTTGATCAGCGCTCCGCCCGAATCGGGAAAGAACCCGGATCTGGAGATCACCAACACCATGATCAATCACATGAGCTCCAACGGGATCTATGCGCTCAATGCCCGGATCAACGGTTCAAACCTGGTGATCGGGAATTGCGGAGGAAGCTGTACCGGACTGATCTACGGCGGAAGCTATGAATTTACGCATTGCACCTTTCACAATCAATGGCCCTCCTATTTCTCGAACCGGAAGCTTCCGGCGGTGTATTTGTCGGATTATTTCGGGAACTACGATGAGCAGGGGAACCTGGTGGTCTATACAGGAGGGGAATTTGAAAAAGCCGATTACAGGAACTCCATCATATACGGAAATGAGATCATGGAGCTGGTCATAGACAGCTACGACGGACAGCAGCTCACCTACCTGTTCGATCACTGCCTGGTCAGGGCGGATGAGGACAGCCTGGACACCGGGGGCGATCCCCTGTTCACCTCCATCATCCTCAATGAAGAACCTCTGCTGGATTCTCTCTACCAGCCCGATTCCCTGTCCCCGGTCATCGATGCCGGACTGCCCGCCCATGCCATCCAGATTCCCTTCGATCTGAACGGCAACAGCCGCCTGGATGATGAGGCCCCCGATTTGGGGGCCTATGAATGGCAGCCGGCGATACAGGAATAGGCCCGTACCCTGGCGAAACTCCCGTACCCTGCCGAAACCTCTGGATTCTGCCGAAACTTCCGTACCCTGCCGAAACCTCTGGATTCTGCCGAAACTTCTGTCTCTTTTGTGAATCAGAAGATTTTCCATGGTTGAACGCTGATTTTGAGCGGATCCATTCCATGAACCGTATATGCATATTCATCTCAAGGTGAAAAGGTATATCTTTTCCATCATGTTGTTTTTGTTGCCCTGCGGGGTGGAATCTGCAGGTCGTGCGGTGATAATGTCGCCACCGGTCACAGGAGTGCCCGTGGAGCGGCCGGCGGACAGGGGAGGGACTGCGGATCAACTGGTGGCCCCGGAAGGAGCTATGGATCTGCAGGCTGAACGGGGAGGGTCTTCGGATCAACCGGTGGACCAGGCAGGTGCTGCGGATCAACTGAACGATGGGGGATTGGCTGCAGGTCAGGTGTGCCGAATGCCACCTTCCGGCAGGGAGATCCGGATCATGTGGTACAATGTGGAGAATTTGTTCCACCCCTCGGATGATTCGCTTCCGGGTGACGATGAATTCACCCCCGGAGGAGCACGGCACTGGACCTGGTACCGCTACCGGAACAAGCTAACCGCCCTGGCAAAGGTGATCATTGCCGGGGGAGAGTGGGAACCGCCTGCACTGGTGGGACTGGGCGAGATCGAGAATGATTCGGTGCTGGATGATCTGGTGAATCATCCCATTCTCCGTAGCTGCGGATACCGCTACCTCCACCGGGAAAGTCCCGACCACCGGGGAATGGATGTGGCCCTGCTGTACAGGGAGGAGCGGTTCAGGGTGATAACATGGAAGGTCCATAAATCCCCGACCGGGGACCGGTTTTCGGCCACCAGGGACATGATGCATGTCAGCGGGAGATGGGGAAGGGGGGATACCCTGGACCTTTTGCTGGTGCACCTGATCTCCCGATACAGCGGCACCGGGGCCACCGCGGGATACAGGTACCGGCAGGCACAGCAGCTGGCCCGTCTGGCCGATTCGGTCCGCCTGAAGAGACGGCATCCCCTGGTATTGCTGGCCGGCGATTTTAATGAGGAGCCGGGAGGTTATTCCCTGCAGCCTCTCCGGGAGGTCAGCCCGGGGAGAGATTCCATTAGGGAAATTCTCCCGGCCGGTAAGGGAAGTTATAAATACCGGGGTGTGTGGGAGAAGATCGACCGGTTTATGGTGGCAGGAGAGGAGCATTGGTACCGGTTTTCGGGAAAGGTGCTGGAGTTGCCCGCATTGCTTGTTCCGGATGAAAGCTATGGAGGGGATCGTCCTGACCGGACCTATGTGGGGTATCGCTACCGGGGAGGAGTGAGCGATCACCTTCCCATTGTCATAACGATCCGCCGCCGCCTCGTTCCAGGGGGTTCCGGACTGTGAGGCCCAGGGAGGCACCCGTTTCGATCATCTTCCGGTAGGCCGCCTCGAACTCATTGGGGATCTCGCCGTCCAAAATGGCCTCCTTGATGGCATTCTTGATGATCCCCACATTTTTGGAAGGCGGGATTTCGAATACGTGCTGGATATCATCACCGGAGATGGGGGGTTGAAAGTTCCGAATGGAATCTTTTTCCTCGATCTCCACAATTTTTTCCCGGACGATCCGGAAATTCTTCAGGTGCCGGTTGACTGTTTTCGGGTTTTTGGAAGTGATATCCGCCTCACAGAGCATCATCAGTTTTTCCAGATCATCCCCCGCATCATAGATCAGTCTCCTGATGGCCGAGTCGCTTACCTGTTCCCCGGCCAGACCAATGGGCCTGAGGTGGAGCTTCACCATTTTCTGGACGAATTTCATCTTCTCGTTCAGGGGCAGCTTCAGTTTCCTGAAGATCCCGGGGATCATTTTCGAGCCGATGAATTCATGTCCGTGGAATGTCCAGCCGGTCCCCGGTTCGAATTTCTTGGTCCGGGGCTTGGCAATGTCGTGCAGCAGGGCGGCCCACCTGAGCCAAAGGTCATCTGTTTTTTTCGCGATGTTGTCCAGGACTTCCAGGGTATGAAGGAAATTGTCCTTGTGTAACTGTCCCTCCTCTTCTTCCACCCCTTTCATCTGGTGCAGTTCCGGGAAGATGATCTCCAGCAACCCGGTTTTCTCCAGCAGCAGCCATCCCCTTCCGGGCCGGTCGGTCATCATGATCTTGTTCAGCTCGTCGGTGATGCGTTCCTGGGAGACAATGCGGATCCTTTCCCGGTGATGATTCATGGCCTCCAGGGTGCCGGTTTCAATTCTGAAATCCAGCCTGGAGGAAAACCGGATCCCCCGGAGCATTCTCAGGGGGTCGTCCGAAAAGGTCTCTCCTGGATCCAGCGGGGTCCTGATCCGTTTCTCCTCCAGGTCTTTGAGTCCCCCGAAAGGATCCAGAAGCTCACCGTAAGAATCAGGGTTCAGGGATATGGCCAGGGCATTGATGGTGAAGTCACGCCTGTTCTGGTCATCTTCCAGGGTGCCGTTTTCCACTACCGGCTTTCTGGAGTCTTTCCGGTAAGATTCCTTTCGCGCACCCACGAATTCAATTTCCCTGTCGCCCCACTTCAGCATGGCGGTCCCGAAATTATTAAACACGGTCAGGGGCACCTCCTCTCCGATGGCCCTTCGTACCTTTTGTGCCAGACCGATCCCGCTTCCCACCACCACGATGTCAATATCTTTGGACAGGGACTCTGAGCCGTAGAGCAACAGGTCACGTACAAAACCCCCGATCACAAATGCCCGGAGTTCTTCCCGGCGGCTGACCGAGGAGATGATCTGAAAGATCCTGTGATGAAGATGATTTCCCAGGTTCATGGCGGTTTAAGCTTACACAAAAATAACATTATTTACCGCACCGGAAGGAGTGACCAATAATTGATTCTCTCTGAAACCTGCTGTGGAGAACCTTTAGACGGAGTCAATGCGCAAACGGGATTCAAGACTGTCTCATGAAGCCTGTTTCAGAAGGAGGATTAGCTCATGTGATGAAAGCTTCCAGACCAGTAGCTTTTTTAGGAGGTATCCCATTTCGGTAAAATCAGAGTTAATAGAATTATTAATAACTAAGAATTTTATTAATTCGTTGTTTTCTGGAATTTACTTTTGTGATAAGCTAAC
>JBNJEV010000136.1:0-5177 GCA_051746185.1 Bacteroidota bacterium
CGATTCCCGCAGCTTGCTTCCTGCAGGGGAGAACAGGTGAAAAATATTTTCGGCGATCTCCCCGGGGGTGACCCATTTGGAGTGATCTGCGGTGGGCATCGATTTGCGGTTGCCGGCAGTGGCAATGATGCTGGGAACAATGACCGAAGAAGTGATCTTTTTCTCTTTGCCCGCTTCATTGATAATTTCCGACAGCCTGAAGATCAATGACTTGCTCATGGCATAAGATACCATCCCGGCGGCGGCACGGGGAGTCAGTCCGGGCCGTGCACCGACCAGGATGATCTGACCGCCTTTGTTCTCTTTTTCCATGTGGACGAAAACAGGGCGGGCGGTGTTGTATGCAGTGACAAAGTTCAGCCTGTACATCTTCTCCACATCCTTCAGGTTCGTTTCCTGAAGTGTTCCCGTGCTGAAGCCCCCCACAAGCAAAACCGCTCCGACGAGTTGTCCGGCGGCATCAATGATCTTCCGGACGGTATTGCCGGCCTCGTCTTCCAGCATCAGGTCCGCTGAATGGATGTCCAGGCGCTCATGCTTCATAAAATCCGGGTCATCATCCGGGGCGATGATGGCATGCACGTGATACCCTTCGTCAAGGAATTTTTGGGTAACCGGCCTGCCGAGTCCCCCGGCGGCCCCTGTGATTATGATATTTTTCACAGCCATTGGATCATGGTTTGATTGAGAAATTCCTTTAAAGGTAATGAATCTGTGCTACATACCGGCAGATCATCTGTTAATTGAACCTGACAATCAGGGTATGATTTTTGTAGTAAAAGCGGGTTAAATTGCAACCCGGAATGAGATCTTTTTTGTTGATTTTCTTTCTACTGACCGCATCAGCCCGGCTAGTTCACGGTCAGGTGGTAACCGTTGAGGATAAGGAAACCGGATCGGCACTGGAGTTTGCGACCTTAAGCAGCCAGGATCCCAGGGCAGCTGCCATTACCAACAGGCAGGGACAGACCGAGGTTACAGCTTTCAGGGGAGCGGAGCAGATCGAAATACGTGCCATGGGCTACAGACCCCTGATCATCAGCTACGAAGAAATCAGGTCGGACGATTTCCTTGTGCAGCTGGAACCAGCCAGGATCAGCCTTGATGAAGTGGTGGTGTCGGCGACCCGCTGGAACCAGAAAACCTCGGAAATATCTCACAAGGTGATCACGATTCCTACCTCTGCAGTTACTTTTCAGAATCCTCAGACAGCGGCCGATATGCTGGGGGTCTCCGGCAAGGTATTCATCCAGAAAAGCCAGCAGGGCGGAGGCAGTCCGATGATCAGGGGATTCGCCACCAACCGGTTGCTGTATGCGGTGGACGGGGTAAGGATGAACACTGCCATTTTCCGGAGCGGGAATATTCAGAACGTCATTTCCCTGGATCCTTTTGCCATGGAGCAGACGGAAGTGTTTTTCGGACCCGGTTCGGTGATCTATGGCAGTGATGCCATCGGCGGAGTGATGAGTTTCCGGACCCTGGTACCCCAGCTTGCGCTTACTGAAAAACCCCTTGTCAAGGGGAATGCCACCGCCCGGTATGCTACGGCCAATCATGAAAAGACCGGGCACCTGGATGTCAATGTAGGATGGAAAAAATGGGCGCTTGTCACCAGCATATCTTCCAATGATTACGGGAATCTGCGTATGGGGAGCCACGGGCCTGATGAATACCTGCGGCCTTTTTATGTGCAGCGGCACGACAGCACCGATATTGTCGTGGCGAACAGTGATCCCCAGGTCCAGATTCCTTCCGGATATTCCCAGATCAACATGATGCAGAAAGTGCGGTTCAAACCCGGTGAAAGATGGGATCTCAGTTATGGATTTCATTATTCGGCCACCACGGATTATGCCCGGTACGACCGGCACATCCGGTACAGGGACGGAATGCCCCGATACGGGGAATGGAAGTACGGTCCGCAGAAATGGATGATGAACAACCTGAATGTAACCCACAGGGACAGCTGGAAACTGTACGATGAACTGACCATCCGCCTGGCACAGCAGTATTTTGAGGAGAGCCGGATCAGCAGGGATTTCAACCGGCCTGACCGGGAGACCAGGATCGAGAAGGTGGATGCCTGGTCGGCCAATTTTGATCTCAACAAATCCATCGGTTCAAAAGGAAAATTATACTACGGTCTCGAGGCTGTATACAATGATGTGACCTCGGAAGGGATCAACGAGAACATTCTGACCGGAACAGAATCGCCTGGTCCCACCCGGTATCCGCAGTCAGTGTGGAGTTCATATGCGGCCTATCTTTCGGGGCAGTTGCGGGTGACCGACAATTTCACCCTCGAGTCGGGACTGAGGTACAATCAATTTCTGCTTCATGCGGAATTCGACACCACCTTTTATCCCTTTTCCTTTACCACAGCCGATCTGAACAACGGTGCACTTACCGGGAGCATTGGTTTTATCTCCCGCCCCACGGACAAATGGATCATCAGTACCAATGTATCCACTGCCTTTCGCTCGCCCAATGTGGATGATGTGGGGAAAGTCTTTGATTCTGAACCGGGTTCGGTGGTTGTTCCCAATCCTGACCTGCAGGCAGAATATGCGTGGAGCGGGGATCTAAACGTGGTGAAGGTGTTCGGGGAGGATGTAAAGATCGATCTGACCGGCTATTATACGCTGCTGAACAACGCCCTGGTCAGGCGCGATTATACACTGAACGGGATGGACAGCATTATGTATGACGGGGAAATGAGCCGGGTGCAGGCCGTTCAGAATGCTGCTATGGCACATGTGTTTGGACTGCTGGCCGGACTGGAGGTAAAACTTCCCTCCGGTTTTGAATTTTCCTCCGATCTGAATTATCAGAAAGGAAAAGAAGAACTGGATGACGGCACCACCAGCCCATCCAGGCATGCACCGCCCCTGTTCGGGGTATCCAGGCTGACCTACCAGTCGGGTAAGATGAAAATACAGATCTATGCCGAATATCAGGGAGAACGGCCCTACGATGAAATGCCCGAGGAAGAAAAAGGGAAAACCTATATGTATGCCACAGATGCCGCCGGGAATCCCTATTCCCCGGGATGGTACACCGTGAATTTCAAAGCCGCCTACCGGCTCACCGATTATCTTTTACTCAGTGCAGGGCTGGAAAACCTCACCGACCAGCGCTACAGGCCCTACAGCTCGGGCATTGCAGCAGCAGGCAGGAATTTTATTCTGTCGGTGAGCACGAATTTCTGAGTCAGTTCGGGCGAAATTACGGGCAGATAGATAAAAAATATCAGGTTATTATACAAATTAGGTGCATTACAGATAATAAATATCGGCCTGCAGATATTTATTATCTAAAACCACATCAAATAAGTTAATAATCAGATAAAAAATGACTACTCCACTGAAAAATGTCAACGCCTTTCGTGATAAGTCCGATTCAATTTAGATGAGCGGGAATGAAAAAAATTCATACCTTCGTTACATCATTGGTTTCCGTGATCCCGGGAATCACATGCTGATCTGCTCAAGATTTTATTCCGGTGCAGAAAAATGTGATCCAACCGGGAAGGAATGAAAAGGGAATGCCGTGAAAATCGGCAACAGTTCCCGCTGCTGTGAGTCCCGGCCATATATGGCCAGCGTACTTCTGAAGTTGAACCACTGTCTCAGGTTCGAGTTGTTTCGGGACGGGATGGGAAGGTTTCAGAAGGGGGATAAGTCAGAAGACCTGCCAGTGAAACAAGGATTTTGCAGCCTGCGGAGAACGGGCTGGCGGATCAGGTGTTTTTCTGGCTTTCCCCGAACATCGTAGCTGCAGATCCTGAATTTGGATGTTTGACACAAATGGCAGCAACGATGAAAAAATCAAAGATTCCTCTTCGTTTCATTGTACTATTTGCCACACTTTACTGGTGTGCTGCCGGGATGCAGGCACAGGACACTTACCTGGACCCCTCGGAGGGATTTAAAGCATCGGAGATCCTGCCCGGGTATGCTGACTTCTCATGTTTCGACCTGGGTGATGGGATACTATTCGCCAACGACGGGGATACCATCCGGGGTTTCGACCTTTCCACGGGAGAACTTCTGGAGAAATACGGGAAGCCCGGTAC
Source organism: Bacteroidota bacterium (assembly GCA_051746185.1). Taxonomy (GTDB): domain Bacteria; phylum Bacteroidota; class Bacteroidia; order Bacteroidales. The sequence goes on from JBNJEV010000136.1 coordinate 4,079, forward strand.
ATATACCTCATGGCCAAGCTTTCTTATCCTTTCTCCCGGGGAAGAAGAGATCTGGGCCGGGTTCACCGTCAGCGGGAACACGGATGACCGGATCTACATGATCGACAGGGAAACCGGAGAATGGAAACTGAAGGCCCGTTTTCCCGGCAATTTCGACCTGGAATTCATGAAAGATTCGATCCTTGTATCCGGACTGAACAGTACTGACTGGGAGGATCAATGTGGTGTCTTTATCCTGGATACCAGCGGAAATGACCACCACAGGAAGATCCTGGAGACCGGAGGCAGTTCGGCCGGATTTGCCCTGGATGACGGCGGTGCGCTTTATTACGGTACCAGTTTCTTTTCGGAACCCAACGGGGTGTACCGGTGGGACGGTGACACCATCCGCTACCTGGTGACCCATCCTGATGCGGGATTTATCACGCTCGACGAAGCCGAGAAGCTGACCGGTCTGCCCGCAGGTGTGTATGATTGTGAGATGGACGGAGCAGGGGATCTTGTGTTCAGCATCAACGATTATTCCGGCGATAAGGTGCTGGCCATCTGGAATGGCACAACGGGAGAGGGCATGAATTATGACACTCTTGCTGTGGCATCAGGCGCCATGGACTGGCTGACCTATATCAGATCAGATGGCAGTGTCAGGTCCCATGATGCGGGCAATGTGCTTTATTCCCTGGGCATGTCCCGGCCCATTGGAGCGATCCATGCAGATTACCGTCCGGTGGTGGTACGGGAGATTCCGAATTTCTCCGCGGTGGAAGGTTCGGAGAATGAATCACTGGATCTGGTGTCATATTTCGAGGATCCGGATGATGAGACGGGTGTCGACCTGGCGGTGACGGTGAATTCGAAACCCGGAGTGGCTGAAGCTTCCGTGGAGGGACAGCTCCTGGTGATCGATTTTGCCGGTACGGGACAGACCAATGTCACGGTGACCGCCACATCGAACGGATTATCGGTCTCGGAGGATTTCGTGGTCGGGGTCAGGCCGGATATCACCGGAGATTACCGGGTGGCAACCTTCGGCGACCTGCCGCTGGATGAGGAGAGCTACTGGAACGGATCCGACGAAAGCGGAGGATTCATCTCTGGC
>JBNJEV010000137.1:0-5074 GCA_051746185.1 Bacteroidota bacterium
GAGCGGAAGCTCTCAGAGCGGAACCCGGACCCGGAAAATATAGAGTGAATATTTTTTCGAAAGTGGCTGGAATTCATATTCAATATTGCTGCCGGCCGTCCTGGCAATTTCAATCAGCCCCAGTCCGGCCCCTCCCACGGAAGAGAATACGCCATTGGTGATGGTGGACCGGTAAAGTTCCTTCAGTTGTTCCGGTGACTGCCGGTTTATATGATCGATCCTGGAACGCAACCGCTCCACATCCTCGTTCTTCACCGGGTTCTTTGTGATCAGTTCAATGCTGCCGGCATTCCGGTATATGTGGCAGGAAGGACAGAACTCGGTGAGTTCGCGTTTGCTGCACCTGAACCGCACGCCGTATTTGGTGATGTTTTCCAGGGCCTCTATCATGATGGATATCACCCTCTTGTAGGATTTGAAGGAGATCTGCTGATCCTGGGATGCGATTTTGAACTCAGACAACAACCTGTCGATGGTGCTGAATGAGACAGGACCCTGGTAAGATATGATGGGTTTGCTTAACATTGATCCACATATCCTTTATCTTCTTTCAGATGGGGACGGTGACTGGCTTCCACAGCCAACCGGTCACATCGTTCATTCTCCTTAATGGTGGCATGCCCCTTGACCCAAACAAATGTGACCGGATAGGTACGGTACAGCTCCAGGAACCGCTGCCAGAGGTCTACATTTTTCTTTTTCCTGAACCCTCCGGATTCCCAGTTGAATATCCATCCCTTGTTCACTGCCTCGGATACATACCTGGAATCGGTAAATATCTTCACCTTCAGATCCTTCCGCTTCAGTGATTCAAGAGCCCTGATCACAGCCATCAACTCCATGCGGTTGTTGGTGGTCAGTCTGTACCCTTCAGCTATCTCCTTCCTGTGATCCCCGTAGATCATAACCACACCGAGGCCGCCGGGACCGGGATTTCCCCTGGCAGCTCCGTCGGTATAGATGACTATCTCATCCCGGGACATGGTTGCATTACCTGATTAATTTCATCTCATCGACCAGGTGCCCGGCACCTGCAAGTTTGTCAATGAGGAAAAGTACATATCTGATATCCACATTGATACATTTCTGCAATCCATGCACAAAAGCCACATCCCCGCTCATGGCCTCCCAGTTGCCGTCAAAGGCGACGCCTATCAGCTCCCCTCTGGCATTGATCACGGGACTGCCGGAATTCCCTCCGGTGATGTCATTGTTTGTGGTAAAACAGACATTCAGTGTTCCGTTGGATCCATAGGGACCATATTCTTTTTCCCGGTACAGCTCCTTCAGCTCCGCCGGGACAACGAATTCATAACTGTCCGGGTCCTCTTTCTCCATGACCCCGTCCAGGGTGGTGTAGTGCAGATAGCGTACACCATCACGGGGCGAATAATCCCCCACCGTTCCGTAATTCATCCGGATGGTGGAATTGGCATCGGAATAAAAGTCCTTTTCGGGATGCATTTCGATCAGTCCTCTCAGATACAGCCTGCTCCCCCGGGCATAGGGTTCATCATACCGGGCTGACATGCCGCGCAGCTCCAAATATTTATCCACCGCCGTTGCAGCCTGAAAGGCAGGATCCCTCCTCAGGGCCCTCAGGCTGGGATCTTCCAGAAATTCAATGAATTCCTCACGGTAAGGGACAAAGGATTTTTTGAAATACCTGTCAACGTATTTTTCGGCATCCCCGTTGTACCTGGTCTTCACCTCGAGAAAGACTTCCGGAAGGTATTCTTCCTCCAGATCTTCCATTAAAAGTCTGACCATGGCCGTCATGATCTTTTTATCGGTGGGCGGATTGTAATCCTTATAGAAAATCTCCGAGACCTCTTTCAGTCCTTCGATCACCCGGTCGATCTCCTGCTGATCGGGCTCGGAACGATCCATAGCCATTTCAAGCTGTTTCAGGTTCCGGGCAAACATCACCGACTCCATCCCGCCTCCGAAGGTGGTCTCCTCAAGGTATTGAATGGCATTCCTGAGCTCCCTCCGTCCTTCCACGGCCATCCGGATGCTGTCCAGTGCATCGCCGTAGACCAGCTCCCGCTTCCGTTGTTGGGCCACCCACCTCCGGAAGGCTTCCTCCTGCTCCTGCTTCAGGCTCACCACATCCAGGTTTTTCAAACCCCTGCTCTGCCCGATGGAGTACTTCCAGTAGTTGGACGATATGGAATACTTGGATGCATACTGGAGGCGCACTTTCTCATCAGCCTGCATATCCTCCATCATAAGTTCCTGTTTGATCCCCCTGATCTTGATCCGGTTGGGGTGTATGACCTCCAGCAATTCCTGCACTTCCCATGAGGTCATGTACCGGTCTGTACTCCCCGGATATCCCAGTACCATGGCAAAATCCCCTTTTTCATATCCCTTCAGGGAAACGGGCAGGTAATGCTTGGATTTCAGGGGAATGTTGCCGGGACTGTATGTGGCAGGTTTTCCGTCCGGACCGGTATATACCCTGAACAGAGAAAAATCTCCCGTATGCCTGGGCCACATCCAGTTATCGGTATCTCCTCCGAATTTGCCTATGGATTCCGGCGGAGCACCCACCAGTCTCACATCCCGGTAAGTTTCAGATACAAAAAGGAAATACCGGTTCCCGTTGAACATACCCCTCACCCTTGCTTCATAATGAGTTTCCCCGGTGGCCTCAGAGGTGATACTCCCCGCTGCAGACCTGATAGTGGCATATCTTTCCTGTTCGGACATTTCTTTATTCACTCCCTCCAGTACCCGGTCGGTCACCTCTTCCATCCTTACCAGGAAAGTAACTGTCTTGCCTTCATTGGGAAGCTCATCTTCCCGGGTTTTGGCCCAGAAACCGTTTTTCAGGTAATCGTTCTCCACCGTGCTGTGGAACTGGATCTCGTCATACCCGCAATGATGATTGGTCAAGAGCAAACCGTCGGGTGAGATCAGCTCGGCCGTGCATAATCCGCGATCCAGGGCACCCACCGCATCTTTCAGACTTGAATGGTTCACGCTGTAGATCTGTTCTGCAGTAAGCTCCAGTCCCATTTCGGTCATTTCGTCCATATTTACCTGCCTGATCAGGCTCAGCAGCCACATCCCTTCATCCGCATGTACCGGCAAACTGAGTAATGTCAAAAGGGCGATCAGGAATAATTTTATACGCTTCATTCGTTCTGTTTTTATAATGATGTGAGAAATTCCCCAACTCCGGATCATGCAAATATTGCAATTTTCTTCCTGAAAACTGACAGGAAAGTTGCTGTTTTAAAGCTGCCGGAGCGCTCAGTCGAAGTCCAGACTCATCTGCTGATCAAACAGTCTGAATGACTTCCTGTGATGAGGTGTCAGTCCGTGGGTCATCACTGCATCCCTGTGGTATCTGGTGGCGTATCCCTTGTTCAGGTTCCATCCGTAATGGGGAAAGGAATTGTGCAGCTCCTCCATGTACTGGTCACGATAGGTTTTGGCCAAAATGGAAGCTGCAGCTACCGAAGAGTAGATCCCGTCCCCTTTGATCACACAGGTATAAGGGATCCCCCTGTAACTTAAAAAACTTCTTCCATCCACAAGCAGGTGCTCCGGCAGGGTTTTAAGCTGATCGATGGCTCTTTGCATGGCGAGGATGGACGCTCTCAGGATATTAAGCCTGTCGATTTCCCCTGGCCCGGCCATTCCCACTCCGAAAGCAACGGCATTTTTTTCTATGATTTCACGAAGCTCCGTACGCAACTCTGTGGGAACCTGCTTGGAATCGTTTAAAACCGTATTCCTGAACTTTACGGGCAGGATCACCGCGGCTGCAAAAACAGGTCCCGCAATGCACCCCCTGCCGGCCTCATCGCAACCTGCTTCCACAACCCCTTTTGTATAATACGCTTTAAGCATTGCTTTCCAGAACCTGACTGATGGAATTCCATAACATCTCTGCAGTGTGATCCCAGCTGTATTGTTTTCTTCTTTCCCTGCCTCTTTCGATCAGACTTTCCCTCAATCCTTCCTCCCGGACCATCCTCATCATTGCGTCCCGGATACTTCCGGGACTATCGGGATAAGCATACAGGGCTGCATCACCTGCGATTTCCGGAAGACTTGTCACATTGGAAGCAATGACCGGGATATCGCATTTCATGGCTTCCAGCACCGGGATCCCGAATCCTTCGAAATAGGGCACAAAAGTCATGGCCCACGCCGCACCCAGCACATCGTTCAACTGATCGGGATCCAGTCGCCCGGTAAAGATCACATCCTCTTTGTTCTTCATCCTGTTGAGCTGCTCCTCCATGGCCCGGGTCAGAAAGAACTTCTCTCCCACAATGATCATCTTATAGTTCCCCCTATTCTCATCCTTGAACAACTGGAAGGCTTTCAGCAGATTCGTGATGTTCTTCCGGGGATGGAGGCTCCCTACAAATACGAAATAGGGATCCCCTTCCGTATAAAAGTCCCTTACCTCCCCGGCCCGCTCCCCGGTGATAGGATGATACCGTTCATTGGCTCCGTTATAGGCCAGGTCCACTTTCTCTTCCGGGATTTCATAATGATTGATGATATCCCGGCGTGAGTATTCCGAAACGGTGACGATCCGGGATGCTTTTGCGGCATACCTGGGAAAGAAGTAACGGTAGAATTTCCTTACCAGCCAGGGCAGGTCACCGGGTCTGTGTTCAAAATTGATGTCGTGGATCACGTTTACCGAAGGCACCTTTGAGCGAAGGGGAAGAAATCCGTCGGTGCTGAGGAAAAGATCGGGTCCGGATCTTCGCAGATAACCATGAACCCTGCACTGGAACCAGAAACACCAGAGGAGAGGGTGGCGGGCCGGGGGCCGCAGGATCACCGGACGGATGTTTTCATGAAAGATAACCTCTTTGCTGTATTTCCGGTCAAAAAGGAAAATGAACTGTACATCGGGATGGTCCCCGGTGATCCGCTTCAGGGTTTCGAAAGTAAACCAGCCTATTCCGTCCAGTCTGCCCGGCATTAACAGGCGGGTATTCACCACAATCGTCCTCTTTTTGATCTCCTGGTCCAATGCCCCGTGACTAATTCTGAGCGAACTTATTACATTTGTATTGAATTAAAAAATAATTCAACC
>JBNJEV010000138.1:0-4998 GCA_051746185.1 Bacteroidota bacterium
GGCAATGCATCGAATTTTGAGAACTGCGCCATGGGTGCAAGCAACAGGGCACAGAATGCATAAATGAACAAATTCAGCTGGTTCGGGCTGTAGCGGGTTACCAGGCTTTTTTGCAATGTGGCAAATATGGCCCAGGACAATCCTCCTCCCAGCACAAGCAGCATCCCCAGGGTAAAGTGTTTATCCCGGGTGGCCATCTCCCCGATCTGCTCCGAGTAGAACAGAACGATGCCCAGGACCACCAGAATGAACCCGATAATGTGTTTCCAGCTCACCTGCTCTCTGAAAATGAGGATCCCCGAGAGGGCAAAGCCGACCGGTGCCGCCTGTATAAAAACCTGCGAAGAGGACGGAGAAACATACTTGATCCCGCTGATGAACCCCAGGTAATTGCATCCCAGGAAAATGGCCGCCAGAAAAAGCAGAAGCGGAGGCCGCTGGAAAATCCGGAAATCCTGCCTCCGAAAAATCAGTGACCAGACCGCCAGAACAGCGAATGCCGTGATGAAGCGGAACCAGACCACGGTAACGGGTGACAGGCCTCCCACGGCAACCTTCAGGGCAATGGCCATGAATCCCCACAGGGTTGCCGTGAAAATGGCGTAGAGCAAACCTTTCCGGTTATCAATACCCATGATCCAGGCTCACAATTGAATCTGTTGTCCCGGGGCGGGGATGACCCATTCCGGACCGACCCCTGTCTGGGTGGCTGTATGTTCCGCCCAGGAAAGCAGTTCACCTTCGGTAAGAAGGGGCTCCCGGTAATATTTCAAATCCTCGCTCCCGCTGTAGTGGACCAGAGCCACCCTCCGGGGTGTGATCTTTTTAAGGAACTCCAGGATGGTAAAGGGTTGCTGCTTTGGATCAAAATCCCGGGCAAAGGCATCGAAATACGACCGGGCGGCCTCACCCGCATAGCCGGGATCATGGGGCCGGGTCAGATCTTCGGGCTTCAGTCCATCCAGGAAATCATTCAGTTTTTCACTGCGGACCAGCGGATCTCCGGGTTTCCCTGCAAAACTCCAGTGGTTGGCACCCGGATAAGGGAACCGGTTATTGCAGTCCGCCACCACCAGGTCCGCATCCTTCAGGACCCGGTAATCGGAACTACGCAAAAGGGGAGTGATCAGATCGCCCGTGAACAGCACACGGTATTGTCCGGACCGGAACAGCAGCATGGAGGCCCCGACCGCACTTCTGCCATGATACACGGGATAGGCGGTAACGGTGAAATGACTTTCCCCCTCAACGGCCACAGGGACACCAGGCTCCAGCTCCCTGTGCCCGATCAGATCGGCAAGCTGGGGATAAGAGCTGATCAGGAAATCGAATACCGGCACGGTACAATACAGGGGATACTTCCGGTGATGCTTTCTCCAGTAACTCTGGACCACCCAGTCCACCCCCAGGGTATGATCCATATGCCCGTGGGTCAGGCAAATGGCATCCGGAATCCTGTTCATTCCCGTGATCAGGCTCTGAATGGTCCCGTGTCCGGCATCCACGAGGATATCCGCGGCCACTCCCACGGGTCCTGAAGCCAGCAGGGAATATGAGGCATTGGAAAGATCCCCCGGATCTGTCCGGTCATAAAAGGGATGGGTCTCCCCCAGGGGCACGGGCCATGCATTCCCCCTGCCATGCACGATGATCTGAACCGAAGAGTCCATTTACCAGATAATATCCATTTCATCCAGCAGGTAACCGGCACCTGCATATTTGTCCATGATAAAAAGCACATAGCGTATATCCACCGCAATGTTGCGGCATATGGAAGGATCATAGTAGACATCGCTCATGGTCCCTTCCCAGTTGCGGTCGAAATTGATCCCGATCAGTCGCCCGTACGCATCCAGCACCGGGCTTCCTGAATTGCCTCCGGATGTATGGTTGCTGGCCACGAAGCAGACCGGGAGGGTCCCGTTGACCCCGTAAGGTCCGAAATCTTTCGCTTCATACAACCCGGCCAGCTTTTCCGGCATTCTGTAGTCCGGCGTGTTTTCGCGGGCTTTTTCTATCACCCCCGAAAGGGTAGTCGAATAGTGGTATTCAATTCCGTCGCGGGGCTCGTAACCTTTCACTTTTCCGTAGGTTACCCTCATGGTGAAATTGGCATCCGGATAGAGCACACGATCTTCCGCCATCTCCAGGCGGGCAGCCATGTATTTCTTATAACTCCTTTCAAGCTCCTGTTCCAGCCGTTCAAGCTCCGGAGTGATTCTGGCCATGAATATCTCCGTCAACTGATCCAGGCAGACCGTCAGGGGATCTTTTTCCACCTTCCGCCTGGCACGATCCTGGTTGTTCCGGTATATTTCCAGGAGCTCCGCAACCCCCTCCTCATTACTGAACATGGACTGGCTGTATGCATCCCGTGCAAAGCGGGCATAGTCCCCTTTGTATCTTCCCTTGATCCTGGAAAAGAATGCAGGATGAAATTTGTGGTCCATCCCTTTTTCATAGGCCTCCATCATGGCAGCAAAAATGTCCCTGTCAATGGGCATATGATAATCCCTGTAGAACCTTTCGGCCCGGGATGCGATGGCATCGGCACCTGCTCCCATGAATATCATGGACCTGATCCGCGTTATCTGCCGGAACAGCTCCACGGGCATCACGGCTTCATCCCGGTAGATATCCGCAAGCATGAGGGGCTCAATTTCCTCATACAGGCGGGCAAAATCGGCCAGCAAACCATCATATTTCATGATCCGTTCCCCGTCGGCTTCCACCCAACTTTCAAATTTTTCCTCAAACTCCTCTTTCTTCCGGACCACCTCCATCCTTTCCAGTCCCATGATGGTTCCCTGCCATCTCTTCCAGGCATTGGTCACCCCGCCGTGTTTGCTGGTGTACTGGATCCGGACCCTGTCCGATCCTTTCATATAAAGCTCCATGATCTCCATCCTGGCGGTCCGCAGCCTGATCCTTGCGGGAAGGTGTTTTTCCACCATCAGCCTGACCTCCTCTGAATAGAGGTATTCGCTGGTAGAGCCAGGGTATCCCATGACCATGGTAAAATCGCCGAGCCGGAGTCCTCCGGCCGAGATCTCCAGGTGTTTTCCGGGGGTATAAGGGATATTACCGGGATGGTAGTCCGCGGGCATGTTGTCTTCTCCGGCATACACTCTGAACAGGGAAAAATCTCCCGTATGCCTGGGCCATTCCCAGTTGTCGGTATCCCCCCCGAAATTGCCGATGGAAGTAGGGGGTGCACCCACCAGTCTGACATCCCGGAAAACTTCGTATACGAACTTGTAGTAGGCATTGCCGTAATAAAAGGACCGCACCACGGCCTTATAATGGTTCCCGGAGGTAGCTTCACTGATCAGCCGGCCTATATTCCGGTTCCTGATCTGCTCCCGCTCTCCGGGCTCCAGTCCCGGTTCGATCCCCTCCATCACCCGGTCAGTCACTTCCTCCATGTACCGCAGGAAGGTCACCGATAACCTTTCGCATGGCAATTCCTCGTCCCGGTCCATGGCCCAGTACCCGTGGGTCAGATAATCGTTCTCCACAGAGCTGAGGGACTGAATGGCTCCTTCACCGCAGTGATGGTTGGTCAGCACCAGACCGTTGCCCGAGATCATTTCCCCCGTACATCCTCCTCCAAAGATCACCACTGCGTCTTTCAAACAATCCTGGTTGATGCTGTAGATATCCTCTGCATCAAGCATCAGACCTGCAGCCTGCATATCATCGATTTTGTATTTTTCGAGCAGCATAGGGATCCACATCCCCTCTTCCGCTCTCAGGACAGTCACCGACAGGAGCACCAGAGCCAGCATGATCCACCGGGCCAGCATGATCCTCCTGGCCGGCATGATCCTCCTGGCCGGCATGATCCTCCTGGCCGGCATGATCCTCCTGGCCGGCATGATCCTCCTGGCCGGCATAACCCCCCGGATCCCGCGACGGATGATTCCCGGAGCAGGCGGGGTTCTCAGATCTTCACTCGTATTCTTCATATGGTTTTCTTTATTGATCGATCCGGGAATGTGGACAGCCCTTTTTCGATCAGTTAATTGTTTCCGGATTCCGTATTGAACATTTTTTTCAACTCGGCATACACCCGCTGAACGGGCAACCCGATCACATTAAAATAACTTCCATGGATCTTTTCCACGGCAATGTATCCGATCCATTCCTGGATCCCGTATCCCCCCGCTTTATCATAGGGCCGGTACCGTTCCACATAAGTTTCGATCTCCCGGTCGGTCATCTGGGCAAAGGTCACTCCGGTGGAGACGTAAAAAGACTTTCTTTTTTGTTTCGTTCGCATGCAGACCCCGGTATAGACCCGATGGGTGTCCCCTGAAAGGCTGCGGATCATCCCCATGGCCTCCTCATAACCAGCCGGCTTGCCCAGGTCCTTTCCCCGGTGCCAGACAACAGTATCGGCGGTCAGCAACACCTCCGTGGCGCCCAGGGGCTCGGTATACGCATCCGATTTGTGCTCAGCCAGGTATACAGAAATCTCCCCTCCTTTCAGATGGGAAGGATAATGTTCATCCGTATGTCCCGTTCTGACCACCTTGAAAGGAAGTCCCAGCTCTTCCATAAGTGCGATCCTTCTTTCTGATTCTGAAGCCAGCAGGATTTCATATGACCACAGCTCCCCTCCCATCAACCATATCTGAATTGAACCAAGTAAAACACCACCCCCGAATAAAGGATCCCGGTGAGCATGATCCATTTGATCATCATGCTGGCCCGGTGGAAGTCCTTTTTGTTCTTTGCGGTGATCACCATTACCAGCAGGACGATCAGGGGAATGATCAGCAAAACCGTGAAATAGATAAGAGATATGTAATCATTCCCGGGAACCGAGAAAAAGATATATTCAGTAAGAATGAATACAAGCATGAACAGGGTGAAGGAGATCAGGGCCACCACCACGACCTTGGTCCAGAAAATCCCCAGGACAATGGGAACTGTTTTCATGCCATAGGCCATATCTCCCTCAAAATCTTCTGTGTCTTTGATGATTTCACGGAG
>JBNJEV010000139.1:0-4980 GCA_051746185.1 Bacteroidota bacterium
CAGGGAGATGCTGGCAATGGCACCCAGCACGATGTTGAAAATATCCTTGGTCCGCTGTTCCTGCTTCAGGAGCAGCTCGGGCACCGTGATCTCAAAATCTTTTACATCCTGATGTCTCCTGAGCAGCAACCTGCTTAACAGGTCTGTAGAGGGATCCAGCTCTTTGCTTTCAGTGACCTGAACGACCACCCGGTCCAATTGATGGTAATTGGACGATACATTCTGGCTGGGTGTCACACTGATCGCAATCCTGTGTCTTCCCCTGGTAACTCCCGCTGCGGTCGCCCTGATGCGGCCGGCTACCAGTGCACGGTTCTGAAACCTGAGCAACATGGTGTTGACAGGGATGTAGATGTTGTCATTCATCACATTCACCCCGATATCCTCGAACCGGGTCAGGCTTACATCGGTGCGCTCCAGAACACCCACCACCCTCAGCCACACATTGGCAAATTTGATGTACTGCCCGATCGCATTCTCACTGCTGAAAAACTGATTTTTGATATTGTCACCGATCACGCAAACGGGGATCCCGTTGTTTTCCTGGTACTGATTGAAATACTGACCGGTCTGCAGGCCCAGGTTGAAAACCTGGAAATAGTCATTGGAAACCCCCATCAATTTGGCCGAAGCACGCTTGCCCCCACGGGATGCATGACTGTTTACTGTGATCTCCGGGGAAACCGTATTTACCGTGGGAACCACTTCCCTGATGGCTTCCACATCCTTCAGTGTGAGTCCCGGTGAAAACTTCCGTTGTTCCTTCTCTCCGTTTCCGTTTCCCGATTCCTCATCCTCGGAGGAAGGCTCTACGATAGGAGTGATCATAATGTTGTTGACCCCCACCATTTTGATCTGCTCCAGGATTTCCTGCTGGGCGCCCCTTCCGATGGCCAGCATGGCAATCACAGCAGCCACGCCGAATATGATTCCCAGCGCTGTGAGCATGCTCCTCGTCTGGTTTGCCAGGATGGATTCAACGGCAATGAGTATATCATGAAAATATCTGCCCATGGTCTGTTCGTTCGTGGTTACATCTGCTGTTTATGATCCGGAGGGTGGGGTCGCAGAGGCTCCCGAAGGATCTGCCTGTGGCTGTTGAGTCTCCGGGGCCCTTTCAGGCCGCTGACGGGGGTTGCGTCCGGGTGCACCTTCAGGCCGCTGACCCGGAGCCCGGTTCACGGAAGGGGTCCGGGAGGTGTCTGCTTCCGAATGTTCCTGGAGGAAACTTTCCGGCAAATCTCCATCCTCCATCATTCTCTGGATCTCCTCTGGGGACATCCGTCTTCTTCGTTGTTGCTGTCGCTCTTCCTGCTGCTGTTGCTGCTCCTCTTCCCTCCGTTTCATGATCTCCTCCATCAGTGCCAGCCCGGTAAACTCAAATGATTCGGGTTCTTCGGGAAGGGAAAGATATACATTTTCACCCCTGCGGAGTCCGCGTTCGATCACAATGTAATTCTCGTTCGATTTGCCTGTGAGAACGATCTGCCTGTTGCCATCAACCGTATAAACAAATGTGACGCTGTCGTTGGCATGAACCGCTTCCAGAGGCAGGTACAGAACGCTGTCCATCACCTCGGTGACGATCTCGTTGCTGGTGGTCATGGAGGGTCTCAGAATGGAATCCTGCTCGTGCAGCTGAATTCGTACCTCAAATACCTTTGCATCTGTGTTGGAAAGCTGCTGGCCGATGTTGGCCACTTCGATGACCTCCCCGGAATATTCCCTGTCAGGGAAGGCATCCACGCCAACCCGTACCGGTTGTCCCCTATTTATTTTGCTGATATCGATCTCATTCACATAGGTGGTGGAGATCATGGTGGAAAGATCTGGCAGTGTGGCCACGGTCAGGTCCCACGTATTGATCTCCGTTCCGGCGGTCCTCTTTGTCCCGTCCCAGTCCCGCTTGTAGATCACCATCCCTGCAGCCGGAGCATGAATATCAAAATTTTCCAGCACGGCCTCCATATCTTCTTTCCGTCTCCTGTCCCTGGTCAGGTTGATCTCCGCTTCACGAATTTGTGCCCTGGCCTGCTGAACTTCCAGGGTATAATTCTGTTTCGCCTGTTCATAGGCCCGCCTTGCCTTCTCCATATCGATCTCCGCCTGGCGAATGGTGGCGGGAGGTTCAAACTTGGACTGTTCCAGGGTGATCTCAGCTTCTTCCACAACAAACTGCAGGTTGATCAGCTCATCTCTCAGCTGGCGCAGCTGCATGGTGGTATCCAGTTTCGCACGCATATATTCGGATTCTTCCTGTTCCAGGTTATCCATAATATCTTTCAGGGTATTGTCCGCTTCGGAACGGTCCAGGGTCGCCACCCAGTCGCCCGAATCCACCCTTGTCCCTTCCGGGATCAGCTCCAGGATAGGGATACTGCGGATCCTGAGGTTCCTGCTTCGCAGCTCCTGAGGAGCCGTGATCTCGGTTTCCCTGATCGCTTCCAGCTCTCCTGTCACCATGACCGCTATTTCAAACTGACCGTACTGTACCTCCGTTTCAAGCACCAGTTCCTTTTCCTTGCCCGACAGCACAGAAAAAAGGATCAGAGCGACGATCAGGACGGCCGGGATAATGATGGCTATTAATGTTCTTCGTTTCATTCCTTATGGTCCGTTAATAATATAATTGGGTGTGTATTGCTGTTAATCTTTTACCAGTGTATTGATGATTTCCCGGGCTTCTTCCGCAAGCTGTCCGGCCAGCCGGGGTGTTCTTGCTTCGGTATACAGCCTGATCAGCGGCTCGGTATTGGACTTTCTCAGGTGGATCCACCCTTCCTCCATCTCCACTTTCACCCCGTCTGTCCTGTTCACATCATAATTCTTATAAAACTCTTCAAATCTGTCCAGCAGGCGGTCCGCATCCACATCCCCGGGCAACTGCACTTTGTTCTTGGACATATGGTAGTCGGGGTATTGCTTCCTCAGCTGACTGCATGTGAGTCCGCTCGTGGCCAGATGACTCAGAAAAAGGGCAATGCCCACCAGGGCATCCCTTCCATAATGGAGGGCCGGATAGATGACCCCGCCGCTGCCTTCCCCGCCGATCACACACCGGTGCTGTTTCATCTTCTCCACCACATTCTTCTCCCCGACAGCTGCGGGGAAATACGCACCTCCCCGGGAAATGGTCACATCCCGTAATGCCCGGCTGGAAGAAAGGTTGGAGCATGTATTTCCCGGTGTATGGCCAAGTACATAATCTGCAACCGCTACCAGGGTATACTCCTCCCCGAACATATTCCCGTCCTCACAAACCATGGCCAGGCGATCCACGTCCGGATCCACCACAAAACCCACATCGGCTTTTTCCCGGGTAACCGCCCCGGAGATATCCGACAGGTGCTCCGGAAGGGGTTCGGGATTATGGGGAAACTTCCCGCTGGGTTCACAGTACAGCTCAATGACCTCTTCCACCCCCAGCTTCTCCAGGAGTTTCGGGATCACCATCCCTCCTACCGAATTCACACAGTCGATCACCACTCTGTATTTTTTTTCTTTGATTTTTTGAACATTCACCAGGTCCAGTCCGATAACCCGGTCAATGTGTTTGATATCCATTCCCTCAAAAGGTTTAACCGTCCCCAGGTTTTTTATTTCTGTATAAATGAAGTCCCTGTTCCTGATCTTCTCCAGAAGCTTTTCGCCGTCCCCGGCCGAAAGGAACTCTCCCTCTTCGTTGAGCAGCTTCAATGCATTCCAGTGATCGGGATTATGGCTGGCTGTCAGGATGATCCCACCGTCGGCCTTCTTTTCCGTAACGCCCAGTTCCACGGTAGGGGTAGTGGCCAGGCCCATCTGAAAAACATTCACCCCCATGGCAGTCAGGGTAGCCGTTACCAGATGCTCCATCATGGGGCCCGAGATCCGGGCATCACGTCCCAGGACCACTGCCGGTCTGTCCCGTCCGGATCTTTCTTTCAGCCAGGAAGCATAGGCTGAAGCAAACTGTACGGTGTCAATGGGTGTCAGTCCTTCTCCGGGGATCCCGCCGATGGTTCCCCTGATCCCTGAAATGGAAATAACGAGGCTCATGATTTCGCTGATTTTGAACGTTAGTATGCTGATTATAAAACGGTAACAAAGTTAGAAATAGTTTTACAAGATTGTTGTTCAATTAACTATATCTTTGTACCCCTAACAATTTTTACCAAACCACCATTGAATCAGAGAAAAACAGACAGCCAAAAGTCCGGAAAAGATCCGGGGGAGCGAAAGAAGATGCGCGGACAGAATAGACCCGGAGCAGGGAAAGGCGGAGCCAGGAAAAGGAAAGCGGGAGCCGGTATGGACTCAGAAGGACACGGCAGAAAGGGGTCTGAGTACCGTGAATCCGGAGCGGGTAAAAGAAAAGCGGGAACCGGAAAAAAGGGGCCTGGGCACACTAAACCTGCAGCGGGGAAAAAAGAAACGGGAACCGGAGAAGAGATCCGCCTGAACAGGTATATTGCCTCTTCCGGGATCTGTTCCCGGCGGGATGCCGACCGGTTGATCGCCGCCGGATCGATCACCGTGAACGGCAAAACGGTGAAGGAACTCGGTACAAAGGTAAAACCGGGGGATGTGGTCCGGTACAAAGGTGAACGGATCAAGAATGAAAGAAAGGTATACCTGTTGCTGAACAAACCCAAAGATTACGTGACCACCACGGAAGATCCCAAAGAAAGGAAAACGGTGATGCAGCTGGTCCGGAATGCATGCACCGAGCGGATCTATCCGGTGGGGAGACTGGACAGGAACAGCACCGGGGTGCTTCTTTTTACAAACGACGGGGAGCTGGCCAAAAAACTGACCCATCCTGGATATCAGAAAAAGAAGATCTACCATGTGTTCCTGGACAGAACGGTTTCAGCTGGAGATCTGAATACTCTGGCCACAGGTATCACCCTGGAGGACGGATTCATTCAGCCGGACGCCATCTCTTATGCGAACAGCGAAAACAAGCGGGAGATCGGCCTGGAGATCCATTCCGGACGG
>JBNJEV010000140.1:0-4892 GCA_051746185.1 Bacteroidota bacterium
ATGATCTTTTTGCCTTTTCTTTTGGCTTCGAAAGGGATCAGCGATGCAGGCATGATCTCTCCGGTGGTTCCGATCAGGATAAAAACCTCAGATCCTGATGTTTCATCGAAAGACCGACTTCTGGCGGGTTCCGGAATGGGTTCCCCGAAGAAAATAAAATCAGGCTTCAGAGGTTCATTGCACTGCAGACACCTTGGCGGCAGGTAAGAAAGGTCCATTTCCGAGGCAGGGTATTTTTTCCCGCATTTCAGGCAAACCAGGTTTCTTGAGTTCCCGTGAAACTCAAGCACATTCCTGCTGCCCGCCTCCTGGTGCAGGTTGTCGATATTCTGTGTGATGACCACCTGCAGAAGGTTCCTTTTCTCCATTTCCGCAAGCGCAAAATGGGCGGCATTAGGTTCCGCCTTCCCGAAAAAATCATAAAAGATCTCCTTGATCACCTTCCATGATCCGGCCGGGTCCCTGTGAAAATAATCGATGTCCAGAAAACCCGGATCATATTTGGCCCACAAACCATCCTTGCCCCTGAACGGGGGAATTCCGCTTTCCACCGATATCCCCGCCCCTGTAAATGCGGCAGTGCGTGAGGACATGATGATCCACTCGGCTGCCTCTCTCAATTGTCCTGTAAAATCATTCATGCCTGTCTCGTAGCTGATCCCCAGTAATTATAGCTGGTGGCTTTCCATCCCGGAAGATATCCTGATTTCATGTTGTCCGTCCTGAATCCATTCCTTTCCAGGATTGCCGGGACATCGCGGTTCAGGTGGCATCCGCCGCCGATCCTTTTCCACAGGGGATTGATCAGGTTCTGCCACATCCGCAGACCCCTGTCCGGCGCCAGTCCGTGTTCCGAGAATACCAGCTTCCCTCCTGGCTTCATCACCCTGTGGATCTCCTGCAGGGTGCGGTCAATATACCTGATCGAGCAAAGGGTGTAGGTAACAACCACCGTATCATAGGTGCTGTTTTTGGCAGGGATGTGATCCGCGGTCCCCCTGATGTATTTCACATCGAATTCCAACTCCGACAGTTCGGTCTTTCTCTTCTTCCATAGTTTCTCCAGCGGATCGATGGCGGTAAGATGCTTTACTTTTGATCCGTCATACAACGGGAGACTGTGCCCCGCCCCGATGCCGATCTCCAGAACCTCTCCCCTGGCAAGCGGGATCACTTTCTCCCTCTGCTCTCTGCTGTTCCCGTTACGGCAAGCCCGGTCAATGGCCACCGGCAGGATATATTTTTCATAGATGCCCATTCAGTTCAAAGGTACGAAATTTGATTGTCAGATTTCGGACACCTCCATCGAATAATAACCATATCTAACTGGCTTGGTTGACTTTATGTTGATTTTTTATTAACTTATGAGGCACAAAGGCACACTTTAAGGTTTATATAGAACAAGAACAAAATCCTTAATAAAATGAAAGATTCACTTCATCGTTGCTGCTGCAGTTTCATCCTGATTTTTAGTCTCTGCTTAACGTCTTTTGGAATGACTCCAGCCACTGACAGTCTGTTGGTTCAATCTCTTCCTGAACAATCTTACGACTGGCGGATCTACAATGTCGGTAATACAGGTGTGCCATTTGATCCGACCGAATGCATTCTTGTTGACGATTATGATAATCTCTGGGCAGGTACACTGGGCGGTGGTCTGGTAAAATTTGACGGCACTGTATGGAAAGTATATAAAAAGGAAAATTCCTGGCTGCCTGAAAATTCTATCAGTGCCCTCGCCAAAGATCAGAACGGCAACATATGGATCGGAACCTATGGAAACGGGCTTTCGAAATTTGACGGTAAGAACTGGAGGGTGTATATCCCTGCCAATTCAGAGATGCCCGATGGCGCCGTTGTTTCCATCGCATTTGACCGGGACAATAATATCTGGTTCAGCACCAACGAGGGAGACCTGGTGAAGGTCGAGGGATTGTCCGTTGCTGATGAACCGGTATGGACTTTTTATCATAGGGAAGATTATGATCCTCTTTACTATGAAGCTCACCCTGATAATTATATTACCACGCTTGCTATCGATTCAACAGGTTATTTGTGGATGGGAACATTGCAAAGCGGATTGATAAGTTTTGATGGTGACACATTTACCGAATGGACTATTCCGGATTTTTCGTACAACCATATCAAATCGGTCATAACAGATCAAAACAATCATATCTGGGTCAGTGCAATCACTAAAGAAAAGAGGCTTGCCAGGTATGATGGTGAAGACTGGGAGATCATTGAACCTGACCTTTCCGGGGCAGATGAACCTTATTTTTCTTATGATAAGATCAACTCACTTGCTGTTGATGATAATAATGACCTGTGGATAGGAACAGACGGTGGACTGATCAAATATAACGGAAGCGAATGGTCCTCCCTTGCCCATGGCCGGGACACCAGATTTACAGATTTTACGAGCAATGGGGATGTATGGGCCGGCGATGGATATACAATTTTTAATATCACAGAAACAGATACTATATTGTATGACCCTAATACTACCGGTTTACCATTCGATGATGTGTTGGCCGTAAAAATCGATAGACACGGGAACAGCTGGATAGGAACCTATTATGGTTTGGCCAGAATGGATGGCTTTAGATGGAAAGTCTATCAAATGGATAATTCCGATCTGCCGGATTCTTACATCAGGGACATTACAATGGATGATGAGGGGAATATCTGGATTGGCACCGGAAGGGGCGTGGCCATGATACCAGAAATTTCTCTTCCAGGCCAGCCATGGACAATTTATAACAGAGATAATTCAGCTTTGCCCGGAAATACAATCAGCTGCCTGCACTACGGCAACGGGAATCTATGGGCAGGAACCGGCCTGGGTTTTGCCAGGTTTGACGGCAGCAAATGGGAGGCCTGGACTTCAGAAAATTCTACACTGCCGGGATATGATATAAGATCCATACTCACAGATAGAGACAGCAATATCTGGCTGGGTACCTATAACAGAGGGCTGATAAAGCTCAGCTTTGAACCCGGTTATAATGAAATGTTCTGGGAAGCGTATAATACGAGTAATTCAGAATTACCGGACAACTGTGTTCCTGCACTGGAAGCTGACAGCAGTGGGAACATCTGGATCGCAACTGGCGGAGGCGGACTTGTACGGTTCGATGGGGAGGAATTCACGATCTTTGATTCCGAAAATTCAGAGATCCCGGATAATTTCGTTGAATCACTCAAACTGGATGGTAATGGTAAACTCTGGATCGGAATGCGCTATGGTAATGTGGCAACATTTGACGGCACTGCCTGGACTGTTTTTAAGTCTGATAATTCTGTATTGTCCGGGGACGCCGTTTATTCAATTGACACGGATAAATATGGCAATATATGGATTGCTACCGATGGAGGCGGAGTGGCTGTGTGCAATGACGATCAGGTAAGTATTCCAAGATACCGTATCCTCTCAGGTCATTTATTTTGTGATAACGGAAACACACCGCTCAACAAAAGCCTGGTTGAGCTTTACAAAGATGCCGGGAAAGCTTATGTGGATCAGTTAATGCTGGACGGGACCAATGGCTATCAGTTCACCGGTATGGAAAGTGGTCTGTATACCATTAAAGTAATTCCTGACACCGTGACTTTCCCCGAGACCATTCCCACATGGCTTGGGTATCAACTTACCGGTGCTGATGCCAAATATGTCATAATGATGTATGAGGATATCGTCGGTGAGTACATCACCGTGATCCAGCGTCCGCCCGAAGGCAGCGGAACGGGCACGGTGACGGGAACTCTGCTGGAATATGAAAGTGCCGGCCGGAAGAAGATCACCGGTGTGCGGTCAGCCGCAGCACAGGGCAACCCGGTAAGCGATTGCTATGTGTATCTTTATGATTCGCTCAATACATCCCTGAAAGCATTTGACATCACCTCCTCCGAAGGTGCATTTACTTTCAGCAACCTGGAAACTGGAGAATATAAATTCCTTGCCGATTACAGGGGCACCCCCATGGCTCTGACCAATCCCGTAGTAACAGTTGGTAGCACCAATGACAGCATCCATATTACTGCTGTGGCGGATGCAGATAAAATTGCCATAGAGGTTGAGAAGGTCAGCAATATTGAATCCACGCTGAAAGGCGATCTGAAAGTATACCCGGTACCGGTCAGAGAAAAGCTGACGGTAAATCTGGGGGATCACAACGGAATCATGGATATCGAACAGATCAGCCTGATCGATCTGAACGGGAAAGTTCTGTACGATCACACAATCCCGGTGCTGAACGGATCAAAAACTGTGGTGAATATGCAAAAATTTCCGCCCGGGATCTACCTGCTCAGGGTCCGCGGCAAAGATGCCTGCCGGCACATAAAAGTTATTAAAAATTAGAAAGCGTCAGCCAGCTGGCGGAAGCTGCGTATGCCCTGACTGCTAAAAGTGACTTTCAAAAACACTGAGAGTGAACACAACTTGCTGTAATGTTGTTTATTCATAAAGCCGTACAGTTATTTAATAAAACTGAAAGATCATGAACAAGTTAGAAAACAAAGTTGCCATTGTTACCGGAGGAGCATCCGGTATTGGTCTGGAAACAGTAAAAGCGCTGGTCGAAAAGGGAGCAAAGGTTGTGATTGCGGATTTCAATGAAGAAGGTGGAAAAGCTTTAGAGAAAGAACTGGCAGAAAAGGGAGCGGATGTTGTCTTCACCTATGTCGATGTTTCTAAAGAAGATTCCGTGAAGAAAATGGTCGAGGATACCGTCCAGAAATACGGACAACTGGACATTATGGTCAATAACGCCGGGGTAGGTATTCTTACTTCCACACATGAAATGAGTTATGAAGATTACCATAAAGTAATTTCCATTAACCAGGATGGAGTATTCTTTGGGTGCAAATATGCCATTCAGAACATGCTG
>JBNJEV010000141.1:0-4848 GCA_051746185.1 Bacteroidota bacterium
CGTCCCGCGAAGTTCCACATGAAATACCGCAGGTACATGAATCCCACCTGGTAACGGAAAAAGAACCGGAGGTCCTGGGTGAAATTCGGATAACCGATGGGCCTGGAACGGTCATAACTGTATCCACCCTGCTGGTCGGGAACGGGATTCCCTTCCTCATCGCGCCGTACATCATACAGCTCCGATTCATCCAGCCCGGCCCAGTAGATATACTCGCCGGCATGTTTGCCCTGTGTGCTCCACATCCTGGGGAAGAAGGTCTTTGCTTCACTGTCGTATTCGTACTTCCGGTTCTTGAATACCTTGAAGTATTCGTCTTCGCCCTGGTAGTAACTGGGATCCCCTTCCTCCACAGCAACGGGCCTGGCATTGAAGTAGGGCCCGTAGAAGAGCGGGTTCTCCCCGTATTGTTCCCGGTTCAGGTAACTCTGCAAAGCAAAGACATTTTCCGGATTGCTTTCATCCAGGGGAGTATTGGCCGCCGAACGGATCACGATAACGGCATAGGATGAGTACCCGATCACCACCACAAAAAGGCTCAGCCAGATGGTGTTCCACAGGACATTACCCTTGTTGTGGGTATAATAGATCCCGAACAGGAGTCCCCCGAAAAGCAGCAGTGCATAGATCACCACCCCCGAATTGAACGGCAGGCTCATTCCGTTCACAAACATCAGCTCAAATCTTGAGGCCAGGCCGGTGAGTCCCGGGATCAGGATATAGACCACCACGCCCAGGATGGCGGCTGACAGCAGCAGGGAAGCAATGATCCCGCGGGTGGTGGGGGTATATTTCCTGAAATAGTAGACCAGGATGATGGCGGGAATTGTCAGCAAATTCAGCAGGTGGACCCCGATGGAAAGTCCCATCAGGTAAGCGATCAAAATGAGCCAGCGGTTGGCCCCGGGCCTGTCGGCAATGTTCTCCCATTTCAGGATGGCCCAGAAGACCACCGCGGTAAACAGTGAGGAGGTGGAGTATACTTCCGCCTCGGCAGCTGAGAACCAGAACGAGTCCGTAAAAGTATAGGCCAGTGAACCGACCAGGGCGGAACCGAAAATGGTCACAAGGGTTGCGGGCTTCTGCTGATCTTCCTTCGAATAGAATTTTTTCACCAGGTGGCTGATGGTCCAGAACAGGAACAGGATGGTGAATGCGCTGGCGGCGGCGGACAGGGTATTCATGGTGATGGCCACACGGGTCACATCCCCGGCAAAGAGGGTGAAGAAACGACCCAGGATCATATAAACAGGCGCTCCCGGAGGATGTCCCACTTCCATTTTGTAGGCGGTGGCGATGAACTCCCCGCAGTCCCAGAAACTGGCTGTGGGTTCCATGGTCATCAGGTAAACGATCAGGGAGATCAAAAAGACGCCCCATCCGAGGATCAGGTTGTACAGGCGGTATTTTTCCATTTACACGGCATCAGTTATAATCAGAAAGTACGCAAATATAATAATTCTCATCGCATCAGGAACCTCCAGGGCATATCGATCCAGGGCCGGCCCGCATATTTGATCCCGATGCGTGGCCCCGTGGTGTATTCCGGAGCAATCTCGCTAGACTCCAGCCAGATGCGCTCCGAGGTGGCAAGTTCCTCGCCGTAGAAGCCCCTGTCGAGCTGCAGCAGCCTGGTGAGCCGTCCCGGTCCGCTCGCCTCTCTCAGTCCCCTGATCAGGACCGCCTGGGGTTCCCCTTCCATTCCGGTGACAACATTCATCATCCAGTACATCCCGTAAATGAAGTACATATAGAGCCTGCCCCCCTCCCCGAACATCACCTCAGTACGTCTGGTCCTTCCCCTGCATGCATGACAGGCCTTATCCTCTTCCCCCCGGTACGCTTCAGTCTCGGTGATCATATATCTTTCCTTTTTCCCGTCCGGGTAGATCCGGACCAGGTAGTTGCCGAGCAGACCGGGTGCCACATCCAGCACATCGCGGCGGTAAAAATCCCTCTTCAGCCGTTCACTCATTTTCTGCTGAAAATTTTGCGGCTGAGCCATGGATAATCCGGACCGAACACAAAAACGGAATAGAAAAATGCTATGAAGGCCGCCCCTGCAGAGGTCTCCAGGGTGTCTTCGTTTAGCATGGAAAGAAGCATCAGGATAAAAAAGCCCACGGCCAAAAAAGAACGCTGCCGGCGGGCCACAAAGATCGGGGCCACCAGGGCCGTAGTACAGACTAACAGTCCCACGATGCCGAAGGAGATCAGGAAGGTGAGGAACTGGTTGTGTGCCCTGCGGCGCCATTTCATTTCCAGCGGGGACAGGACCTCCTGGTAATACTGACGGAATGCCTGCTTCACATCGCCGGTACCCACCCCCCAGACCAGGTTCTCCCGTGCGATCTTCCAGCCGGCTTCCAGGTAAAGGAAACGCTGGACCACCGATTTTTCATTGGGACTGTAACCCATCCGGTAACGGTCGATCTCCCAGATGACCTCGTAGATCCGGGGATACAGCCGGAAGCGCTGGGTGTAGATGTGGTTGGCCACACCCTTTTCGATGGCCCGGATCTCGGAGGTTTCCAGTTTGCTGACCCCGGCGGCATCCTTCCTGAGACCCCGGGAGGTCAGATAACGGATCAGTGTTCCCCGGATGGAATTCCCGTTGGTGGTATGTCCGTTATAATCAAAGGAGCTCAGCCTGTTCCATTCCCTTTCCAGCTCTTTTTCACATACGTGCAGCCAGACAAAATGTCCGTTCTCCATTTCCCTGATCTCCGGGTGGTTCACATAGGGATTGCCTTCAACCGTCAGAGAATCGATTTCCGATGGATCCACTTCCTCAAAGGTGTAATATTTGTGGATGGCATGTCCAAGGTAAATGACCGAAAAGATGGGGATCAAGATCACCGGAATGAATACGCCAAACCGAACCACAGGATCACGGATCTCGAAAACCGCCCTGATCATCAGGAAAAATGCCAGGATCCCCAGAATGACGATCCCGGAAAGGGATTTCAGAAGCACCAGGAAGACCGGGAACCAGATCAGGAAGGCCAGATAGACGATACGCTCGAAGCGGGAGATGGAATTCCGCTTGAGGAACAGGTAGTAGGCCACGATAAGCAACGCAAGCACGATCATCAGGGAAAACCGGATGTGGCTGATGAACAGGGAAAGATCACGATACCCGTCCACCTCCACGGGAAGCCATCCTGCCAGGGCCATCATGGAAGCCACGGAAGCTGCAAATACGGCCAGGGTGAAAAGAAGCAGGATGCGGTTCACCTGCTCTCTGGCCAGGGGAACCGAGGTGGCCACGATCAGGGGCAGGAAGAACAGGGGCAGCTTTACCCTCATATCCTTCAGACTGTATGCTGTATCGGTTGACCAGATCAGTCCCACGGCATGCATCAGGTAAAGGCCCAGAAAGATCCAGAGTGCATAATTTCCCCTGAAACGTTCCCATTTTTCACGGAATCTTCCTTCCGCGAGCCAGTTGGCCAGCAGGAGGATCTGGGCCACGGATGTGGTATAGATGGATAACGGAAGACTAACGGCTATAAAAGCAAGCGCAAATAAATACACCTGCTCATGAAATAGTTTCCGGGTCAGTTTCATGAATAGTCAATCTTCTAATAAATAACTTGCCCCCCGCTGATCTATTGTGTAAATCTGATGAAATAATACGACACATCAGATGTTGTAGAACCATCTTCTTGCATACATGCCCTAACATGCTGTTTTTTAGAGATATATCAACTCTGTGTTCCCGGTATTCCGGGAATCAACAAATCTCCAAATTTATTGTTGATATCTTCTTGTTTTATAGAAATTAATTGTATTTTTGCGATCCATTAATTCAGGCACCAAATAAGATCAAAGTGAACACATTAAGTTACAAAACGGTTTCTGCAAACAAGAATACGGTACAGAAAGAATGGGTTATTGTCGACGCCACCGATGAGGTGCTGGGCCGGCTGGCTTCCAGGGTTGCATATATCCTGAGGGGAAAGCATAGACCCGACTACACGCCCCATGTGGACTGCGGCGATCATGTGATCGTGATCAATGCCGACAAGGTAAGGCTCACGGGTGAAAAAATGAACCGGAAGACCTATATCCGCTATACCGGTTATCCCAGCGGACAACGTACGGAGACCATCAGTCACCTGAAGAACAAGAAGCCTGAAGCGGTGGTGGAAAAAGCCATCAAAGGAATGTTGCCCAAGAGCAGGCTCGGCAGCGAGATGTTCAGGAACCTTCATGTATTTGCGGGAGACAGCCACCCACACGAGGCACAGCAACCCAAAAAACTGGACTTAAACAGCATTAAATAAAACCCATGGAAGTGATCAATACGATAGGAAGACGCAAAGCTGCCATCGCCAGGATTTACCTGAGCGAGGGCAAAGGCCAGATTATCGTGAACAACAAGGATTACAAAGAGTATTTCCCCCATACGAAACTTCACTACATCGTCGAACAGCCCCTGACCTTGCTCGAGGTGAAGAACAATTATGACATCAAGGTGAACCTTGACGGCGGCGGGATGTCAGGACAGGCCGAAGCACTGCGTCTGGCCATTGCCCGGGCGCTGATCCGGGTGAACCCCGAATACAAAGTCGCCCTGAAAGCCGAAGGGTTCATGACCAGGGATCCGCGCGTTATCGAACGGAAAAAGCCGGGTCAGCCCAAGGCAAGGAAGAAATTCCAGTTCAGCAAGCGATAGAGAGATTTTCTATATTATAAACATTGCGAAACTGACAGGACTCCCGGATGGGGCTACCTGCCGGTTGACCAGCAAAAGTTGAAAAAATGCCAGAAACAAGTTTTAAGGAATTATTGGATGCGGGTGTCCATTTCGGCCACCTGAAGAGAAAGTGGAATCCGGCCATG
>JBNJEV010000142.1:0-4749 GCA_051746185.1 Bacteroidota bacterium
TATATTGAGCAAAGGCCGGAATCCTGGAACGGCCTTTATTTAAAGGGGCTTTCCCTGCATAAGCTGGGCAGGCACAGGGAAGCGCTGGACCTTTTCCGGGAAGTGGAGGAGCGTTCCCTAAGCTATCATAAGTGGCTTCAGAGTAATATCAGGGAGGCCGAACGGGCGCTGGCAGCCGGTTGATCAATTCCGCAGCGTGGCCTCCAGCCGTTTTGGATTCAATAACAAGTCCAGGGCATCGGTGATGGAGGTGCATACCACCTGGCTGCTGTGGAGGACTTCATAAAATGCACCTTCGGCCTGGATCACCCCGATGCCCAGTGCAGATCCCTTCAGCATCAGCACATCATTCCTCCCGTTCCCGACGGCGATCACCCGGTCCGCCCCAAGTTCCTTCACATATTCAAACTTTTGCCTGTCCTGTTCAGCCACATCAATGACCTTCACCGTGACCGGCAAACCTTCGAGTTGTTTCCTGACGGTCCCGAAAGTATCGGCCGTCAGCACATGTACTTCCAGATGCTTGCTCAGGCGGACAAGCTGCCCTGTCACCCCCTCGATGAGATGGCCGTCGACGGCCAGTGTCCCGTTGAAATCCAGGACCAGGTGGGCTGCCTGGATCGCTTTGCGGCCGGGGATTTCAAGGACTATCATTTAGCAAACTTTTTTGCTCCTGTTGAATTATGATCATTTATAATGTAAATTTGGATATAATCCCGGACATAGGTCCCCAAATCCAGGAAAAATGCGCCCTTTAATGTTCCTGTGGTCCCTTCCGTTCCTGTGGCCCCTCCTGTTCCTGGTCGTTTCAACCGGAGTGCAGGCTCAGTGGACCATCAAACACCTGGATGAGAACTCCTCTACCTACAGAACAAACATCCGTTTTAAGGACGATTCCCTGGGACTGATGATGGGATCGAATTCCGTTATTCTGAAAAGCGATGATGCCGGGGAGACCTGGGATGCGATCGATCCCGGCGTCCTGATCAATATCAATGATTTTCAGTTTGTTGGGGATAGTATTATATATGCCGCCGGAGATCATTACACGGGAGCCGGCCAGGATCTGAAAAGCATGCTGATCAGATCCGGAGACAACGGCGACACCTGGGATTCGATCGCCGGTTTTCCCGGATTGCAGTTGTTTTCCCTGGATTTCATCAATCATGATACCGGTATGGTGGCGGGATTCGATGCGATCTTACGTACAGAAGATGGGGGAGAAAGCTGGGATACGGTGTGGAGCATTACCGGATCCGGGTACAGGTTCGGTGAATTTACGGATATTTCATTCCCGGATACTGAAACCGGATATGCGATAGGAAAAGCACGGACCCAGGAACAATCATTGTTGAAATTCATGCTGAAAAGTACCGATGCGGGTATCTCCTGGGATACGATCCATACTTTTGATCAAATACTGGAAACACTGTTTTTCCTTGACCCGGATACCGGCTTTGTGGGAAGCGAAAACGGTAACATCTTCAAAACAGTGGACGGAGGGGAGAGTTGGGCTCAATACAGGGTGGTCCAATCCGGATTGCTCCCGGTGTTGTCCATCCAATTTATCTCGGATAAGGTCGGGTACGCCACGGGCAGTTCGGATATCATGATCCTGAACAGCAAAGGATCTCTGGGCTTCTTTTTTGCAAAAACCGTGGATGGCGGTGAGCACTGGCAAACCTGTGATACGGCAGGGATCGACCTGCATTCGGTCCATTTCCTGAACGATTCTGTGGGATTCGTTTCCGGAATGTACAGCCTGATCATGCAATGCGGCGGAGAAATCACCGGACTGCCCGGTGATTATCCCTGGCACCTGGTCCGGTCCGGGAACATAGAGGAAAAGGATCCCGGAGATGCCGTTGTGAACATCTATCCCAACCCTGCACGGGGCATGGTCACTGTCGAGACCGGCAAACCCGGACCCTGCACCATAATCGTATTCGACCTGAAAGGGCGGCTCCTGTATTCCGGGGACAGCACCGATCCCACTTTCCGGATCGATCTTGGCCCATTCCCGAAGGGTATCTACATCATCACCGTACGGTCACAGTCATTTCAGGTGAACAGGAAAATTGTCAGGTTATAGATCCGGGGTCCGCCTTACCAGTATTTCCGACAGCACCAGGCTTGAAATGCAGAATGCCAGGAAGAGGTAAAAACCCAGCAGGAGCTGGGTGCCGTTGGTGGTGATCACTTCCGCGGAGCCCGGATTTTCGGTCAGACCGGAAAGCTGGTTGTTGATGATCCCGTTGAAGCCGATGTAGGCCATGAACAGGGCCACCACCATGACATCGGCCATGGACCATTTGCCTGATTTCAGCGCGAAGAACCTGACCAGCCGGTTGGTCTTTAATTTCTGCCCGCTGAAACGGATCAACAGGGAGCTTAGCAGCTTCAGTGTCGGGAAGATGATGCTGAAAGTGAAGATCAAAATACCCACGAAAATCACATCCGGACCTCCTTCCCTGACCAGAACGGCCACCACATCCAGGATGCTTTTATTCTGGAAATAAAGGATGTTGTCGCTGAACCGCATTTCTTCGCCCATTAAAAAGAAACGGATCG
Source organism: Bacteroidota bacterium (assembly GCA_051746185.1). Taxonomy (GTDB): domain Bacteria; phylum Bacteroidota; class Bacteroidia; order Bacteroidales. The sequence goes on from JBNJEV010000142.1 coordinate 2,572, forward strand.
TCTCGATCTTTGCCTCCAGTTGGATCATGGGTATGGTAACCCCGTCGATGAGCAGGATGGCCGAGGCGAACACCAGCACGACCGCCTGGTAATTGTCCATGGTCCGCTTCCGGACGAGATTCACCAGCCAGACCAGGATGATGAGGGCGATCAGCCATATGGCCCGGGTGGCACTTTTTCTGCTCAGAGTCGCGATCTTTTGATTGATGATGATGTTGCACTGTTCAGTGGATGTGCTTCCGTATTTGCGATACAGATCGTGCCGTTTTCTCAGTTGTTCGGCATTCCTGGTGGATTCCACATAGCTGTCCAGTTTCTGGAGAAGGAAATCCTGGGCCATCCGCTTTGTTTCATCTTTTTCAAGCTCGGCCATCACCTCGTTTGAAAATGATGGCACACTGTCCCTCAGCTGGTCCACATCCACCGCCATGTCTGCAATCCAGCGTTTCAGCCCTGAGAACTGACCCGAAGTTCTTTCCCGGATGATCAGGTCCACCGCATCAATCAGCCGATGGAGGATCACCTCCACGCTGGCCCTGAGCTTCGCCTCGTTTTCCGGAGTGATCTCAAATTCATCGATCTTTTTCTCCATGATCGCTTCTATCTGCATCGTCCATTGTTCCACGTCCAGGAGATTGTAACGGATGTGGTTCAGTTCCGAAAGATCAACCTTCAGCTGCCGGATCGAACGTTCGGTACGGATAATCCCCGCTGATGCAATGATCGCACCCGCCAGCAAGAAGACCGAGAGGATCCTGGTGATATTTTTCTGCCCGAGGTCCATATTTGACGGAAGATACAAAAAACGCCGGTTTGTGTATCTTTGCCGTTGGATCAACTTAACATCAGGATATGTCAGATACGCAATCAAACTTTCAGCAAATGCCCCGACAGGAGATCAAGGAAGGGGTGTACCGAAGCCTGATCTACACCGATCATCTGATGATGGCCATCATCGATTTCATGAACGGACCGTGGGATGAGCCCGATCCCCATCATTCTCATCCCCATGAACAGGTCTCCTATGTTGCCAGTGGTGAAGTGATCTTTTACTGCGAGGGCAGGGAGGAACAGCACCTGAAGGAAGGAGACGTGTTTGCGGTGCCCTCAGGAATAAAACATACGGTAAAGATTCTCACGCAACAGGCACGCCTGATCGACAGTTTCACTCCCGTCCGGGAGGATTTCCTGAAGTGATAGGATTTCACCGGATCGCCGGGATCTTAGAGGATCGCCAGGATCTCAGCGTATCGCCGGGATCTTAGAGGATCGCCGGGATTTCACCGGATCGCCGGGATTTCACCGGATCGCCGGGATCTCACCGGATCGTCAGGATCTCAGCGGTTTCTTTTAACAGGACCGGTATCCGTCGATTTCCCTGAAGTCCACCTCGTACTGTGTGCCGTCCCGGTGGGTGATGACGGCCCCCAGTGCTGAATGAGAGGAGGTGATGTCCATGATCTCGATATTTTTCAGTGGGGACAGTTCTTCCTCCGTCCATTCATCATCATCCATTTTGTGCAGCAAAACGGTGATCATCAGCTCCATGGGGGGATTTTTCCAGGTCCTTTTCCTGTGGGCGTAGATGACCGTGCTCTCATCCGCTTCGGCATTCCTGCCTTCATGTGTCAGGCTTTCCAGTTTATCCCAGCCGTGATAGGCGATCATGGCCAGTTTTCTTTCCGGGATGGAGGCGGTGATCACTTTCCGGTTGCCGTCTTCAAACTGATGAATCTTTGCTTTTTTCCCATCGGTATGAGGCAGGCCGAAGTGTCCGAGGGTCAGCTCATGTTCAAATGCCATCCGTGAGCGGTCCACCCGTATCACACCTCCCGGAACAACAATCTCAGCCAGGTCAATGATATAGCCCACACCGTTGTTGGGCGGCTTGCGCATGATGGCCTGCCTGTAGATCACATCTTTCCGCACTCCGTTGTAGAGCATGCTCCGGGAAGTAGTATACAAAGCATTTTTATCGGAAAGGTTCTGTTCAGCGATCCCGGTCAGGTAAAAATTGATGTCCTCACCCCGGAGATCACGCGGATCCAGACTGCGGAAACTGTATTCCATCGAGGTGCCTCCTCCCGGATTGTGATCCTCCCAGGGGAAATGGGTGTTGTAGACCAGCTTGGAATAGTTGTGGTCGTCATAGTACACTTTCCCCGGTATGATCTCGGA
>JBNJEV010000143.1:0-4676 GCA_051746185.1 Bacteroidota bacterium
GGAAGTACCAAAGGAATTGGTCATGGTCTGGCCCTGCACCTGCTTGAACGGGGCCACCAGGTCATGATCAATGGTCGGGATCATGACAGGGTAGCGCAGAGGGTGAGGGAGATGAGGGACCACAACTTCGAGGTTGAGGGTGTTGCAGGGGATGTCTCGTTGCCGGACACCCATCTGCTCATCATTGAGCAAGCGGTATCCAGGTTCCGCAAGATCGATATCTGGATCAACAATGCAGGCGTCCCGCAATCCTATAAGTATTTCCATGAACTGGACAACGATGAAATAGAATGTCTGGTTTCGGTAAACATTTTTGGAACCATGACAGGTACCAAAGCTGCCATCAATTTATTCAAACAGCAGGGATACGGAAAAATATTCAATCTGGAGGGCCTGGGCAGCGATGGCAGGATCATGGAAAAGCTTACACTGTACGGTACAAGCAAGCGGGCTGTGCACTACTTCACTAAATCGGTTGCCAGGGAACTCAGGGGAGAAAACATACAGGCCGGTATCCTGAGCCCGGGAATGGTCAGAACGGATTTCATAAGCGACCCCATGAAAGATGGGAACCCTGAAGAACTGGCCAGGTTTGAAAAGGTCCGGGATATCCTCGCTGAAGATCCGGAAAAAGTCACCGAATTCCTCGTAAAAAAGATCCTGGCGAGCAGAAAACAATACGACAGGATTGAATACCTGACCTTCAGACGCATGGTTCCGAAGATACTGAAGTTAATGTCCGTAAGGTAGGTAGCCAGGAAGCACCCATCATCTGCTATATTGTTTGACTTTGTCTTTTAAACCAAGAACAATATAGAGCATCTAATGTTAATGATGTACAAATTGTTTTATTCAGCATTTTAAATTCAGAAAAATGAAAAAATTCCGGACCTATCTTCCTTTGATGATATTATTCGCATGGGTGAGCAATGTGTACTCCCAGGACTGGCCCCAGTATCTCGGGCCCGACAGGAACAGCAAGTCACCCCAGGAAAATATTTTACGCTCCTGGCCCGAGGGTGGGCCCGAAGTGCTCTGGAATGTTGATGTGGGCATCGGTTACGGCGGACCTGCCATCAGGGACGGCAGGGTGTATCTGCTGGACAGGGACGACGAGTTCGGGGATATCATGAGATGTTTTGATCTTAACAGTGGAGAAGAGATCTGGAATTTCGGCTATGAAGCTCCCGGATCTGTCATGTTCCCGGGTTCCCGGAGCGTGCCGGCCGTGGACGGCAACTATGTGTATTCGTGCGGGCCTTACGGAGATCTCTACAGCATGGATATCAACACGCATGAGCCGGTCTGGAATAAGAATGTCTGGACGGATTTCGGAGGGGGTGAGATTCCCACCTGGGCCATCACGCAGTGTCCCCTGGTGTATGGCGACCTGCTGATCCTGGCTTCACAGGCCCCTGAGGCCGGTGTGGTGGCTTACGATAAGCTCACCGGGGATCTGGTATGGAAGACCCCACCTCTCGGACCGGTGGGATATGTGAGCCCGGTCATCGTGAAAATAGACGGGGAGGATCATCTGGTGATGGTCACCGCCTCTGGGAGAGGAGCGGGCGAAACGGGCAATATCGTGGGAATGGATCCGCTCACAGGTGAAATCTTCTGGGAATATACGAACTGGAAATGCCGGATTCCGGTGCCCAGTGCGGTGGATGCAGGTGATAACAGGATCATGGTACTGGGAGGATATGAACTGGGCGCGGTGATGCTGAAAGTAGAAAAGAAGCCGGACGGAAGTTATGGCACAACCGAGCATATCAGAACCGAGGAATTTGGGGACCAGACCAAACCACCCATATTGCATGACGGTTATTTCTATGCCCAGTACGGTACCAATAACACACGGGACGGTCTGACCTGCATGAGCATGGACGGTGAGATCATGTGGAAAACAAAGCGGGATCCCGATTTCAATAAAGGCAGCATGATCCTGGCCGACGGACTGATCCTGGCTACCGACGGTGCAGAGTCCCTGTATCTGATCGAACCGGATCCGTCCGGGTTCAAACCGCTTGAATCGGCTAAAATGCTGACCACCGCCACAGGCGATGATCCCAGGGCTGCCAGGGCCGGTACACAGAACTGGGCACCTATTGCCCTGGCCGACGGCAGGCTTTTGATCAGGGATCAGAGCCGGATGTACTGTGTCAAAGTGGCGGAGTGATCCCCATCTCATTCCTCAAATTTTCGTAAATTGAGCGAATGAAAAAAATTCATTCGTACAGTTGTCTATGCATCCCGCTGGCGATCGTGATGATCGTGCTGTTTTCCTGTTCGCGGGAGAAGCAGTACGGATCTGATTGGGATCCGTCTTTTCTTTTTGAATGGAAATTTGCCGGAGGAGATCAGCCCGGCGCCAGAGAACCGGGCTTTGATGATTCGGCCTGGGAAACGGTGGACCTGCCCCATGACTGGGCCATTAAAGGTCCTTTCGGACCCCTGGATTCCAACGGCAGCACCGGGAAACTGCCCTGGAAGGGGGAAGGATGGTATCGGAAAAGCTTTGACCTTCCGGCCGGCGCTGAGGAAAAACGACTTCAATTCCTGTTCGACGGGGTGATGGCCAATCCGACTGTTTACCTGAACGGCAAAGAAGTGGGTTCCTGGATCTACGGGTATAATTCATTCTGGATCGATGCCACCGATGCGGCCATATTCGGAGGGAACAATGTGCTGGCAGTTCATGCGGATACACGGGAGCATCATTCCCGCTGGTATCCAGGTGCCGGGATATACCGCAAAGTTGGGATGCGACTGGCCGGACCGGTCCATATTCCGGTCTGGGGGGTATTTGTGACCACCCCCGAGGTGAGCGATCAGCAGGCGGTGGTCAATACTGCCGTTGAGATCACCAATGCTTCGGGGGAAAGTCAGGGTATTGACGTGGAGGTGACCCTTCTGGATCCTGACGGGACGGAGCTTTCTTCGGGCACGGTCCGGGCAGAGGTGAATTCCGGTGAAACCGCCCGCATAGAACAGGTGTTCGAAATTGAGAACCCGCGTATGTGGGATATCGAACATCCGGATCAGTATACATGCCGGACGCGCTTGTTGCAGGGGAACAAAGTTATGGATGTCGAGACCACCCCTTTTGGGGTACGGACTTTTCGATGGACGGCCGATGACGGTTTCCACCTGAACGGCCGGAGGGTGCAGCTTTATGGCGTGAACCTCCATCACGGGCACGGGCCGCTCGGTGCGGCCTTCTTTCCGCGGGCCATGGAACGCCAGCTGGAGATCATGAAGGATATGGGGGTCAATGCCCTCCGTACCAGCCACAATGCCTGTGCGCCTGAAGTGCTGGACCTCTGCGACCGGATGGGGATTATCGTCTGGAATGAATTGTTTGACAAGTACGGTCCCACAGCCGGGGTACAATGCTCCACGGAAGAGTATGTCGAAAAATATGCGGAGCGTGAGGTGGCTAATTTCGTCAGGCGCGACCGGAACCATCCCTGTGTTTTCATCTGGTCCATAGCGAACGAAGCGGCTGATCTGCTTTCGAGCGGGGAAGGAACCCAGTCTGACGAATTTATCAATGCCATGGCAGGCTATTTCGAAGATTATGATACCACAAGGCCCACCACCATGGGTTGCCATATCCCTTCGGCTTCCGTGGGTGACCAGCGGATCCTGGAGGGGATTGAGACCACCGGCTGGAACTATGGCCGGAGATACTGGTCCACCCGGAAGGCCTATCCGGAGATGCCCTTGATATACAGCGAGTCGGCTTCCTGTTTCGGCACAAGAGGAGCATACAAGCCTGAGCTGCCCGGTTCAAAGATTGATTACGGCAACGATGGTGAGCTGACGGCTTACATGCTTACTTCGGCCAGATGGTCGGATATCCCGGAGCATGAATTTGAATACATGCGGATCGATACCTTTATGGCAGGGGAGTTTGTCTGGACCGGCTTTGATTACCTGGGAGAGCCCACTCCTGTGACCACGCTGGACAGACCTGGAGGTTCCCGGCCGGTAGTTGACGACAGTATCACGGCACGCAGCAGCTATTTTGGGATCGTCGATCTTGCCGGGCTTCCCAAGGACAGTTACTACAATTACAGGAGCCTCTGGAATAAGAAGGAAAATACGGTATATCTGTCGCCGCACTGGAACTGGGAAGGGCATGAGGGAGAAAAAATCCCCGTATTCCTGTACACCAGCGGCGATGAGGCAGAGCTTTTTCTGAACGGGGTCAGTCTTGGAAGACGGCAGAAAATCGATCCCGATCAGGTAAAGACCTCCATGGCCATCCGTGAGAGCCTGGATTATTCGGTGCGTGCCGGCGACGAGGAACGTCCGTATTTCGAGATCGTGGATGCCTACCGGCTTCGCTGGCTGGATGTGGCCTACGAGCCGGGTGAGATGAAAGCCGTGGCCTACAGGGACGGTGAGATGATCGGTGAAGCGGTGGTGAAAACGGCCGGCGAGCCTGCCAGGTTGGCTTTGACTCCTGACCGTACCCGGATGAATGCCGACGGGATGGACCTGTGCTATATCACCATCGAGATGGTGGATTCCGAAGGTGTCCTTTGCCCGTGGGCCATGGACATGCTAGAGTTCAAAGTGGAAGGGTCCGCAAGGCTGATGGGGGTTGCCAACGGTCACCAGCGCGGTCATGATGTATTTACGGATGCAACCCACCCGCTGTTTTACGG
>JBNJEV010000144.1:0-4659 GCA_051746185.1 Bacteroidota bacterium
TGGTGGTTTTTTTAAATATGTCAACCGGTATGAGAATATCCCTTATCTTTTCGTCAGTAAGCCTGCCTATGATGGTCAATACCGGACATACAGCCTCAGCTATGATCTTATCTGCATTTTCTGACTTCAGGAAATGGAAGAAAGTTTTTATCCTTTCTGCCTTCTTGATGATGATCATATCACACTTCAACTCCACTGCCGTTTTCAGTATGGAAGGAACGAGTTCTCCGTTCACCACCTTTAACAACACATGTTCGGGAATGTTTCCATTAAAGTAACTCCTTGCAAGGCTTTCCAGTTTCTCCATGGCCTGCCGGTTGCGCTTCCTCAGCTTTTCGGGATTCAGAACCCTGTGAAAAATAGTGAAATCAGGGACCACATTCATAAGGATGATCTCTGAATGATACACCTGATGAAAATAGAGGGCCTGCTTCAGTGGAACCGAAAAAGCCGACGTCAGGGGAACCGGAACAAGAATCTTTTGTACATGTGCGTGTGAGTCCATTTGTACTATTGTTTTTGTTTTAATCTTTCCGGCTGACTTCTGAAATTTCTGTAACTTTTTCCTTAAACGGAACTTCAGTTATTAAAACCTGCAAAAATAGTAATAAATTCAGAAATCAGAAACAGCGGCCTCAATTTACTTCGCACCAATTCACCAACGATTTTCCGTTACAGATTTTAAATCACCTTCCATCACTGCATTTTCATATCTGCGCCAGATCAGGAAGTTTTGCCACTCCTGTGTCCGGGCACTGATAGGTTTGGAGCAGCATGATCCGGATTAGGATTTTCCCCAATCTGAAACCTCACAGGACTTGAAAATCGGTGGACGGGAATATAAATTATCAGCTTATTATACTATTTCGGTTCTTTTTTTCTAAAAAACATCTACCAACATATATTTATTATCCAAAACAACATCGAAATAGTTAATAGATGGATAAAATATATTCAAATGTTGCAAATCTTCCAGTTGTTTTGTAATTTTTACCTGTCACATCCGTGTAAACAACACGCAGCCGGGACAGCATCACGTACATGATTTACAGACCCCATGAAAACACGAATTTATATTTATATGATACTTCTTGGAACCGGCGTGCAGCCCGGTACGGCACAAATCCTTCTGGAAGGCCTGCACTACCTGGACGGATCACCGGTCCGTGTGGAGATCCGGGACGGATTGATCTCGAGGGTGGAAAGAACCGGGAAACTGACCGGCGGAAGCAAAAGCCTGTATATTGCCCCCGGCCTGTTCGACAACCAGGTCAACGGTTTCGCCGGAGTATCCTTTTCGTTTGCCGGCGGTGAGCTTACCCGGGAAGGGATCCTGAAGGCAACCCGGGCTTTATGGGAAAAAGGGGTCACCTCCTACCTGCCCACCCTGACCACCAACAGCCATGAACTGCTGGTCCATAACCTGGAGGTCCTTGCACGCTCGAAAGATGACGAGGCTCTGTTGGGCTCCATCCCCGGATTTCATCTCGAGGGACCCTACATCAATCCGGAAGACGGATACCGGGGCGCCCATCCCCGCCGGCATGTCAGGAAGCCCCACTGGGATGAGTTCACAGTCTACCGCGAGGCTTCGGGGGACAACATCCTCACCATCACCGTGGCCCCCGAAATGGACGGAGCCCTGGAATTCATCAGGAAATGCACGGCCGAAGGGATCGTGGTTGCCCTGGGGCATCACAATGCCCCGGCCCGCGTGATCGACCAGGCGGTGGCAAACGGAGCAAAGATATCCACGCACCTGGGAAACGGCTGCGCCAACATGATCAACCGCCATGTGAATCCCCTCTGGCCGCAGCTTGCCAGTGAAGGGCTTTCCATCAGCATCATCTGCGACGGGTTCCACCTGCTGCCGGAAGAGATCAGGGTATTCTACGGGATAAAGGGTCCGGAAAAGACAGTGATCATCTCCGATGTGACCAGCTATGCGGCGCTGCCTCCGGGAGAATACCGGACACCCGGCGGGGAAACCATTGAACTTACCCCGGAAGGGATGCTGCGGTACCCCGCACAGAATGTGCTGTACGGATCGGCCTCCCCGGTCTCCAGGGGAGTTGCGCACATCATCAAGGTAACAGGCTGCAGTCTGGGCGATGCCATCGGGATGGCCAGCACCAATACGGCAAACCTGTACCATCTGACAGACAGGGGGATCCTGGAACCGGGAAAAAGGGCCGATTTGATCCTGTTCACCATCGGTGAAAACGACCTGGAAATAAGGAAAACCTATGTTCAGGGGAACCTGGTGTACGAATCTCATGTACCCTGATCGCTGTGAAAGACATGATCGCTTACTGCGGACTGACATGTGACACCTGCCCCATCCACCTGGCCACCATCGAAACCGGTGAGGCCCGGAAAAAAGAGATCAGGGAATCAGTGGTGCGCACATGTACCGAAATGTACGGCATGAAGCTGAGGGTAGAAGAGGTAACCGATTGTGACGGGTGCAGGGCCGGAACAGACAGATTGTTCCCGGGTTGCAGGAACTGTGAGATACGCAAATGTGCCAGCGGGCAAGGGCTGGACAGCTGTGCGTACTGTGAACTTTATGCCTGCGAAATGCTGTTTCAGCATTTCGCGCAAGATCCGGACTCAGAGAAAACCCTTGCCCGTCTCAGGGGAGAAGCCTGAACACCGCTGCCATCCCGCCTCCGGGAGCCATGGATACCTTCAGGGGTGCTGACCCGGATGTGACCTCATCATCGGTGATCATCAGGCTTTTGGGATCGGTCTGACTTTCCTCCGAATCCGAATAGAGTGTGAAATGGTACCGCTCACCGTCAGAAAGGAAGGACAACGGCACCTCAACATCCCGGGATTCCTCACCGGTCATCCCTCCCAGGTACCAGTCATCACCCAGGCGCCTGGCCAGAAGGATGTACTTCCCGATCTCTCCCTCCAGTGCCAGCGTTTCATCCCAGGAGGCAGGGACCACCTTCAGGAATTCCGAACCCGGTTCCCCCCTGTACGCTTCCGGGTGATCGGAAACCATCTGCAGGGGGCTTTCATAGACCACATACATGGCCAGCTGGTGGCAGCGGGTGCCCGGGACCATGGGATCGGTGCCGCGGGACTGGAACGAATCCGCCGGAACCTGGTCAAAGCCTCCGGGCGTATAGTCCATCGGTCCGGTCAGCATGCGGGTAAAGGGGATGGTCACGTTATGGAGGGGAGTGGCCAGGTCGCTCCATTTCAAATATTCCAGGCCGAGGACCCCCTCCCGGGTCATCAGGTTGGGCCAGGTGCGCCGGATCCCGGCCGGTTTGTAAGCCCCGTGGAGGTCCACCACCAGTTCATGTTCGGCAGCACTCTCGATCATCCTGCTGTAGATGTTCACCATCTCCTGGTCATCCCTGTCCATGTAATCGATCTTGACCCCTTGCACTCCCCAATCCCTGTAAAGGGCAAAGGCTTCATCCATCCGGGGCAGAAGATGCTCCCAGTTCAGCCACAACAGGATCCCGACCTCCCGTTCCATGGCATACTCCACGAGGCGGGGGATGTCTATCTCCGGGATCATGGAGGTCACATCCGCCTCCGGGCTCCTGTGGTCGCCGTACCATCCCGCATCGACCAGCATGTATTCCAGTCCGTACTCCGAGGCGAAATCGATATAGTATTGCATGGTACGGTTGTTCATGCCGGCCTCAATTCCGGCCTCCTTCACAACAGGCCCGCTCCACCAGTCCCAGGCGCATAATCCGGGCCTGATCCATTCCGTCTGCTCGATCATCGAAGGTTCGTTCAGGTTCATCACCACATTGGAAGGGATCAGGTCCGCCAGTTTTTCCGCTACCATGATGACCCTCCATGGTGTGCTGAATCCCTCCGTCCCCGCCCTGATCACTTCCGGTCTTTCCGGATGGGGAGGGAAGCGGCAACCCAGTGCCTCTGCACCGGCACTGTCTTTACAGATATACATTCCCGGATAATCATCCAGGTTGGCCTCGGTGACGGACCCTTCCAGGATCCCCGGCACCTGGAAGCTCAGCGGCAGCCCGATGAATGAAGTATCGGTAATATCCTCCCGTGTGCTCCTGATGTAATGATCTTCGTAATTCTGATGGAACCCTCCCACTTCCATGGGCCACAGCACCACCGAGCCGCACAACCAGAAGGTGGTCTTTTCGTCCACCACGGAATAATCGGTGAGGGATTCCTGTTCCGGGACCAGGTACCTGAAGGCCACGGCATCGTCATAGGCCCTGAATTCCATGATGAGTTTTCTTTGGGAGTCGTTTCTTTCCTCCAGGCTGAAGCGCATCTGCTGATAATGATCCCTGGCCGTGGATGATTTTCCGGCAACGACGGGATAGGTCTCATCCTTCGAGGTGCTTTCCACATCCGTGATTTCCATATTTTTCCCCAGAAAACCTCCCTCCTGCATCTCGAGCCCCAGCAGGGAAGGAAATACCAACTGGGAGTTGTTGTAGTGCACGGTGTAGGCAAGGTTTCCCTTCTGGTCCATAATAAAACCCGCCCTGACCCCGCCATCAGGGGAGATGATCTCGTAGGAGGAGCGAAACCGGGGTTCGGGTTTGCAGGAAAGTGTGATCAGTGCCAGGATGGCATAACCGGTAATACGCAGTACAGGACTTTTCATATTGGCAGTGGATAGGTTAGTGTATCACAAATCTA
>JBNJEV010000145.1:0-4654 GCA_051746185.1 Bacteroidota bacterium
TATATTTTGATTGTGCTCTATATTTTGATTGTGCCCGCTTACCCCGCCTCATGGCTGGGGATCATTTCTTTCTCCAAATGGAATGGCTCAATTTTCAGTCCAATATGACGGAAGAAATGAAAAAATCTCCAGGCCCCTGTTTATTGAGGCGTAAATATTTGTATGTCAATTAAAGACAGGATCCACAGCGTGGTGTTCAAAGGTCCCTGTCCTGCTGTTCGGACGGACTTCCCGCTGTGGCTATATTTCACAGTTGTGTGGTAATAATCTACAACGGGATGAGTGATGATTTTTTTTTAAATTGAAGCCCCGTATGGACCAGAATCATTTAACAAACCAGGACCATGGCTTCCGAACATGAACTTTCTCCCGGCACCGGGTTTGACAATGAGGCCTATATCCAGGCGCAGACCGCTTCCATCCTTGAACGTGTGGAACGTTTCCAGGAAAAACTGTACCTGGAATTCGGGGGGAAGATCATGTATGATTATCATGCATCAAGGGTCCTGCCGGGATTCGATCCCAATGTGAAAATGCGTCTTCTGCAGGAGCTGAGGGATCAGGCCAATATTATTCTGTGTGTGAACGCAGGGGATATCGAAAGAAGGAAAATGCGTGCCGATTTCGGGATCAGCTATGATTCGGATGCGCTGAAGACCATTGATGATTTCAAGGAATGGGGAATCGACATCACGGCTGTGGTCATCACCCGTTACCAGAACCAGCCCCAGGCCACCTCTTTCATGCACCGGCTCGAGCGGAACGAAATCAAAGTATACACCCATGGATTCACCAGAGGCTATCCGACCGATGTGGATCTGATCGTCAGTGACCTGGGGTACGGGTCCAACCCTTATATTGAAACTGATAAACCCATTGTGGTGGTGACCGGACCGGGACCGGGAAGCGGAAAACTGGCCACCTGCCTGAACAATCTCTATCACGATTATAAAAATGGAGTAAAGGCCGGGTATGCGAAGTTCGAAACCTTTCCCATCTGGGACCTTCCCCTCTCCCACAAGGTGAATATCGCCTACGAAGCGGCGACGGTTGATCTGAAGGATGTGGTGCAGATCGACTATCACCACCTGGAAGCCTACAATGTGAAAACGGTGAACTACAACCGGGACATCGAGGCTTTTCCCCTGCTGAAACGGATCCTGGAAAAGATCACGGGGGAAGAGTCCATGTACAAATCACCCACCGATATGGGTGTCAACAGGGCCAGCACCGGGATCGTGGACGATGCGGTGATTTCCGAAGCTTCCCATCAGGAGATCATCCGCAGGTATTACCGATGCGGGGTGGAATATGCCATGGGGCTGGCGGACCGGGATACGGTGAACCGGATCGGGCTGATCATGGAAAAGGTGAAAGCCAGCGAGGAGGACAGAAAGGTGGTAGAACCCTCCAGGAAGGCTGCCCGGGATGCCCGGAAAACCGGGAAAGGGAGCGACGGGATGTATTGCGGGGCAGCCATTGAACTGAAAGACGGCACCCTCATTACCGGGAAGAATTCCCCCCTGATGCACGCTCCTTCAAGCCTGATCCTGAATGCGGCCAAGCACCTGGCCGGGATCCCCGACAGCATGCTCCTGCTGCCTGCCAACATGATCGAACAGGTGAATTTCCTGAAAAAAGAGGTCCTGACAGACGATGTGGTCAGCCTCGATCTGGAAGAGACCCTGATCATGCTGGGGATATCGGCCCTATCCAATCCTGCCGCCCAGTTGGCCATCGAAAAGCTGTCCCTGCTGCATAACTGTGAGGTTCACCTGACCCATATACCCACACCTGGAGATGAGGTGGGATTCAGAAAACTGCGGGTCAACCTGACCTGTGACCCGGAATTCTCCACCAAGAGCCTGTTTCTGGGAAGTTAGTATCTGGATTTAACTCATCAATCTGAATTCAGCGGGAGAAACCCTCCATCCTGTTCTTCATTTACCCCTCAGCCGTCCACAAAATGAGAAGGGACCTTTTCAATATTACTGATGAGCAGTAAGCAGGGATGTTAATAAATTAAAAGGGATTATTTATGACCTTCTCCAGCATATTCATATAATCTCCAATATCCTTTACATCTTCTTTAATAAAAGCATACCTTCCTTCAACAGCATAATCAGATAATTCAATTAATAAATCAAGGTCCAGGTCGGATTTTATCTTATTTCCCTGCAGTAAATTATAGAGAAGCTCAAGATCATGTACTTTCGGGTAGTCTATGTCATGATATGACAACAGAGATTTAATTATTTTTTCAGCACATTGGTGCAGATGGAAAAGCACAACGTCCAGGTCAAGATCTTCCTCCCCGCTTTTGAAATCAGCATATAAGTTTTTAGCGGCCTTAAGATCAACTTTTGCCTTTGTATGCAAAACTTCATAATGCTTCACGAATTCGGCCATAAAACTTTGCCCTTCTTGTCGATTTCCATGTACACCGAACCGGCTTCATTTTTGTAGAATTCAAACTCAGCTTTTGTCGGAGTCAATATATCTTTCGCTATGAATATTCCATTAAGTAAATACCTGATTTTTTTTTTAGTTTCCGATTTTGAGGCAGAAGAGTCTGTAATTACACATATATCCAGATCACTGTTTTTGTCTGGCTTTCCATATGCATGACTTCCAAATAAAATGATTTTATCCGGATTAATCGGAATCAACCTTTTGACAATCTCCTTTTCAACATCAATGCGGTCCATAATACAAAGATATTATAAATCAGGAATTAATCACCAGGTGCAAGATTGACAAGGGAGAAGGATTATTGCTTTTGCTGAATCTATTAACTGTCTGATATTCAGTAGCGAGAGGCGGGATCGAACCGCCGACCTCATGATTATGAATCATGCGCTCTAACCTCCTGAGCTACCTCGCCATCATGCATCTTCACCGGTTTATCCGGTGAACTTTCGGGCTGCAAATATATGATTTTTTTCACTGCGGAACAACAGCAAAATTCGTTAGACTTACCCCGAAATTTTAGCCGAAACCGGACTTCAATTGTTTAATATCTGTATCGGTCCTACCAAGTAAATCCCCAGCCTTATTTCAGGGCGTTATTAGAGATCCAGGTTTTGCGGGAGCAGGTCGGATAGATTGAACCAAATAGACATAAATTATCGGTTTATTATACTTATCCGGTACTTTTCCGATAATAAATATATGTCGATAGATATTTATTATCCAAATCAACATCATATTAGTTAATAGATCGATAAAAAATATTTATTTTGCAAATAAATGCTGCAAAATTCCCTGCCGCAGCAGTGGGATGACCGCTATTCTCCGGTTCGCCCATTTTTTCATATCTTACGACAACCGGTTTAGCCCGACAATAATAAATGGAAGCTCGATAATAAATGGAAGCTCGATTCGAAGAACTGGATACATTGGTGCAGGTACTGATCTACCTGGTTGCATTCGGCATTGTGGCGGTGGCCTCGGGACAGCTCGCCGGGGTTTTCCGGAAGATCAGGCTGCCACTGATCACCGGTTTCCTGGTGATCGGGCTCATCTCGGGGCCGGAGGTGCTGGGACTGATCGATGAGCAGGCGCTGCCCAGGCTCCGTTTTCTGAATGATATTGCCCTGGCATTCATCGCCTTTGCGGTGGGATCGGAGCTTCATTTAAAAGAATTGAGCAGCAGGTACCGGAGCATTGTGACCATGACCATCAGCCAGATGGTCATAATCTTCCTTCTGTTCAGCCTGACCTTTTATCTGATGGCGGGCATGATCCCCGTCTTAGAGGAGATGAGGCTGGCTGCCAGGATCGCGGTCTCCCTTCTGGCAGGGACAATCGCGGTGGCATGTTCTCCTGAATCAGCCATTGCGGTCATCAATGAACTGAGGGCCAGGGGTCCGTTTACCCAGACTTCCATAGGTGTAACGGTGGTCAAGGATTTCCTGGTGATTATTCTCTTTGCGGTGATCTTCACCCTGTCCAGGTCACTGATCAGGGATACAGATTTCAGATTATATTATATCCTCCAGGTGATTGCAGAGCTGGTGGCCGCATTCGGACTCGGGTTCCTGGTGGGGTATCTGCTGAGACTGATCCTCTCCATCAAGGGTGCCGGCACGCTGAAGAAGGTGCTGGTCCTGACCGCCGGGTTTATGATCTATCTCTTCACCGGGTTTGTCGCTCACCGGTCTGCTGAATCCCTGGGTATGGAGCTGCATATCGAGCCCCTTTTGATCGCCATCATCGGCAGTTTTCTGGTAACGAATTTTTCTGTGTACCGGAACGATTTCGTGAAGATCATAAAGGAAACAGGACCGTATGTTTATATTGTATTCTTTACACTTACGGGGGCATTGATCTCCCTGGAAGTCCTGGCCGCATTGTGGTATGTAACCCTGATCCTTTTCGGTGGCAGGCTGATCTCCCTTTTCATTGCGGGGTATGCAGGCAGCAGCCTGGCAGGAGATCCTGTCCGGTACCGCTGGATCTCCTGGATGCCTTACATAACCCAGGCGGGGGTGGGAGTGGGCCTGGCCACCGTTATTGCCGCCGAATACGGAGAGTGGGGTGGCCGGTTTTCCACAGTGATCATCGGGATGATCTTCCTGAACCTGATCATGGGTCCCTCGCTTTTCAAATGGGCGCTGAATCTTGTCCGTGAGGTGCATGTGAGGCCTGACGG
>JBNJEV010000146.1:0-4637 GCA_051746185.1 Bacteroidota bacterium
ATTCATGAGCCTCCGGCCTGAATTGTGAAATTTGATTTAAAAAGTACTTATATTTGTACGTATATTAAAACCTAAATAAGTACTGTTATGCTGGCAGCAAATTATTCGGAATTCAGAAGTGATCTTAAGAAATTTCTGGATAGCGTTGAAAAGAATAATGAGACATTGATCATAAAAAGGGGGAAAGGAAAAGGAACCGTAATGATTTCTCTTGATGAATATAATTCACTGATGGAAACTGTCCATCTTCTCTCTTCAAAAGCGAATGCTGACAGGTTATATGAATCGATGCAGCAAATGAAAGAAGGGAAAACCATCTCACAGGATCTGATTGAAGAATCATGAGAATAGTCTTTTCAAAAAATGCATGGGAGGACTATACATCCTGGTTGAACGAGGATAAAAAAAGGCTCGGAAAGATCAATGAACTGATCAGAAACATTCAACAAAATCCATATTCCGGAATTGGAAAGCCTGAACCATTGAAATATGATCTTGCGGGGCTATGGTCCAGGAGGATAGACAGAGAACACAGGCTGGTATACCAGGTTTCCGGAAATGAACTATTGATTTACAGCTGCAGGTATCATTATGATAGATAACCAAACCTAAAACCCGACACAACCAATGAAACTGAAAAACATCCATGCCGCTTCCATTGGGTTGATAGCGGGAATGCTGCTGGGCATTCACACCGGAACTATCTGCCAGGACTCCATGCTCTGCATGGGCCACCACTGGACCGAAGATGAGGCCAATCTGAAAATGAAGGAGTTTGAATCCGCCTGGGGAAACCGGCCCTCATGGGAGGCGCGGGCCGGGGTGATCCGCGACGGGATCCGGGAGGGCATGCAGCTGGACCGGATGCCGGCCATTGTCGGACAGTTCCATCCGGTGATCCACAGCAAACGCACCATGGACGGCTATACCGTGGAGAATATCGCCCTTGAAAGCTTCCCGGGTTTTTACATTACCGGGAATCTTTACCGGCCGGCAGAGCCAAAAGAGAAGAACCCTGCGGTACTCTGTCCCCATGGCCATGCGGAGGACAAGCGATTCTCAGGGGATGTCCAGAAACGTTCCGCAGCACTTGCCCGGATGGGTGCCATCGTTTTTGCCTACGATATGACCGGTTACGGGGAATCCCGGCAGGTGAACCACCGCATGCCCATCGCACTGCTGCTGCAGACCTGGAACAGCCGGCGGGTGCTGGAATACCTGCTTTCGCGCCCCGATGTGGACCCGGACCGTGTGGGAATGACCGGCGGATCAGGAGGCGGGACGCAGACCTTCATCCTGGCCGCACTGTACGACCGGATCAGCGTGTCGGTGCCGGTGGTCCAGGTGTCGGCCCATTTTTTCGGGGGTTGCATCTGTGAAAGCGGAATGCCCATCCACCGCAGCGCCCATCACCAGACCAACAACGTGGAGATCGCAGCCCTGTGTGCCCCCAGGCCCATGCTGCTGATCTCCGACGGGTCCGACTGGACCCGGAACACCCCGAGGGTCGAATACCCCTATATCCGGGAGGTATATGCCCTTTACGATGCAGAGCACAGGGTGGCGAACGTACACCTTCCCGCAGAAAAGCATGATTACGGGCCTTCCAAGCGGGCGGCCATGTACCCGTTCATGGCCCACCACCTGGGACTGAACCTCAACGCCCTGCCCTATGACAACGGGTTCAGGGAGGATTTTGTAAAAGTGCTTCCCGCTGACGCTCTGAAGGTATTCGACGCCCGGCATCCTTTCCCGGAAGATGCCCTGCAGGGCGATACTGCGGTGATGGAGTACCTGGGATTCTGCGATTAATTGTTTATTTATAAGGTGCAGGAGGTGGTCATGCCCCAATAAGGTCCGTGGTGCTTTCCATGAAACCGGGGAGGAACAATCCGGTATTCAGCCGGGCCGGTGCACATAGGTGCAAAGAAACATGACATTTACATGACATTTGCATGACAAGAAGTGTATCTGGTCAGATTTAATTCAATTACATCCCATAAGTTATTATCTTTAGGAATCAGATCGAATGATCAGACAACGGACCAGTCAGCTTTAAAGAATTTATCAATCCATACAGACCATGAAATCTAGTCCAATGAACCGAAGAATCTTCATTGCCAAATCCGGTATGGCCGCAGCCGGAGCCACAATGGGACTGAACGCTCTGGCAGGCAGCCCGCTGAAAAAGGCCGGGCCCAGTGACACCATCCGCATGGGATTCATCGGGATCGGGAACCGGGGTTCCCAGCTGATGAACCTGTTCATGGCCAATCCGGATGTCCGGGTGGCCGGATTATGCGATGTATATGAACCCTATTTCAACCGGGACCGTTCGGCCGTACATCCCAGGTACCTGGACATGGGAAAGGTACCCCGCATGGGGGAACAGTTCGAAGGAAAAGTGAAACGCTATTCCGATTTCCGCAGGCTCTTGGAGCAGAAGGACATCGATGCGGTCTGCATTGCCACCCCCGATCACTGGCACGCAGTGCAGACCATCCAGGCCATGGAAGCCGGGAAGGATGTATATGTGGAAAAACCGCTGACCATCACCATCAAAGAGGGACGGGCCATGGTGGATGCCCGGGAACGCACCGGCAGGATCTGTGCAGTGGGATTGAACCGGAGGGGCTCTTCGGTCTACCGGAAACTGGCAGGGGAAGTGCAGGCAGGGAAGATCGGTAAGGTAACCACCGCCCGGGCAATCCGGATCAGCAATATGTTCCCCGACGGCATCGGGAGGTTGGATCCCGAAGCCCCCCCTGCCGATCTCGACTGGGACATGTGGCTCGGTCCCCGCGCCTTCAGGCCTTACCAGTATAACATCGCACCCTACTGCTTCCGCTGGTGGAGCGATTATTCCACGCAAATGGGGAACTGGGGGGTTCATTACATGGACGTGATCCGCTGGATGGTCGGCGAAACAGCCCCGGTGGCCATCACAGCGCACGGGGGTAAATATGCAGTGAACGATGACCGGGACATTCCCGACACCATGGAGGTCCTTTTTGAATTCGAAAGCGGCCTGATCATCCAGTTCAGCATCCACGAGGCCAGCAGCGGGGGCGGGATCAGCGGGGGCGAAGTGGAACTGAACGGCACCCGGGGAAACCTGGTTGCCAACCAGGACGGATACCGGATCAGGCCTGCCCGGAGCGGCCAGTTCCAGACCTGGGATAGCTTGATGGAAGAGGAAACCTACACCCTGGAAGGGGAGGAAACACACGGGGACCTGCAGATCAGGGAAAACAGCACGGCCAACCTGGTAAGGGATTTCCTGGGTTGCGTGAAGTCAGGAAAGGAACCGCTCTGCAGCCTGGAGGACGGACACAGGTCCACCAGCTTTGCCCACCTGGCCAACATCTCGCTGGCCACGGGTATGCGCATCCAGTGGGACCCGGTCCGGGAAAGGATCAGCAACAGTGAACGGGCCAATGAGCTCCTGCATTACCCCTACAGGGATCCCTGGAAACTCTGATATTCATGAAACTCGGAACGAAATGAAAAAAATCCGGAACAAACAGAAACCGGCAGAAAATCGCCGGAGTCGCCGTGATTTTGCACGTATGCTGGTCCTGGCCGGGACCGGAATTCCCCTCGCGGGATCAATTGTCTCTGCCGGTGCAATGATCCCATCCCTTTCGGGCACCGGAAGCAGGTCCGGCCCGGGGACCGGCTTTAAGATCAACCTGTTTTCCAAACACCTGCAATTCCTGGATTATGAAGAAATGGCAGAGGCCTGTGCCATGGCCGGCCTTGACGGGGTGGACCTTACCGTGCGCCCGGGGGGCCATGTGCTGCCCGAAAATGTGGAAAAGGACCTGCCCCGGGCCGCAAAAGCCATACGGGATGCGGAACTGGAACTGATCATGATGACCACCGGGATCACCGATCCGGACGATCCCCTTACCGAAACGATCCTCGGGGTGGCATCGGAACTGGGGATCCGGTATTATCGCACGGGTTATCTCATTTACGATCATGCCCTCGAAATGGAAGAAAATCTTTCCCTGTTCAGGGTTAAAATGAAGAGGCTGGCCGTGCTCAATGAGAAGTATCGCATTCACGGCGCCTACCAGAACCATGCAGGCACCAAGTTCGGGGCCCCTGTATGGGATCTCTGGGAGGTGATCAGGGACCTGGATCCGCGGTGGACCGGGTGCCAGTACGACATCCGGCATGCGGTGGTGGAAGGGGCCCGATCCTGGCCGCTGGGGCTCGAGCTGCTGAAGGATCACATCCTGTGCCTGGTCATCAAGGATTTCGAATGGAGCGAGGAAGAGGGGGAATGGAATATCAGGAATGTGCCCATCGGGGAAGGGATGGTTGACTTCAGTAACTTTTTCGAAAAGCTCGGCAAACTGGATATTGCCGGTCCCATCTCTCTGCACATTGAATACCCGCTTTTCCCCGACCGGAAGATGCCACCCGGACAGAAAAAAACCATGGCCATCAGAACCATCCGGCAGGAGGTGGAGTCGCTGAAGGAACTGATACCATCATCATCTGTGTAAAACCATGGTCCAGAGGACCGAAGAACAGAATCCCATGGAACTCAGCAGAAGACAGTTTGTCAAAACAGCAGGAAGCGCGGCAGCCTGGACCGTGGCAGCCGGGACAACAGCAGCCGGGAC
>JBNJEV010000147.1:0-4500 GCA_051746185.1 Bacteroidota bacterium
GGGATCGCCGGGGACCAGCAGGCGGCCACATTCGGACAGATGTGCCTGACCCCCGGATCGGTCAAGAATACCTACGGAACGGGTTGTTTTATCCTGTGCAATACAGGAGATACCCCGGTGGAATCCAAAAACAACCTGGTCACCACAGTCGCGTGGCAGAGGGAAGGGATTCCCACCTATGCCCTGGAGGGAAGTATTTTTATCGGTGGTGCGGTGATACAATGGTTGCGGGACGGACTGGGACTGATCAGGGAATCATCAGAGGTGAAAGAGCTTGCGGAGACGGTAAAGGACAACGGGGGAGTCTATTTCGTGCCTGCCTTCACGGGACTGGGAGCCCCTTACTGGGACCCTTATGCCAGGGGGATGATCGCGGGTCTGACCAGGGGGGTTACGGCCGGACATATTGCACGGGCCGCACTGGAGAGCATCGCTTTCCAGGTGAACGATGTGATCCGGGCCATGGAAAGTGATGCCGGGATCAGGATCAGGGAACTGAAGGTGGACGGGGGAGCCGCGGTCAATGACCTGCTCATGCAGTTCCAGTCGGATCTGACCGGAATTCCCGTGATCAGACCCAAAATCATCGAAACGACTGCCCTGGGAGCCGCTTACCTGGCCGGACTGGCTGTTGGAGTATGGTCTTCGGAGGAGGAGATCAGCGAGCACTGGTCCGAGGACCGGACATTCCTTCAGAATGTGACCACCGAAGACCAGGAAGACCTGATCAAAGGCTGGAAGAAAGCGGTCGGGCGCGCCGGCGGATGGGAAACCTAACTCCACTAACTCTATTTTTTATGATTGAAATCATTGCAGAATTCATCGGGACCATGCTGCTGGTCCTTCTGGGAGACGGGGTGGTGGCCAATGTACTCCTGAAGGATACCAAGGGTCATCAGGGAGGATGGATCGTCATTGCCATCGGATGGGGACTGGGCGTTTTTGCGGGAGTGGCGGTGGCGGGGCCCGTTTCCGGTGCCCATATCAACCCGGCTGTGACCATCGGACTGGCCACGGCCGGACTGTTTCCGTGGGAAAGTGCTGCCCCATATATCGCGGCGCAGCTGACCGGAGGTGCCGCAGGGGCATTCCTGGTGTGGCTTTTCTATTACCATCATTTCAACCGAACGGAGGATCCGGGGATCAAGCTGGCGTGTTACTGCACCGGACCGGCCATCCGCCGTTACCCCAGCAACATGGTCAGTGAGGTGATCGGCACCTTTGTGCTGATCTTTGTGATTTTGTACATAGCGGAGCCTTTTGTGGATATGGGGGACGGCCGGGAGGTCAAGATCGGCCTGGGAACACTGGGTGCGATCCCGGTGGCATTGCTGGTGACCGCCATCGGCCTGTCCCTGGGAGGTACCACGGGGTATGCCATCAATCCGGCGCGGGACCTGGGACCCCGGATCATGCATGCGGTGCTTCCCATGAAAAACAAGGGACGGAGCGACTGGGCCTATGCCTGGGTCCCGGTGGCAGGTCCGTTGATGGGGGCACTGATCGCAGCCGCACTCTTCCTGATCCACCAGTGGTTGCTGGGCTCCTATTCATAGTGCAGTATATCGGCCGGATTGGTCCCGGAGATCCTCAGGGAGTGGTACAGGACAGTAAGTATAGCCACCAGCATGGTGACCAGGGAAGCGAGCAGGAACAGGTCTGCTTTCAGGGGGATGCGGTATGAAAATTCCTGCAGCCACCACCTGGCAATGAACCAGACCGCCGGCAGTGCGATCAGCAGTGAAACAAAGATATACATGGAAAAGTCGCGGATCATCATCAAAACGATCTGATGTTGCATGGCACCCATGGTCTTCCTGATCCCGATCTCCAGTGTTCTTCTTTCCGCAGTAAATGAGGCCAGTGCGAAAAGCCCCAGGGAGGCGATCACCATGGCCACCAGCGTAAATATCTTCAGCAGGGAGGCCATCCTTTCCTGTGCGCTGTACATCTCATCGATCACCTCATCCACGAAGTCATATTCAAAAGGATACTGGGGAAGCAGGGTTTTCCACTGTTCCTCCATGAACCGCAGAGCTTTTTTCTGCCGGCCGGGGGCCACCCTGACAACCATATGCTGCAGGTTTTCGGCGGGAACAGGAGCCAGCGCCATGGGTTCGACATCCACCAGCAGAGGCTGGAAATGGTAGTCCTCCATCACACCTACCACCTGGCCTGAAAGACCCATAAAACGGAGGTTCATTCCTACGATCTCCTCCTTGCCGATGATCTCTGCCAGGGTTCTGTTCAGGATAAAACCGGCCAGGGTATCATGAAGCATATCGCCGGGATAGGCTTCCGAAAAATCCCGTCCGGCATCCATCCGGATCCCCATGGTCCGGGCAAAATCGTAATGAACTCCCGTGTAGGAGACCAGCAGGGATTGTTCCGGATCCTTTCCTTCCCAGTGGATCCCCGAGGAGTTGCTCCCGATCCTGTAAGGGGGCTGCTGGGAAGCGGTGATGCTGACAATTGCGGGATCGCGCAGGAACTCTTCCCTGAGCATATTGTATTCCAGGCTGAGGTTGCCTTTCAGTTCAATGTGAACCAGGTTGTTTTCATCAAAACCCAGGTCGGCACTTCGCATGTGGGTCAGTTGTCTGGAGACGATGATGGCCCCTGTGATCAGCAACACGGCCAGGGAGAACTGGAAAACAACCAGGACCTTCCGCAGCAATCCGCTTCCCTTCCCGGGATCTGCACGCTCCCGGATGGCCCGGTCGGGTTTCATCCCCGAAAGGTAAAGGGCCGGATAGCTGCCGGCCAGAAGTGAGGTGATCACGAGCACCGCAAGTACACCCAGTAAATATTCCATGGTAAAAATTTCACCGGTTCCGATTTCCTTTCCGGTTAACCGGTTGAACTGCGGGAGAAGAAGCAGAACGATCAGCAATGCCAGGCCCAGGGAGATCAGGGTCTGCACAAAGGATTCAAAAAGATGCTGGCGTACCAGATGGCTCCTGGTGGCACCGTTGACCTTTCTCAGTCCGATCTCCTTTGACCGGACGGAGGACCTGGCAGTGGAGAGGTTCATGAAGTTGATACATGCGATCACCAGTACGAAAAGGGCGATGGCAGAAAAGATGTATACATACAGGATCGCGCCGGGTGAATGACCATAAC
The DNA here is from genome assembly GCA_051746185.1 of Bacteroidota bacterium. Classification (GTDB taxonomy): domain Bacteria; phylum Bacteroidota; class Bacteroidia; order Bacteroidales. The sequence goes on from JBNJEV010000147.1 coordinate 3,124, forward strand.
CGAAATAGGAGTAGAGGTGGATCCGGTGCAGGGGTGCCAGCATGAAGTCGGTGGTATTGTCTTCCTTGTGGATATCGGTCACTTCGGTGATCTTGCGGTTCACTGCCGGTACTGTGCTCCCTTCCCGGAGTTTCACAAAGGTCCGGATCGAATTGGTGTTCCACGATTCGGTGTACCCCCGCCCTGTGGTGAGAACCTGCCATGGCAGCAGTATATTGAATTGCAGCACCGTATTTTCCGGAAGTTTTTCAACCACTCCGGAGATGGTGAAATGTTCCTCCCGGTTTACCAGGATGGATCTGCCCACCGGATTCTCGTTCCCGAAATATTTTGTGGCGATCTCCTCGGTGATCACCATGGAGGATGGATCACGCAGAACCTCTTCCCGGTTCCCGTATTTCAGATCAAATCCGAACATTTCAAAAAAGGTGGAGTCCACGGCAAAGATCCCGTCCTCGAAGAATTTTGCCTCCCCGGCATTGAACAGCATTCCGCCCATCCAGGCCATTCTGCATTGTTCTGTGATCTCAGGTACCTCCTCCTTCCAGACGGGCCCCGACACGTAGGGTGTCACATTCACATGGTATGGCTCCTGCCCGGAATAGTACTGGTCTTCCTCCACCCTGTAGAGCTGCCTGTAATCCTCATGTAACCTGTCGTAACTCAGTTCGTGCCTGACCCAGAGCAGCATCAGCAGGGAACATGCCAGGCTGACGGAAAGCCCGATGATGTTAATAATGGTCATTTTCTTCTCCCTGAAAAGGATGCGGAAGGTCTGGCGGGTCCTGCTGAAATTCATGGTTGCAAAACTTTTCATAAAAGACGAACCTCCCGGGGCATTATTACAGTTTCAAAAGATTAAATTAGTGAATCTTTTAAAAAAACTTCACTGCCATGAAAAGGGATATGGATCTGTTCGATCTGATCGATCATGAACACAACCGCCAGAAACGCGGCATTGAACTGATCGCCTCCGAGAACTTCGTAAGTACCCAGGTGATGGAAGCCATGGGCTCCTGTCTGACCAACAAATACGCCGAGGGTTATCCCGGCCACCGTTACTATGGAGGATGCGGGGTGATCGATCAGGTGGAACAGCTGGCCATTGACCGCCTGTGCCAGCTCTTCGGGGCTGAATATGCGAACGTACAGCCACATTCCGGGGCCCAGGCCAACATGGCGGTATTTTTGACCGCCCTTCAGCCGGGTGACACATTCATGGGGCTGGATCTTTCACATGGGGGACATCTTTCACATGGCTCTCCGGTGAACAGCTCGGGGATCCTCTATCATGCCATCTCCTACGGTCTGGATGAGAAAACAGGACTGATCGATTATGATGCCATGGAGGAGCTGGCGCTGAAAGAGAAACCAAAA
>JBNJEV010000148.1:0-4435 GCA_051746185.1 Bacteroidota bacterium
TCCAATGCTCATGGACGGGATCCTTCGATCCTGACACACCTTATGCCGATCCGGGATATTCGCAGCCTTTCGAAACCGTGGACCTTGAGATCAACGGTATGCCCGAAAAGAAGGTGGATCTTCTGTTCCTGGCCGAAGGTTACAGGGCGGAGGAGATGGAAAAGTTCATTGCCGATGCCAGAAGATCGGCTGATTTCATCTTCTCCGAGGAACCTTTTATGAGCAACCGGAATGCATTCAATGTCAGGGCGGTAAAATCCATCAGCCTGGACTCGGGGACGGATATTCCCGGTGGCGGTGTCTGGAAGAATACAGTCCTTAATTCCACTTTTTACACCTTCGGGATCGAGCGCTACATGACAACCCTTGATTTCAAATCGGTCTGTGATGTGGCTTCCAATGCCCATTACGACCAGGTATACATCCTGGTCAACACCTCCAAATACGGGGGAGGGGGGATCTACAACCATTACAGCATCTCCGCTGCAGATAACAAACAGTCCAGGGAAGTACTGATCCATGAGTTCGGGCATGCTTTCGGGGGACTGGCCGATGAGTATTTCACATCGGCTGTGGCGTACAATGATTATTTCAATCTTGAAGCAGAGCCCTGGAATCCGAACCTGACCACACTGGTGGACTTTTCATCCAAATGGGAAGAGATGGTCCCGGAAGGAGTGCCTGTGCCCACACCCCCGCTGGATAAGTACAGGAGAACGGTCGGGGTCTATGAAGGGGGCGGATATGTTTCCAAAGGGGTGTACCGGCCCATGATCGATTGCAGGATGCATTCCAATGACGCTTCCTTCTGCCCGGTATGCAGCCGTGCCATTGAAAAAATGATCAGGCTCCATACCGGCAGGTAGTTGGCTTTTTTATGACAGATGGTCGTCGGAGGAATAACTTAATGTTTATATTTGTTGATCAGCGAATATAACCTGCAATTGGTGAAACGGTTATCGGATGAGGAAATAATTACCGGACTTAAAAAACGGGACAACCGCGTTCTGCAGTACATCTATAAAAACTCCTTCAATCCTGTCAAACAACTGATCCTCCACAATGCAGGCTCCGAAAATGATGCCGAGGATATTTTCCAGGAAGCACTGATCATTATTTTCCGCAAGCTGAAGAACGGTTCCGGCATAGATCTGACCGCCTCCTTTAATACATATATTTATTCCATCTCCCGCCTGCTCTGGCTGAAACATCTCAGGAAGATCAAGAGGATCGAGATCGATCCCCTGAACCGGGACATGGAAGAGCGGATCGAATTCGAAGAACCCTCTCCGGTCCAGGACAAGGACCTCAGGATGGCGATCTACCAGCGTACCTTGATGAAGATCCCGGAAGATTGCCAGAAAATCCTGCGACTGACCGCCCAGGACATCACTTCCAAAGAAATTGCCAACCAGCTGGGATTCAGGAGCGAAGGATATGTAAGAAAGAGACGGCATTTCTGCAAGGAATACCTGATCAGCAAGATCAGGGAGGATGCCGACTATCAGGCCATGTTCGAAGATTAAAAATCCCGGATGAAGGAGAGGATCATCACCATTCTGTGCTTCTGTGCCGGCGCTTTCTTCCTGATGATCCCGGCATTTGTGAACGGTTATCCCATTGTCTATTCCGATACGTCCACTTACCTGGTTTCCGGTTTCGGGCTCAATCCTCCTTTTGACCGTCCCATCACCTACGGACTCTTCCTCCGGATCGCTTCCCTGAACGGACTTTCTCTCTGGCCGGTGATCTTTTTTCAGTCCCTGATCCTCTCATACCTGGTTTTCAGATTGCTTGGAGGCTTCATGACAAAAAACCGGTGGTATTACCTGGCCGGAACGGGGACAATGCTGCTTCTGGCACTGTTCACAGGGGTCTCCTGGACAGCCAGTCAGGTGATCGCCGATTTGTTCACCCCCATCATGGTCCTCACCCTTCTGGCCATTCTTGTTGTACCGGTACCCCGACATGAACGGGTATTTCTGTACACCCTCTTTTTCCTGTCCGTCGCCATGCATATCTCGCACCTTTCCATCAGCCTGGCGCTGGTGGCCATGCTGTTCATTCTGGGCAGGATCAGACCCCTCCGGCTGGACAGCTGGTTCCGGATCCGGCCCCTGATCCTCGCTCTGGCCCTCACCTTAGCGGCGTATCTGGTCATGGCGCCCGCCATTTCCAAATCCAGGCATGTGTTCCTGATGGGGGCCATGGTCGAGAACGGGATCGCAAAAAAATTTCTGGACGAAAAATGCCCCGAGCATGATTACAGCCTTTGTGCTTATAAAGATTCATTGCCCGGCGAGGCGTGGGTGTTCATCTGGGATGAGGAGAGTCCGTTTTACAAGGTGGGTGGCTGGAAGGGGACCAGAAACGAGTTCAATGCCATCCTCAGGGAGACGCTCACCACCCCCAAATACCTTTTGCTTCATGTCAGGGAATCGATACGTGCTACCGGCAGGCAGCTTGTGAGGTTCAGATCAGGCGATGGAAATGGTGTCTTTCTTGAGGGGACACAGCTTTACCGGAGAATGGGAAAATACTTTGCCCGGGAACTTCAAAGCTATGAAAATTCCATGCAGAACCGGAATGAACTGGGATTTCTCGAACCGTTGAACCGCCTGCACCTTGCCTTTCTCATGGCCTCGCTGGGGGGATTGGTACTGCTGTTGATCAGGAAGGCAAGAAGGGGAAGCAGGCTGACGGCCATGCTGGTGTTCCTGTTACTGGCTGTGATCGCCAATGCCTGGTCCTGCGGCACATTTGCCAATGCGCTGGACCGGCTGGGAAGCAAAATGATCTGGCTGGTTCCCCTGGGAGTGATCATTGGCTGGCTGGCCCAACGCTCGTCCCGTGATCTTCACTGACGTGCTAAAAGATGTAGATTTCGTATTCATAACCTCCGAGCACCTTGAAGGGTTTATCCGGGCGGAACACATGCAGGAGAATGAATGCCGGGTTGTCCATCAGATTTTCAAGCGGCTGGCTCATCTTTAACAGTCTGGCCGAACGGTACGTGAAATAGACCGCGGCTGTTCCGCACAGGACATTAAAGATCCTGACCCCGTCATGGCCGAGCTGTGCAAAAGGAGATGCGAGTGTGGTAAACAGGGGTTTGCCCAGTGATGAAGAAAGAAACAGGGGATCTGGCAGGCATACCTGGAATAGCGGTAATGGGTGATATCATCGGCTCCTCCCGCCGTCCCCTCGGAAAGGAATGCCAGGATAGAATATGCGATCACAATGGCGGCGAGGATACAGTAGGGGAGGTATTGGTATACACCCTTTTTCGGAAAATATTATACTTGAGGATGCAATAGATGGCCCGGAACCCGTCCTTCCAGTTGATCTTTTTACCTTCGTGATAGGTCCGGCCGTGATAGGATATACCCACCTCGTATATACGGATCCCGGATATCCTTGAGATTTTTGCGGTTACTTCCGGTTCAAATCCGAACCTGTTTTCCCTGAGACAGATCTTTTTGATCACATCGGCCCGGAACATTTTGTAACAGGTCTCCATATCGGTCAGGTTCAGGTTGGTGAACATATTGGAAAGGAAGGTAAGGAACCTGTTCCCGAGCGAATGCCAGAAAAAGAGTACCCTGTGCGGGTCCGAACCCATGAACCGGGAACCATAAACCACATCTGCCCACGATTGCAAAATGGGTTTGAGCAGGTACATGTATTCATTCGGATCATATTCCAGATCAGCATCCTGGATCACCAGGTAATCACCGGTAGCCTCCCGGATCCCCCTGCGGATGGCTGCACCCTTTCCCCTGTTCCGGTCCTGGTTGAAAAGGTGAATGGTACTTCCGTGACCGGTAATATAGCGCTCAAGAACTTCCCTGGTATCATCCGTGGAGCCGTCATTCACAACAATGACCTCCTTATCGATCCCGTCCAGCCGGGCCTCCAGCACCCGGTCAAGGATCTCACAGACAGTTTTCCCTTCATTGTAAGCAGGAATGATGATGGAAAGCACGTGGCTCATCTTGGATTCGAAGATCGAAAACCAAAGATAATATATTCATCAGAGTGGTTACTTATTCAGGATCTTTTTCATGACTGTTTTCTCGTCCAGTTTCTTCAGGCAGAAAAACCAGTCTTTGCATTCCACATCCTTGCTCTCCATTCGCTCTTTGGCCGTTCCGCAGGAGCCGGCAGTGGGAATAATCACATCGTCACCGGGACGCCAGTCAGCCGGCAATGCCACGTTGAATTCATCGGCTGTCTGAAGGGCGATCAGCACCCTGTAAAGTTCGTTGAAGTTCCTTCCGACACTGAGGGGATAATAAATGACCGTTCGGATGATCCCTTTGGGATCCACATAGAATACGGCCCTGACCGCCTTGGTGGTGTCCTCGTTGGGCTGGATCATCCCATACTTGCGGGACACATCCATTGTAATGTCCTCAATAAGGGGGAAGTTAAC
>JBNJEV010000149.1:0-4430 GCA_051746185.1 Bacteroidota bacterium
AGTCCGGGATTCAGCACGTAATACCCCCGGTAGAGCCTTTTAAACAGCTTCTTATTATAGGGATTGCCGCTCCCGGCCTCATGCTTGGACAGATTGGCAGACAGGTAGGTGCGTTTTTTCCTGTATCCCGGCAGCAGTGCCTCCGGATAATCTTCCACGGCTTTCTCCAGGTCCGCAGCCTGCACACCTTTGGGCGAAAGGAAAAAATCATATTTCTCATGGATAATGACATGCTGCAGCGCGATAAAGAAGTTCAGCAGGAAATATTCGATCTTGTGGCTGTCGATCTTTATCAGAGAATTATCCACCGAAACCTTGATATGACCGGTAAGAAGGCAGGTGCTTATTTTATCGAGCTTTCGCAGGTATCCCGGCCTGGACCACGACTGGTAAAGGGCGATCTGGAAAGCATTCTTCCCAGCGTTATCCGTAAGTGAAGCATCTGCACCGCAGGCGGTAAGGAATTCCAGTATCTTCACACTTCCCGATTTAGCCGCGGCCATCAGGGGGGTCATATTGAGCAGATCGCGGTAATCCACCCCGTATTTCCTGATATTCCGCTCAACTGCCTGGAGGTTATCGCTCATGTACTCGCTGTAGTACTTTCTCAGGACCGATCCCCTCTCGCTCTCGTACCGTTCGGCCCGGCGGTAATTCAGTTCAGCCAGGTCCGTCAGGCTTTCAATATCATCATACAGGAGCGCATAGGCAAACAACAGGTCTTTTGCCTTTTTGTTGTAGCGGTCCGGATCGAGGGCCTGGTCTTTCAAATCCTCTATGTTTTCCGGTGTAACAGGTTCCCAGTCGGGGTCGGTGATCTCCAGAATGGACCGCCTGATTTCTTCGGCCTGTTCCTTCTTTCCCTGCATTTCCAGTTTCCTGGCCTCCTTCTGCCATTCGTCTTTTGATGACTCTTCCCTTTTCAGGCTGACACTTTCTTTCTGTTCGGTAAGCCCCAGCATAACCAATATCTCATGTTTCCTGGATGATTCCAGCAGGTACAGCCCGTCAAAGGCCCGCGTTACCGCAACGTACAGGGAGTTGATGAATATCTTGTACGCATCCAGTGATTTGTCGGATTTCTCCTTCCCCCTTGAGAATGTGATCCCGTCCCCGTTGACATCTTCCAAACTCACGCCACTGGTGATTTCATTGAATTCCCTGCTGTTGCCGCTGATGAAGTTCAGCGCGATGATATTGGGGTACTCCAGGCCCTTTGCTTCCTGTATGGAGAAGATCAGCGGGGTTTTGAATATCTTCCGTGCTTCAATCTTTTCCTCCGGCCGCATAACCAGCACTGCATACCGGGTCGAACGCATGGTCCGGTCGTTCATCTGTTGCCTCACCTCCCGGCTGTCGCTGAGCAGATGCACCTCCCCTTTTTTTGAACTCACCGGGTCGACCAGGTATGTGCTTTCGCGGTCGATGGAACCGAAACGGCTGTTCTTGATCTTCAGCAGCTTGTTTGCCACGGTGGTCACATCTTCCGAATTCCTGTAATTCGACCTCAGTACCTGGATATCACTCTTGCTGAGATGATGCCTGTAGAACATGGTCTTCACGTTGGCCCAGGAAAAGAAGTTCGGATGGACATTCTGGTTCGAATCTCCGCACAACATGAAATGATCGCTGTTTTTCAGTGATTTCAGCAAAATGTAGAGCTGAATGTTCGTAAAATCCTGGACCTCGTCGATCACGATAAAATCATACCTGGGTCTGCAATGTTCCAGCCACCACCAGGATACCATATTCAGGTCGTAATAATGATTCTCTTCCAGGAACTTCAGGTATTTCCTGAAGACATCATACACCTTCCCGCGTTCGTCCTTCAGGAAGATCGATTGTCTGATCCCCAGTCCCAGGTAATCCTTCCGCCCGAGATACTCCTTTGTAATGTCCCTCCCGGTCAGCACCCCCCGGAATTCCTCGTACAATTTGTAATGATCCCTGATGCCGAATGAATGGCTTCGGGGGGCAAGCCACCGTTCGAAAGCCTGGTAATCGATTTCCCGGCCTTCTATGATCTTGATGCTTTCGAGGAACTCCCTGAAGGAAAGGAAATCCACTTCCTGCCTGTCGTTTTCATAATTGTTGGCATAGTAAAGACGGGCCGAGTTTTCAACAAGGAACGGGCTCAGTGTGACATACAATCCTTCTCCTTTGAGTGTCTTCAGCTTTTCCAGGGTGAGGACCGTCTTGCCGCTGCCTGCAGAACCGATAATAATTACCGGCGGCTTTATCCTGAATAGCCTTTCCTGGTCATCATCAAAGGATATGGCCTTATCAAGCAGATGAAAATGGACAAGGTTCGGATTGACATACACCAGTTCCTCCGCTGCCACGTTCCCGTCTCCGGCTTTCCCGTCACCTTCCCGGCCGTTCCCGTCTCCGGTTTTACCGGCACCTTCCCGGCCGTTCCCGTCTCCGGTTCTCCCCGTAACTACCGGTTCAACTTGCAGGGGTTCCAGCCTGGCCTCGTCGATCGCGGCACCGCGCAGGAAACGTGATTTCCCGTACTCATGGTTGTAAATCACCTCCAGCAACAACAGGTAGTTCCGGTCGTTGTACCTGGCGAATTTGAACAGCAGCCTGCTGGTTTGATCCAGCTTTGCCCGGTAGAGTCCGTTGACAGCCAGTTTTTTTACATCCGCAGCAGCAAAATTCCCCGCCTCCAGGTACCCGACTGTCCTTTCAAACTGCTTTTTCACCTTGCTGTATTCCAGGTCACTATAATACAGAATATTCATAATCGCCTATTATTCAGAACGTTAAAGGTTGATGTGCTCCCCGGGAGAGATGCCCTCAGAACAGCATGGGAAAATTGCCATTATCCGCAGAATAAATAAAATCTGCGTTCATTTTCATATCAACAATTTACTAACCTGGTGATGTGAATAAACAGCTCCTGAAGTTCTTAATACAGCAATGTTAGAGTGCGTCTTTATTTTTTGTGTTTTGACCTTTGAGTCTTATGATCGATCAGGTTTTTCTGGTAGTGAGATTCAGACTCTGCCAAAAGCAACTCATTTTTTTGTTCATTTGAAAGTTGATTCCACAATTCACCTTCTTTTTGAACTCTCGACTTAATAAGTAGATCATAGAACTTCATTAAAAGAGGTTCATTATCAATCTCATCTATTAATTGATGGAAACTGTTCTTTATATCCGATTGCTTCATATTTCCTTTTTTTCAAAGATAAGATATTTAAGGGAAGCATCTTCAAGTGTCTGATGAATGCAATTTTAATAAAAACGAACACTATGTATCATAGAGGCCTGATTCTTCGTCCAGTTTCATTAATTCCTGGATTTTCTTTATTTGTTAGATGAAGAAAAACTCATTTCACTTGAAAAAAGGATCAGCAGTATCATTCATGATCAGTGCACACCTGTCATTCTGCCGGAGATCATGTTCATGAATCATGAAGGCAAACATGTCATAGCAGTTAAAATCCATAAAGGAAGTACACCTCCATATCATTTAAAAAGCAAAGGGGTGGAAGAAGGAACCTATATCCGGGTAGGTTCGACAAACCGGCAGGCATCCTCAGAGCTCATTGCTGAACTCGAACGCCAGAGCCGGGGGATTTCATTCGACAGCGAACCGGTTTTCCGGAAAACAAAGTGCTTCGATTGATTTCGGAGAAAACCTCCTCAACGAGTGAACTCTCATCAGCACTCGGACAAAAATCCATCTCCGGGCATTTAAAGATCAGAAAAGAGCTCCCGGCAAAAATGCAGGATCACACGGCGAGGAGATGCATTCCTGAAATTGCTGGATCTTAAATAGGACTTCAAGTTATCCGACATCCCTGTAATGATCCAGGATGAATATGTAGATATCTGTTTCCTGGTTGTTGCGTGCAGAGGGTGCGGTACGTTTTCCATCGGGCCGGTTGATGCCGAAGGCCGCCCATAGCAGGTCTGACATTTGCTGGTCCGACAGGTCACGGCTGTCGAATGCACGGGCGGTGGATCTTTTTGCCAGGGCCTCCATGATCGGCATCCCCCCGGTCATTTGAGGCGGGACAAGGGGAATAGTCTCCTGGGCGGCAATGGGTCCTGATAGGAACAGGATGAACGAGAAAAAATAGATGGTTTTCATAATTTGCAGGGGTTTTCATTTTATCAAAATATTCTTCGTTAAGCATATATATAGTTGTATAATGAAAATATATAATGTAAATTTGCATTTATATAGTGCAATCTTCAAGTCAAGGATTATTACAAAGGACCGGCAAAAGATGACCATGAAGAATTAAATATCCATTTAAATGATAAAAGATAAAATAAATAGTCCTTTTGCTGAAGGCAATGCTGTATTAAGAAGCAAGATAAATTCTTTTAGTTTCCGAAAAATCAGTTTCGAGATAGTCGAACATTACTATGAATGCGAAATCACTCATAAAGAATTCACAAACAGCGAATTA
>JBNJEV010000150.1:0-4420 GCA_051746185.1 Bacteroidota bacterium
TAAAGATGGATTTATTATTTTTGTGGCCGTTCATCAAAAACTCTGAACATCCAATACATCCTGTAACCTCATGGACATCAGAATCGAGAACCTCACAAAGAAGTATGGTGGACAGAGAGCCGTGGACCGGATCTCATTCGAGGTCAAAACCGGTGAGATCGTAGGATTTCTCGGTCCCAACGGTGCCGGAAAAACAACCACCATGAGAATGATCACCAGTTTCATCGCGCCTACCGAAGGGAATATTTTCATTGGAGGCAAGGAGCTGGAGGATCATGCCGATGAGATCAAGAAACATATCGGCTACCTTCCCGAGAACAATCCCCTTTACCCCGATATGCCGGTGATCGACTACCTGGAATACGTGGCGGGGCTCCAGGGGATCAGTAAAGAGGAAGTATTCCCCAGGGTCGTGGAGATGATCCGCACTACCGGCCTCAATCCCGAAAAGCACAAAAAGATCGGGGAGCTTTCCAAAGGATACAGGCAGCGGGTGGGACTGGCCCAGGCCATGATCCATGACCCGGAGATCCTGATCATGGACGAACCCACATCAGGGCTGGATCCCAACCAGATCGTTGAGATCCGTCAGCTCATCCGGGAACTGGGGAAGCACAAGACCCTGATCCTCAGCACCCACATCCTCCCGGAAGTGGAAGCGACCTGTGACCGCATCCTGATCATCAACCGGGGTAAGATCGTGGCGGACGGGACATCGGATTTGCTGAGGAAGCAGGCCAGCGGTGCTGAGATCCTGAGGGTCAGGATCGAGGACGGAGAGCCCAATACCGTTTTCAAGGCCCTGCAGACACTATCCTCCACCATGCAGGTGGGTTTTGTGGACGGACAGAAGGACCGGTTCGAGATCCAGTGCCAGTCGGGCTCCCATGCTGCACGCGAGGTATTCCGGCTCTGCGTGGATCAGAACTGGATTTTGACCGAAATGATCCCCTTCGAGACGAAACTGGAAGACATCTTCCGCAAGCTCACCACCAACTAATGCAGATAAAACAATCAAGATCATGCATACTATCTGGATACTGACAAAGAGAGAATTCAGGTCGTTTTTCGACTCCCTCATTGCCTATGTGATGCTGATCCTGTTTTTGGGGATCAGCGGATTTTTCACCTGGCTTTACGGAACCGATGTTTTTCTTATCGGACAGGCCAGTCTCCAGGCGTTTTTCTCCATCGCCTACTGGACGCTCTTTTTCTTCATCCCCGCGCTGACCATGCGGCTGCTGGCAGAGGAGATCCGCTCGGGGACCATTGAGCTGCTGCTGACAAGGGCGGTGACCGACAGGCAGGTGATCATCGGCAAGTTCCTGTCCACCTTCCTGCTGATCCTGGTGGCCCTGGCCTTTACCATCCCCTACGTGATCACCATCGGGAGCATCGGGAACCTGGACGTGGGAGCGGTGATCTGCGGATACCTGGGACTGCTCCTGATGAGCGCAGCCTACATCAGCATCGGCATGTGGGCGAGCAGCATCACCAGGAACCAGATCGTGGCCTACCTCCTTTCCCTGTTCATCGGACTCTTCTTTCACCTGCTTTTCGGGATGCTTGCAACCAGCTTTACAGGTTTTATGGGACAGCTGTTCAACGACCTGAGCATGCGGGAGCATTTTGACAGCATTTCACGGGGCGTGCTGGACAGCGGCGATTTGGTCTACTTCCTGTCGCTGATCATCCTGGGACTTTTCCTGTCCGAAGTGTCCCTGGCCAGAAGGAACATCAACGTTTAAACGCCGGATCAAGATGAAAACAAAGAATTTCACCGTCACCATCGTGCTGTTCGTCTTTATCATCATCCTGGTGAACCTCCTGTCGCAGCAGTATTTCTTCAGGCTGGACCTCACCGAGAACAACCGGTATACCCTGAGCAGCGCCACAAAAGATATTCTCAAGGAGCTGGAAGAACCCATCACCGTCAAGGCCTACTTCAGTGAGGACATCCCTCCCCAGCTGATCAAGACCCGGAACGATTTCAGGGAAATGCTGGTGGAGTATGGAAAGATCTCCGGACAGATGGTGGTCTACGATTTCATCAGCCCCAATGAAGATGAGGAACTGGAGCAGGAAGCCACGCAGAACGGCATCCAGCCGGTGATGATCAATGTGAGGGAAAAGGACCAGATGAAACAGCAGAGGGCCTACATGGGGGCTGTGCTGAGCCTGGGAGAAAGAAAAGAGGTGATCCCCCTGGTGGAACCCGGACTGGCCATGGAGTATACCCTCACCACGTCCATCAAGAAATTGTCGGTGGTGGACAAGCCTTCGGTGGGACTTCTGCAGGGTCATGGAGAACCGCAACTGAACCAGCTGACACAGGCCAGGGAGGAACTGGAGGTTTTGTATGATGTGGAAAACGTGACCATCACCGATACAACATCCATCCCGCCGCACATCAGGTCCCTTGCCATCATCCGTCCCACGGATTCCCTCCCGTCCCGTGTTTTCAGCCAGCTGGATGGTTTCCTCTCCCGTGGAGGCAGGCTGCTGGTGGCACTGAACCGCGTGGAAGGTGACCTGCAGCAGGGTTACGGAAGCGCACTGTCCACGGGACTGGAATCATGGCTCATGGAGAAAGGCGTCCATGTGAACGAGAACTTTATCGTGGACCAGAACTGCGTATCTGCCACCATGCAGCAGCAGATCGGGAACGCCGTCCAGATCTCCAGCGTATCCATTCCCTACGTCCCCAGGATCAACCAGTTCGCCGAACACCCCGTGACCAAAGGACTGGAAGAGGTGATCCTGCCGTTTGCCAGCACCATTGATTTCATGGGCGATTCCGCAATCAGTTTCACCCCGGTCATGTTCAGCTCGGAACTTTCAGGTACTCAGCCAGCCCCGCAGTATTTCAATTTCCAGCGGAGGTGGTCGCGCGGTGATTTTCCGCTGGAGAACCAGGTACTGGGAGCGGTCCTGGAAGGCCCCCTCTCAGGGGAGGCCCACTCCAGCATGGTGGTTATCGCCGATGGCGATTTTGCGGTCAATGAGGGCGGTCAGCAGGTCAACCCCGATAACATCAGCCTGCTGGTGAACAGCATAGACTGGCTGAGCGACGATACCGGGCTGATCGAGCTCCGGACCAAGGGTGTCAGCTCAAGGCCCATCAAGCAGCTGGAGGATTCCACCCGGACCCTTCTCAAATGGCTCAATTTCCTGCTCCCGATCGTGCTGGTGCTCATTTACGGCGGACTCCGCTACCAGTACCGCAAGAACCAGCGGGTCATGCGGATGGAAGCCAATTACGCTTAACCCACAAAAAAGAGGATCATGAGTGGTAAATTCAATAACAGATTACTGATGTGGATTTTCCTGGGCCTGGCAGTTATTTTTGTGATCACCAGAGTGACCAGGGTGAGGAAAACGGAACAGACCCTCAGGACCGAACTGGCGGAGATCGATACCAGCCGGGTATCCACCCTGCTGATCTACCCCCTTGCCGAACAGGGCAATGAACTTGCATTCACCCGGAAGGAAGGCTCATGGAGCGTTTCCGGCAATGGATCCACTGCCCCGGCCAGCAGGGAAATGGTAAGGAACACGCTCTCCGAGCTGCAGAGCCTGGAGATCGAGCAGCTGGTGGCCCGCTCGACCGGAAGCTGGGATGATTACGGGGTGAGCGATTCACTGGGCACCCGGGTGGTGGTCAAGGAAGGGGACAAAACGGCCATGGACCTGGTGGTGGGACGGTTCCATTACCAGCCCGCGCCGCAGGGGTACAATATGTACGGACAGAACCGGGGGACCGGCAAAACCTATATCCGGCTCAGCGGCGAGGAAGAAGTGTATCTGGTGGACGGTTTCCTGGCCATGTCCATCAACCAGCCGTTCAACCGGTGGAGGGACCAGACCGTCACCCGGCTGAACACCTCCGCCCTTTCCAGGATCATCTGCGACTATCCGGCCGATTCCGGGTTTATCGCCCAGAAAACCGATGCGGGGTGGCTGGTGGGCGGTCTCCCTGCCGATTCCGCATCCATGTCTTCATACCTGACCGGCGTGGCCAGGAAGACCCATTCAGGTTTTGCAGACCGGTTCCGGCCCTCGGGCGAACCCGACTTCCGGATCACTTTCGAGGGAGACAACATGCCGGCACATTCGGTACAGGCATTCCGTCAGACCGATACCACCCTGGTCCTCGGCACCACATTCAATCCGGACTCCTGGTTCCGGGTCGACCGTGACGGATTGTTCGAGGAGGTATTCCCTTCAGCTTCCGGCCTCCTGGCGGAAGGTGAATAATCCCACGGACATCTCCCTGGAAATCCCGGTTATGCTCCCCGCAGGAAGCACACCTGTTTTTTCGGGAACCGGAAGGAAAATCCCCGTGAAAATGGTATATTTGACTCTCCTCGCGGGATTCACAGCATGAAATCAATTCCATATACCGTGGCGGGGCTGTTCA
>JBNJEV010000151.1:0-4332 GCA_051746185.1 Bacteroidota bacterium
GAATCTTCAATAAAACCGAATCCTTTTGAATCGTTGAAAAAGGTCACCCTGCCGTTTCTGATGGGATCGGGTTTGTTGGAACTGTGCTTGGGAATGCTGACCTCAATGTCTTCCGGATCGGGGCTTTCCTCCATTTTATCCGGATCGGGTGGGGTTGATGTGATATTTCCTTTCTCATCCACGTAAGCGATCATGTCGTCCAGACCATTCTTTTTTTCAGATTCCTTCCTGGCAAGTCTTTTCTTTTCTTTTTCTTTTCTCTTTTTCTCTTTTTTCTTTCGTACTTCTTTTTTGTTAAACGATTCCTGTGATCTACCCATATATTTTTTATTTGGTTTCCTGTAAAAATACGTTTTTATATTCAGCTTATTATGAAAATTCTGCTTTTTGCAGCACATAATAAAAAAAGGGTGCCCCGGAAGACACCCTCATTTCTGCTTAAAACGATCTCAATTACGAGATTTTGATCTCTCTGGCAGGTTTGGGTTTTACTTCTTCCCGCTTGGGCAATGTCAGACGAAGGATGCCGTCAGTATATTTGGCATCGATCTTTTCAGCATCCACTTCAGTTTCCGGCACGGTGAATGACCGCTGGAAAGACTGATAGCTGAATTCCCGGCGGGTTGTTTTTTCCCCTTCTTTCTCCTCATGCTCTTCTTTTTTCTCGGAAGAGATGGTTAACCTGCCGTTGTCATAATTCACGTTGAAATCTTTCTTATTCAACCCCGGCGCTGCCACTTCAATCTTATATTCATTGTCATTTTCCATGACGTTGACAGCAGGCAGGGTGGAATCGTTACCTGCAAAATTCCAGGTATTCCAATCCATCAGGTCACCTTCAAAGAACTTGTCCAGCATGGAAGGGACCGTTGGAAACCATCTGTTGTCTGATAATCTTGCCAGTGCCATAGTAACCTCCTCTTTTTATGTTAGACATATCATTGATTTTTCGTACACCTAAATTTCAAATGGTGTGCCACAGCGGGGCCTGGTAAATATAAGTAATCGCAAAATATTGAAATACAGTGTTATAGAAACATAAAGATCTGATGATGGTGCTCGTGTTCCCGGACCAGCAGAATGCCATAATGGCATATTTCTCCAAACAAGAAAGACAGTATGACAGAGAGGATGGGGCGGCATTTCCTGGGCTGCCGTGCACTCGGAACGGTATGGTCTTTGTAAACGGCATGTTAGAAAATACTCTGAGCCATGAGATACATCATCAACAACGAAAAATCGATCAGGAATGAAGCAGAACGGGAAGCTGCGAGGAAAATCATCGGGAAACAGATCCGGCGCCTGGACAGGATCACCCGGAATTACCCGAAACCCGTGGTGGTGGATTTTTATTTCAACATGGCTGACAGGAAAACGTACGTTGCCTTCACCTGATCAGCCAGATGTCCGTGGATGAAATTGCCGAGATCAAACAGATCTCCCCGACCGAAGTGGAAGCGGTACTCAGGGAGGTCAATGCAGATCTGATCAGAAAGTTTACCTCTCTATAAGGGGATGCCCGGTTCCAACCGGAGAGGCAGGTTGGTCACCGGGCATCCTCCGGGAAATACAAAACCTAATCCGGGATCGCTTCCCTGGCCTCCCTGTCAGGATCATTCTTCACTTCGCACACATCATCCAGGATCATCGTCTCCCCGTTTTCCGGTGTGTAGACAGGCCACCCGGGAAACTCATCCGTATTCGGGTCGCCGGTCCGCATGAACTGCAGCAGCGCTGAGGACATCTTTTCAGAAAGCTCCCTGGGCCGCTTGCCTCCGCCCGTATGGGTCAGCATCAGGTCCGTGTTGTAGAACCAGAAACAGATATCCAGGCAGTGGAACGCTCTCATCCGGCCGTTGAACAGGGGAGGTTCCCATCCGAACCAGGCCACATACACCGGTGCCGGCTGTCCCGCTTTGGCATTGGCCGTCTTTACGACCCCCCTGCGGTTGCTGCTGATCATGATGGCGATCTCCACCGGTCTGGCATCCGGGAAGGCATCCGCATAAGCATCGTAGACTTCCTCAGCATTTTCTCCCAGTCCGCCCCGGAAGCCTGTACGATCCTTCAGCATCTCTTTGGCCTCTGCTTCGGACATGTTCTCCAGCTCAGGATTGGTCCTGGACATGGACCATTCATGGAGGGTGCTGCTGATCAGCATGGGCACTTCGGAAGAGAGACCGTCCGGATCGGAGAAGAAAGTCCCTTTCGGCAAATGTACACCATCTGCCACCGGACCAAAGCCTCCCCGCATTCTGCCGCCTCCGCCCTGTTCTTCTGCAAATCTTCTGGCAGCCCGGTTGGCAATCTGAATATATTCCTTCCATGGAATATCATGGAGTTTGTCGATTTCCGCCGGGGTAAGTTCCGCCTCTTCAAGGATATATTCACCGATTTTCCTGCTTTGCTCCTGGTCCATGGCCCGGGTGGTGGATCCGCTCAGGGGGACGGCTCGATGGATCAATCCTTCCGCAGCCGGCATGGCCAGAAGATTGCAGACCTTGGATCCGCCTCCTGACTGTCCCATGATGGTCACGTTCTCCGGATCGCCGCCGAACCGGTCAATGTTCTTGTGGACCCATTCCAGGGCAGCTACCATGTCCAGGGCACCCACATTCCCCGAACTGGAATATTCCGAACCGCCCACGGCTGACAGATCGGAAAATCCGATGGGGCCCAGCCGGTGGTTCACCGAAACGAACACAATATCTCCCTTCCGGCTCAGGTTCTCCCCCTTGTAACCGTCCTGCTCGATCGAGTTACCATTGGTATATCCGCCGCCATGGAACCAGACCAGGACGGGCCGCTTCTTCTCATCGTTTATTTCAGGTGTCCATACATTCAACCTCAGGCAATCCTCACCGATCCCGTAATAGTTCCAGTGGTCCACGAAAGATGCCCAGTTGTTGTCATACCTTCCTTCCATGATCTGCGGTGCGGAGTTTCCCCACCAGACCGCAGGATAAACATCATCCCACGGTTCCGGTTCACGGGGTGGCATGAACCGGTTCTTGCCGCCTGTATCCGCTCCGTAAGGGATCCCCCTGAACTGGTAGATGTCCCTCAGGATAAATCCCTGGACCTTTCCATAGGCTGTCTCTGCAATGGCAATGTCGTCCCCGACAAAAAGCACCTGTCCGTCTTCTTCGGCATTGCTCCTGTTACCGGAGTTGCAGGAAGAGATCACGATCATGCTCATCAGAACGAAAATGAGGGACAGAACAGTGCTCCTCAAATAAAGATGTGGCTTGGAAATCATGGTTGTATTCATTTTTGAAGGAATTAGAGTTGAGTTGTTTTTCTGGTAATTTGCTAAGGAGCGAATTGCCCGTTCAGGACAACCCGGTCCGGCCCCGCGGGAGGAGGATCCCCGATGGTCCTGACCCCGAAAACGGGTCCGGCGTAATTGTCCCCGGCATCGAAGGTCACCGTAACGGAACCCTCACCGGTGAGTGCATCAGGGATCCGGTAGAGGACCTCCATCTTTTCGTTGGTCTGCAGGCCGGGGGCCTTCTCGGTGGTGATGGATGACCCGTTGACCACGATCTCGAATTCCCTGGGTCCCAGGAACCCCGTCCAGTATTCCACCACCAGGCCGGCCGGGTTGCCGGGCCGGACCTTCAGCTCGTAGGAGAACCATCCCTGGCGAGCCTCCACGCATGGCTGCCCGTTGAATTCGTAGAATCCGGGATTTTCGGCCCTGAAGTGATGCTCTCCCGGGTCCGCTCTCCCGGGCACCACATAATCGATGGTCTTTTCCTCCAGCAGGATCCGGTTCTCCCGCCACTGACCGATTTCATCCAGCCGCTGGTTCCACGCTTCCTTCGAGTAAAAATCTAAATACACCGTATAATTCCGGTCATTAAGGGTATAGAGGGGCTTCAGGGTCACCTCACGCGGTTCGCAGACCCCGTCGGTGATGAATTCATTCTTTCCGTCCTCTGTGGGCACCAGCCAGCGGGAAGGAACCCGGATATCCGTGACCAGTCCGGGTACATACAGGGGATCGGTCGACTGTTCATCATAAGCAGGACCCAGGTCTGCAGCCAGGACCAGCGGCCCGTACAGAATGGCCGCCCGGCCGGCATCATCCGGCATGGGTTCCAGCCTGAGTGAGAAAGGCATCTCCACCACCACCTCATCCCCTTTTCTCCAGGTTCCTTTCACCGTGACGAATGATCCCGCTTCCTGCCTTACCTTCTTCTGTTTGCCGTTTACCGTGACCATGAACCGGTCCGCCCAGGAAGGTTTCCTGATCTGCAGGATCAGGTCGGCAGGCCGCTCATTCAGAAAACGGAGTGTTGTTCCCTGTTCGCGGGGAAAACCGGTGAC
>JBNJEV010000152.1:0-4326 GCA_051746185.1 Bacteroidota bacterium
ATTATTTCCGGAAATAAAAATTGCCTTCCAGGGAGGTGGATTCCCAGGGGACCTGTTTGCCACCCGAAACCTTTTTTACTTCAGCTCTGACAAGCTGAAATATTTCCAGCATGGATATTCCCGGGGTCACAATATGTTTCAGAAGAGAAGATGTATACATTCCGTTTTCTCCCGGGCCATCTGAAGCAGTAGTTCCCGGTGCAGTGGCATAAGCAATCAGCGAACCTGATGGTGCGGTCATAAATGCCAGACCCTGTCCATGGGAATCCTTGGTCCAGCCTTTTCCAAAGGGACTGTTGCGACATGCATCGAGGATCACAATATTGGCATCTGCCCCTGAATCCTCCATCCTGGTCAATACACGTCCTGCTTCCACACAGGTATATTCCACATCCCGCGCACGTTTTATTTCCGCATCAACCGGAACCAGGTAATTGTACTCTTCGTACTGGATCCCGTGACCGGCATAGAAAAACAGGCCTACATCGTAATCCCTCAGTTGCTCACCGAAATCATCTATGGCCTGTTTCATGCCGAGCTGGGTGGCATTCAGATGAATGTGTACGGTAAATCCGAGCCTCTCCAGTGTTTCCGCCATATCCCTGGCATCATGCTCAGGATTGTTCAGATGGTCACCCGCCCTGTAATTGCTGTTCCCGATTACCAGGGCCAGCCGCTTATCATCGGGGCTGTAAAGTACTTCCCCGCTTACCTGTGCCTCCGGAATAACGATCTTGTCCAGAGGGATCACCCCCGGACCTGCATATGAAAAAACCTCACTTTCAGGATTGAATTTTTCCAGTGGAAAAAAATAGAGGGGCTCAGCAAACTTCGGCTTTATCACCAGGTTCTCAAGAGAATCGATACAACCATACAATCCTTTTCTTCTCACCGAGGCCAGGCCGCTGCTGAACTTACACGCATCCTCATAAGATGCGTCTATTACAAGCTCCCCCACCCTGTTGATATACCCCCATTCCCCTTTCATCTCTACCGGTGCAAATCCCTCGCAAAAGGATTTCACGTAATCGAATACCGGGGGAACGATCCATTCGCCATCCATGTCTGCAAACCCCCATTTATTTCCACTCTTCCTTCTGATCATCTTACCCGGGTTACCCTCCAGTTTGAATGACCTCGATCTGGAAGGGAGGAATTTTTCATAACCGCTTTTATTAATATAATACCATCGGTGATTGCGTTTTACCCGGGCGTATCCCTCACTGAAAGGCCAGGCCTTATCAAAAACGGGCGGGATTTTCCACTGAAGATCTGTCCCCAGATATCCGTACTTCCCATCAGACTTGTAGAGGGCCAGTCCATCATGAAAAACAATGGCTTCCTGGCAGGGAATAATGTTACCGCGGATATCCACGTAATACCGGATTCCATCCACCTGGACCATGGCATATCCATTGTCCGCAAAAGGACCGGCCTTGTCAAAATCCCCGGAAATAATGTGTTCTCCCCTGTGGTCAATATATCCCCAGGTATTCCCTGTCTTTACGGCGGCAAGGCCGTTATAAAATCCGGTTACCGCATCATAATCAGGATCTATCAACCATTTCCCCTGAGTATCTATAAACCCGTATTTGCCTTTCTGTGAGGCGATTGCAATATATTCCCGGGATCTTAAACTGTTCGGGACCAGAAGTAGAAGGATACTGTAGAATATGACTGTCCTGCTTTTCATAGATTCATCACAGTCTTTATATGACCTGGTATTTTACTCCAAAGTACAAAAAAAATACAGCAGGATGAAGGCAAAATTACCCCGCATTTTTTTACCTTTGATTAAACGATTGATAATCAATTTGAATCAATGATCAGGCAGAATCTTATCCCGCTCATTCTTCTGTTCTTCCTTATTTTTCATCCGCTCAGTTCCCAGGACCGTCAACCATATATTGACAATATACAGTTTCATTTTGACGAAGATCTGCAAACCATCATGATCCGCTACGATCTGCTGGATTTTTCAGAATTGGAGACTTATGATATTGAACTGGCCTTCATAGATGGAAAGAATTTCACCGTGTATCCGGAGACTGTAGCCGGTGATGTGGGAAAGGGTATTGCCGGTGGAATGAACAAACAAATCGTATGGGAAATATTTAACGACATCGAAGGACTATCCGAAACGGCCCGGCCCGAACTGAGTATTGCTGCGGTCCATGAGATCCCGCTGGATCCATCCGCTGCAGCAATCATGGATAAGATCAATGATGCTGAAGGCAAAAGGTACCATTTCAAAATAGAGCGCGATGGACTGCTGCTGCTGGGGATATTCGCAGGAGCCGGCTCTGTTGTCTCTAAATTAAAGGCCGATGACTATATCGACCAGCAAAACCTGGCTCCCAACATCGATGAATATGAAATTGCAGGCAAGAAGGCCGATAACTATTATACCCTGACATATATTTCGGGTGGAGTTGCGGCAGTCTCGATCGGACTGGCCACAATCCAGTATATCCTGGGGAGAAGACAACAATCAGACAGGAGCTCGCTTCAGATTGCTCCTGCAGGGTATCATGGGATTGCCTTAGCGTGGACCAGAAGGTTCTGATCACGATTACGTATGTGGGTAACCATTTTATCAAATAAGATATCTAATACTTATGATTATGAATGTCTCCGATAGTTTTCGCGTTGTATTCCTTTTTTGTGTGATTCTGGCTTTTACCCCTTCCTGTGAGAAGGAAGCTGAGGAATTTATGAATTCAGAGCCGGTGACCTATTATCTTTCCGACGGTGCTGCGCTTTCATCAAAAGCGGCACCCGACGGGGAGTGGAATTATATTACGAATTACATTTATTCCTCATCGGCCACTTCATGCCAGTGGAGCACCTATCTGGATCACAATATCACCAAAGGTGAATTCGGGTATGATCTCGTATTCTGGTCCGCCGCAGAGGCAAAGGCCAGGATCGACTTCATATTAAAGGAGGATGGAACAGAACAGGTGCTTGCCAGCAAGGAGCTGAATATCCCCTATTACGATGAAACAACCGGCATTCATTGCCATAATGATATCAGCACCAATCCGCTGGAAGGAATCAATCCAAAATCCGGCAAGAACGGGGAATTGATCTTCCAGATCACCCATATCGGGGGAGGTGAAAGGATCGAGGTCCTGTACGATGCAAATTCCGGTAATATGGGGTGTACATCGATCATCGTATATGAGGATAAATAAGGACCATGAAAAATTACCTTGCGTACCATTTGTCCCGGTGGAAAAAACCAAGATTTCGCCTGTAGATTTGAACATTTGTCTTGAAATCAATGTCATATTCATTAAGCCCTAAAATTTTACGGTAATGAACTATTTTCAAAGAAACAGCTGGTGGATCGAGGCGCTGAAAGGAACGCTGGTCGTCATTATTGGCATCATCTGTCTGGTCAATCCTGCAGAAGCACTGTCTGCCATTGCGATTTTCCTCGGTATTCTGGCCATACTGGCAGGCCTGGTCATTGGAATCACAGCCCTGACCACCAGAGGCAGTAACTGGATCTTCTGGGTCTCCGAAGCGATCTTTAACCTGGTCTTAGGAATCCTGCTGGTCTCCTATCCGAAGGTTGCCGTCAACGTGCTGATTATATTTATCAGCCTGTGGATCATTGCAATGGGTATCATCCAGATCTTCACATACCGGAATCTGAAACAGGCAGGATATAATTCGCCGCTGATCATATTCACGGCTGTTCTTTCACTGCTGGTGGGGATCCTGTTCCTTTTCAATCCTTTCGAAGGCGCACAGGTGGTGACCATTATCCTGGGAATCTTTGCTGTCATCTATGGTGTGTCCAGTCTTTACGTGGCCTTCAGATTGCTCAACCGGTAGTTTCCCATCCTCTTTCCGTAAAAACAACAACAGGGAGCCTTCCGCTGTATTCGATTCTGATATAGCGGTAACGCATGGTCCGACCACCGGTGGCAATGAGTTCATCAGCAGCACGGAGGATCGCTTTGATATCGGGAAAATCAAGCCTGAAGGGATAGGGGTATTTACGGGATACGGTGTGTATAAAAGTGAAGAACCGTTACAAGTATTCATTAAATCGTTACAACCATGAAAACAAATTGGATTTCAGTATTATCAATCATTGCTCTGACTGCAATTTTCGCAGTGGGATGCGAGGATAATCCGGGTATTGAGAACCCGGACCTCATCACCGCAGAGGACGTGCTGATCGCAGATGCTGCATATGATGATGTTTTCTCAGAAGTGGATGCGATCATGAACCTGATGGATCAGTATGGATATGAGCTTTCCGCTCTTAAATCGGCAGAAGCGCTGGACACCTGTCCCGTCATTTCCATA
>JBNJEV010000153.1:0-4250 GCA_051746185.1 Bacteroidota bacterium
AGGAAGTAAGGATGCCCGCGGAAACCAGCACGGTCATCATATAAATCGTACAGCTTTTCATGGCATGGTCCTTATTTAAGATCGAATTGAAAATGTTCACCCACAGGATGCAAAACCCGCAGGAAGGGTTGCTTTTAAACGATCCATTGCTCCCTGTGGTAGGCGCTGTCCCAGAACATGTATTCCATTTTGGTGGCAACGACAAAGGCTTCTCTCATTTTCTCCCGGGTGGTTTCACTCGCCCGGGAGGCCATGCCGTCGGTCATCTCCATCGCCTCTTGGGTGGCCTGTTTGAATTCCCCGCCCGCGTAGAGGTCGATCCAGTCCCGGTAGGGATTGTCCTTTGAGGCACGGGAATAGATATATTCAGCCACTTTCTCGTACACGCAGAAGCAGGGAAGGATGGAGCCCATTCCCACCTCGACAGGCTCCAGGGCCGCTACCGATAAAAGGAAATTCGTATAACTGAAGCAGGCAGGAGATTTCCCGGTGGCGGGCGGGATCCCGTGTCCGGCCATGTAACGGTCATGCCTTTCTTTCTCCACCTCGAGGGAATATTTAGCATACTTCAAAAACTGCAACATCCTTCCGGCGTCAACTGTTTTTGCGGCGATCAGGGAAAGGGACCGGGTATAATCCACCAGGTACAGCACATCCTGCTGCACGTAGAAATCGAACCGGCCTTTGTCCAGGCTACCCGCTGCCAGCTCCCGGATAAAAGGAAGCCTGAGCAGCCGGGGAAGGATCTCCCCGATCTCCTTTAAAAGTTCATTAGTATATCTCATCACGCTGCCGGAACCCCTGATGGTTTCCGGTCACTTTAATCCCTCCGGTCACTTTAATTTTTCCGGATCAAAGAAATGGTTCACCGGTCCGGCGCCCCTGCCCGTCCTGTAATCCTTTCCGCGGCCTATAGCCTGCTGCATATAGCCGATGGCTTTTTCCACGGCCGCCTCCATCTCCTCACCCCTGGCCAGGAACGAAGCGATGGCGGAGGACAGCGTGCAGCCGGTGCCATGGACATTACCGGTATTGATCTTCCGGTTCTCGAAAATACTGATCTTCCCGGTCCCTGCATTCCGGGCAAGGACATCATACAGTATCTCCCCGGTCATGTGTCCCCCTTTCAGCAACACTGCCCTGCTTCCCAGTTTCAGCAGCCTTGCGGCTGCCCCTGTCATTTCTTCCTTGGTGGCGATCTCCTCCTCCAGCAGGATACCGGCCTCGGGGATGTTCGGGGTGACCAGGTCCGCCAGGGGAAACAGGTACTGCCTCATGGCATCCAGGGTATTGTCCTCGATGAGCCTGTCCCCGCTTGCGGCGACCATGACAGGATCCAGGACGATTTTCCTTACCCCGAATTCCCGAAGCACAACAGACACGGTCCGGATGATCTTTGCGGAGTGCAGCATCCCGATCTTTACCGCATCTGTCCCCACATCTTCCAGGACCGCCCTGATCTGTTTTTCCACCATCTCCGGAGTGACCGGGAAGATGCCCTGTACGCCCCTGGTATTCTGGGCGGTGATGGCGGTGATAGCGGTGGTGCCGTAGCACCCCAGGGCCGAGATCGTCTTCAGATCGGCCTGGATCCCGGCTCCGCCACCGCTGTCCGAACCCGCGATGCTCAATACTTTTTTATATGCTTTCATTCTGCCTTAAAATGATCCCATCCATGTTTGTCGAAAGTCACTTTCTTCCCCTCCTGGGTGAATTCCAGGTTGTCCCGGTCGCCGGTGATCTTCCCGATCCTGTAAACGGGCCCGCCGAATTTCTCTGAATATGCCCTCTCCAGTTCGTTGCAATGATGCTCAGGGACAGTGAACATCAGGCAATAGTCCTCTCCCCCGCTGATCCCGATCTCCCGCGCATCCCACCGGTAGGTTTCACAGATCCGGAGCAGCTGGCCGGATACAGGGATCCCTGAAAGCTCGATCTCCGCCCCGCAGGCGGAACTTTGCATGATCCTCCGGATATCGGATTCAATCCCGTCCGAAAGATCGATCATGGCATGGACCTCCCCCCTTCCGGCCAGCCATTTTCCTTCTTCGAGATGGGCCCTGGGCAGGTGGTGCCTCCGCACAAGATACGAAGCATCCTCGAATAAGGGTTTATCTTCCACCAGAATCCTCATTCCTCCTCCCGAATCGCCCACCACATCGTTGACATAGATCACGTCGCCCGGCATGGCGGTGGAACGCAATTTAACCCTTTCTGGATCCACCCTTCCCAGTACCCCGATGTTGATCACCAGCCTGTCGGGCGACCGGGTGGTGTCTCCCCCCAGGAAAAGGGTCCCGGAGGTTTTGCAGAGCTCCCTGATCCCGGAAAAGAAGTCATCCAGCCAGGCGATCTGCAGTCCGGCCGTGATCCCGATGGAAAGGAACGCACTGTGGGGTTCCCCTCCCATGGCGGCGATATCGCTCAGGTTGACCGCCAGGGATTTGATGCCCAACTCACGGGGACCGATCTTATCCAGCAGGAAATGCCTGTCCTCGATCAGCATATCGGTGGTGAACAGAAGGGACTCCCTTTCATTGTGCGGAATGACCGCACAATCGTCCCCGATGCCGGTGACCCCTTCCGGAAGGTCTTTGATGAACTTTCGGGAAAACCTGTGTATCAGTCCGAATTCCCCTATGTCAGACAGATCAGTCATGTATGTTGTTTTTTTGCTTCCCGGATGATGGAGATCAGCTCGCGTGAGGCACGTTCGGGATCCGGGGCTGAGCAGATCGCCGAAACCACCGAAACCCCGTCCGCACCTGCTCCGATCACCTGTGCGGCATTGGATGCATTGATGCCCCCAATGGCGATGACCTTATGCCGGGAGCGCCTGCAGATCTCCTCCAGCCCCTCGATCCCCCATTCCCTGTAAAGATCTGTCTTGGTGGGGGTGAAGAAAAGGGGACTGAGGCTCAAATAATCCAGGTCATATGCTTCGGCCTCAACAGCCTGTTCCACGGTCTCCACGGAAAGTCCCACGATCATCCTGTCATGAACGATCTTCCTGACATACCGGTACGGAAGATCCGACTGCCCGATATGGACACCGTCGGCTTCAACTGCCAGGGCCACGTCAATACGGTCATTGATGATCAGCGGGATCCCGTAAGGAGCCAGGATCTCTTTGATTTCAGCAGCACGGTGCACGAAGTCACGGGTTTTCATATCCTTCTCCCGGAGCTGGACCATTGTCACCCCTCCCCTGGCCGCAGACTCGACCACCTCTTTCAGAGGCCTTCCCAGGCACAGTGCCTCATCGGTTACCAGATACAGTTCAACCATTACTCCGCACCTTTAACCTCACAGTATCCAGGAAATCCTCCCTGGTGAGATTGTGCAGAATATCATAGAAATGCATCTGCAGGGTCCCCGGACCTTCCGCCGAACGGGCTGCCAGCTCCCCGGCCACACCCATGAGCGCCATCCCGCTGACGGCAGCTTCCGCATGATCATCCGCCACAGCGGCAAATGCTCCGGTCAGTGCACTCGCCGAACACCCCATGCCTGTGATATTGGGCATGAACCGGTGGCCGTTATGCACCTCCACAACGGCATCCCTGGAAACAATATAGTCAGTTTCCCCGCTGATCGAGATCACGCTCCCGTATGTATCCAGAAGGACTTTCGCGCTTTCCAGCGCATTTTCAGCACGCTGGGTGCTGTCCACACCTTTCGTTCGGTGTTCCACCGATACCATGGCCATGATTTCCGAGGCATTGGCCCTGATGATCGCCATGGTCCCGGTCTGAAGCAGCTCTCTGATGGTATCATTCCGGTAGGGTGTGGCCCCGGCACCCACCGGATCGAACACCACCGGCCTGTCCAGCCTGTTGGCTTCCAGGAGGGCCGCCTTCATGGCCCGGACCCATTGTTTACTGAGTGTCCCGATATTGATCACCAGGGCACCGGCAATGGCCACCATATCCTTTACTTCCTCTTCTGAATGGGCCATGACCGGTGAAGCCCCCGAGGCCAGCAGGGCATTGGCTGAACTGTTCATAACCACATAGTTGGTGATATTGTGCACCAGAGGAGAGGTGCTCCTCAGTTTCTGAATATTCCCCCAGATCCTTTCTTCCATAAGCGATGAAGATTTACAGGTTATTGAACGTAAAAACCCGGGGATATATCTGAGAAAGGTCGTAAAGGAGTTGAACTTTTCCCTCCGGCAGGATGAACTGCATCAGGTTCAAAGGGTATACTCTCAGTTCCAGATCCCGAAACACCCCCAAGTCAACCTCAAA
>JBNJEV010000154.1:0-4078 GCA_051746185.1 Bacteroidota bacterium
GGACAGCAGGCGATGCCCGCCTTTTTCATCACTTCATGATCGGGCAGATCATCTCCCATGTACAGGATATCGCCCGGCTCAAAATCATAGTTTTGAAGAAAATCCTGAAAATCCATCATTTTATCGGAAGAACTCAGGTACACATCGGTAATCCCCAGTCTTTTGAATCGCAGGGGGATGGATTCTGAACGGGCCCCGGTGATAATGGCAACGGGGTAACCTCTTCTTGCGGCATGCTGCAGTGCATATCCATCCTTCGTATTCATGGTACGCATCAGGTCTCCATCGGAATGCAGAAATATCCTGGAACTGCTGAGCACCCCGTCCACGTCAAAAATAAATGCTTTTACCCTTCGTAATCCTTCCTTAAAATTGGTCATTTTCAGAAATTATGAATTGATGGTTCATTCTTCATTCCTTCCGCTGAGGGCATCCCTGATATCACGGCTTATAAAAGTATACAATTTCTCCCATTCCGGATGCTCTTTCAGCAACCGGATATGCCGCTGCATAGTCTCCACATCGCCTCTGCGGGCAGGACCGGTCTGCACATCAGCAGCTTTCAACAGGGAAAGCTTGTGAAATGTTTCATTCAGAAGGGGGACAACCAGCTCGGGTTCGATTCCGCGGGCCTCAAGGATCTGCTGGGCCACATGGACCATGTGGGTTGTAAAATTGTTGGCAAATACAGCCGCAAGGTGGATGGCCAGTCTGGATGATGTGTCCATCCGGTGGACCGAGGAAGAAACCGAACCGGCCAGATCCCCGATGGTGCGGGTCACTTCATCCGAGGACCCCTCGATCAGAAAGGGAACATCCGAAAGAGAAAGCTCATGGTCCCTGCTGAAGGTCTGCAACGGATAGAGCACGCCGAACCGTTGATGCGACTCCGACAAAATCTCCGGGGAAAGAGCGCCGGAACAGTGGAGCCAGATACCCTTGTATCCGGCAAACAGTCCGCTGACCCTTTGAACTGCGCGGTCGGGAACGCAGAGAAGATAGAAGTCGGCCTCGCGGGGAACCTCCCCCGTATCGGCTGTTCCTTCCGTATCCAGACGATCCGCCAGCCTGCGGGCAGACGCGGTTGTTTTTGAATAGATGCACGTTACCCGGTGTCCGGCTTTTTGAAAATGCACAGCCAGATGGGTGGCCACATTCCCGGCCCCGAGAAAGACGATATTATTTTTCAGAAACAGTATCTGTTCTCCTCGATCAAACGATCCGCAATCCTTCTCCTTGCTTCTTTCACATTGACCGGGGGAACACTGGTGAAAAGGCTGATCCCCTTTTCCAGCAACTCGCACGTCTCCCCCTGTGCGAAAGAATAGGTCGCATCGGAAGCATACTTCCCGATCCTGGCCGCAGCATCATACACGATCACATCGGTCATATCCCTGTACAATCCCAGCTCCTCTTCGGTCTTTATCGATCCCAGCTTTTTCAGTCGGAGGACCACCGATTCCGCGGCATAGAGCTGGATGATGCAATCGGAGATATTGGTCAGGATCTCCTGCTCATGGACCAGCCTGCGGGTGAACTTCTCGGATGCTGCCTTGAGCAACATGAGGGTGATCTTCTTGAAGCCTGAAATGATGCGTTCCTTTTCCTCCATGTGGCCGGAGGCTCCGGCCTCATAGGAGCTCATCTCCTTCACCTCTGCAAAGGCTTTTTCAGCCTCTTCCATAATGGGAAGGACCTTCCGTGCGCCCTTTTTCAAAATATTATCCACCAGCAGCAACCGGTTGATCTCGTTGGTCCCCTCGAAGATCCGGTTAATCCTGGAATCCCTGTAACCCCTGTCCACAGGCATCTCAGAAGAAAATCCCATTCCTCCGTAGATCTGTACCGCTTCATCCACCACGTAGTCCAGTGCTTCCGAACCGAATACCTTCATGGCTGCCGCTTCTGCAGCAAAATGATTGAAAGCCTCCATGGTGTCCCTTCCCCGGTCTTCCCCTTTGGCCACATAATCTTCAATGGCATGGTCCAGGGACTGGCTGGCACGGTATACAGCACTCTCCGTGGCAAAGGTCCGGATCACCTGCTCGGCCAGCTTGTATTTGATCGCCCCGAACCCGGAGATCAGGCAGTTGAACTGTTTTCTTTCGTTGGCATAACTGACCGACTGGTTGATGGTATTTTTGGCATAACCGATCACATTGGCACCCAGTTTGATCCTCCCCATATGGAGAATGTTCAGCGCGATCCGGTAACCTTCGCCACGCTTCCCCAGCAGGTTCTCCACCGGGACCACGCAGTCATTGAAGAAAATCTGCCTGGTGGAAGAACCCTTGATCCCCATCTTCTTCTCCTCCGGGTTGAAAGTGATCCCAGGATAGTCCCGTTCCACAATAAATGCGCTGAGAACCCGGTCATTCTCTATTTTTGCAAAGACCGTCATCACGTCGGCAAAACCGCCGTTGGTGATCCACATCTTGGTCCCGTTCAGGATATAGTATTTCCCGTCCTCCGAAAGCACCGCCCGGGTGGTTCCCGCATTGGCATCCGATCCCGCACCGGGTTCGGTGAGGCAGTAAGCGCCGATCATCTCGCCGGTAGCGAGTTTGGGTACATATTTCTGTCGCTGCTCCTCATTCCCGTAATAGAGGATAGGCAAAGTCCCGATACCCGTGTGACACGAAAATGCCACCGCATAGGAATAACCGGCTCCCAGCACCTCGCTTGCATACATGGCAGTGAGAAAAGACTGCCCGAATCCGTCATATTCTTCGGGGATGGTAATCCCGAACAGACCCAGATCGCCGGTTTTGATCAGCAGGTCCCTCATCAGTCCCACTTCCTGCGAATCGAGCCGGTCCAGAACCGGAAATACCTCGGTCTCCAGAAAATCCTGGCAGGTCTGCCCGATCATTTTCTGTTCTTCATCAAATTCCTCCGGAATAAAAACATCGGCCGGATCGGTTTCCCTGACCAGGAACTCCCCACCGGTAATGAGTCTTCTTTCTACCATAGTTATTTACTTTGCAGATATTTATTAATCCTAACTCCACTAACTCCACTAACTCCACTAACTCCTTTCACAATCCCAACCCCATGGCCACCAGTTCGGCCACATCATAATTTTTCACATCCGCTTCCCTGTTCTTGTACTTGAGTCCGTCTGTGATCATCACCATGCAATAGGGACAGGCGGTGGCGATGATCTCCGCACCCGTTTCCAGCGCCTCTTCGGTCCGCTCCAGAAATACCTCTTTTTCCCCTTTTTCAGCCTCCTTGAACATCTGGCCCCCGCCCGCTCCGCAGCAAAGGGCTTCACTCATGTTCCGCTTCATTTCCACCAGGCTCACCGTGAGGGATTCCAGAACCTGCCTGGGCTCCCTGTATATCTTATTTGCACGTCCCAGATAACAGGGATCGTGATAGGTCAGGACCTTTCCTTTCAGGGTGCCCCCGGGAATGTTCAGTTTCCCTGAAACCATCTGTTCATATAGATATTGAGTGTGATGAATCACCTGGTAATGACCGCCCAGATCGGGGTATTCGTGCCTGAATGTATTATAGGCATGGGGATCACAGGTGAGGATCTTTTTCACCTGGTAGCCATCCAGGATCTCGATGTTCATCAGTGCTTGCAGCTGAAACAACATTTCATTGCCTGCCCGACGGGCCACATCCCCGCTGGATGATTCTTCTGTTCCCAGCACCGCATAGGAAGTCCCGAGATGATCAAGGATCTTCACGAATGCCCTGGAAACATGTTTGTAGCGGTCATCAAAAGCTCCCGCACTTCCCACCCAGTAAAGATATTCCGGACTCTCGCCCCGTGAAAGGAGATCAGCCATCACCGGCACAACTACTTTTTTCTGACTGGTTCCCATGCTATGGATTCTTTTCATTGACCATGATATCCTCTGCCCAGAGCATCCTGTCCTCCTGTGAGAATTGCCAGGGGGCTCCGTTGTTCTCGATATTCGAGAAGACCGTGTTCAGTTCGGCGGGAGCTGCAGATTCTTCCATCACCAGGTATCGCCGCATACCCAGGATCAGGGCAGGCTGGTTGATGTTGATGGGACATTCCAGTGCACAGGCGTTGCAAAGGGTACAGGCCCACAATTCT
>JBNJEV010000155.1:0-4065 GCA_051746185.1 Bacteroidota bacterium
GCCGCAGAGGAGGTTCCCGGGAACCGGTATAATTACCCCGGAACTTACCTGGCGGGAGGATACAACCGGATGACCTCCAAAATCGCGGGACGTGAAATCGAGAACGAGGACCTGGTGAACTGGCCCAACTGGCTCTTCCTGTCATTCAGACACCAGGGCGGATCCTGGCTCGACCTGGAACAGGTGGAGATAATGGAGTATCTTCAGGAACTGGATGTGAAGCAGGGAACCCTGATGAGGAAAATAAAATTCCGCGATCCCGATGACCAGATCACGTCCCTGATCAGCACCCGCGTGGTGAGCATGGGCGATCTCCATGAAGCGGGCATCCAGTGGATCCTGATCCCCGAGAACTGGTCGGGACCCATTACCATTCGCTCGGGGATCGACGGACGGGTGACCAACAACGGGGTGAAAAGGTACCGTGACCTGGAAGGGAAACACCTGGAAATCGAGGAAAAAGGAAAGAAAAAAGAAGACGGAATCGATCTGGTCTATCTCTCCGCCCGGACCGTTCAGTCCGAGATCAAGGTCTCCACCTGTGCCCGGACAGGGATATTCAACAGGGAGAACGAACCGATCGGAAAACGGGAGCCGGTCGATACGGACGATTTTGCCGGGGAGGATATCACCGTCGAATGTGAACAGCTTCTCCCGGTGAGGGTGGACAAGCTTGTCTGTGTCTATTCATCCAGGGACTTTGCCATCAGCGACCCCCTCACCGAGGCCATCTCCCATGTGAAGCGGCTGGTCGATTTCAGTACCATGAAGAAAAAAAGCCAGGATACCTGGTCGGGAATGTGGGAGAAGAGCGATATTCTGATCGGTAACGAAGACACCCGGGAACAACAGCTGATCCTTCGCCTGCATATTTTCCATCTCTACCAGACCATCTCCAGGAACAGCATCGGATACGATATCGGTGTCCCTTCCCGGGGCTGGCACGGAGAAGCCTACCGGGGACATATCTTCTGGGATGAGATTTACATTTTCCCCTATCTGAATCTCCATAACCCTCAGCTGGCCCGCTCCCTGCTGATGTACAGGTACCGGAGGCTGCCGAAGGCAAAAGAAGAGGCCGCCAATAAGGGTTTCAGAGGAGCTTTGTTCCCCTGGCAGAGCGGAAGCAACGGGCGGGAAGAGAGCCAGGTGATCCACCTGAATCCGCAGTCGGGTCGATGGATCCCGGATAATACCCATCTACAGATCCACATCAATGCCGCCATCTGTTTCAATGTATGGCAGTATTACCAGAGCACCAACGACATTGAATTCCTGCTTACCTACGGGGCCGAGATCATCTTCAACAGCGCGCTTTTCTGGGGATCGGTGGCAGAACACAATCCGAAGAGGGACCGCTATGAGATCTGGGGGATCGTGGGACCGGACGAGTATCATACCCAGTACCCGCATTCCGAAAGTCCAGGTTTGAACAACAATGCCTACACCAATTTCATGGCTGTCTGGGTCCTGCTCAGGGCCCTGGAGATCACCGAAATGGTGGATGAGGACACCCTGAAAAGACTGCAGGTCCGCGTGTGCTTTGATCACGAGGATATGGAGCGGTGGCGGAAGATCTCCGGGAAGATGTACATTCCCATCAACAGGGACGGGGTGATCATGCAGTTCGAAGGATTCGAGGAGCTGGAAGAACTGGACTGGGAGAAATATCACCAGGAGTACGGGGAAACCCTGAGACTGGACCGGATCCTGGAAAAGGAGAACGATTCGGTGAACCGATACAGGGCCTGCAAACAGGCCGATGTGCTGATGATGTTTTATCTGTTCTCCTCGGATGAACTGATCGAGATCTTCGAAAGACTGGGATACGAATTCGAACCGGAACAGATCCCGGAAAACATCGAATACTACAAAAAGATCACCTCCCACGGTTCCACCCTGAGCAGGGTGGTCCATTCATGGGTGTACAGCCGGTCCGACAGGAACAAATCGTGGGACATCTTTACCAGTTCACTGAAATTCGATATTGAGGATGTTCAGGGAGGAACCACCTCCGAGGGGATCCACCTGGGTGCCATGGCCGGTACGGTGGACCTGGTCCTGCGAGGGTATTCGGGCATGGAAATACGGGAAGATGTGCTCTGGTTCAATCCCAGGCTGCCCGAGGAACTCAGGGAGATCACCTTTCACCTGCGGTACCGCAGCCACTGGATCAAAATGCACATCACACATAAGAAGATCCGTGTGGACTTTGACAAAGGCTGGGCCCAGCCGGTGGAGATCGGCATCAGAGGAAAAAAATACACATTTAAGAAAGATGATTATAAGGAATTTGACTTATAATGACTGTTAGTATTCCCGGCAGTAACGGTCCATCATTGTAAGATACTGCTTCAGATCCTCCATCTCCTGAGAATTTTCCTCTTTT
The DNA here is from genome assembly GCA_051746185.1 of Bacteroidota bacterium. GTDB lineage: Bacteria > Bacteroidota > Bacteroidia > Bacteroidales. The sequence continues at coordinate 2,390 of JBNJEV010000155.1, forward strand.
TGTTTTGCGGAAAGGGCGGTTACCTTGGCCCTTACATTGGCCCTGTAGCTTTTATAGTACATGAAAAGGCGCCGGGAATCTTCGTTGTTCTCCGCTCCCAGGGCTTTCAGGTATTGATCATAAAAATGGTCTGACATCCGGTGGTCGCCGAAGAAATCCAGGTCCACGCAGAGGAAAGCGATCTCGTTGAGCACATCGATATGGCGGAATTCTTTATTGAATTCTATGCAGTCGAAGATCACCGGATCGTCATAGAGGAATATATTGCTGGCATTCAGGTCCCCATGACAGTCCCTCCGGAAACCGGTGATGATCCGCTGGTTGAAATAATTTCTGCTGGCATTGAGAAAGGCATTGGAATGATCCACGCATTTGCGGACCTTTTCCGCCATGTCATCTCCCAGCGTCTGACCGATGAAATCCCCCTCGGTGAGAAGGTCGGCGAATGTATCCTGAAATCCCGTGGTATCGAAAACATTCTTGATGATGCGGGTATCCCGGTGAAATCCTGCGATTTTCGCGGCCAGTTTGTCCAGGTGGGCTGACTCCACCCGTCCATCTTTCAGAAGCCTGTCCATCTCCTTCTCATTGTCCATCCGCTTCATCTGCACGGCATACTCAAGGGGCTGTTCCTCCCCTGCGCCTTCCTCTCCGTTCTTCTTTCCCTTCAGCATCTCTTCCGTAATGGGAATCACACCCAGGTACATGCCCGGGGCTAAACGCCTGTTCAGTACCACCTCCTGTTCACAGAAATACTTCCGCCGGTCAGGACTGGAGAAATCCAGGAACGAATATTTCACCGGCCGCTTGACCTTGAATGCATACCGGTCCGTCAGAATGACCCAGGAGATATGGGTCTCATATACCCTGGTATCATTACACTGATCAGGAAATCCGCAGTTCTCAACCAGTTGATCGATCTGTTCTCTGTTCATGCAAATATTTTTTGGTTTCAGCGATCATCTCATCCGCTTCCTGCAGGTCTGAATGAAAGCTCAGATGAGGCCTCTCCACCGGTTCAAAATCATATTTGATCTGCTGGTAGACCTTGTAATCCGCTTCGCTGTATTCCCTCTCTCTCTGCATACGGTCCTTCACCGTGCGGTCGCTTGCCTTCATTTCGACCAGAAAGAGATCCTCTTCCAGTTCCTCCGATCGCCTGATGAATGGTTCGCGGGCGGATTGTCTGTGAAAGGTGCCGTCCAGGATCACATTTTTTTGTTCGGATACATGGTGGGACATTTTCTGAAGGAGCCGGTCGTAGACCCGTTGTTTGCTCGCCTCATCGTACTGACCCTGCAGTCCCATTTCCTTTCTCACCACGTCGGTATTGAGATGGACCGCATCCAGCTCAGGCGCCAGACGCCTTGAAAAATACGACTTTCCCGTACCCGGCAAACCATACACCATCACGATCATCACCTTTATTGTTTACACCCGATTAACAAATCATTCCCTGCTGGTCTCATGGCAGGCCGGCGGCGGATTACCACCCGCCGCCCGATATGAACAGGCCCAGCTGCCCGTACCCGATATTCTCTCTCTGAAGCGGGAAGGCATAATAGGGTTCCAGGATAAGGGCCCCGAAAAGATTGATCCGGATCGATGCCCCCACGCTGAAAACGGGGATGTGCTCTTCTCCTGCCGGATCAAAAGAGAATCCGATGTTGTTGAAA
>JBNJEV010000156.1:0-4050 GCA_051746185.1 Bacteroidota bacterium
TGTGTGCTTTACACTCTTTAATGTGTGCTTTACATACCCTTTAATGTGATCAATCAACAAAAATCGTTCGATACCCTACGAATAAACCGGTCCGAAACTGGCACACGCCCTGTAGTCAGCTCCTTCCGGGTCCATTCCGAAAGCACGCCAGGCGGAGGGCCTGAAGATCTTTTCTTCGGGGACATTGTGCATACAGACGGGGATCCGCAGCATGGAGGCCAGGGTGATCAGCTCCGCCCCCAGGTGTCCGTAAGTAAATGCACCATGGTTGGCCCCCCAGCTGGCCATTACCGAATAGACATCCCTGAAATTCCCTGTGCCGGTCAGCCGTGGAACGAACCAGGTGGTGGGCCAGGTGGGATCGGTGCGCTCGACCAGGGTCCGGTGAACCTTTTCCGGAAGGTCGATGGTCTCACCTTCTGCGATCTGCAGCGCGGGTCCCAGCCCTTTGATGATATTGATGCGGCACAGGGTAATGGGCATCCCTCCGCGGGTGTCAAAGGTGGAGGAAAATCCCCCGCCCCGGAAGTATTCCAGGATGGCCGCTCCCCATGTGGTATGGTCCAGGCACCTCTGGGCTTCCTCTTCCGTGACCTCATACCAGGGCTTCATGGCCGGTTTTCCATCGATGGTCTGCTGTCCCGTCCCGTCCAGCGCCGAAGGACCGGAATTGATCAGATGGATGAACCCGTTCTCAGCCGCACCTTTCAGTTCATGACCGGTGACGCGTTTGACTGCCGCCGGGCTCCAGAAGGTCCGCACATCGCTGAAGACCTGTGCCGCCCCTGTGAGCAGGTGGCCCAGCAGCATGGAAACCCCGTTCAGGCTGTCATTTTCCGTGGCCAGCATGTAGGGCTGGCGGATCCCGTTCCAGTCAAACGAAGAACACAGGACGGCTTCCATGAAGTCCCCGTTGGGAAAATAATCGGTCCACTGCCGCTGTCCCTGGAATCCGCCTGCAATGGCGTTGTGTCCCATGGCCTCCTCACCGTATCCCATCTCCTTCAGCTTCGGGTTCCCCACCATGAGGTCCCTCCCTATGAGGGCCATTTTAGCCACGAACTCCCAGTCTTTCTCTTTTTCTCCGGAAGATTTCTGTTTCCCGGGAGGATTGGGGTCTCTCCCTTCTTTGCAGTTTTCCCTGATCCAGGCCATCGCTCTTTCAAACTCTTCAGGGTCATAGATCTCCTGTTCGATCCTGCGGGTGAATTCAGTCATGTCCACATACTCGCAGCGCATTCCCAGGTACTCCTCGAAGAATCCGGCATCCACGATGGAACCGGCGATCCCCATGGAAACACTTCCCATGGAGAGATAGGATTTGCCCTTCATGTTTGCCACGGCCAGCCCCGCCTTCACAAAAGAGAGGATCTTCTCCTGTACATCTTCAGGGATCGCTGTATCGCCCGCATCCTGCACATCCCTCCCGTAAATGCCGAATGCAGGCAGTCCCTTCTGGTTATGCCCTGCCAGTGCGGCGGCCAGGTATACCGCACCCGGACGTTCCGTGCCGTTGAAACCCCAGATCGCTTTGGGCAGGAGCGGATCCATGTCGATGGTCTCACTTCCGTAGCACCAGCAGGGAGTCACCGTCAGGCTCACCCCCACCCCTTCCCTGGTGAATTTATCTGCGGTGGCGGCAGCTTCCGCCACACCCCCGATACAACTGTCCGCGATCACACATTCCACGGCCGATCCGTCGGGATGTTTCAGGCGGGAGCCGATCAGTTCAGCAGTATTTTTTGCCATGTTCATGGTCTGTTCCTCCAGGGATTCCCTGACCCCGTGCTGCCTGCCGTCAATGGCAGGCCTGATACCCACTTTCGGGTTTTGTCTGATCATTCTGTTTGCAGTCTTCATTTTATATCTGGTTACTGTGTTCCTTCATTTTGAGAAATGCGCGGTAGCGGATCATGTCGGGTGCATCGCCCGGTTGATAGATCCTCAGCGAACATGCCTGCCTTACCAGTTTCCTCCCCTCCGCAAGGTTGTTTATCCTGCCCATGGCCAGCCCCTGGATCAGGATATTACCCAGAGTGGCGCCTTCCACCGGTCCGGCCACCACTTTCCTGCCGCAGACAGAGGCAACGCGCCGGCAGAGATATTCAGACTGGCTGCCTCCTCCCACCAGGTGGAGGACCCTGATCTTTCTGCCCGTGAACTGTTCCAGCTTTTCGAGCTGGTACCTGAAAGAAAAGCACAGGCTGTCATAGGCACACAACAGGTACTCGCTGAAGGTGGCGGGAAGCTTCTGACCGGTTTTGCGGAAATAGCTGTCAAAGGCCTCCTTCATATCTTCCGGGTTGTAGAACATTGGATCATCGGGATCGATTACCTGCATGATCTTTCCTCCTTCCCGGGTCATTTCTTCCATATCTGCATAGGAAGTCTGTTCGGGAAGGTGCACCTTCAGACCCTGCAAAAGCCAGAGTCCGGTGATGTTCTTCAAAACCCGGTAGGTATTCCCGTATCCCCTTTCATTGGTCAGACCGAAACGGAATGCTTCTTCCGAGATCAGGGGAAATGGGGATTCAATCCCCACGATGCACCAGGTACCGGCCGATATATAGGCATATTCCTGATCTTCCACGGGCATCGCAGATACCACGCAGGCCGTGTCATGTCCGCAGACCGCAATATTCTCCATCCCCGTCTTTTTCAAATCCGGAAGGGTAACCGGTCCCAGGCGGGTACCGGGTCGGACCACATTCCCGAAAAGCGCTCTGTCCAGATGCAATCTCTTCAGGATCTCCTCATCCCACTGATCATTTTCAACGCCCAGCAACTGGGAAGTGGAGGATATGGTAAGCTCATTTTGGTCATGACCCGATAACAGGTAGCTGATGTAGCAGGGCATGAACAGGACCCTGGAAGCGGATCTCAGGATCTGTGAATCTTTCATGGAGAGCAGCTGGAACAAGGTGTTGAAAACATAGAAATTGATCCCGGTCCGCCGGAAAGTCTCCATTTCAGGCATCATGGTCCTCCACACCTCCTGCATGCCTTCGGTCCGTTTGTCCCTGTAGGCCACGGGCATATCCACCATTTCTCCCCTCTCATCCAGCAGCACAAAATCAACGCCCCAGGAATCCACACCGATGCTCACCGGCATCTGCTTTGAGGTTTCCATCGCTTTTACAATACCTTTTTTGATCTCCCGGACGATCCGTTCCATATCCCACCGCTCATGTCCGTCACGGAGAATGATCTCATTGGCGATCCGGTGTACCTCGCTGTAGGTGATTCCCCCTTTGCCGATCACACCCAGCATGATCCGGATGCTTCCGGCTCCCATATCCACTGCGATACAGGTAAAATCTTCTTTTTCCATCATCTGTTCAAAAACTCAAATGACCCATGTAAGGTGGTTTCCAGGATGCAATATAGAAGGTATATCCACATCATCCAATGGAAAATACTTCCCATTTTGTGTACATAAGAAACATTGCCCGGTACCGGTAGCTGACCGGGTTATTTGATTCCCGATTCCTTGCGGTACCTGGCGGGAGAGGCACCGGTGACCTCTCTGAAGATCTTTGAAAAATGGTAACGGTCCGCAAAACCGGTATCCTCCGCCACCCGGTCGATGGTGTTGCTGGAATGGTGCAGAAGCACACAGGCCCTTTCAATCCGTTTCTTCCTGATGTATTTCTGGGGAGAGATCCCCAGCTCCCGTGCAAACAGACGGTTGAACGCATTGGTAGCCAACCCTGCAGTGTCCGCCAGGATCCCGTTTGATAAGGGTTCACCCAGATTGGATTCTATGTGGCTCAACACTTTCAGGATCCTGTAATCCTTCGAGATCAAATCCCAGCTTGATTCAGGAATGGAAGAGAGCAACTCGCTGATAAGGGATTGGATAGCCAGCACCGTATAGAAATTGAACCGTGCAAAATCCATTTTCAAATGCCGGATGATGGTGTTTATTTTTTTTCTCAGGTGATCGGTAAGGTCAAACTCAAAGATGCCCGGAGCGATATGATCATAGGGCATACCTATCCTGAAATGAATGAACAGGTGGAGGATGAGTCCTTTTCCGGAAGGATCCTC
>JBNJEV010000157.1:0-4019 GCA_051746185.1 Bacteroidota bacterium
TGTTCCGCATGATCCTTATCCCGTGCTGCTGGACATGGCCATGTCACAGTTTTCATACGGAAAAATGGAATTACTCAGCCGGCAGGGTGAAAAGTTTTCCTATCCGGCAGGATTCGACAGGGATTTTTCACTTACGAAAGATCCCGGTGAGATCCTTGCATCTGAGCTCGCCCTACCAATGGGTTACTGGAAAGGATCCGGTCTTGCCATCATGATTGATATGCTGGTTGCAGTTTTGTCTGACGGACAGACCACCGGTGATATCGGACGGCTTGAAGATGAAACCGCGCTTTCTCAGCTTTTCCTGGCGATGGACCTGGGACAATTATCCGATCGTGGATCCGGAGACCGTATCGTTCGGAGGATCCTCGATTCAGTGACCGGATGCGACCCTGTAAAACCAGGAGACCGGGTACATTATCCCGGTCACCGGACATGGTTGAGAAGGATGGAAAATGAAAAGGCCGGAATCCCGGTTCCTGGGGATATATGGGAAAAGTTAACCAGCATGCCGATTTGATGTTTTTCCGCTATTACTTGAATCCTGTAATGACGATAATACTTCCATGAACATGAAAATATTCAAAGCATTATTTAAAGCGATATGTCCGGCTATTGTTATCATCTTATTGGTGATGAACAGTGGGGAAGTTATAGGACAGGCCAATATCTATTTCGGAAAAAAAGAAGTAGTTCCCGGAATTCCTCCGAAAAATGAACGCATCAGGGTGATCATCGTCAGCGATGCCACCAATGAGATTGATGATGTCTGGGCCATTTCCCTTGCGGTATTGTATCCGGAGCGGTTTCAAATAGAAGGATTTGTTGGAAGCAACTATGATCATACTTCCAGCGGGATCGGACCAGAGAGCATCGGAAAATCGGTGAAAGAGATCCATACGATCCTGGAAAAAGCCGGATTAAAAGGAAAATACCCGGTATTCAGTGGAGGCCATCCCATGCAATATGAATTTGCCCCCAGCAGTTCCGAGGGCATTGAATTTATTGTGGAAAAGGCCATGGAGAGCACCCCCGATCATCGCTTATGGATCATTTGCCTCGGGAATCCAACCGATCTGGCATCGGCCTACCTGAAAGAACCCGCCATCAAGGACAGGGTAATCATGTTCTGGCATGCTCGTACAGAGAATACCTGGCCATTCAGGGCCCATAATTATAACATCAAAGGGGATATGCATGCCTCCAGAATGATGTTTCATGCTCCCTTTCCGCTGGTAATCTTTGATACGGGAACCCATCTATATGCCGGGACGCTTGAAGAATCCGCAAAAAATATCAGGCCATATGGGGACCTGGGCGAATATATGTACAATTACCGCTTACGATCGGATTATTACCGGAGTCCCGTAAAAGGATATTTCGATCTGGGAGATATTGCGGTGCTTATCGATCCGGATCTGGGAGCTTGGGAAGTCACTCCATGTCCTACCGTGACTACCTATATGGATTACAACTTTTACAGGACAAATGGGGAGATCCTGCGTTGTTATGATATTGACAGAGATAAAACATTTCAGCTTTTATATGACAGATTGAAAGAAAAATATGAATAATAATATCTGCAACTGGCAGGACCCGGCATGGATCTGAAAGAAAAATACGGGGGAACCGCACTTATCGCGGGTGGTTCCGAGGGAATCGGGGCCGCATTTTCAGAATACCTGGCAGGGGAAGGCTTCGACCTGGTCCTGGTCGCCCGCCGGGAGGAACCTCTGCAGAAGCTGGCCGGAAAGCTTGCTGAAAAGTACGACGTAACGGTCAGCTGCATTGCATCTGACCTTTCCGGGGAAGGGGCTGATGAACAGATCTACTCCTCCCTGAACGGAAAGGAACCGGACATCCTGGTCTACAACGCCGCCCTGTCCCATATCGGTTCCTTTGCGGACCATCCCGTGGAAGGACATTGCCGGGCTGCCCGGGTGAATATGACCACACCTCTGAAACTCGTTCATCACTTCGGCGGAAAGATGGTTGAAAAGGGAAGGGGGGCCATCGTACTGATGTCGTCCCTGACCGGATTCCAGGGAAGCGGTTACCTGGCCACATACGGTGCTACCAAAGCCTTCAACCGGATCCTTGCGGAAAGCCTGTGGTATGAGTGGAAGGACAAAGGGGTCGATGTGATCGCCTGCTGCTCGGGTGCAACTTCCACACCGGGTTATATCAACTCCGCCCCGGACAGGACCAGTTTTTTTGCCCCGGGTGTACAGACACCCGGAGAGGTTGTCCGCGAGTGCTTCAAAAAGCTGGGCCGGAAACCATCCTGGATCACCGGCAGAGGGAACCGGCTGGCCTCCTTTTTCATGCACAGGGTGTTGCCGGTCAGAATGGCGGTAAAGATCATGGGGAACAACACCCGGAAAATGTACGGGGTTTGATCGGCTACCAGCTCACCAGATATGCGGGATGATCCGCCAGGGCACCTTTTTTTTGTATTCATCCCACAGGGCACCGTATTTTGCCGAGCAGCGCCTGTCATCATCTGCCTGCCTGGTGAAAAGCAGCAGGACATAGTAAAGCGGATAGAGCCACGGCCAGATCAGTTGCGGGTAACCGGTACTCAGGACGATGCCGGTGGCCATCAGGATCTCTCCCAGGTAATTGATATGCCTGCTGAGGCCCCAGAAGCCGTTCACGAGCAGCTTTTTGTCGCCACGTTCAATACGCTCCGGCACGATCCCGAGAAACGGCCGCCGGGGATCGCGCTTGAAAAAGAACTTCTGCATGTTGGCCCCCCTGGCCAGGATCCATCCCGAGAAAAAGATAAGCGCATAAAGCACAAGCAGCCATGCGGGTGTCCCCGGATCAGGACGGTCCACCGTGGCCCAGAGGGCGATCGGGTAAAAATAGGGATAGAATACGATGCATCCCCATCCGAGCTTGAAGCCGATCCTTTCGGCAAACAGGTCGTAAGTATACAGGTGCATCTCTTCAAAAATGAGATAATCGACCACGAACCAGGTAAGCAGGGCAGCACAAAGGATGATCCCCGGGGAGGCTGTCTCCCCGTAGATGATCAGATGATATGCGGCAAAGCTCAGTACGTTCAGCTCCAGCATGATGGCCCCTGCCAGGTAGAGCCACATCTTGACATCCACCCTTCCACCGATCAGCTGCAGGTTCTTTACCCTTCCCAGGAAGAGATCGGCCAAGAAAGATTTCCTGACCGGAGGCCGGGGCAGGACCACCACCAGTGAAAAGACGATCCCCAGCAGGCAGGCACCGGCAAGACCATACCAGCGGGTTTTGTACAGGAAATCGAACGGAAGGGTACCGGTGATTCCCAACAGGAACCATGCGGCGATCACGACGATGAATACAAAGATCCCATTGAGATGGTAAGTCACCTTTTCGGTGGAGCCCGGTCTGCTGATATAACCTCTGACATACCTGCCGGGCAGAAATGCATTGAGCAAAAATACGGCGGTCATCACCACCACAGGTGCAAGGATCCCCATTCCCTTTTCCATCATTGTTCGGTTATTTCGTTACCGGATTCCATTCCGCGATCCTTTCTTCCCTTAACTGAACGGGTCCGTCCGCCTCCCATCGCTGGGAAGAGTTGTAGTCCCAGCCGAGGAATTCGGAACCTCCTCCGCCCGCTGTGGTGATCAAAAAATGATTGGAAAGATGACCAAAGAAATTGGCCTGATCGGCCGGCAATTCCTTGTCCCCCCGGCTCGGGTCCACAGGGATCCATCCGTACCCCGGAAGATAGACTTCCACCCAGCGGTGGTATACATAATCGAAACTTGCCTCTTCGCCCCTGACCACCACCGCCCCCGCATACCTGGCAGGAATTCCTGCAGCCCGGCACACGGCAATATATGCAAAGGCGTATTCGGAACAGGAACCGGAGCCTCTTTGTAATACGGTGGGTGCGATATCCCATCCTCCGGTCCGCTCATAAACAAGATGCTCCCGGAGGTAATCGAAAATATTCCTGGAAATCCAGTAAGGATTGGTTTCGTTTTCGGTGATCTCGCGGACTATTTTCC
>JBNJEV010000158.1:0-3917 GCA_051746185.1 Bacteroidota bacterium
AGGCTGAATGAACGGGAATATTATAAGAAATTCCATAAACTGGGGGTCATGGTGATCGATCCCAGCACGGCCATGGTTTCCCTGCTGGAGCATTTTATCAGGGCACCCATCGCCACCTCCCTGTTACTGGGTATGGCGGAAACCCAGGACTCCATCGATGTTGAGGTACGCAATTCCAATTATCATGGGCTCACCCTCAGGGACCTCAGGCTTCCCACGGATGTGATCATCCTCTCGGTGACCAGGGGAGGGAATCCCATCATTTCCCATGGTTATACCAGGCTGAGGCTGGGGGATATCGTGACCCTGGTGGGTTCCAGCGAAAGCCTGGACAAGGTCCGGCTGGATCTTCAGGGGTATTAATAATGATGTATCATGAAAAGAAGAGATTTCGGAAAAGTAAGTCTTTTTGCCGGTGCGGGCGCACTGGCCGGCTGCAACTCTACAGGCAGCAAACAGAATGACCAGTTTACCCTGGAAGGGGATTTCTACCACGAACCGTCCAGAAAACTGCCCATCCGGGAGTTTGATGTGGTAGTGACAGGCGGAGGAACTGCCGGGGTGGTGGCTGCACTGGCTGCTGCCCGCAACGGGGCAAAGACCGCTCTGATCGAAACCAGGGGTTATCCCGGGGGGACGGTTACAGAAGGGGGGACTGCCCTGCACAGTTATTACAATCTGTGGAAGGCATTTCCAGAAGCAGAGAAGCGCCAGGTGGTAAAAGGGATCCCTTCCGAGATCGTGGAAAGGTTGATGAAGGTAGGAGGGACCACCGGTCATGCCGAAATGGAAGAGGGATATGATTATGATTCAGTTTGTACGGCGGTCGATACCGAGCTTTACAAGCTGGTCACCTTTGAGATGCTGTCAGAGGCCGGGGTTTTTATGGCGGTCAATACCATGGCTGTGGGAGCCATCATCGAGAACGGCGTGGTGAGGGGAGTGATCACCGAGAGCAGATCGGGCCGGGAAGCATTCCTGGGAGCATCGTTTGTGGACTGCACGGCATACGGGGACCTGGCGGCATATGCGGGCGCGGAATTCACGGTACCCAATGATTACGCAAGCTGCAATTCCATCGGACTGGGCAATGTGGATATGGATGAGTATTACGCATTTTTAAAAAAGTATGAAGCGATCGGTCAGCTGGCGAGAGGACTGCGGAGCGGACAGCCGGACATGCTGGTGCGTCTCAGCGGGATCCATGTGAACCTCCCCGGGGAATACCGGCAGGAAGCCGGCAGGATCGGGATGTCGGGCACTACCACCACCGTTCATGATAACTATCTGATGTTCATTAAATTCAATTATAAGGTAGAGGGAAGCGTGGTGAACAGGGATGACGTTGCCAGGGCAGAGCTGGTCCTCAGGCAGCGCCAGCTCAGAGGTGTGGAACTTTTCAGGGAGTTCCTGCCCGGATGCAGGAATGCTTTCATTGCCAGGACCAGTCCGTCGCTCAATATCCGGAGAGGCAGGCTGATCACCTGTGATTATGACATCACACATGATGATGTGATCGAGGCCAGGCATTTTGATGATGAGGTATTTGTCTATGGTTTCCACGATATGGCCCCCCGGTTGCAGGTAAAAGATGGCGGAACCTATGGATTTCCATACCGTGCACTTTGCGTGAAAGGGATCGGGAACCTCTATGTGGCAGGGATGATGATCACCTCTGACCACAGGGCCCACATGTCCACCCGTAACACCGTTTCATGTATGGCACAGGGACAGGCTGCGGGTACTGCGGCAGCCCTCTGTGTAAAGGGGGATATGGGATCCCGGGATCTTCCCTATGACCGGTTGCGGAGCCAGCTCGAGCAGGACGGAGTTTATTTTGAGAGTTGATATACCATCTGTTTTCAGATAACCCAAACTCCAAAGATATCTAAGCAATGACCAGAAATGTTTCCCTTACCTGCCCCGCGATCCTGGCCATTTCCCTCACCTGTCTGCTGGCTCTTTCCTGCAGCCATCATTACGAACCGGATACCCTGGACCTCACCCAATACCAATGGAACCTGTGGCCCGACCGGGAGGCGGAATGGGTGAACGATTCGCTATTCCTGCCTCCGGTGGATCTTTCCGAACTTCCCCGCAACCCGCCCACATGCGGATGGGAAGAACTCCACCGGGGGAACGGCAAACTGGTAAGGATCCCTGCCACTATGGAAGAACATTTCTGGGGTGAGAATGGTCATCCATTCGGCATATCGGGGGACTACGTGGGGGTTTCCTGGTTCAATACCCGGTTCACCCTGCCCGGGGAATGGGAGGGAAGACGCATTTTTATCCGGTTCGGGAGTGTCCGGCTCAGGGCCGAAGTATACCTGAATGAGGAACTGGTGGGTTACGACCTGATCGCCGGGACACCTTTTGAAATAGAGGTCACCGACCGTATCTACTATACCCGGGATAATCATCTGGCAGTGAGGATCACCGACCCCAACGGCAACTTTGCCTGGAGGGATATCGAACCCTACATGTGGGGGGACTATGAGATTCCGCCCGGACATGGTTTCGGGGGGATCACCGGGAAGGTGATCGTCAGATCGACCGGAGAGATCTATTTGTCCGATGTTTTCATCCGGAACACGCCTTTTCCGGGGCAGGTCGATGTGGAATATGATCTCCTGAACCGTTCGGGTCAGACTGTACAGGGTCAGCTGACCTGCACGGTGAAAGATGCTGCAAACGGGGAGACGGTTTACACGCAGGCTCTTGATGAAACATCATCGGCCGGGAGTATGAAAATCAAGGAAAGGATCCGGGTGGATGATGCCAGGCTGTGGTCACCGGAAGAGCCGAACCTCTATGAACTGGTCATTGAATGGCAGGGAGAGGATCTTTCCCGTGCCCGGTGGAAAGATCATTTCGGCTACCGGTGGTTCGAGATAAGGGAGAGCGATGGGGACCGGCAGTTCTTTCTCAACGACCGGCGGATGGTGCTCCGCAGCGCCATTTCCTGGGGCCACTGGCCTTCCAACGGGATCTGTCCCACACCCGAACTGGCAGAAAAACAGGTAAGTACAGCGAAAGAACTGGGACTGAACATGCTCAATTTCCACAGGGCCATCGGTCAGCCGCAGGTACTGGACCAGGCGGACAGGCAGGGATTGCTCTATTACGAGGAACCGGGCGGCTTCCAGGGGGGCAGGAGCGGGTTCGCCAGAAGATTTAACCGGGAAAAGCTGATGCGGATGATCAAACGGGACCGCAACCATCCCTCCCTGGTCATCTATAACATGATCAACGAAGCGGCCCGCGATCCCTATCCCGATGAGGTGGAGGTGATAAAGGAAGCACACCGTCTGGATCCCGGACGCCTGATCACCTTTACTTCAACCTATTTTCATGAATCATTCTATGGGGGACGCTGTCCTCGCGGACCCGCTCCCTTCAAGATGCATATGCTGCCCGGGGATGATTCCGTGTATTATGAAGGGATCTGGGATGAGCACCATGCATTCGGGCCGGGGGTTTATCTGGATGAGTTCTACAACGGTCCGGAAGAGATCCACCGTCACTATGACCATCCTTCCGAGATCATTTTTCTGGGCGAGGACGGAGCCATCGGAACTCCACCCAGACTGCAGCTTATCAGGGAAGCTGTCAGCGGGAAAGGGCTCCGGGGCTGGGACGGGGACCAGTACCTGTCCATGTACCGGGCATATGAAGAGTTCCTTGATGAAAAGGGATTCCGGGAGGCCTTTCCCACGGTGGACGACCTGACCCGTTCACTGGGATCGGTATCCCACTATTACCAGGGAAGGATCATCGAGAATTTCCGGGCAGGAAATACCGGTGACGGCTATGTGATCAATGGCTGGGAAGGGACCAAGGTGGAGAACCATTCGGGGATCGTCGATGTGTACCGGAATCCGAAAGCAGATCCGGAAATCCTGGCCTATTACAAC
>JBNJEV010000159.1:0-3834 GCA_051746185.1 Bacteroidota bacterium
CCGGCCCTCTTTTCCTCCGGTGAGGCCTCCGGACGGATCCCGGATTGCTATACACATGTGGACCAGGTGCTGTGGGTGGTTTCCGATCTTGAACGGACCATGGATCAGTACCGGCAGCTTGGATTCAATCAGATCGGGGAGATCCGCACTGTGGTCATGGAATCCGGATCACAGGGAAACCGGATCAATCTCAGGCTGGCCCGGGCAAACCTGGGCGGGGCCCTGGTGAACTGGATCGAACCGCAGGAAGGGATTTCCGTATTCCATGATTTTCACGCCAGTTATGGTGACGGGGCCATGGCCCTGGTACACAGATTCCACGGCAGGAATGCGCTGAACAGGGAAGTGGAACGACTGGAAGAACTGGGAATTGACCGGCTTGAAGAGATCCGGATGACAGGGGATGAAATAGATCTTCAGTTCGTTCTGATGGAGACTGCGGAGAAAGGGAAGTATACCCTTGGATTCACCTGGGGAGAAAAAGGATCCACGAATCCCATGAATCCGGGAATGAACAACCGTCATTCCATGAACATCAATCAGTACGCCTTTGCCATCAGGGACCCGGGGCCCGTTTCTGAATTCTGGGAAAGGACCGGACTGCCGCCGTTGGAGATCAATCATCCTGAACTGGGAAAGACAAAATATTACGGGGAACCGGTGGACCATCAACTGATCCAGGGATGGCAGAGGCACGGAACGGTGGCCTACGAATGGTGCATCCCGGTGAAGCCTCCCATCGTATATGAGGACCATATCAGGAAGCATGGAGAGGGAATACACCATCTGGCATTCACGGTGGAGGACATGGACAGGGTGCTTGAAGATTACCGGTCGCGTGGTTTTGTTGTATCCATGGGTGGCACCTGGGGTGAAGAGGGAAAACCCGGATCAGGCCGTTATGAATACATCGACCTGGAAGAAGCCGGAGGTGTCACCATGGAGCTGCTGTGGAACTACCAGACGGCCCGGCCTTCAACACTGAAAGAGCCTTCTGTGAGGATCTGGGAAGAGACGGTATTCCTTCCCACCTACCTGGTAGACGAACCGGACCGGATCCCCAGGTTCTATGAAGGCAGGGCTTACCAGGGAGCACAGGGACGGGTGTATCCGTACCCGATCTACGAAAGTCTCTCCGATACCAGGGTAGATAAGGAATATGAGATGGTGTACCTCGAAAATGAGTTTATCAGGATCGAACTGTTGCCCGAGATCGGAGGCCGGTTATTCGGTGCACTGGATAAGAGCAACGGGTATGATTTCATCTACAGGCAACATGTGATCAAGCCGGGACTGATCGGGATGCTGGGGGCATGGATATCCGGAGGCATAGAATGGAATTTTCCCCATCACCACCGGGCTACAGCCTTTATGCCTGTGGATTACGTGATGCAGGAGAACGCGGACGGAAGCAGCACGGTGTGGATCGGTGAGGTGGAGATCCGGCACCGGATGAAATTCATGCTGGGAGTAACGGTCTATCCGGGTAAATCCTATTTTGAAGTCACCTTCCGGCCCTATAACCGGACCCCTTTTATCCATTCCTTTCTGTATTTCGCCAACACCGGGGTCCATACCTCGGAAGATTACCAGGTGATCTTTCCCCCATCCACCCGTTTCGGGACCTACCACGGCAAGAACCAGTTTATCCGCTGGCCCGTATCCCATGAGATCTACAACCGGGTCGACTACACCGAAGGTGTGGATATTTCCTGGTGGAAAAACCATCCTGAGTGGACCAGCATCTTCGCCTGGAACTACCAGGATGATTTCGTCGGAGGATATGACCATGGAAAAGAGGCCGGGATTATGCTGGTTTCCGATCATCACATTGCACCGGGAAAAAAATTCTGGACCTGGAGTACCGGTCCGCGCGGAAAACTATGGGACGAAGCACTGACGGAGACGGACGGGCCCGAACTGGAACTGATGATCGGTGGTTATTCCGACAACCAGCCCGATTACAGCTGGCTGCAACCTTATGAGACAAAATACCTGAAGCAGTATTTCTATCCCCTGCGGGGGATCGGGAATGTGAAGAATGCCAACCGGGAGGCTGCAGTCAATCTTGAAACAATGGGAGGTGACAGTGTCCGGATTGCTTTGAATACAACTTCCAGGAGAAAAAATGCCCGGGTGATCCTTACTGCCGGGGATGAAACCATCTTCTCAGAGCCTTTGGACATCGACCCGGCAAATCCCTGGTCCGGGAAGGTTGCGATTCCCCGGGGAACCGCGGAGACTGACCTGAAAGCGGCTCTTTTCGATGCTGACGGGGTGGAGTTGGTCAGTTATTCTCCGGAGGTGCCGGAAGAAACAGAGATGCCTGATGCGGCGGTTCCCCCGGGAGACCCGGAAGAGATCGGAACTGTGGAAGAACTTTACCTGACCGGGCTCCGGCTGGAGCAGTTTTATAATCCTTCTTATGATCCTGAACCTTATTACCTGGAAGCGCTCAGGAGGGATCCGGAGAATTACCGGGTGAACAAGTCCCTGGGTCTGATGAAACTGAGGAAAGGGATCTTTGACCGGGCAGAGGAGCATCTTCAGGCAGCAGTTGGGAGGATCACCCGGAACCATACAAAACCCAGGGACGGGGAAGCTTACTATTACCTGGGCTTATGTCAGAAATTCCAGGGAAAAAATGAAGAGGCCTACAAAAACCTTTATCAGGCCACCTGGAGCCAGGCATTCCATACCGCGGCCTATTTCCAGCTGGCGGAGCTGGCCTGTATGAAAAAAGAGTATTCCGAAGCCCTTCAGCATCTGCAGAGGTCGCTTTCTACCAATGTACATCATACCAGCGCCAACAACCTCCGGTCAGCCATCTTGCGCGTCCGTGGCGAGTACGCGAAGGCCTATTCCCTGGCCTGTGAGGTCAGGGAGTTTGATCCCCTGGATTTCTGGTCACTCTGTGAAAAGTATTTTACGCTGCAGGAAACAGGGAAAGAGAGCGAAGCGCAGAAGGCACTTCATTTACTGAGACAGGGAATGCACGGTTATGACCAGTCCTACCTGGAACTTTCCATGGATTATGCCGGGGCGGGACTCTGGGATGATGCCATCCGGGTCCTCGAGGATGTTTACCTGGCAGGCGATGTGGACCGGGAATCCAATCCCATGGTCTACTATTTTCTGGGATCTTTCTGGCTGCAGAAGGGTAATGAGGCAAAGGGACTGGAGTATTTCCACCGGGCATCGGAACAACCTCCCGATTACTGTTTTCCTTTCCGGCTGGAATCCATAGGGATCCTGGAGAAAGCAGCAAAGATGAATCCATCGGATGCCAGGGCTCCTTTTTACCTGGGGAATCTTCTGTTTGATTTGCAACCCGAACGGGCCATACGCGCATGGAAAAGATCTGTTGAGCTGGATGATTCTTACTGGCTTGCCCACAGGAACCTGGGAATGGCCTGTGACAGGGTGAATCAGAACACCTCCCTGGCAGTGGACCATTATCTGAAGGCCATCAGGCTGAAACCGGATGACCAGCGGCTGCTCTATGAGCTTGATCTGATCTATGCGGCGGCACGGGAGGATCCCGGGACCAGGCTGGAACTCCTTCAAAAGCATCATGATGTCATCGCCGACAACAATGTCTCCGATGCCCTTTCCCGCGAGGTCATGCTGCTGGTCCAGCTGGGTCGTTATGAGGAAGCGTTGAATGTGCTTGAGGCCAACCGGTTCAAGCAATGGGAGGGGGTCAGCAAGGCGTATAACTCTTATGTGGATGCACACCTGTTCCTGGGCTTGAATCTGATGGAAGAGGGAGACTGGCAGGAAGCGCTGGAACATATGAAAGCTGCCGGAGAGTTCCCTTCCTACATGATGGTG
>JBNJEV010000160.1:0-3783 GCA_051746185.1 Bacteroidota bacterium
AAACCGGTAAATATTGTACTGATGGTTTCCGACGATCACGGCAAAGATGCACTGGGGTGCTACGGTAATCCGGTAATACAAACGCCGGCGCTGGACCGGTTGGCGGCAGAGGGCATCCGTTTCAACAATGCTTCCGGGTAAATACCGGAGGTGAAGTAAAAACCGTCCGGGGCGGAGGTAAAAAATCTTTGGGAATGCCGCCAAAAGATAAAAATAAGGATTGGGTGGTATTGGTAAGAAAATCCTGAACATACAATCATGAGAAAAACATGCACACCTTATCTGACAATCGCACTTCTCTTTGCAGGCCTCTTTTCCTGCGGGGGAAAACAGTGTGGAGAACCCGCACTGCCTGAAGAAAAACCCAATGTACTTTTCATTGCCATTGACGATCTGAATGATTATGTGAATTGCATGAATGGTTCGATCACGGCCTTTACGCCCAATATTGACAGACTGGCCAGTCAGGGCACCCTGTTTGTCAATGCCCATTGCCAGGCTCCCATATGTGGACCTTCAAGAGCCAGCATCATGACCGGCTTATATCCAAGCAGCACCGGGAATTATTTGCAGCTAAAAGATATCCATATCAAGCAGGCCAATGAAAAAAGCAGGGAATGTACCTTCATGGCCGATTATTTCGAGAATTTCGGTTATGCCACCATGGCTGTGGGGAAGATCTTCCATAACGGGGATGGTGCGGGTTCATTTAACCAGTACGGAGGAGGATTTTCCTGGTTCGGCCCCCGGCCTGAAAAACGGATCCATTATGACCCTGCTCAATTGCCGGATAAGGAAGGTTCCACATCCACCGATTGGGGAGCGTATCCTGACCATGACAGTATGATGACCGATTTTAAAAGTGCAAAGTGGGCCATATCGAAATTGAACCAGGAATACAGCCAGCCCTTTTTTCTGGCGGTGGGCTTTGTAAGACCGCACGTTCCATGGTATGTGCCCCGGAAATGGATGGAAATGTTTCCTGTTGAATCAGTTGTAACTCCTCCCTATGATCCCGGTGACTTTGAAGACATCCCGGCCATGGCGGAAATTGTATCCGAGGTCCCCATGATGCCCACCACAGAAGAACTCATTGAATCAGGCGAATGGAAAGATGTGATACAGGCATACCTGGCCTGCATCGCTTTTGTAGATGCCCAGGTGGGAAAAGTGCTTGATGCCCTGGAAAATTCAAAGTATGCGGATAACACCATCATTGTGTTATGGTCGGATCATGGTTATCACCTGGGGGAGAAAAACAGGTTCGCCAAACAGGCGCTGTGGGAGAGGGATACAAGAACCGTATTAATTTTTAAGGGGTTAAATCCAGGAGAAAACAGAATCTGTCATTCACCTGTTCAACTGGTGGATATATATCCCACGCTGCTTGATCTGTGCGGTCTTCCTGCCTATGATCTGGCCGAGGGTCATTCCCTCTCCGGGTTGATCAGGGGCGCAATAAAAAACTGGGGTCATCCCGCCCTTTCATTCTATGGAGTGGGGAACGTCGCGGTGCGGGATCAGCAATACCGCCTGATTCAATATGAGGATGGTTCCCGGGAGCTCTATGATATGGAAAACGATCCAAATGAATGGCATAATCTGGCATACGCTGCAGAATACCAGAGTGTAATAGATAGATTAAAAAGGCTTATCCCGGACAAATGGAGCCCATTATCTGAATATTCAAGCTATAATGTGAATGCGTATTTCCGGAATAAGTCGAATCTTGATTAATCCATTCATTTAAAACCAATTGCTACTCTAAAACGAAATCTTGAGAAAAGAGATCACAATCCCTGTTACAATTGTTCTAATCGCTGCGTGCATGGTTTCCTGTGCGGATCAACAAAGCAGAGAAACCCTGGTGCCTGAAGAAAGACCCGTCATCAAGATCTACTCCGGGAATCCTTTCTACTGGTATTATGATGGGAAACCCACCCTGCTGATCGGGGGATCGGTTGAGGATAACCTTTTCCAGATACCGGACCTGAAAGAGCACCTGGACCTGCTGGTGGCGGCAGGGGGAAATTACCTGAGATGCACCATGAGCAGCCGCGACCGGGGCAATGATAAGCCTTATGAGAAAGTCAACGGGCTGTATGACCTGAACCGGCCCGATCCCTCTTACTGGAACAAATTCCGGGATTTCCTGCGTTTTACCTGTGAGCGGGATATTATCATCCAGGTAGAACTCTGGGCAACCTATGATTTTTATAACTCTCCCGGCGGATGGGCAGAAAATGTATTCAATCCCGCCAACAACTCGAATTATACACCGGAGGTATCCCAACTGCCCGAAGTGATCGATCATACCGCCCAGTTGAAGATCAATCCCTTCTTTGAGACCGTTCCGCAGATCAATGACAACGAGCTCGTTTTGGAATTCCAGAAAATGTTCATAGACAAGATCCTCTCTTCCAACGTGGAGGGGGTAAGGCAGCAGGACCATGCGACCCATCCGTTCCTGGATCGGTCGAAAGCGGCCAATACCATAAACGCCCCCGAACTGTATGATTATGTAGATGTGTCCAACAACAATGCCCAGAACGGCGAAGTCCACTATCTCTCGGCGCTCTATGTCAGGAACCGGGTTGAGGAGACCGGGATCATCAGGCCCGTCAACAACGTCAAAATTTACGGAGGTACCATTTACGAGGATTACACCCGCGACTGGGCAGGGTCCTACAAGGATGGCGAGGAGCGGTTCTGGAGGGATGTTTTTGCAGGGCATGCTTCCGTCAGGTTCCACCGTCCGCCCTATGGCCACGGGCTCAGTCCCGTGGCACAGCATCACATCAGGAGCATGCGGATGCTGACCGATTCCCTTGATTTCTTCAACCATGTGCCCGCAAATGAACTTTTGACCGAACGGGAATCCAATGAAGCTTTCTGCCTCGCATCCGGGGACCGGGAATATGCTGTTTATTTTCCCGGCCGGGGGGGAGTAATGCTTTCAGCGGGCCGTATGGATCAGAAAAAAATAGCACGAATATAATGATCAAAAAAACAATCACGATGAAACAACCCGGAATTCTCACCGGCCTTCTTCTCTTCTTCATGCTGTCCGTTCAACTGTCCGGATCGGACCTGATCGAAGTTTTGCCGGTTACAGACCGCATCATCCGGTTGACCTTTGATGACGGATATATTGAGGATCGCGGTACCGGATATGACCATCCTCAACAGTGGCCGCTGGATTTACGCGATGCATTGTCAGAACGATCTTATTTCATTGTAAGCTCCGATGACGAATATTACAGGGATGGCCGCTACCCGGAAAAACTGGGCAGAAAGAGCAAGATCCATGATGTGAGCAGTGTCTGCGACTGGGACGGGCAGAAATGCATGAATACTTACATCCAGTATCATTTCATTTACCTGCGACTGCCAAAAGCCCTGGTCAACGGCAATGAATACACCCTGAAAGTAGCCAATCTCGCCGATAACCTGGACGAATGGAGTTTTATTTTCGATGACAAAAGGACCCGTTCTGTGGCCCTGCATACCAATCATCTCGGGTATTCGCCAGGAGGGGAAAAAAGATATGCCTACATTTCCCAGTGGATGGGGGATCTCGGTCCTTTACATATAGATGAATACAATGGAGCCCGCTTTGACATATATCCGCTAAACAGTGACGGTTCCCCGGGATCATCCGTTTATCACGGGAACATCACCAAACAGAAAGACTATGAAACAGGCGGACCTGACAGTGACAAGAGTGCTGTGGGACCGAACAGGAACTTTGTGAAATCCGATGTATGGGAATGCGACTTTTCG
>JBNJEV010000161.1:0-3773 GCA_051746185.1 Bacteroidota bacterium
CAGGAACAGCTGGATTAGAGACCACTAGCAATATCAGGTAAGTTGATCCACCGGCCGCCTGAAACGGCGGTCACTTTCCCTGTACTCACTTACGGTCATCCCGGTAATATGCCTGAACTGGGTGGAAAGATACTGGACACTGCTGTAGTCCATCATATAGGCAATCTCGCTGAGGGTGAATTCTCCCTGATCGATCAATTCCTTGATCCGCTCGATCTTGTTGAGGATGATATATCTCTCCAGGGTGATATTCTCATGGGAGGAGAAGATCCTTGACAGGTAGGAATAGCTGAGACCCAGTTTTTCGACCAGGTACTCCGATTTTCTCACGATGGAATCCACATTGTTCATGTGGTGGATAAGCTCGATCACTGCCAGTTTTATCCTCTCCACCAGTTGCTTTTCCCTGTCCTCGACCAGGTCGGTCCCCAGATCCAGCAGTACCTTCCTGATATCATCACGGGTAATGGTCTTCTCGTCATATTGAATGGTTGCTTTTCCCAGACTGATCTTTTCCACCCCGATCCCGGCTTTTTCCAGTCGTTCCCTTATCAGAACAATACAGCACCGGCAGATCATGTTCTTAATATGGATCGTGACGGTCCTCAATTACCGTTAAAATAAGTGAAACGTTAGCATCATCCGGTACGTATCAGGAACAACCTGCGATCATTAAAACTGATGCCGGACATGGAAAATTATAAAATTTTTGCAGAATAGTGTAACACCCGTTCAATGAAGATTTAAGACTTTTACCTATATTTTTTTTCATACCATGCGAATCAAAAAGAACATCGCCATCAGTGACACCGGATTTGCATTTAATCCGACCACAGGTGATTCCTACTCCATCAACCGGACCGGCCGCGAGATCCTGGATTATCTGGGTGAAGGCAAATCCCTGGACGAGATCACCCCGGTCATGACGGACACATATGATATCGATGCGGCCAGTTTCGAAAAGTATTATTTTGACTTTCTGAGCATGCTCAGGCAGTTCGAACTTCTGGATGAAGAAGATGAAAACTGAGATCACCGTAGCCCTGACCGGTCTGAACAATACGGACAATCCGGGGCCCGGGGTACCCGTGATCCGGGGCATCCGTGAAT
This sequence comes from Bacteroidota bacterium, assembly GCA_051746185.1. GTDB lineage: Bacteria > Bacteroidota > Bacteroidia > Bacteroidales. Next base: position 1,111 of record JBNJEV010000161.1, read on the forward strand.
CCGATAGTTTCAACCCCCGTATTATAGGTCTTGCCTACGAAAATCTGGAGCCTGCCATCTACATGAACGGGTTGGTGGACAAGACCTACCAGGTTCCCTATCCTTCAGAAGGATCTGGCGTGCTGATCAACAGGATCCTGGAGATCCACGGAAAAGACCCCATCGATGTTCTTATTCCCAATTACGATGCGGAACTGTATGCCTTCATGCGGTCTGCTAAAGTGCTGGAAGATGCAGGCATCAGGACCTTCATTCCCACCCTGGAGCAGTTCGAGGAGCGCCACAAGGAATTCCTTCCCCAATTCGGCAAAAAATACGGTCTCCATGTTCCCTTCAGCAAAGCCATTACCGGAATGGAAGAAATTGAAAAGCTGAAAGATGAATTTGATTATCCCCTGATGGTGAAGGGCAAATTCTATGATGCCTACCTGGCATACAATGAGGAACAGGTCCGGATGCACTACAATAAGATCACTGCGAAATGGGGCCTGCCCGTGATCATCCAGGAGTTCATCAAAGGGACCGAGGTGAACGTGGTGGCCCTGGGGGACGGAACAGGCCGGACGATCGGAGCAGTTCCCATGCGGAAACAATACATCACGGACAAAGGGAAAGCCTGGTCGGGGATCACGCTGGACGACACGAAAATGCTGGATCTGACCCACCGGATCATCGAAGTGACCCGCTGGAGGGGCGGTATGGAACTGGAGCTGGTCAAATCGCACCGGAACGAGTTGTACATCATTGAGATCAATCCCAGGATCCCTGCCTGGGTATACCTGGCCGTGGGAGCGGGCCAGAACCTTCCGGAAGCCCTGGTCAGACTGGCCATGGGCATGGAAGTAAAACCCTATGAGAAATACGAAGTGGGGAAGATGTTTATCCGGTATTCCTACGATCTGATCACCGATCTGAAAAAATTTGAAAAACTGTCCACACTGGGAGAATTATAAGTTGACCGATCATGGAAAAGAAACCTTTTGAAAGACCTTTCATTAAAAAGCTGCAGGCCGGAATGCCCAGCAAATTCGGAATGAGGCCGATGACCGAACCACTTACCCATATCGATGACATCCCGGTCTCAGGGTTGCTGGCCGATCACGGATCGCCCTTGTATGTCATCTCGGAAAAGACCATCAGGGATACATATAAAAAGGCCAGACATGCCTTTACCACAAGATATCCCAAAGTGCAGTTCGCCTGGTCCTATAAAACCAATTACCTGGATGCGGTTTGCCGGATCTTCCACCAGGAAGGGGCATGGGCCGAAGTGGTCTCGGGTTTCGAGTATGACAAGGCCCTGCTGAACGGGGTGAAAGGAAGCCAGATCATTTTCAATGGTCCGGACAAGACCGATGAAGAGCTGAAAAAGGCCATCGAGAATGATTCCCTGATCCATATCGACCATTTCGATGAGATGTATTCCATCATCGGGATCTCGGAGAATTCCGGGAAACGTCCCAAGGTAGCCATCCGGGTGAACATGGACACAGGGGTTTATCCGATGTGGGACCGGTTCGGGTTCAATTATGAGAACGGGGATGCCTGGGACGCCATCAACAGGATCATGGTGAATGAGAAGCTCGATCTGGTCGGACTGCATGCCCATATCGGTACCTATATGATGACCTCCGGCTCCTACAAGATCGCTGCCGGGAAACTGGCCGACCTTGCCTACGGGATCGAAAGGAAATACGGGGTCAGTATGAAATATATCGATGTGGGAGGGGGATTTGCCTCCCGGAACACCCTCAAGGGTGCCTATTATCCTGGCTCCGATACAGCTCCTTCTTTTGGTGAATATGCAGAGGCCATCTCTTCGGCCATCCTCAACTCCCAGCTCAATCCCCGGAACCTGCCCACACTGATCCTGGAAACCGGAAGGGCGCTTATCGACGATGCGGGATACCTGCTGGGAACGGTGATCGCCAACAAACGGCTGTCCAACGGGAACCGGGCCACCATCGTGGATGTGGGTGTGAATTTGCTGTTCACTTCATTCTGGTATGCGCATGAGGTCTACCCGGCGGCACCGGTATCGGAGCAGCTGGAGGAGACCACTATTTTCGGTCCGCTCTGCATGAATATCGATGTGATCCGGGAGGCCATCGCATTTCCCCTGCTGAAGAAGGGGGACCGGTTCGTGATCAAGCGGATCGGGGCCTACAACATGACACAGTGGATGCAGTTCATCACCCTCCGGCCCAATGTGGTACTGATCGGGGAGGACGGGAAAGTGCACGTGATCAGGAAGAAGGAACATATGGAACTGATCCGCCAGCAGGAAGTGATCCCTGAACACCTTAAATGATCCCTGATCACCTGAAATGATCCCCGACCATCTGATAATGATCCCCGACCATCTGATAATGATCCCTGACCACCTGATAATGATCCTCCTTTCCGGAAACCATATGCAGCTTTGAAACCATCGGATGACATAAAACTTTTTCTGAAGGCCATTCCCAACAGCTACGGACAGGTCTTCTTTTCCGACCAGCGTCTGTTTTCCATCATCCTTGTGCTGGTCACTTTTTTTGACCTGTATGCCGGTCTGTTCGGACTGCTTTCCGTGGTCACCACCAATCTTGCAGGCTTTCTGCTGGGTTTTGATAAAAGGACCATCGCCAGGGGTTTGTTCGGTTTCAACAGCCTGCTGGTGG
>JBNJEV010000162.1:0-3729 GCA_051746185.1 Bacteroidota bacterium
CCCGACAACATCAGCCTGCTGGTGAACAGCATCGACTGGCTGAGTGACGATACCGGACTGATCGAGCTCCGTACCAAGGGTGTCAGCTCAAGGCCCATCAAGCAACTGGAGGATTCCACCAGGTCCCTGCTCAAATGGCTCAATTTCCTGCTCCCGATCGTGCTGGTGCTTATTTACGGCGGACTCCGCTATCAGCACCGCAAGAACCAGCGGGTCATGCGGATGGAAGCCAATTATGCTTAACCCACAAAAAAGAGAATCATGAGTGGTAGATTCAATAACAGATTACTGCTGTGGATTTTCCTGGGCCTGGCGGCCGTTTTTGTGATCACCAGGGTGACCAGGGTGAGGAAAACGGAACGGACCCTCAGGACCGAACTGGCGGAGATCGATACCAGCCGGGTATCCACCCTGCTGATCTATCCCCGTGCCGAACAGGGCAATGAACTTACATTCAATCGGGAGGAAGGCTCGTGGAGCGTCTCCGGCACTGAAGCCACCGCCCCGGCGAACCGGGACATGGTAAGGAACACGCTTTCCGAACTTCAGAACCTGGAGATCGAACAGCTGGTGGCCCGCTCGGCCGGCAACTGGGGTGATTACGGGGTAAGCGATTCACTGGGCACCCGGGTGGTGGTCAGGGAAGGGGACAAAACGGCCATGGACCTGGTGGTGGGACGGTTCCATTACCAGCCCGCGCCGCAGGGGTACAATATGTACGGACAGAACCGGGGGACCGGCAAAACCTATATCCGGCTCAGCGGCGAGGACGAGGTCTACCTGGCGGACGGTTTCCTGGCCATGTCCATCAACCAGCCGTTCAACCGGTGGAGGGACCAGACCGTCACCCGGCTGAATACCTCCGCCCTGTCCAGGATCATCTGCGACTATCCGGCCGATTCCGGGTTTATCGCCCATAAAACCGATGCGGGGTGGCTGGTGGGGGGACTGCCTGCCGATTCCGCATCCATGGCCTCATACCTGACCGGTGCGGCCAGAAAGACCCATTCAGGTTTTGCAGACGGGTTCCGGCCTTCGGGCGAACCCGACTTCCGGATCACTTTCGAGGGAGACAACATGCCGGCACATTCCCTGGAGGCATTCCGTCAGACCGATACCACCCTGGTCCTCGGCACCACCTTCAATCCGGATTCCTGGTTCCGGGTCGACCGCGACGGATTGTTCGGGGAGGTATTCCCTTCAGCTTCCGGCCTTCTGGCGGAAGGGGAATGATCCCACGGACATCTCCCTGGAAATACCGGTTATGCTCCCCGCAGGAAGCACACCTGTTTTTTCCGGAACCGGAAGGAAAATCCCCGTGAAAATGGTATATTTGACTCTCCTCGCGGGATTCACAGCATGAAATCAATTCCATATACCGTGGCGGGGCTGTTCATTCTGTTCACCCTTACCGGTACCGCAGGATCATTGAAGGCCCAGATGCTGGCCGATTTTGAAACCCCCGGTACCACTCCACCCATCTCGGCCGAAGACACCGCTTTTGTAACGGACAACCCGGATACCACCGGCATTAATCCCAGCGAAAAAGCGGGCTACTACCATAAGATCTCCGGGAACTGGCATTATGTATCCCTGCACTTCCCCGATACGGCAAAGATCAGATACAACAACACGCTCACCTTCAAGCTCCGGACCACCACCCGGGGCAGGATCTTCGCCAAATTCTGGCTGGACAGCCTGGTGGTGACCGAAGACTGGTGCCCTTCCTGGCATTTTCAGCCTTCCCCCGGCATGTGGGTGGAGTGTGAAATGGACATGACCGAAGCCATGGGCAAAGAATTCACCCTGCTTCAGCTGGCTGCCTGCGTGGACAACAGCGCGGAGGCTGACGTCTGGTTCGACGACGTGAAGCTGAGCAATCCTGCGGCGGGAGACGGCACCCCGGTGGTGGAATTCACCATCTCCGACAACAACATCGTGACCGGGGAAGAGATCACCCTGGATGCTTCGGGCTCTTTCGATTACGACGGCGAGATCACGGAGTACCTGTGGGATTTCGGTGACGGGGATAGCGCCACCGGACCGGTTGTCAGCCATACCTACCTTACTGACAGCGTGTTCACCGCGAGTTTGACCATCACGGACAATGAGGGCAAATCGGCCGGCGGTTCGGAGCGGGTCTACGTCATTGACCCGGAGGATGGGCTGAGCATGCCGGTGTTTACCACAACCGCCCCGGAGGCCCACAGGAAGATCGAAGCCGTTTTCCAGTCCAGGGAGTCCTATGGGAATCCATTTGATCCCGGTGAGGTGAAGGTGGATGCGCTGATCCTTTATCCCGGCGGGGATTCCTGCCGGGTTCCCTGTTTTTACCATGTGCCGGCCAGTTACGAAAACGGGGAGTGGGTAACGGACCCGGACCATGCATCCTGGATGGTCAGGTTCACCACGGAAAAGGAAGGTTCCCACAGGTTGAAACTGCTGCTGGAGGATGATGGAGGCGCATGGGAATCACCCTTTTACACGGTGGAGGTGGCCGTGGGGGATGCCCGGGGGATCATCAGGGAAGATACCGCCGTCAGGCAGTATTTCCGGCATGCTACCGGGGAGCCTTTTTACCCGCTGGGGATCAACGCTGCCTGGGACGACCTGGAGGACTACAGCACGATCATCCGCAATCTTTCCCGGGGAAGGGCCAATATCTTCCGGTACTGGCAGACCCCGTTTGCGTGGCAGGCACTGGAGTGGAGCGAGGATTATTATTATAATTACGGGGGACTGGGCATCTATAACCAGGAGGCTGCCGCCATGAGCGATTCGCTGCTGGATCTGTGCGATTCACTGGATGTCTGCATGCAGCTGGTTGTCTTCCATCACGGGATGTTCTCCGAAAGCGTGGACGATATGTGGGAGACCAATCCCTACAACACGGTCAACGGGGGGTATGTGGACCGTGCCGAGGAATATTTCTACAATGACAGCTGCAGGATCCAGGCGAAGAAACTTCTCCGGTATATCGTGGCCAGGTGGGCCTATTCCCGGAATTTGTTTGCATGGGAGTTCTTCAACGAGGTCCAGTTTACCGGCCTGCACAACTACCAGAGTGCGCTGTGGTGGCCGGGCGTGGTGGACTGGCACAGCGAGATGAGCCGTTACGTGGATTCCCTCGATCCCTATGGCCATCTGCGGACCACCAGCGCAGCGGAAGATCAGCTCGTCAGCCTGGACACCATTGCCACCCTTGACAATCTGCAGTACCACCTTTATGCAGAAGAGGACGCACTTCTGGGCAGGCAGGTGGAACTGGACAACCGGTTCCTCGGCGAACTGGAACATGTGTCGGTGATCAACGGGGAATACGGGACCCGGGATGGGGCTGACACACCCTTCAACATGCAGCGGAATGCCATCTGGAACGGGATCATGACCCAGGTGCCCCGGTACATGTGGATCTGGGAACACTATCTGGATCCTTCCTGGGCGGAGCTGTTCTCCATGCCCGCCCGCTACCTGGAAGATGAGGAATTTGCTCTTGAATCCGGTCTGAAAAATTACTCCTTCCGGGTGGACCATCCCCAGCAAACATTCCGGAGGAACGGACTCTCGGCCGATACCGCTTTCTACGGCCATGTGTATGACCTGCTCTACACGGACAACCTTTCCGGGGCCGCCATCACCCTGCAGAACATGCCCGTGGCCAACTACAGCATCACCTGGTACCTGCCGGTGGAAGGAACAATCCTCTCGCAGGACAGCGTTCCCCTGATC
>JBNJEV010000163.1:0-3672 GCA_051746185.1 Bacteroidota bacterium
CAGGGATATGAACAAACGCTCCTGGAAGAATCGGAGAAATCGAGAAAAAACAATTATCCGGCTACTGCGGGAACAGTTGGCTGGTCCTGTCCTTCCAACATTGCCATTGTGAAGTACTGGGGGAAGAGGATCTTTCAGATCCCCATGAACCCCTCCCTCAGTATGACACTGAAAGAAGCCACAACCCGCACCCGCATGGAGTATGACTATGACCCGGGCCGCAGGGGACAGGAGATCCGATTTTTGTTCGAAGGCAGGGAGGCACCTGCTTTCGAGGAGCGGATCACATCCTTTGTAAGCCGCATCCAGCCCTACATCCCCTGGCTTTCCCACACCCATCTGACGATCCGATCCGAAAACACCTTTCCTCACTCTTCCGGAATTGCCTCCAGTGCCTCATCCATGGCCGCCCTCTCCATGTGTATGGTTCAGCTGGAACAGGAGATCACCCGTGGTACAACTCCCGCTGATCCCCTGAAAAAATCTTCCTTTATTGCCCGCCTGGGATCCGGCAGTGCATCGCGTTCCATCTTTCCCTACATGGCACTGTGGGGAAGGACAGATTTGTGGAGCGGTTCCAGCGACGAATTCGCCATCCCCTTGCCCGGCTTCCATCCCGCATTCCGGGATATGAGGGATACTATCCTGATCGTGGAATCGGGTCAGAAGAAAGTCTCCAGCAGCACAGGGCATGCCCTCATGGAGAAAAATCCTTTTTCACCGGTACGGTTCAGCCAGGCCCGTGAAAACCTGAAAAAACTCCGGACCATCCTTGAGGAAGGAGACTGGACCGGATTCATCTCCGTGCTGGAAGAGGAGGCGCTCACCCTTCATGCCATGATGATGACCGGGAGACCGGGATTCCTGCTAATGCAGCCCAATACCATTGCCATCCTGCACAGGATCATGGAATTCAGGGAAGACACCGGTTACCGGGCAGGGTTCACACTGGACGCGGGTGCCAATGTCCACCTGCTTTATTCCGGCCAGGATACGGAAGCCGTGGATCATTTCATTGACTCGGAATTGAAGGGATACTGTGAAAAAGATGCGCTGATCAGGGACCGCGTGGGCGAAGGACCCCAAAATATATGAAGCCGGTGCAGCATCCCGGAACATATACTGCAAAGATCATGCTGGTGGGAGAATATGGCGTGGTGGCCGGTGGAAGCGCCCTGACCATCCCTTTTCACAGATTCACAACAAAGGTCAGGTCTCTCTCCGACATCCCCACGGGAAAGCAGCCGGATGCAGAAATGTCAGGAAAGGTCCTTGAAGGGCTGTACCACTATCTCCGTGATCTCCCGGAACATTCATTCCATGCCGGGCCCGATATGGAACTCTTCTCGGCCGGCCTCAACCGGTACTGGCTCGATACGGATATCCCCGTGGGATACGGACTGGGCAGCTCGGGAACGGTCAGTGCTGCCGTATACGACCTGTTTTTTCCCGATGCAGGGAAGACTCCCCTTCCCCTGCAGAAAGAGGACCTGGCCCTGATCGAATCCTTTTTCCACGGTAAAAGTTCCGGTGTGGATGCGCTCACCTGTCACGCCGGGGTGCCCCTTTATTTTCAAGACCCTGCCACCATTCATAGAGTGTCTCTTGACCTGAACAGCCTTCCCGGGGGGTACAGATTCTTTTTGCTTGACTCGGGTGAGAAATCGGATACAGGCCCCCTGGTCAGGCACTTCCTGGAGCGGATGAAAGACCCCGGTTTCGAAGCTGCCATCCGGAACGAATACCTGCCCCTGAACCGGAAACTGATCGAAACATTGCTGGGTGAAAGGGATGCGGATATCGGGATGCTGGTCGGACTGCTCTCCGATTTCCAGTTCAGGTATTTCCGGAAAATGATCCCCGAAAAAATGGCGGATGCCTGGATAGAAGGCCAGCTTACTAATCATTATTACCTTAAGCTCAACGGTTCCGGCGGGGGTTCCCTGCTGGGGATTGTCCATCATACACTGGCAGAAACACTTGAAAAACGCTGGAAGACAAATTTAATATGGATTCCCTGAAGCTTGTATCCGGGGGACAGACCGGCATCGACCGGGCGGTACTCGACTTCTGCCTGGATCACGGGATCCCCTGCGGTGGATGGTGCCCGGCCGGAAGAAAGGCCGAGGACGGGATCATTGATGAGAAATATCCCCTGAAAGAGCTGCCGGAGGCTTCCTACGGAAAAAGAACCGCCGCCAATGTGAGGGACAGTGATGCTACCGTGATCCTGTTTCCGGGTGAGATGGAGGGAGGAACTTTGAAATCCTTCGAATTCGTTATAAAGGAGAAAAAGCCATTTCTTCTGCTGGACATGTCCATTCTGGATGCAACCACGGCCGCGGACCGGCTCAGAAGGTTCCTGGAAAGCTACGCCCCGTCCACCGTCAACTTTTCCGGTCCCAGGCACAGCCAGTGGGAAGAGGGCTACGGGTATTGTTATGCGATCCTGCAGCTGGTGCTCGGGACACCAATACGCAACTGATAGCATATTTCGAGCAGGGATCCCCGAACGCAATCACACCATATTCCGGGCAAATCAACCGGGGGATACTCTCTCGCAACGTGCTAATTGACTTCGTCAAAGATGCCAGGTTGCTTCGAAAGCATCCCCCGGTTATATTTTAATGATCGGGGATCCCTGATGATCACAAATCCTAGTTGAACCGGATCTCCAAGCTGGCAATGGTTTTGGGATTGTAGGGGGTCAGGTTCCCGATCCGGTCCACCAGCGGGAGGAACTCATCTCCGGGTGAAGTTCCGCCCCGGATGAAGCCATCCCCATTAAAGTATCCGGGAGCCTGTGTATTGGTCAGCCATGCATCCAGCAATTCATCACTGGCATGGGGCCAGACGGTCTTCACTTCATTGTACAGCACATTGTAGATGGAATACTCCCCGAGCAAAACGGAACGGTCTTCTGCATCGACCGTGCTCAGTGGCAAACCGACCTCCGCCACACCAATGTCCTGGCTTTTTGAACCCGTGGCCGCAAAGGCCCAGTTGTAGCCCACCTTTTCGGTGAGGAACTTGGCATTGGGGTGACTGGAATTTCCGTACACATCCACATGGTCACCCTTCCTGCCCGCGAACATCTTCATCCCGTCCATGCAAAAAGGTGCCAATAAAGGATCCACGGCAGGCAGTCCGGCAATGGATACGATCATATGATGGTTATATCCGAGCTCACCGGCCCCGCTGTAATCGATCCGGAACATGGCACCGGCCATTTTACTTTCACCGGTACGGTCCAGGTTGTAAGGATTGATCAGCGTCACCCCCTCCCTGGGATCCCTGTTCCAGAAGATCTGCATAGCCTTGCCGCCATCTTCATTCTCTTCCGATCCGGCATCGGTAATGGTCAGCCCGTACTCCCAGATCCGGCCATCGAATTCGGGTGCCTCAACCACCACCAGGTTCTTGATGCGTCCGTCATCCTCACTCACATAGGTCACAGTTTTCACCCGGTCGATGTGATGTACACGGATCGCCAGGATCACATGCCTTACCAGCCGGGCAGCATGCTCGCCGGTATGGATGAAGAAAGTCAGGTGGCGATAGATCTCGCCTCCCTTCAGGGTATCCACCTGCGAACTTTTCTTGACTGAAAGATCCCGGGACAGCGAAGATGGGATCTCAACGGTCAGTTGCTCCGGCAGGATACTGTCTTCC
>JBNJEV010000164.1:0-3647 GCA_051746185.1 Bacteroidota bacterium
TGGGATCTTCCATATCGTCCTCGTACCTGGGGATTACGTGGATATGGACATGGTCAATGGTCTGGCCCGCGGTTTCACACAAATTGAATCCCGCCCGCGCATTGACTCCGTCGAACTCCGCTTCGCTACGGTTCCCCGAAGTTCTACTTCGGGGTAAGCGAGCACCTTTGGGATTATTTCTGGATCGAAGATTGGCTGACGAGCTCGCAGGCTCGATTCCTCGCAGCTTGCTGCGAGGTTCTTCAATCCCACATTAAAACCGTGAGGAGGCTTCAGCAAGCAAAAGAAACAATACCGGAAGTCGAAAAACACCCCCACTGTCAGATCAAATCCTGACTTTTACACATCATGTTAACCGCATCAGATCAGGTAAAATATCTATTTTTACCGTTCTGAAAATATCTACTATGATCAAAACGGTAAATAGAATATTGCGTAATTATTTCATTCTCATACCGGCCTGGATACTTTCCATATCTTTTACGGCCACAGCACAGAACCCGGGGTCATCCGCCGATTGGTCCCAGTGGCGCGGACCCGACCGTTCAGGAACCTGGTACGGCGGACCGCATGCCGGAGAACTCAACGACGATATGGTGGAATTCCTCTGGGAGGCACCGGTCGGACCCGGTTACAGCGGTCCGACCGTCTCAGGGGGAAAGGTCTATGTGACCGACTACATGGATGGTAACGAAAGGGTTCTTTGCCTGGACGCACAGGATGGCTCAGGGATCTGGTCCTACTCCTACCCGGTCACATACAATGTCGGCTATCCGACCGGTCCGCGCGCATCGGTGCTGATCGAGGATGGGCGCGCCCACTCCTGGGGGACCATGGGTCACCTGCACTGTTTCGATGCACAAACGGGCCGTCTCCTCTGGGAGGTGCCCACTGCGGAGAAATACCGGACCCCTGTCCCCATCTGGGGGTTGGCTTCCAATCCCATTATCGCTGCCGGCAACCTGATCGTACAGGTGGGGGGCGCGGACGGAGCCTGTATGGTGGCCTTTGACCCTGTAACGGGGGATGAACGGTGGAGGGCCCTGGAGGATGAAGCCTCCTATTCTGCACCCGTACTGATCAACCAGGCCGGTATAGAGGTGCTGGTCTGCTGGACAGGGGAAAGTATTACCGGACTGGATCCTGCTTCAGGCCGCATTTTCTGGACACTTCCTTTTGAGCCCCGAAACATGATCATGAATGTAGCCGACCCGGTATATGCTCCGCCTTACCTCTTCCTCAGCGCTTTCTACGATGGTTCCTACCTGGTTGAACTGGACCAGGAAAAGCTTTCGGCCCGGATAGTTTACCACCGGATCGGAAAGAATGAGCGGGAGACGGACGCACTTCACTGTTGTATCTCCACACCTTTCATCCGCAATGGTTATGTATACGGAATTGATTCCTACGGAGAGGCACGATGCCTGGAACTCATAACCGGCAAACGTATCTGGGAGGATCTTTCGCTGGTCCCCAGGGGCCGGTGGGCCAATGTGCACCTGGTGCAACAGGATGAGCTGACCTGGGGTTTTAATGAAAACGGCGAATTGCTGCTGGGACGGTTCACCCCGGAGGGTTACACCGGCCTGGGCCGGGTCAGTGTGATCGACCCGGTGAGGATCTCTCCCAATCCCAGGAACGGGGTTTGCTGGGCGCACCCGGCCTTTTCGGACAACCGGGTGTTCCTGCGCAGTGACGCCAAAGTGGTGTGCATCCGCATCCACCGCTGAACCACAGCAAGCCCGCTGAACCACAGCAAGCCCGCTGAATCACAGCAAGCCCGCTGAACCAGGCGATCATCCTGGCACTGAGGTGCCGGATGTACCCGAAGTGTGGAGAAAGAACCCCGGAATGCAGGACCGGGTGGGGAAAAATCCACACTAAATCCCTGCATGGCCCTGATTCTCATCAATTCTTGTAATTGGCACGGTTTTGTTACTGTTGGGGTAAACCCTTGTTAAATATGTCAGATATGTTAAGTTCAAAGGCTGTGATGGGATTCCTGACAGGAGCCGCTCTGGGGGGCATCGCCGGACTGATCTATGCACTGGAAAAGGGAGAACGTACCATGCGGACCGCCAAAGCGGATACTGTACCGGAGGATTCCGGTGAAGAAGAGCGTATTCAAGACGGTATCCGTGAGATGAAGGAGTACATTTCCGGTTTCATGGAGGAGGTCAACCGGCGGTTCGAAAAAGTAGAGTCACGGCTCTGACAGAAATTGATTCTCTTCGCGGCAAGCCGCGAGGAACCTTTAGACGAGCCAATGCGCTCGCGGGATTCAATACCGAACTTGTTACACAGGAAGTCGTTCCTGTCGAGGTGGACCGTATCTTGACCCTGAGAATCCGGAAATTCGTTATGTGTTGTCTTCATAAAGTGTATTTTTGATCCTGTCATTACACACAAGTGAAACAACAGGAAAGCTTCAATTACCGGTTTATTCTCGGCATTACGCTGATCTCGGCCATGGGAGGGCTGCTGTTCGGTTATGACTGGGTGGTTATCGGGGGAGCCAAACCTTTTTACGAACGATTCTTCGATATCACCGGCTCGCCCAATCTCCAGGGATGGGCCATAAGCAGCGCCCTGCTCGGATGCCTGTTCGGGGCATTGTTCTCGGGTTATTTGTCTGACCGGTTCGGGAGGAAGCTGATGCTGATCTCCGCGGCTTTGCTTTTCACGATCTCGGCCATCGGCACGGGAGCTGCGAGTTATTTCAGCCCTTTCATTATTTTCCGGATTATCGGCGGTATGGCGATAGGCATAGCCTCGGCCATCTCACCCGTTTACATCGCCGAGATCGCTCCTGCACGGATGCGGGGAAGACTGGTTGCCGTGAACCAGCTGACCATCGTGATCGGGATCCTGGCCGCACAGATCATCAATTACCTGATCGCTGAAAAGGTGCCAGAAGGAGCAACGGACCAGTTCATCGCCTCATCCTGGAACGGCCGGATGGGATGGCGCTGGATGTTCTGGGCGGAAGTGGTGCCTTCTTCGGCCTTTTTCCTCATGGCCTGTTTTATCCCCGAAAGTCCCCGTTACCTGGCTAAAGCAGGCAAACAAAAATCATCCATGAGGATCCTGGAGAAGATCGGCGGGCCGGTTTATGCAAGGTCTGAGGTCGGCAGCATTATGGAGACCCTGCGGTCGGCCAGTAAGAAGATAGATTGGAAAGCTCTGGGGAACAAACGTTTCAGGCCCATGCTCATTTTGGGTATCGTCCTGGCGTTCTTCCAGCAATGGTGCGGGATCAATGTCATTTTCAACTATGCGGAGGAGGTATTCACTTCTGCAGGCTATTCTGTTTCCGATATGCTTTTGAACATTGTGATCACGGGTTCGGTGAACCTGGTTTTCACCCTGGTGGCCATGCGGATCGTGGATAATTGGGGAAGGAGGAAGATGATGCTTCTGGGTGCTTCGGGACTGGCAGTGATCTATGTATTGCTGGGTTCCGGTTATTATTTTCAGATGAAGGGGCTGCTCATCATGGTACTGGTTGTATTTGCCATTGCCATATATGCGCTCACCCTGGCCCCGGTTACCTGGGTGGTGCTTTCGGAGATATTCCCAAACAGGATCCGGGGTGCGGCCATGGCCATTGCCACCACATCCCTGTGGATCGCTTCTTTCGTTCTTAC
>JBNJEV010000165.1:0-3572 GCA_051746185.1 Bacteroidota bacterium
TCGGCCGGACCCACCACGTTCCTGGTGTACGGTACGATGGCAAGATGGGAGGGGGCTTTTCCAGGGAAGGCCCGGTCGAATTTATAACTCTCTCCGCCCCGGATCGCTTCCATGGTCATCAAATTCGGCCAGGTCCTTCTCCAGCCTCCGGGCAATGTGCAGCCATGAAAATTCACCAGCAACCCGAATTCCGCAGCATCCTCCAGGATCTCCGTATAGAGCCTGATGATCTCCTGTTTGTCGGACTGGAAAAAATCCACCTTGATCCCTTTGATGCCCATGTCCCGGATCCTTTCGAATTCCATCCTCCTTTGTTCCCTGTCATCCATCAGATCGCGCGGTTCTTCCCCGACAACATTGTGTTTTCCCCCGGAATTATACCACAGCAGCAGCCCTACATTCTTCTCGTCCGCATACCGGGCAAGCTGTTCAATATCACCGTTTTTCATATGGTTCCAGTTGGCATCCACCAGGGAATATTCCCAGCCCATCCGGGCTGCAAAGTCAACGAAGGGGACCAGGCGGTTGTAATCCTGGGGACTGTCACTGTCGGACCACCAGCTCCAGGTGGCCCGCCCGGGTTTGATCCATGCAATGTCATCCACCTTTGAAGGGGCTGACAGGTCCGTAGGCAGGGTGGTCTCCACGACCGGGGAGAGACTGTCCCCCACAGCGATGAACCGCCAGGGTGAATGCCAGGGCAGGGAGGAGTAAGAAGTATTTTCAAAATAACCCATCGCTTCTTCCTGTTCCGGAAACCTGATCCTGTACAGACCGTCCGTACAATCGGGATGCAGGTGGCAGGCGCCGTATGAACCATCCAGTCCGGCTTCGGATACCAGCATCCAGGCCCCGTTGCTTTCCAGCAGGATGGGAAATGCCCAGCCGTTCTTGTTCCAGGGAGCATCGGTCCCGATTTCCATGGGTCCGGAAAAATAGGTCTCATAGGCAGGAGCCCACTTGGAGACCGTATCGTAGGGATGTCCCCAGAAAGATCCTTCCCCGAAATCAAACCCGGTCACTTCACGGGTGATCCTGAAATTCCTGTCACTGTTTCCGGGAAATGCATATCGAAAGGCAATGCCGTTGTCATAGGCGCGGAAGGTGATACAGATCTTCTGTTTTTCCTGGTTGGTGAAACAGAGTTCCATTTCGTTCCAGAGACTTTCACATGTCAGTTTTTTCCCGGAGACAAGGGAATAACGATCCTTCAGGTCTTCCTTTTGTTTCACGGACACCAGCTCCAGGTTGTCGATAAAACTTCCGTCTTCCCGTTCGATACCCAGTGGTGAAGGATCTGTGAGCCGGATGAACGAGCCGTCACGGTTCATATAGACCAGGTAGTGGAGCTGTCCGGTAATCGCCGCATTCTGTTTAAGGACCTCCACACGGATCTGGTTGCCGGGTGAGCTTACCTGCCAGCTGTTCTCCGCTTTACAGCCGGTCAGCATGGAGAGGCCTGCCACTACCGCGATGATCAATGTGGTTCTTCCTGCGGGTTTTCCTGTCTTTATTTGTGGGTTCATCATTTTCTGTTTCTTCCGGTAAATGTAGTGGAGTCCGGCATTTCACAGGTCCTGTATTTTTTCTAATTAGTATGATATTTTCCCCGGGTGATCCTTCCGGGAGGACCAGGTTCCCAATAAATACCTTTGAGGCAGTGGACATATTCCCTATAAGTGGGTATATTTACATGTCAAAAACTAATCCTATGAAAACTCCCGACAGGCATGAAATTGCAAAAATGATCGATCACTCCCTGCTGCATCCCACCATGAATGACCGGGAACTCAGGGAAGGTATCGCCCTGGCCAGGAAATACAATGTGGCTTCTGTCTGCATCAAGCCCTATGCAGTGAAGATGGCCGCGGAGCTGCTTTCGGGATCGGATGTGGCGGTATGCACGGTCATCGGGTTCCCACACGGGAACAGCAGGGTGGATGTGAAGGTATACGAGACCGAACGGGCTATTGAGGACGGGGCCGTGGAAATCGATATGGTGGTCAATACGGGGAAGGTGCTTTCGGAGGACTGGGAGTATGTCTCGGCCGAGATCGGTGCGGTAGCGGGAGTCACCAGAAGCCGGGGGGCCCTCCTGAAGGTGATCTTTGAGAATGATTTTCTGCCGGAGGATACCCATAAGATCCGGCTGTGCGAGATCTGCAACCAGCACCAGGTAGATTTTGTGAAGACCTCTACCGGGTACGGTTTTGTCAAACAGCCGGATGGGACCTATGCTTACAGGGGAGCTACTGATCATGACCTGGCACTCATGAGGAAACATGCGGCCCCGGAAGTACAGGTAAAGGCCGCGGGAGGTGTGCGGACCCTGGAGGATACCCTCAGAGTGAGGGAACTGGGAGTGACCAGGATAGGCGCCACAGCCACCGAGGCCATTATCCTGGCCATGGGAGGGGAAAAGACCGGCCGGGAACCTGAAGGATACTGAAAAACCATCATACATCTATGATACACTACCCGGGGAAATGGTTCATCTTCTTCCTGGGAATTGTCGGATCATACCCTATCAGAAACATAACCCGTAATTTTAAATTATCGCGATCATGAGAACCTTTGCCCTTTTATCTTTTGCCTTTTTTTTGATCTCATTCCATGGATGCAGATCCGGGAAGGTAGCGCAGCAGCCGCCTCCCAACATCATCTTTATCATGTCGGATGATCACGCCTACCAGGCCCTCAGTGCCTACAGCGATCATCTGATCGAAACACCCCAGATCGACCGGATCGCCAGAGAGGGGATGCTGTTTACCAATGCCTGTGTCACCAACTCCATCTGTGCTCCTTCGCGGGCCACCATCCTGACGGGGAAGCACTGTCACCTGCACGGGAAGATCGATAACCGCATGCCTTTCGACACAACCCAGATGACCTTCCCTGTGCTTTTCCAGCAGGCAGGTTACCAGACCGCCATGTTCGGCAAGCTCCATTTCGGGAACCAGCCCAGAGGGGTCGATGAGTTCAAGATCCTGCCCGGACAGGGGGCCTATTATAATCCGGATCTCATTACCAATGAAGGCAACATCCGCCTGGAAGGATACACCACCGATGTTATTACCGATCTGACACTGGACTGGATGAAAAACCGCAGGGATCCCGGCAAACCCTTCCTTTTGTTCTACCTGCACAAGGCCCCCCATCGTGAGTGGCTGCCAGCAGAAAGGCATTTCAGGGAATATATTGACAAGTCTTTTCCCGAGCCGCCCACCCTCTTTGACGATTACCAGGGACGGGGGACCGCGGCCAGAGAAGCTGAAATGAATATCCTGCGGCACATGAACTGGGCCGGGGATTCCAAACTGTACCCCGAGGTGATGGAACAGCTGGGCCTCGAGCCGGCTTCGGACTGGGATATGCGGGCCTTCAGGAACAATTACGGCAGGATGACCGAAGAGCAGCAGGAGGCCTGGGACGAGGTTTACAGGCCCATGAACGAAACATTCATACAGAATTATCCCGACATGGATTCGGCCGATATGATGCGGTGGCGGTACCAGCGGTACATGCAGGATTACCTGGCATGCATCGCTGCGGTGGATGAAAGCGTGGGATCC
>JBNJEV010000166.1:0-3443 GCA_051746185.1 Bacteroidota bacterium
TCACCTTCATCTTCGGAATCCAGGTTCAGCAGGATCGATCCCCTGATAAAACCCGGCTGAAGTCCCAGCGCCCCGGTCATCCCGCTTTCCTCATCAACGGTAAACAGACATTCCAGGGGTCCGTGGGGGACCTCGTCCGATGCCAGGATGGCCAGCGAGGCAGCAACTCCGATCCCGTCATCCGCACCCAGGGTGGTCCCCTTTGCCTTCACCCATCCGTCCTCGACAAACGCCCTGACCGGGTCCCTGTCAAAATCGTGATCCACCCCCGACTGTTTCTCTCCCACCATGTCCAGATGGGATTGCAGGACCATGCCCTTCCGGTTCTCCATCCCTTTGGTGGCCGGTTTGGAAACCAGCAGGTTCCCGATATGATCCTTTTTACAGTCCAGGTCATGTTTCCCGGCAAATTCTTCAACGTATGCAATGATTTTCTCTTCTTTTTTGGAAATCCTGGGGATGGATAGTATTTCACTGAAACAGGCCCACACTTCTCCGGGCCGGAGATCGGTTATTTTTTGCATGTACAGGTTGAATTGATGGCCTTCGTTTTCAAATAAAATTCTACATTTAGCAAATATAACAATTCTGTCATCCCTCAACATACTGTTTATGAACAATGCGAAACGGACCATTGTGACCCTTCCCGGTGACGGGATCGGAAGCATCGTGCTGGAAGAGGCACTCAGGGTGCTGGATAAAGCCGGATTCCGTGCAGATTATGTGGAAGGTGCCATCGGATGGGAGTACTGGAAGAAGGAAGGGAATCCGCTTCCGGACAGGACCCTTGCCCTGCTGGAAAAGCATAAGACCGGGCTTTTCGGGGCCATCACCAGCAAACCCAAGGATGCGGCTGCGGCCGAGCTGGATCCTTCCCTGCAGGACAAAGGCCTGGTATATTCCAGTCCCATCGTGGGACTGAGGCAGCATTTCCAGCTGGATATCTGCATCCGGCCCTGCAGAACTTATAAAGGGAACCCGCTCAATTTCGTCCGCCGCGGACCGGACGGGACCATCGAAGAACCGAAGATCGATGCGGTCATCTTCAGGCAGAATACCGAAGGACTCTACGGGGGAGTGGAATGGAGCAATCCCCCGGATGAGGTCTACCGGGCCCTTTCCAGCCATCCCAGATTCATGAAGAATTTCGGCAATACCCCCAGAAAGGAACTCTCCGTTTCCACCAGGATCTTCACCCGGAGGGCCACCGAAAGGATCCTGCGGGCTGCATTTGATTATGCCTCAAAATACGGTTACAGGAGTGTAACGGTGTGTGAAAAGCCCAATGTGATCAGGGAGACCTCCGGGATGATGTACGCCATGGCCCGGGAGATCCAGGCCTCCGGCTATCCCGGGATCGAACTCTGGAACACCAACATTGATGCACAGATGATGTGGCTGACCAAAAATCCGGAGACCTACGGGGTGATCGTGGCCGGAAACATGTTCGGGGATATTGTATCGGATGGTTTTGCGGGATTGATCGGGGGACTGGGATTTGCGTGCAGTGCCAATCTGGGAGAAGGAGCAGCACTTTTTGAGCCTACCCACGGATCGGCCCCGAAATATGCGGATTATCCGGTCAGTATCGTGAATCCCATCGCCATGATCGAATCGGCCTGCCTGATGCTGGACCACCTGGGAGAGCCGGAGACCGCCGGGAGGATCCGGAAGGCGATTGCCGATGTGATCCTGCAGGGAAAGGTGCGCACTTATGATATGATGAAACTGCCCGGAAGGAGCGATGTGATCGAAAAAGGTGCCGCTTCCACCCGGGAGATGACCGATGCCATTATTCAACAACTGTAAATCAGACGTCATCATGAAGAACATCCACCAGGAAGTACAGGAACTATGGCCGGAGCTTGAATGGATCGGGGATCCCGGTCTGCGGTCCGCAACCGCCCGGGTCTGGGAAATGGCCCTTGAAAAAAGCGCCCTGACCCCCGCCGATCTGCACAGGATCCCATTTACCCTGCTGTGCGGACCGGACCTGAAGGTCACTTTCATGGCTCATAAACGTGCGGTGGTCCACATCGCCCGGGAAAGCGGGCTCAGGATCACTGATTTTTTCGGGGATGCGTTGCCGGTGAACATGGATGTCCTGATCGCCGGCGCGATTTTGGCCGATGTGGGCAAGCTGCTGGAATATGAACTGGATGATGAAGGGAACCCGTTCCAGGGACGCTACGGCCGCTATCTCCGGCACCCTTTCTCCGGGGTCTCCCTCGCAGAATCCTGTGGCATCCCCGCCGAGGTATGCCACATCATTGCCGCCCATGCCGCAGAAGGGGATCATGTGAAGCGCAGCACAGAGGCCACCATCGTGCACCACGCCGATTTTATGACTTTTTTGCCCTTCAAACCTTAGTACGGAAATCAATCCCTGAAGATGGCCACGATCCTGTCTCCGGCTGAATTCCCGTAGGCCCGGAACATGCCTTTTGTATTGGTGACCATGGCAGACCTGCCCCTGCTGTCCAGGCAGACAACCCCTCCGTCCCCTCCTGCCTCCCCCAGCTTTTCAAGGACCACTGTTCCGGCCGCCTCCTCTACATCCATTCCCTGATATTCCATCAGTGCAGAGATATCATGGGCCACGGTCCAACGGATAAAGTACTCTCCCTGGCCGGTGGCGGAAACCCCGCAGGTACGGTTGTTCGCGTAGGTACCCGCTCCGATGATGGGCGAGTCCCCCACCCTTCCGTACCGCTTGTTGCTGATCCCACCCGTGGAGGTGCCCGCACAAAGGTTCCCTTCCCGGTCCAGAGCCACGCATCCCACCGTACCGTGCTTCCCGCTTTCCCGGGCACGCTGAAAGGACTCATAGCGGTCCGGTGTGAAAAAGTAAGAGGGATCCACCTGTTCCAGTCCCACTTCCTCCGCAAATACAGAGGCACCCTCTCCCGCCAGCATCACATGGTCGGATCGCTCCATCACCGCCCGGGCTGCAAGGATGGGATTTTTGATATCGGTCACTCCTGCCACTGCACCCGCATTGAGATCCTGTCCGGTCATCACCGAGGCATCCAGCTCGTTTTTTCCCTCACTGGTGAACACCGCGCCCCTTCCCGCATTGAACCGGGGATGATCCTCCATGAAACAGATCACCGCCACCACGGCATCCAGGCTCGATCCCCCGCTTTCCAGCACATTCAAACCCAGCCGGAGCGCACTGTCCAACACATTCCTGTACCGGTCCTGAACCGCCTCCGGCATCCGTTCAGGATCCATGGATCCCGCCCCGCCGTGCAGCACAAGGGCATACTCGAGAGCGTCAGGTTTCCGGGTGGAAGTGTTGTCCGGGCCGGAAGCAGGCCGGCAGGATACAGCAATCAGCAGGATTGCCAGCAGCGATGTAGTGAATGGGTGTTTCATGGGAATAAGCTTATATGATAGTTCTGCTATTCAGTTCCTGGGAGTAAGGTTCATTGTGTATCCAT
>JBNJEV010000167.1:0-3411 GCA_051746185.1 Bacteroidota bacterium
ATGAATGCCATCGTGGGCTTTTCCGATCTTCTGACCGACGATCATCTGACCCCGGAGGAACGCAGGGATTTCATCGCCCAGATCAACCAGGGAGCAGATGACCTGATGCGGCTCATTGATGATATCATCGATATCGCAAAGATCGAAGCGGGACAGGTGAATGTCTATATTTCCGAGTGTATGATCGGGGAGCTGTTCAGGGAGATGCACATGATGTTCCTGCAGAACCTCAAGCGGATGGGCAAGGATAAGGTGCTGCTCAATGTGAGATGGGACTGGCCCACCGAGGAGCTGGTGATCTATACCGATCCTTTCCGGCTCAAGCAGATCCTGATCAACCTGCTGAGCAATGCGGTAAAATTCACGGATGAAGGGGAGATCGTACTGGGGATCGAGGAGCATCCGGAAGGGGTCAGATTTTATGTGAAGGATTCCGGGATCGGGATCAGGGAGGAGAAACAGAGAGTGATCTTTGACCGTTTCATGCAGGGGCATGATACCAAAACCAAACTGTACGGGGGGACAGGGCTGGGACTGGCCATTTCCAGGAACCTGACAGAGCTTCTGGGCGGAGAGATCGGGGTGGAATCGGTGTCGGGTCAGGGCGCTACTTTCTGGTTTATTTTGCCCAGGAACGAAGTTCCCCTCAAGCACGAAGCCGCCCTGCGAACCTCCCGGTCCGATAAACGCACCTGGAAGGGAAAGAAGATGCTGATCGCAGAGGACGATCTTTCCAATTACCAGTACCTGTATGAGGCTTTAAAGGACACCGGGATGGAGGTCCTCTGGTCCAAGGACGGTGAGGAGACTCTGCAGATCTTCAGAAAGAACAAGGACCTGGATCTGATTTTGATGGATATCCAGATGCCCCTGAAAAATGGTTACGAATGTACCAGGATCATTAAGGAGGAGCGTCCCGAAGTCAAGGTCATTGCCCAGACCGCATATGCCATGTCGGGTGAAAGGGAGATCAGCAAAAAGGCAGGATGCGATGACTACCTCAGCAAGCCCATCAAAGTAAGCGATTTGCTCGACACTCTCGCAAAGCACCTTTGACCATGCAGGTAAAGACGGTCCTTTTTCTTTTTATCGTCTTTTGTTGTTCATTCGGATGCCGTCAGCAGCAACGGAGTCCTGTCTATGTATTTCGATACAATGAATCCAAAGGTATCCCTTCCCTGGATCCGGCCTATGCCAGGAACCAGACCATCATCTGGCCCGTTCATCAGATTTTCAACGGACTGGTCCAATTGAACGACAGCCTGAGAGTGGAGCCCGCCATTGCATCTTCCTGGGAGATCAGCCAAAAGGGACGGGTCTATACGTTTTTCCTCAGGGACGATGTATGGTTCCATCCTTCCCCTTATTTTAAGGACACAACCCGGAAGGTGACAGCAGAGGATTTTGTCTACAGCTTCCGGAGGATCCTGGACCCGGACATCGCCTCCCCGGGGTCCTGGATCTTCAGCCATGTGGACCCGGACAGTGGATTTGCCACCCTGGATGCACATACCCTCCGCATCCGGCTGAAAGAACCTTTTCCACCTTTCCTTTCCATTCTGACCATGCCCTATTGTTCGGTGGTCCCCGGGGAGGTGACCGAAGCACTGGGGGATGACTTCGCATCTGCCCCTGTGGGCACCGGTCCCTTTCAGTTCAGGTACTGGAACCGGGACGAAATGCTGGTGCTGGTGAAAAATCCTGACTATTTTGAAACCGACAGCCAGGGGAACAGGCTTCCCTACCTGGATGCGGTGAATATCAGCTTTATCAAGGACAAGCAGAGCGAGTTCCTGGAGTTCATGAAAGGGAACCTTGATTTTCTCTCAGGGGTTCATCCGGCTTACAAGGATGAACTGCTGACCCGCAGCGGGACCCTGAACCCGGAATACCGGGACCGCTTCCGGCTGGTGACCCAACCCTACCTGAATACCGAATACCTGGGTTTTTTGCTTGATACCAGCCAGCTGGAGACGGACCATCCGGTGATGGACATCCATGTGAGAAAAGCCATCAATTACGGATTTGACCGTTCCCGGATGATGAAATACATGCGGAACAACCTGGGTTACCCGGCCACTGCCGGGTTCATTCCGCTGGGACTTCAAGGGGGATTGTCGCCCGGCCAGGGGTATACCTACCGGCCCGATCATGCCCGGCGGCTGATGGAGGAAGCAGGATACGGGGAAGGGCAGGAGATGCCGGAGATCACCCTGACCACCACCTCGGATTACCTGGATCTGTGCGAGTACATCCAGTATGAATTGCAGGCCATCGGGATCAACCTTCAGATCGAAGTGGCCACCGGCGCATCCTTCCGGAACATGGTAGCCAACTCCAACCTTCCCTTTTTCAGGGGCTCGTGGATCGCCGACTACGCGGATGCGGAAAACTATCTGAGCCTTTTCTATTCGGAGAATTTTTCCCCGTCCGGGCCCAACTACACCCATTTCCGTTCGGCCGAATACGACCGGCTCTACCGGAAGGCAAGAAGTGAGCCCGACAGGGAAGAACGCCTGCGGTTATACCGGAAGATGGACAGCATCATCGTAAAGGCCGCCCCGGTGGTCCCCCTGTACTATGATGTGGTGGTACGGTTCTCTCCCCTGGAGATCAGGGGACTGGGCTCCAATCCCATGAACCTGCTGGTATTGAAGTCCGTCTACCGGGAATCCAACGGCCGGGGAACCGAACCCCGCTGAGCCGGTCATTTTTTGCCCCACATCCGGGTTACCTGGATTTCCCCGGGCTACCCGGGTTTTCTTCCCGGATTATTCAGGCTCCGAATCTCCCAGGATCTTGTCGATCTGTTCTTCGGTTTTGTAGAGCCTGTCCCGGCATATTTTCAGCAGCTCGGTGACCCGGCCCACTTTCCGGGTAAGCTCGTCCACTCCCAGCTCCCCTTCCTCGATCTTCTGAAGGATGGTTTCGATCTCCTTCACCGCATTGTCATAGCTGATCTCTTCAGTTGCCATCTTTATGAATGGTTTTTTCCGTTTTGCTGATGATCTGTCCGTCCGAAAGCCATGTCTCGATCCGCTCGCCCGGGGTGACTTTCCGGACGCTCTTCAGTGCCCTGCCGTTCCGCAGGGTGATGGAATAGCCTCTTCTGAGGATATTTTCGGGATTGACCAGTTCCACCTGTTTTTCCAAACCGGAAAGACGTTCCTTTTTCCTGGAAAGATAGTTCCTGGTCTCCCTGCGGAGCATTCGCAGCGACTGGTCAAGCTGATCCCTCCTCCCGGCAATGTAGCTGCCGGTCTCCCGCCGAAGCATGCGGAGCGACTGCTCCAGGTATTCCTTTTTTTTATACATATATGCACGGGAAAGATGCTGCACGTCGGCTGCATATCGTTCCAGCAATGCCACCTGGTACTGGACGATCCGTTTCACCACCTTTGTCATCCTCTC
>JBNJEV010000168.1:0-3386 GCA_051746185.1 Bacteroidota bacterium
CCAGGTGGCCCTGAACGGACTTTACGGACTGCTGATCCTGAAGCTGAAGAGAACCAGGATCACCGAAGAGACCTCCAGGGCGTTCGATACCATCCGTGAGCTGGTGGCCGAGCTGTCCTCAAGATATATGGAACGGAATCCATCTGTTCGATAATGAAACTCCATTTCAGAAAATACGGGAAGGCGGGTCCTCCGCTTGTGATCGTACACGGATTATACGGATCGGGGGACAACTGGATCTCTGTTGCCCGTGATCTGGCCTCCGATTTCGAGGTGTTTGTGGTGGACCAGCGCAACCACGGGAAATCACCCCATTCGGATGAGCATGATTATCCTTCCATGCGGGATGATCTCAAGGAATTCATGGATGCACAGGAGATCGAAGAGGCAGTACTGCTCGGTCATTCCATGGGCGGGAAAACGGTCATGTTCTTCGCGGATGCCTGGCCCGGACGGGTCCAGTCGCTGATCTCTGTGGACATTGCTCCCAAGCCTTACCACGACATGGCACTGCAATCCAATTTTGCCGCCAACCATGCAAAAATGATCGATGCCATGATGGAAGTGGATTTGTCGAAGATGGAAAGCAGGGAGGAGATCGACCAGGCCCTCAGGACATCCATCGGTTCCGGGCGCATACGGGGATTTTTGCTGAAGAATGTACAGCGCGATAAAAAAGGCAATTTTTACTGGCAGATCAACCTGAAAGCTTTAAGGGACCACCTGGATGATATTTTCGACGGACTCGACACGGACCGGATCATTGCCGGCGGGGGGATCTCCGGATTCCCGGCCCTGTTCGTTTCCGGTGAGAATTCCGATTATATCCGTGCGGAGGATCATGACCTGATCCGTTCGGTCTTTCCTTCAGCCGATATTGTGACCATTCCCGGCGCGGGCCACTGGCTCCATGCCGAGCAGCCCGAGCTGCTGGTGAAGAACATCAGGTATTTCCTGAACGTGTAGAACGCCTGCTGGCCAGCCGTTCATTTGTCTTTTTGATGAATCCCAGGATCTCTTCCCGTCCGGTGCCTTTTACCGCACTTGATTCGATGATCAGGGGAAGTTCCTCCCAGCTTTCTGATAACACTTGCTTCAGCAGGTTTTTGTTCTTCGATCTTTCTTTCTGGTTCACTTTATCCGATTTGGTCAGGATGATCACAAAGGGAAGGCGACTGTCGCCGAGCCATTCGATAAAATCCAGGTCTAACTGCTGGGGCGGGATACGGGCATCGATCAGCACAAAGAAACAGACCAGGTTCCCGCGCAGCTGTGCATACTGTTCGATGAGCCTGCCGAAGGCCGCCCGCTGTTTTTTGGAGACCTTTGCATATCCGTATCCCGGCAGATCGGCCAGGTACCACCGGTCATTGATCCTGAAATGGTTGATCAGCCGGGTCTTTCCGGGGGTGACAGAGGTTTTGGCCAGCTTTTTCCTTCCGGTGAGCATGTTGATCAGAGAAGATTTGCCCACGTTCGACCTTCCGATAAAGGCGTATTCGGGAAGGGGCTCTTTCGGACACATGGTCACGTCCGGACTGCTGGAAATGTATTCTGCGCTGGTGATGATCATGTACGTTTGTCAGATTTCTTCCTGATGGATGATCGCAATGAGCCTGTCTCTCATGCGAGGGGTTCTTATTTATTTCACATGCACCTCCAGAAGGGTGGTGGGGGTGGTGGGGACAAGGACCAGGTTCTTCAGCTCGGCCGGGACCAGTACCGTCTCGCCCTTCCTGATGGGTTCCACGCCTCCGGGCCAGGTGATCCCTGCTTCCCCTTCCATGCACATATAGATCACAAATGAATCGATCAGGATGAAATCCTTTTCCATGGGCTGGTCAAACCGGAGCACCCCGGTTGTAAAATAGGGGCATTCCACGGCCGTGACCGTGCTGTTTTCCACCACCTCGTACCGGGTCCTGTAGTCAGGATAATGTTTGAAATCAATGGCATCCAGTGCCAGGTCGGTGTGCAGTTCCCGGGGCTTGCCATGCTCATCCACCCGGTCCCAGTCATAAATGCGGTAGGTCACATCGGAGGTCTGCTGGATCTCGGCCAGCAGCACCCCGGCCCCGATGGCATGGATCCTGCCCGAGGGCATGTAGAAGATATCCCCCCGTGACACCTGCTCAACATTGAGGATCTCCTTCAGAGTGCCCCGTCGGAGGTGGGACAGATAAGTTTCCCGGTCCATTTCCCGGTTGAACCCCGAGATCAGCTGTCCGTCTTCTTCCGCTTCCACAACATACCACATTTCGGTTTTTCCATGTGAATTGTGCCTTTCCCGGGCCAGATCATCATCCGGGTGGACCTGGATGCTCAAATAATCATTGGCATCGATGAACTTGATCAGCAGGGGGAATTCCAGTCCGTACTTCGAGTAGACATGCTCGCCCACCAGGTCGCCCATGTAGACCTCCACCAGTTCCTGCAGATTGTTTCCGGCCAAAAACCCGTTCTCCACCAACGAGATATCTCCGTTCACCCCTGAGATCTCCCAGCTTTCCCCGGCCCTGTCAGAGGCCGGTTTTCCGAGCAATTCCCTCAGGCGGCTTCCTCCCCAGATCTTATCCTTGATGATGGGTTTGAATTTCAGCGGATAGAGTGTGCGTTCCATGGCGCGAATTTATTGATTATTCATCACAAATCAGAGGGAAGGGGAAAGAAAGCCTCATATCTCCGCATCCAAAACCCTCATATCTCCGCATCCGAAACCCGGGATACCGCATGCTTAATTTTCTGGATTCGTTCATCCTGACAAACCGGCGGATGACGGATGAAAATTATAACTTTGTGACGATCTGACCGTACAAGCCAACAATTGAAACAGCCATGTTCGTGATCGGAATTGCCGGGGGGACCGGCTCGGGAAAGACCACTGTGGTAAACAAGATCCTGGAGCGGATCCCCGGGGACCGGGTGGCGTTGATCCCGCAGGATTCCTACTACAGGGACAACAGCCACCTTCCCATGGAGGAGCGGCAGCAGATCAACTTCGACCATCCCCGGTCGGTTGAGTTCGACCTGCTGGTGGACCACATCCGGAAGCTCAGGGCAGGAAATACGGTGCAGCAACCCATTTATAACTACCTGACCTGCACCCGGGCCGGGGAGACCATCCCCGTGGAACCCAGAGAGGTAATCATCCTGGAGGGGATTTTGATCTACACCCACAGGGAATTGTGTGAAGAGATCGACATGAAGGTGTTCGTGGATGCCGATGCGGATGACCGGCTGAGCAGGGTGATCATCCGGGACATGATGGAGCGGGGCCGTTCGGTGGACATGGTGCTGGAACGGTACGAAAAGACGGTGAAGCCCATGCACCTGCAGTTCATCGAGCCTTCCAAGAGATATGCGGATGTGATCATTCCCCAGGGAGG
>JBNJEV010000169.1:0-3374 GCA_051746185.1 Bacteroidota bacterium
GCCCACCGGGCCATCATCAGGAGAGCGCCGGCTGTACCGTCCATGGTGGGCTCATTGGTGGAATAATCGCCGATGTCGTCGTGGTAGACCACATATTCGTTCTGGACCTCTGAGAACTCATCCGGACCGGTGAGCACCAGACCGCTCAGGGAACGGAAAATGGTCCCGTACACAGGTCCGTCTACCAGTCCCCCGGCCACTTCCTTCCCGGTCAGCGCCCATATGCTGGTATGGACATCCACCGGGTATTCACCCCCCTGCGGGATCCCGGTGAACATGGAGGTCCCCCACGGATTGCGCCCGAAGAGCCAGTCCCGCTGCTCCACCAGGAAACGATGGTAGGAAAGGTCACCGGTCATTTTTTCATAGAAGATGATCTGGGTGATCAACCCGGTCAGCAAATTATTGGAACACCAGATGAAGGGGATCCCGATGCGGTAGGGATTCCTTTCCGCCCTTTCCAGGCAGGATTCGATGCCTGAACGGTAATACCCGGCCAGGGTGTCCCTGAACGGTCCCCCCACCAGTCCGTGCAGGACAAAGTGCCCTGGCTTGACAAAGGGATAATACTGGTAGTGTTCTGCCGTGTCATATGGCATCCAGGAGATATCCGAAGCCATCCGGGCATACCGGATGGCATCCTCCAGGTAAAGCGAGTCCCCGGTGGCCCTGTAGAGCTCCGCAGCACCCCACTCCATGTCATCCGCCCAGGTCTCTTCCGTGTACCGGTAAGGGGCTCCGTAGGAATTTCCCTGCTGGAATCCTTCATTTTCCTTTCCCATCCTGTAAAGCGATTGTGCAGCCCGCAGGCATTTGTCCGCATACACGGGATCGTGAAGTGCATCTCTCCAGATCAGGGATGCCCGGGCCATGGCCGCGGCCGACCTTCCCGCCAGGTTGGCCACCCCGGTGGCCTCGCTCTTGAATTCCCCCAGGCCCTGGGGCTCCCCTGTGGCAACATAGGCCACCCGGTAACTGTTCTTCCCCCACCCGTAATCCGAAGGATCCTCATCCGGCATCTTCCATCCCACATGGTCGCGGTCGTCCGCCACCTGGTGGACAAGCAGCCCGGGCCCGGCATGCAGCTTATGGATCCAGTCCAGTCCCCACCTGGCCTCATCCAGCACATCGGGGATCCCGTTGGGAAAGGGCTGCCCCATTGCATTGACCCTGTCTGCGAACCTGTCAGGGTAGAGCCCGTAGGCCAGCAGCATATGGGCCGTGGCATAGCTGCCGGTGATCAGGTACTTGAGCTGGTCGCCCGCATCATGCCAGCCCCCGCTCACATCCACAAAGGTGGAACCGGGCAGGGGTCCGTAGGCGGACCTTCCATCCCGCTGGTGGCATACCATATCCAGGTAGGGATTGTACCCGCAGCGCTGCTGCCTCATAAAGCCCAGCAGCGTTTCCTGATGTCCATTGTAAGCTCCGGAAGAGATCCTGAAACGGTGAGATCGCACTTTCGTTCTTTCAGTCTCCAGGTAGTAGGACCCTTCCGTGCTGACTTCAGTGAAATCCACTTTATAGTAAAATTCAAACCTTCCCCACCCCTCTCTTTTGATCCTGCGGGGCCTGATCGCGGTGACCGCCTTCCCCTGATCTGCAGGAACCAGGAAAACCCTGCTCCTGACCGGCGCATGGGAGAACATGATGGCTGTCTTGGTCTCTTTTGGATGGTAACCCAGCTGGTTGACCCTGAGGTAGACCTTACTGCCCTCATCCATCATAACGGAAAAAGGAAGCATAAGCAAGAGGATCTGTATCATGAGTATGTTCATCGTTCTGGCATTTGCGGATTATATTAAGGTGTAATTTCTTGCGTTTGTGGTTTATGGGATGGAATTTTCCTCCAGTCCGATCTCATAGATCATGCCATCATACAATTCCGGGATCTCCACCCGGAAGCCCTCTTCCATGAGCTCCCTGCCGGATGCCTTCAGGAGCTCCCTGTGATCCGGAGCAAGCCGCACATGGTAGACCCGTCCGGGATCAAGGTCTTCCACGAACACCCTGCGGGCCGTTTCTTTTGCTCCCTGCCTGAAAACCCCGATGATCCCGCCGGCCCGTGTATCCCGGTTCAGCCTCATCCAACCGTCCCATTTGCCTTCCCCGGGTTCCCCGAAACCGGGGAGGTCCCTCCGGAAGGACATGTAATCATACCTGCCCTGCATGTCCTGCATCCATTCCGACCACCTTCTGATCCTTGTCCTCTCCTCCAGCGGAATGTTACGGGGATCACCCAGAACGATGGGCAGTGTGCCGATCAGTGATTTCAGTGCAAATTCAAAGCCGGGATCATCCATCCTGGAATTGCCGATCACCAGCGAGGAGGCCGGCACCGCAGGCGACCGCCACCAGGCCATCTGCCTGATCCGCAGCGGTCCGGTGGGTGAAGGCTCTTCAAAATTGGCCAGCCAGTTCCCTTCGGCATGGCGGGCAATGGCATAATCCATCAGCTGAAGCTTTCCGGCAGTCTCGAAGGTACAGTCTATGAACAGGTCCGGATACGCCTCATGCAGCTGGTCGAACAGTTCCAGCACCCTTTCATAGATCACGATAAACGATTCGTGGTGGTCCCTGTGAAAGGGATGACCGGTAGCATAGCAGCCCGATATGGCCGGATCGTTCACATAGGCACTGGCCGCGACGGCAAAATCGAGCTTGGTATAGGCCAGCCCGTAGTCCCCGGCCAGAGACAGGATCACCTCCCTGATATAGTCCTTCCACCCGGTCCCGAAACAGCCGGTAAAGAAATTGGGCTCGTCGGACACATAATGGAGGTTGCCGGGTTCTCCCTGCCTGTTTTTTACAAACCATTCAGGATGCTCTCGGAAAACTGCCGCATCACGGGTGGCAGAACCGATGCTCATCCAGAGCCCGGGCTTCATTCCCAGTGAACGGATGTAATCAAAAGTCGGCTTCAGTCCCCCGGGAAATTTTTCCTCGTCCACATTCCAGTCACCGTAATTTCTTCCCCAGGCCAGGTCCGATGTGGCGGCTCCCGAGTTCACCTGCCAGCCGTCATCGATGATGAACTCCATGATCCCGCATTGAGCGGCAGCCCCGGCCACCTCCCTGACCAGTGAATCGTTCACAAAGGTGCGGAAAGGATTCCATGTGTTGTACACGAAAACCGGTTTCTCCTCTTTCTGCACGATCCGGGTTGCCATGTGCCTTCTGACGAAATCATTTACCTCGCAGTCGATCACCCTGAAACCATCATCCCGATCCCTGTACAGGCAGATAAACGTTCGCGGGCTCTCCCACGATTCCCCGGGTTCCAGCCATTTGCGAAAGGGGTAGTCCTGACCGGGATGGGTCAGACCCGATTCCAGATTGTTATTCCGGGTATGATATGCCGTCCGTTTCAGGAT
>JBNJEV010000170.1:0-3323 GCA_051746185.1 Bacteroidota bacterium
ATCTGCTCCCTGGTTGATCTGGGCGATGAAATCCCTGCGTTCCTCCGGGGTCAGATGATCGTCGGTCAGAAGATCGGAAAAGCCCACGATGGCATTCATAGGGGTACGGATCTCATGGGACATGTTGGAAAGGAAAGCCGTTTTCAGCTTGTCCGATTCCTCCGCCTTGTATTTGGCCTCCAGCAATCTTTTCTCAGCTTCTTTCCGTTCGGTGATATTCTTGATGATCAGAACCATGGTCTCCGGTTTGCCGTCACCGGAATATATGGCCCCGCTGGACACCTCCCCGTCGAAGGTCACCCCGTCGCCACGGACGATCTCATACTCAAGGTTTTTCAGATACCCTTTCCCCCAGGTCTCCTGGAAATCCCTGATCGCCTGCCGCCAGTGTTTTCTTTTCAGGAACCGGAAAATGCGCTCCCCGTAAACCATTTCACGTTCCACTTTGAAGGTCTCCAGGAATGCACTGTTGAAATCAAGGATCGTTGCATTGGTATCCACCACCAGCATGGGATCGGGTGAGGATTCGAATACCCGCCTCTGTCGCTCCTGGGTGGCCCTGATATTGTCCTGGTGCTTCTTTCTTTCGATAGCCAGCGCGATCTGGTCACTGGCAAATTCCAGCAGGGTCGCATCAGAGGGGGTATATACCACCTGTTCGGTATAGGATTGCACCACCAGGACCCCGATGGTGACTCCCTCATGCTTCAGGGGCACACCCAGCCAGCTCACACAGGGAGTACCTACCGGTTCGATCTCACCCTGCTCCGTCAGCTCTTTTTCACGCTCCACATCCACCAGCTGGGCTTCCCCGGTACGGACCACATAACTGGTGAGGGTTTTCCTGGCCGGGAATTCGGTAAATGAATCCTTTTCGTCCTTCATAAACGGGAGGGTCAGGGTATCGGACTCATGGTGGTAGAGTGCCAGAAAACAGTTGGTGGTATCCAGTACCCTTCCCAGATACTCCCGTATTTTATCGTACAGCTCTTCCAGGCTGCTGGTGGCATTGACCGCGTTGGAGATGTCGAAGAGCACCTGTTTGACCATCTCATCCTTCTTCTTCTCATGGATGTTCTCATGGATGCCGGTCAGCCTTGAGGTATTCCCATCCCTGTCCCATTCCACCGCCTTGCCTTTGGCATTGATCCAGACATACTGACCCTGTTTGTTCCTGAGCCGGAAATCAATTTCGAAGGAAACGTCCCGCTTCTGGATACTGTTCTGTATATGATGAATGGTCTTTTCACGATCATCAGGATGGAGCAGCGAAACCCAGGTTTCGTATTCATGGGGCAGTTCATCCAGACCGTATCCGAGCATGGAGAACCACACCGGGGAATAATAGACCTCATTGGTTACCAGGTTCCAGTCCCACAATCCCAGCCGTGTGGCATGCAGTGCCAGGTTCAGCCGTTCCTCACTTTGCCTGAGAGCAATTTCCGATTTCCTGGATATGTCAATGTCTCTGATAACCAGCAGAAAGCGTGGTTTCCCATCCACATGGATCAGAGAGAATGAATGATGGCTCCAGAATTTTTTTCCCGAAACTGTCCTGTTCCGGCATTCAAAACTGACAGGCCGGTCCTTCCGGACCTTCTCCAGATGCTTGCGAACGATCTCCATGGCATACCCCTCATCCTCGCAAAAATGATTTTCGATACGGAATGACTCCATATCCTTGTCGGTCAGTTCAAAAAGCTCCGGGATACGGGGATTGTAATCTTCGATATCCAGGGTTTCCGGGTCCAGGAGCAGGATCCCGTCATGTACGGCTCTGAAGATGGAGATGTACCGGTCCTTGGATTCCGAAAGGGCATGCTCGGCCTCCTGCCGCTGCCTGAAAACCTTGGTATATTTCTGGGAAGAATTGACCGAGGGGACCAGCTTATAGATCTGCTCCTTCAGCACATAGTCCCATATTCCTTGCTGCAGGGTTTCCGCAGCCCTCATTTCATTCTTTTTACCCACGATGTAGATCAGCGGGATGCTGGTAAAGTGGGGATCCATCTCCTCTTCCACGATCTGACGGAGATGATCGGGAAGGTCAAAGTCTGCAAGGACCAGATCGGGCGGCCGGTCAGTCAGAAGGGCATGCAGGGACTTCCGGTCTTTGCTGAAGATGGCCACAGGATCAAAACTGCCGTCCTTCAGGGTCTGAATGATTTCCTCAACCACATCCTGGTCCAGGTACCAGAAACAAATGTCAATTTTCAGGCCGGCCATCGGGGATGCTTCTTGATCCATGGTTACGGACTGAAAATTAACTAAAAAATATGAATGGACATAATGGAATTATTCAGAACCGCACGCGTAGTCCTGCCATCAGATGAATGCCCGCCTGGGGGTAGAAACCATCCATGCGCTGCTCCGATCCCTCCAGATAATAACGGTAAACCCAGGCATTTGTCTCGTACTCAACGTTGAAAAGATTGATCACCATCAGCTGCAGGTTGACTTCTTCCAGAACCTGTGGATAAAATGCATAGGAGATCCTCAGATCATTGACAAAATAGGGATCAAGGACCCGTTCCTCCGAAGAGGTATTATCAATGTACTGCCTCCCCACATACCTGGAGATCAGGTTCAGGTGAAGATCTTTCATCGGCTCAAGGTCCATCCGGCTGTTCAGGATGAACCCCGGGGAAAATGAAAGATCGGTGGTACCCAGATCTTCTTCCACCTGGTAGGGCTCATTGGCCGGATCGGACCAGTAATCCCAGTTATCCACATACCCCTCGTAGTCAAGGATTTTGTTCCTGCTCAGGGTCATATTACCGTCCCAAAGCAGCCAGGAGGTGAGCCGGACACTGCCGGACAGCTCGATCCCGGTCCGGTAGCTGTCTTTCACGTTGGTCATGATCGGACTGCCCACATCATTGATCTCACCGGTCAGGACCAGCTGGTCGGTGTAATCCATGAAATACAGGTTGGCATTGAGCTGCAGACCCTGATTGCGGAAAATATACCCGGCCTCGTAATCAATCAGGGATTCCTTTACCGGCAGGGGACCGGCAGGATCGGCATCCACAAAGTTGCTGCGGTTGGGTTCCCGGTTTGCCCGGGCCACGAACAGGTAATACTTATGTCTCCGGTCAGGCTGAACATGGATCCCGGCCTTGGGATTGAAAAATAGGTACTGGTGGTCCTGGGTAATATCCCTGAGATCATCATCGATCCCCTCGATCCGGTAGTCAATGCCCCGTACCTGCAGGTCGGTAAAGAGCGATACCATTGAACCTGCCTCAACATTCACCTTGAGATAGCTGTTCCAGTCGGATTTGATCCCGGTGCTCTCATACCACCGGTGCCGGATCTCGCTT
>JBNJEV010000171.1:0-3264 GCA_051746185.1 Bacteroidota bacterium
TGTGCCATTGTGGTCCACCGGGGACTCATCCTGGTCACCCAGCGTGGCGAACAGATGGCCCATCCCCTGAAATGGGAGTTCCCCGGGGGTAAAGTGAAGGAGGGCGAGTCGCCCGAATACTGTATCAGACGGGAGATCCTTGAGGAACTGGGGTTGAGGGTGACAGCCAGACAGCTGCTGCCTTCTGTGGTGCATCGTTATGATACCGGTGAGGTCAGGCTGATTCCCTTTGTATGTATTCTCGACGGGGGAAACCTTTCCCTGAGGGAACACAGGGCATTCCGTTGGGTTGCACCCGGTGACCTGGACAAGCTGGACTGGCTGGAAGCGGATGTAGAAGTGGTGAGGAGCCTGAAAGAAAGAGGGATCCACGTCTCCTAGGGATTCTCATCTCTCGGGATAGGGATCCGCGTCTCCCGGAAAGACACGCCACTCGGGGATCCGCGTCTTTTAAGGATTCTCATCTCTCGGGATAGGGATCCGCGTCCTTTAGTGGAAGATCCTTCCGATCAGGTTGGCCGCGCTGGTGAGAAAACCTGCGATATCCTGACCGATCCCCTCCCGGAGAGTTGTCTCGATCTGGGTCTCCACAAACAGCAGGAAAAGGAGGTATATGGCCAGGAGAATCAACGCCTTGGCCCTTGTAAAATATTTCCCGGTCAGCATGATGAACATGGTCAGGATCGTGGCCAAAACCAGGAAGACCCAGACTGCCTTGGCAAAGGTCAGCTCGCTGTCTGCGATCAGGATGCGCTCCCCGTAAATTATATTGTAAAGGAAAACCGGCAGCCCCAGTGCGAATGCAATGTCAAAAATATTGCTTCCCAGGGCATTGCTCACCGCATCATCATAATTGCCCTTCCTGGAATCCCTGATGGAAATGATGGTATCGGGAACCGAGGTGGCGGCTGCTGAGAGCACCACTGCCACGAAAATCAGCGGAATGTTGGCCTGATGACCATAGGAATCGGTTGCGTGAACCAGCAGCCAGGTACCGAATGTCATGATTATTGTGCTGATCAAGAGAAGGATCCAGGCTCTCGGGGTTGTGATCCGTCTCCCGTTCAGCACCGCATGTGTGATATCCAGTGTGAGGATCTGCACCAGCTTTGAGCGTTTTATCTTTTCTCCGGGGGTGACAAAACCCGGGTCGGTGATCCTCCTGCTTCTTGTGATGACAAACAGCAGTCCCAGGTATGTGAGGTAAACCAGCACCAGGACGAATCCATGACGGGCCAACAGTTCTCCTCTGAAAAGGAAGATCAGGAACAGGATCTGGGATAGCAGCAAAAAAAATCCTTCCCGGAGCAGGACCTTTTTATTCAGGACCACCCTTTTGTTCCGTCTCAGGTTGAACAACATGAGGACTGCCAGTGAAGGGATGATCAGGAGGTTAAAAAGTGCGCTTCCGGAGGTCACACCGAGGCCTCCTGAAAACCCGTGTTCTCCTTTCAGGTAAAAGAGAAAGAACATCGTGGTAAGGAATTCGGGCATGGAGCTGGCAATGGCATTCAGGGATGCCCCCTTGATACCCAGGGGGAGCCTGCGGCCCAGGAAATCCGAAGCGATCTCGAAACCACGGGAGGAGCGCCAGATGATGATACAGCTCAGAATGATCAACAGCAGGGGGAACGGCTGAAAATACTCAATTGAACTCTCCATGCCTTATCCACTCTGTTTTGTACGTTGTAACATATGCAGCAGCTGGTCATCCAGAAAATTGTCCTCGAATTCCACCAAAAACTTCTGGAAAAACCGGCTGATGCGTCTTTCCGTGAGCAATCCCATGTATCCCAGCCAGCGGCCGTCGATCCAGATAGGCAGGATGTACAGATGGAACTCCTGGTTTCCGTAGGAAATGTTGCCTGCTCTGATGATCTCCTCCAGCTGTTTGCTTTTCTCCAGCATATCATATTGTTCCATGACTTCCCTGACCGGTGACAGGTCCTCATGGGAGACAGGACCCGACTGTGGTGTCTCGATGAAAGCATGGGCAATATCCAGAAAAGAGAAATCATAGAACCGGGTCACGAATGAGGTGATCCGTTTTCCGAATTGATCCAGGTCTGAGATCTTGTCCGAAACCACGTCATTCTTGATGGGGTCAAAGGCAGAGGCAAGGTTGAAGGGGATGTAGCTGATCAGATAGATATAGGAGCCGATGACAGCCACCAGGACCACGTATGCCACCAGGGTGATCACAAGCGGGAGATAGTTACCTGGTGACAGCCGCAAAACCAGCATGACCAGAGGGATGCACAGAGCGATCATGGTGGCCGTATAGAAAAACAGCATGATGAACCGCTGCACATTGTAGATTGTGCTGTATGATTTATGGCGTGCCATCACGCAAATGTAGCAAAAATCAAAATGCTCCGGGGACTATTTGTTCCCGCTGACAAGGGGCGGACGTTTATGATGGAATTCAGTGGCATCCTGGTAGGCGGCGGCAACAGCCAGAATAGTTCCCTCGTCAAAAAGGTTCCCCAGGAAACTGATACTTGCGGGAGACCCGTTGTCTTTGAAACCATTGGGGACCACCACCACCGGGTGACCGGTCAGATTGGTGGCAAGAAGCTGGGAACTTCCGTGAAAAGAGGGAGTGATCACCACATCGAATTCCTTGATCCTGTCATGGAATTCCTGTACCAGGTCGTACCGTATGCGATTGGCCTGGATGTATTCCACCGCGGGAATGAACCTGGCCGTGCGGAAAATGTTGGGCCAGGCATACCGGTGTTGCCTCACCAGCAAGGTATCCCTGTCGCTTCGGGTGAGTTCGTCAAAGGCCGCTGCAGCTTCAGCTTCCAGGATCAGGGCCAGTGCATTGACCGGAATGTCCCCGGGAAGTAGATTCACCGGGACCAGCTCGGCCCCCAGTCTGCCGAGTACCCTGAGGGTCCTCCGGTCAAATCTGGATCCTTCATAATCTCCTTTAAAAGCACTTTCCAGGTATCCGATCTTTAACAGGCCCATGTTTATTTCACGGGGATAGCTGTACCCTGCCTCGATCAGGGTCTGGTCACGCGGGTCCGGTCCCCGGATCGCATCAAACACAATGGCACAGTCCAGTGCCCTCCTGCAGATGGGACCCACCTTGTCCATGGTCCAGCTCAGAGCCATGGCACCTGCCCGGGTCACCCTTCCGTATGTGGGACGCAGTCCGGTTGTCCCGCACCGGGTGGAGGGAGATACAATGGATCCCCAGGTCTCGGTCCCGATGGCAAAGGGGAGCAGTCCGGCGGCCGTAGCCGATGCGGAACC
>JBNJEV010000172.1:0-3243 GCA_051746185.1 Bacteroidota bacterium
ATAGAGGGCGATCTCCGGGGGCCGGTCATCTGCGGTATTCTCCTTCCCGATCCCTCCCACCAGGAACTGCTCGGTGAAACCGTGTGCGTCCACCACGGCGTTATTGCCGTAATAGCTGATCTTCCCGGAACCAAAGGCATAATTGATGTCTTTGGGCACAAAGAAACCGAAAGAGAAGCGACCGTTTTCCACATCCGCTTTCCCGCTGTACAGGATGCTGTTTCTGGACTGAAAGGACCAGATTGGATCGTTGTCATTGGAAAGTGTTTCCACGAGCTTTTCCTTGTCGAACACCTTGGGGTAGACCGTCCCGTGAAAATCATCGATCACCGTCCCTCCCTGGGTCTCCAGGTGGCCCGAAACTGTCACCCAATCAAATGCCGAAAGGGTATCGGAAAACAGGTTGATATCGGTCCCGTTGATAGAATCGGTCACCACCCTGTGCGCGGGGTAGGCCAGTTTCATGGATGGATCACCCAGCAGGGTGAAGTTCCGTTTGTTGATGCCTGCCCCTGCATTATTCTTGCTGTAAGCGATGATGTCTCCCAGACGGTAGTTCTCCTGGTTTTCGTCCTTTTCGAAGACCACCTCATAGAATCTCTCGTTCAATACATGGTTGGGGCCCGAATAGACCAGCCTGGTGGTGGTGAACAGCGCAATCCCTCCCCCGTCGGGATTCAGAAGGACCAGTTCCCCGGCTGAGGTGAGCTCCTGGTCCTCCTGGTGGTCGTAGTCGTCGTAACGGCTGAATTCACAGGTGGCGGTCATGAAAAGCGGCAGCATATGACGGTTGTTCCAGTCGTTAATATGATTTTTATCCAGTACCTGCTCATGGGCCAGTCCGTTCTCTCCCCCGTGACCGGTATAATTGATGATCAATGCTCCCCGGTTCACCTGGTTGTTGATGGACCTGGTCACCTCCGGGTAGCGGAACCCGCTGGCCAGTTTCTGCTGCTGGTAGGCATCCATATAGATCTTGTTGATGTTGTAGCTGGGGTACCTGTTCCTCACAAAGGTGGCCAGCTCATCCGCCTGACGCATGTGGATGTTGGAATCCTCATCATCGCCGATGAAGCACAGCTGGTTGCGCCAGTCCCCCTGATGGGACGGATCGCTGTAGGAAATGATCTTTTCCACCATGGCCGCAGCTTCTTCCCGGGTGGAAGCGGGAAGCCTGCCGATCCCGATATCCAGCAATCCGTTGTACAGGGATTCATCGGTATCCAGCAGTCCGAAGAAATCGTCCGAAACATAGGAGCGGGTGGGGGCGAGTGAATTTTCGCTCTGGTAGGTGAGGATCAGGTTGGGATTGTTGGCCGTTGAATTCCGGTTGTCATAGGACCCGTCACCGAACAAAAGCAGGTACCTGCAAAAATCTTCCGATCCCCCGGCACGGTCGTAGAACATCTTCATGAAATTCCGAATGGCCGTTACATCAGGTACCCCGGAGGAGAATTCATTGAATACCTGCTGCTGGAGGACCACCTCCACATCAAGACCATCTGCCGCTTCCCGGTGCCCGGCAAGTTCTTCAGCTGCGTCCAGGAACACCTCCGGGGTAATGATGATCATGTCCGGCACCTGAAGACCGTGCAGATTCTGGTTTTCAACAGCTCCTCCCTCACCTTCCCCGAACCCGGGTGAGGGAAACCCGCCATCGGCCTGAAAGGCAATGAACTCCCTGAGCTCTCCGGTTTCCAGGGTAAAAACAGCGGTAGAACCGGAAAGGGTGTAGTCCACATTCAGGGGCTGCGCCGGATCGGTGATCTCCCAGATCATTGTGCTGCTGTTGCAATTCTCCACCCGGAACATCCCCACCCTTCCTGTCCCCGTGCTCCGGGAATCCCTGAAGGAAAGTTCATCCCCGTTCAGCTGCAGCGCACTCCGGCCGTTGATGGTGATCGAATTGAGCCATCCTTCAGAACTGGGATTGGACCGCTGGTAGGTCAGGGTGACCGTCACATTGTCCTGCTGGGGCAGGTAGGAGAATACTTCGGTATCCTCGTAAGCGTAGGTCGCCGTGTAGGTGCTCAAATCCGTGGAGGTCAGCTGAACGGACCCGATGGGACTGTTGTTTGCCTTGACCTGGAAAGAAGAGATTTCGTTGGAGCGGGCCGCGGCCCTGATCCTGATTTTGACCTGCTCCCCGCTCTTCCGTACAGGAAGGGAAAACGGGTAATTTTCCTCCAGGCTCACCTTGAAATTGTCCCCGTACCACTCTCTGCCGGAGCTGATCAGGTTATAGGTTTCCTCTTCAAAATGATCCCGGTAATCGTAAGCGGTGACCGTATGGGAGGGGGGATCCTCGCTGAGTTGCAGCTCCCCGGGCGTCACCGGAGCACCATGGTCGTCGGTCAGGAAATAATACCCTTTCAGTGAATAATCATGAAGCCGGTGGATGAACATTCCCTCTTGTTGGGAATACTCCCAGTCTACCGGTCCCCGGGCATAAAAAAGCAGGTAATCGCCCGGACCGAACAGTCCGTCCCCGCCGCTGTGAAGGTATACCGGGACAGGCTGAAGGTCATCGGTGTGTCCCCGGGAGAAATTCTCGGGTAACTGACTGGCCCCGCTCCCGTAAATGCGCACCGAGGCCGGGTCCTGCAGTCCGATCTCCTGCAGCTGCCCGTAGGTCAGTTTATGGATCCCGCTCTTTTCAACGGAAACCATGAACCAGTCCCCGGTGGAAAGGACCGAT
Source organism: Bacteroidota bacterium (assembly GCA_051746185.1). GTDB lineage: Bacteria > Bacteroidota > Bacteroidia > Bacteroidales. The sequence continues at coordinate 2,699 of JBNJEV010000172.1, forward strand.
GAGGCGGCCCAGTCCCCTTCCATGGTACTCTTTAATCCGGCCAATAGCGGTTTTTCTTCCAGGCGGATCTCAAAAGAATTGACCCGTTCCAGCCTTCCGGCATCATTTCTCTGAAAGGGAAGGATTTTGAGGCTCACAAAGAATTCTTTCGCCTCCCGCACCAGTGCAACTTCCACCAGGGGTTCTTTATTTACATGACCTACGGGAATCCCGGCGGGGACCTCCACGGGAGAGGTTTCACGGACCACCAGCGATACTTCCGGCTGCATTCCTTCCGCCTTCCAGGGGATTTTTCTGGTGTAATATGGTAACGTATTCGCTCCGTCTGCGTATAAAGCATGAGAAAACCCAGGTAAGGTATGGTTATTATCCCATTGTATCACAATGGTTTCATCCTGTGCAGAGAGGGCAAGGGAAAGGGACAACAATACCGGGATGACCAGCTGCTTCATGCGAAAAAACGTATCAGGCAACAAAAATATATATTTTATTGAACGTTTAACCGTTGATACTATAACGCCGGTTTGATGCGGAAAGTTTGTGTT
>JBNJEV010000173.1:0-3210 GCA_051746185.1 Bacteroidota bacterium
TCCCCAGAGCTTTTTGCCCGATTCCCTGTCAGGGTTCATGGCCGCGGGCCAGTTTTTGAACTATTATGACCTCTCCCCCGGCAGCTACATTGAGATCCGTTTGAGCGGGACCGGGGGGAACCATGATTTCCGGGGGGGAAACCTGCAGACCTATGTGGGCAGTGCGGGCATAGCCTATAAATGGGCCCCCGTGGGGAGAGAGAAATACAGGACACTGGAATGGAAAACCGAATTTCTTTACGGATACCGGGAAACGGAAAGAGGAAGCCTCCGGAGCAAAGGATTTTACACGAGCATCCAGAACAAACTGGGTGCCAGGTTCTGGATCGGGGGAAGGGTCGGCTATTCCGAATTGCCCTACGATCCTTCCCAGTCAGAATGGGATTTCACCTTCTCCCTTGATTTCTGGCAGAGCGAATTTGTCATGACCCGTATCCAGTATCAGTATAACGACAGGGACATTTTGGACAGAAGAGAAACAGGGGGCCCCTATCCCAGCGATCATTCGGTAACCATCCAGGTCTCCTGGGCCATGGGACCGCATAAGCATGAAGCGTACTAACAAGTTGAATGAAATGAAGATGAAGCAAATATTGGTAAGACCCATCACCCTGATCATGCTGATCACGATCATCGGGTCAACGGTTGTTTCCGCGCAGCAACGGCCACGGCATCAGCACCGGCACCAGCACCGTCACCGGCACGGTCAGCGCAATTCCGGGAATCTGAATGTGGTATGTTCATTCTCGGATTATGCCGCTATCGCGAAGATCATTGCGGGAGATCATGCCAGCGTGCAGTATATCGCCCACGGGGAACAGGATCCCCACTTCGTTCCTCCGAAACCCAGTTATGCCATGATGTTGCGCGATGCGGACCTGTGGATCACCACAGGGATGGATCTGGAAACCTGGTCCACCACCCTGCTTGATAAAGCCAGGAACCGTCAGATCATGGACGGAGAGTTAGGTTTTGTATCGGTATCGGACGGGGTTCCTGTCCTTCAGAAAGTGGAGAAAGCGGACCGGACCGAGGGGGATATCCACCTGATGGGGAATCCGCACATCAATACCGGACCCCTGAACTGGAAAGAGATCGCCACCAATATTACCACCGGACTGATCAAGGTGGATCCGGTGAATGCCTCCCATTACCGGGAAAACCTGTCAGCTTTTCAGGACCGGGTGGACCGGGCGCTGTTCGGGGATGAACTGGTGGATCTTTTCGGAGGAGACATGCTTTCCAGGCTGCTGAGGAACAAAACCTTTTTCACCTTCCTGGAGAACGACTACCAGGGAGAAACCCTGAAAGGGAAACTGGGAGGATGGCTGAAAGAAATGGAGCCGGTCAGGGGAAAAAAGCTGATCGCCTATCACAAGAACTGGGTCTATTTTACCGAAACCTTCGGACTGGAAATCGTGGATTATATAGAATCCAAACCGGGCATCCCCCCATCGGCAAAACATGTGCAGCAAATCATGCAGATCATCGACGAGCAGGACATCAGGCTGATGCTGGTGGCCAGTTACTTTGAAAAGAATTCGGCCCGGATGATCGAAGAGAAGACGGGGATCAAAGCGCTTTTCCTGCCGCTTTACGTGGCAGGGGTTTCCGGGGTCAGCGATAATTTCCAGCTGATGGATTACTGGATCGATCAGATCAAAATGCACATGCAATAAGCCCCATGAAGGAAAGCCTTTCATTCCTTGCCACTCCCATGGCTGCCAGCGCGATCCTGGCAGCCATGCTGGGATATTTCGGCACCCACATCCTGGCCCGGAGAATTATCTTCATTGACATCGCCGTTGCCCAGATTGCCGCGCTGGGCACCATGATCGGTCTGCTGCTCGGGTATGCGGAAGAGGCCATGCAGGTACAGCTCTTTTCCTACCTACTGACCATGCTGGTCATTGGTGGTTTTGCCCTGCTCAGGACAGACAGGCTCCCGATTCCGGCAGAGGCGGTGATCGGGATCATCTATTGTATCGGACTGGCCTTTTCCCTCCTGCTCGCAGAATACATCCCGGGAGGTTCCAATTATATCACCAAAACCATCACCGGGAACATTCTCTGGGTCACGTGGGACCAGGTGATCAGCCTGGGACTGCTGTTTGCTCCCGTTGCACTGATCCATCTGCTGCTGCGCAACAGGTTCTTTCATCTTTCCAATGATCCCCATGCTGTACAATCAGGGACAGGGACCGGAACAAGGTTTCTCAACCTTCTGTTTTACATTACATTCGGTGTGGTGGTGGTCAAAGCGGTACTGATCGGCGGGATCTTTCTGGTTTTCACACTTTTGATCGCACCCTCCACGGCAGCGGCACTTTTTGTGGAAAGCTGGACGAAAAGAGTGATCTGGTCCTGTGTGATCGGAGTGCTGGGAACCATTGCAGGGATCCTTCTCTCCTATTCCGTCAACATCTCGAACGGACCGGCCATCGTATCTATTCTGGGACTGCTGGCATTTGTGCTGGCCATTGTAAGATCATCCGGATACTTTCATCAAGCCAGGCGAAGATCATGCTGACCAACCTGCAATTCATCCTTGTCCCCCTTGTGGCCAGCCTCTTGCTGCTTGGCTTCACCTCCTATTTCGGGATCCATGTATTGAAAAGGGAGATCATCTTTATCGACATCGCCCTGGCCCAGATCGCTGTCCTGGGGGGTGTTGTGGTGGTCTATTTGGAGGAGTCCCTCCAGCTTCACGGGATCATGGTGGGGAAAAGGGAACTTTCCGGCGTCCTGGAATCGCTCTTTTCCCTGTTGTTCTGTCTGGGGGCCGCGCTGATATTCGCATACCTGAAAAACCCCCGGATCAGGGTGCCTATTGAAGCGTTCATAGGGATTGCCTATGCTTTTGCCACCACGGCGGCCGTAATCATCCTGGACAAGGGAGCCGGCGCAGATGTCCACCTTCACGACATGCTTACCGGCGTGCTGCTGTGGACCACCTGGTCCCAGGTGCTGAGACTGGCAGTGGTTTTGGCGATCGTCGGCGGATTACATGTTGCTTACCGGAAGAAATTCATCCGGCTGTCGGACCGCGACCGGCTTTCACCAGGTGATTTTCCCCGGCGGAAAAGATGGGATTTCCTGTTTTACTTTACCTTCGGGATCATGATCATCGAAGCGGTGAAGATCGCCGGGGTGCTGACCGTTTTTGCGTTCCTGATCCTCCCGGCTTCCATATCCGCCCTCTTCTCGGCC
>JBNJEV010000174.1:0-3202 GCA_051746185.1 Bacteroidota bacterium
GTAGGCTACCTGCTCACCGGGATCATCGCCGGTCCCCACCTTCTCGGACTGATCCATGCGGAACACAATCTTGAACTGCTGGCCGAGATCGGTGTGATCCTGCTGCTGTTCACTATCGGGATGGAATTTTCGCTGAAGCACCTGCTGAAGATCCGCAGAATTGTTTTTTTCGGCGGCCTGATGCAGGTTTCTGTCACAGCAGGGATCTTTTTCCTTTTATCCAACCTGTACGGAATGGACTGGAAGGTTTCGCTTTTCATAGGATTCCTTGCCGCTCTGAGCAGTTCAGCCCTGGTTTTGAAACTACTGCAGGAACGTTCCGAACTTACTTCGAATTATGGCCGCACCGTCCTGGGCATCCTCATCTTCCAGGATCTGATGCTGGTACCTCTCCTTTTATTTGCAGATATCCTGGGGAACAATGATGGTCAGGTTGCGAACGAAATCTTATTACTCTTTGTAAAAGCCGGTATCATTCTGGGCCTGGTTTATGTGGGAAATAAATGGCTGTTGCCCAGGCTGTTGCATCTTATCGCCATGACAAAGAACCAGGAACTTTTCCTGATCAGCATCTTCCTGATCTGCCTGGCTGTTGCCCTGCTGACCTCCAAATTGGGTATGTCACTTGCCTTCGGGGCTTTTCTGGCGGGCCTCATGATTTCCGAATCGGACTACAGCCATAATGCATTTTCAAACCTGATCCCGTTCAAGGATGTTTTTACCAGCTTTTTTTTCGTATCCATCGGGATGTTGCTCGATCTGACATTCATCCTTGATAACTGGCAGCTGGTGCTGGTGGCTGTTCTGTTGGTGATTGTACTGAAAACGATCATTGCAGGAGCCACAGGATTCATCCTGGGCCACACGTTCAGGGGAACGGTCATGGTCGGGCTTGCTCTCTGCCAGGTCGGGGAGTTCTCATTTGTGCTGGCAAAAATCGCTCTTGGCTATTCGATCCTCTCCGATTTTTATTACCAGCTTTTTCTGGCCGTCGCCATCACCACCATGTCCCTTACTCCATTCCTGATAAAACTTTCATCTCCCCTGGCTAATACCCTGCTGAAACTACCCCTCCCAGGGTTTGTCGTGGAAGGGCTTTTCCCCCTGCAGGAAATTGAATTACCCGATCTGAAAAACCACCTGGTGATCATCGGGAAGGATACCAGTGCCCTGAAACTCTCCCGCATGGCCACCCTGAATCATATCCGTCATGTATCCATCATCTTCGATCCCCTCATCGCTAAGGAAAAAATGAAGGGCGGGGACCATGTGGTATACGGGGATGCGGTCAATGAACCCATCCTGATGAAGGCGCATGTGGATCAGGCTGACATTGTGGTCGTATCTGTGGGCAACCTGATCCCGGCCATGGCCATCATTGACAAAGTGAGAAAAATAAACAAAAATGCCTGGATACTCGCCAGGGCAACGCACCTTGAGCATGTGGGGGATCTTTACAAAGTCGGTGCGGACCAGGTATTCCCGGAAAAACTGGAAATCGCGATCGATCTGTTCAACAGGGTCCTGGTCCAGCGATTATATCCTCGTAAAGAAGTGAACCGGATCCTTTCGCATATCAGGACAATGAACCTGGGAGAATTTACCGAAAAAGATGTGATCCATCAGCCCTCCGTGCTGGATGAATTTCCGAATTTGAATATCTCCGCCATCAAGATCGACCCTGGTTCTCCGGCTGAAGGAAGAACGCTGATGGATCTCCAGCTGCGCAACAAAACAGGGGTGACACTTCTTGCGATCAAGAGGGGAGCTGTTATCATTGAACATCCCCTGCCCGATACAACCTTTCAAACCGACGATATTGCCTATGTGCTCGGGAACCCGGAACAGATAAACCTGGCATCTGAATTATTTACCCGGGAATCGTAACTTTGCACAACGGTTTGATCCTTCGGGTACAAATCTGAACATAACTCAAATGAGAAAGAGAATAACCGGGACCTTATTTTTAATCATCATGATTTGCAGTCATTTGTCTGCCCATTCGGGCAAACCGAAATACCATGTCATCATCGATACCGATGGCGCCCTGGATGATATGCGCGCGCTGTCCATGTTCCTGTCCGGGAACGACATCAGGGTACTGGCCATTAACTGCTCGCATGGCGCCTTTTCACCCGAATCGGTTTTTACCAAAGTAAGCAGTTTGATGGCCTCATTCCATCATGAAGGGATTCCTGTTGGAGTGAGCAAGGAAACGGACGCGGAGCTTCCTGCGGATGCATCATCCGGGAGTGAAATTCTCTGGGGAAATCCTGCAAATCCGGATGCGTTGTACTTCACCGGAAAATCAACAGAGATATTGAATCAGGCCATCAAAGATTATCCGGAAAAGGTTACCCTCGTTGCCCTGGGTTCCCTGAAGACCTATGCTGAATGGATAAAGGATCATCCCGGCTATGTGGATAAAATTGACAGGATCATCTGGTATAACAGCCACAATATCACGGAGGGTTACAATTATCAACTTTCTCCGGAAAGTTATGAATCTATCAGACAGAGCGGGATCAGACTTGACGTGGTCATGGGCTATTCAGATGCATTCCCTGTCGACCGGGACTATTTGAAGGTGATCCGGAATACCGGCTCCATCTATGCCGGTCAGATCGCAGATGTGCATTCCGGATCTCCGGTGACCGAAGCTCTGGATCAGGGAGATCTCTATTTGCGTGAGGATCTGGTTCCCCTCTATCTCACCGTACCCATTTTGTTTGAAAACGAAACAGCTCCTGGCCTCAGATCAATATCCCTGAACAGGCTGATTCCCGCAAGTTACATAAACGAGCTGATCGGCAAACTTTTAATGTCAGCAACCACAACCAACAATCGCGTATTTAATTCGTTCCCGGTGGAAGCCAAGCTGTATAAGCCTGAATATGCGGATATAATGCATCAGACCATCGAAAACTTCGGTCTGATCGAATGGAAAGCCATCGCACTGACCAATGAAATCCACGGGCATACCGGGATCTATTCCATCATCGGTGCAAAAATGGGTATCAGGGCCATGGACTATTTCAACGTGGGGATCAACAATTTGGAAGTAACAACCTTTGCAGGGAACGATCCCCCTTTAAGCTGCTTCAACGACGGGGTCCAGATCAGCACAGGAGCAACCATCGGACAGGGACTGATTACCATTTCCGACAGTACCTCTGCGATCCCTTCTGCCATATTTGAATTC
>JBNJEV010000175.1:0-3174 GCA_051746185.1 Bacteroidota bacterium
TCCCTTTTCCAGAGCGCATACAGGGTACTGGTAGCTTCCTCCGCTGATATTCTTGGCAAGGACCGCGGAGATCTGTGGGACAGCGGTAAAGTGCAATCGGATGCCACGGCAGGCATAGCTTATGAGGGTATACCCCTGACCAGCAGGGCTCAATGCTACTGGAAAGTACAGCTATGGGATCAGAATGACCGCCCCTCCGGATGGTCGCCCGTATCGCAATTTGCAATGGGTCTGTTGAATTCCTCTGACTGGAAGGCAAAGTGGATCACCTACCCGTCGCGAAACCCCGAAACAACAGCTCATTTTGGGTATCTGAGCAGTTTTGCAAATACTCCCAATGAGATCAAATGGGTGCAGATTGACCTCGGGAGTGTACAGGGAATCGATGCGATAAAACTCTGGGGCACCTGGATGACCGGCCGTAAATCTGTTCCCGGGGGAGGGTTTCCATATCGGTTCAAAATTGAAGTATCGGAGAATCCTGATTTTTCGAATGCCCGGATTGTGTTTGATCACAGTGCCAGGGATTTTCCAAATCCCGGGCTGGAACCGGTACTTCTGGATATAGGTTCTCATAGGGCAAGATTGATCAGATTAACTGCCACAAAGCTTTCCGGCGAATATGATCCCGTCTGGGACCCGGATAATGAAAAATGGAAGCCGGGTAACCAAAGTGCAAATTTTTTAGCGCTTTCTGAAATGGAAGTTTTAAAAAATGGCAAAAATTTGGCCTATGGAAAATCTGTGACTGCTTCGGACGTATGGGAGAAGGATGGTTTTAATACACCCGATGATAGCATTATCGCACCGTATATTCATGGCGGTTGGTCGCCGCAAAACCTGACCAACGGGCGAACGGAACCTGACCTCGGCAGCAGGTTCCATAATGAACCGGTTCATTTATTTCGAAAAGAATTCACGGCCGGAAAAACAATCCGGAGTGCAAGGCTTTATGCAACGGCACTTGGAGCCTATGAATTTCAACTGAATGGTAAAAAAATCGGAGACCACCATCTGGCTCCGGCATGGACGATCCAGTCAAAAAGGGTACTTTACCAGACCTTTGATGTGACCCCGATGCTCAATCCAGGCACTAATGTGCTTTCTGCAATGTTGGGGGATGGTTGGTTCCGTATGCGGGGTTGGGATTATTACGGAAGCAACAAGCGGTTCGCAGGATTCTATAACGCTGATGACAGATGGCTTCTTGGCCAGCTCGAAATCGAATATACCGACGGAAGCAGCGTGACTGTTGCTACTGACGAGACATGGCAATCTCATGGTGATGGACCCTTCCAGCGTACTTTTATGTATGATGGTGTACTTTATGATGCGCGCAAGGAATTACCCGGATGGGATAAACCCGGACTGACAAATTTCCAGGGATGGACAAATGCTGTTGCGGGATCACCGGCTAACTTGCCTGTTTTGTCATCACAAATGATGTCTCCTATTCGGTTAAAAAGGGAGCTTAAGCCTCTTTCAGTCAAAGAACTCAAGCCGGGGGCGTTTATATATGATTTTGGAGAGGAACTGGCCGGCATTTGCAGGATCAGGGTAAGTGGCCCGCAGGGCAGTGAAGTAAAGCTCAGATTCGCGCAGGCACTGAGGAATGATGGATCCCTTTATGTTGAAAACCTTATGGGTAGTTACGATAACCAGGATGTATTCATACTGGATGGAAAGGGCATGAAAACCTTTATACCCCTGTTTACCTACCATGGCTTCAGGTATGTTGAAGTAAGCGGGGTAATGTCGTCTAATGATATTGAGGAATTAACAGCTCTTGAGATCGGGAGCAATATGGACAAAGCTGTCACATTCTCCAGTACAGACTCACGCCTGAACAAACTGGTTGACATTATTGATAAGGCCTATCTTTCAATTATGTATGGAACAACTACCGATTGTGCAGCCCGTGATGAAAGACTGCCATGGCTGGGAGACAGTTTTACCGATGAGGTTCAGTCTTTGTGTTACATGTATGATTTTTCAGCTCTCGGGATCAACCAGCTCAGGAACATTGACGATGCATTGAATTCTAATGGAGTATGCCCCCCTACGCTGACAAGGGTAGGTAATGAAGATGAATTACAACTGGCGTGCTGGAGTGATAGCAGTATAGTTGCCCCCTATTTTTTCTGGCTCAATTACGGGGATCGCCGCTCCCTGGAAAAGGCTTACTCTGGTGCTGAAAAGCTCATTAACCATCTATATGAAAACAATCCGGATGGAATGCCAAACACCAATTACGCTTTCCGGTTTGGTGACTGGCTTTCCTCGAATGTGACAATACCCCCGGATGCAACAGCCTGGCACCCAAAAGGAGGAAAAGGCGCACCGGCTGATTTGTACAGGATTTCATGGTGGGTCTATATAGTTGAGATTGTCTCTAAAATGGCTAAAGCGCTTGGGAAAGCAGATGAGTCTCATTATTATGCTGAAATTGCTGGCAAAGCAAGGGAAAGCCTGATAAGGGATCATGTTAAACCCGGAGGAGAGGTCACCGGAAACAACCAGAGCAGTTATGCCCTGGTGTTGGGAATGAACCATTTGCAAGGAAAGCTTAAAATTAAGGCAGAGGAGCAACTGATAAAAGCTATACACTCTTACAAAGATCATCTGTCAACAGGTTCCAGTACCACCCATTTTATGTTAAATTACCTGGCGGAAAATGGTCATCAGGATCTGGCATGGAAGTTGGTTATGCAGCCTACCTGTCCGTCTTATGGTCATATTGTCGACAGCGGAACTAATACCATGTGGGAACGGTTCGACAGCTGGCATCCTGAACTGGGTTTCAATCCCGCCGTCATGAATGATTTGAGTCACCTGGGTTTAAACTCTGTTTTAGAATGGATACTCGGTTATATTGGTGGAATCAGGCCCCATCCTGAGCATCCCGGTTTTAAACGGTTCATAATTGACCCATGCACGGGGAGTGGACCCGAATGGATAAAAACACAATACAAATCTTTAAGCGGTCTGATAAGTTGCCAGTGGAAACGTGAAGGTAATCATACTGAACTGAACATTGAGGTCCCTCCCAATACGGTTGCTGAGGTGCATATCCGTGCGGCAGATATCAGTAAAATCAAAGAAAGTGGTAATGCTGTCTCTGAAATCCCCGGTATTCATATCATCAGGAAGGAAGATAAAAAAATAGTGCTTGAA
>JBNJEV010000176.1:0-3139 GCA_051746185.1 Bacteroidota bacterium
ACCGGATCAGGCCTGTGGATCTGACCGCAGCACTTCTGTTCCCGCGGTTCCGGCTGGAGAAGGGAGAAGGGGAGTATACGCTCATGCGGGTGGAGATCGGGGGAAAGGAAAAGGGAACGCCGAAAAAGTATATTTACGATCTTTATGATGAATATGACCGCAAGACGGATACATATTCCATGGCCCGCACCACCGGCTATGCCTGTACCGGGGTGGCCGCGCTCATTCTGAACGGCATGCTGAACGAAACGGGGGTGATCCCGCCCGAAAAAACGGCGGTCAGCGAAAAGAATTTCAGGTCCCTGATGCAGCATCTGGCAGACCGCGGCGTAAATTACAGGGTTCGAAAAGTGTAGCCCGCAGCAATGTAAGCCTTATCCAGGCAGGGGAGAGGACCGGTTTCCTGTGTTGCATGGAATTGGTTAATTTTACGGGGATTAGCTTCACGCATTAACTATACTTGTATGGAAATGAATGGAATGAAGGGGAAAACAGCGATCCTGACCTGTATGTTGCTGTTGACTTTCTCCTCATGTTCCCGCCGCAGCGGCGGTACCCTCACCTTTCCGGAATACCCCGGCATGAAGATCGGATTCACCACACTGAACTTCATGCAGGCCATGCCTTTTACGGTGGAAAGCCTGGAGGAGCTCATCACCTATGCTGCGGAAAGGGGATACCAGTTTATCCAGTTGAGGGACAGCAGGGCCGAACTTTCTTCCGGTGATTGCCAAAGGCTCGCCGCGTATGCGGACAGCCTGGGGATTGAGGTCATCTACGAGATCAATATCAACCTGCTTCACCCGGAGTTCAGGGAGGTATTTGAGCGGGGACTGGACAATACGGTGATCTTCGGCGAACCCGCCATCTTCCGTGCTCCCGTGGCAAATTCCGAGTTTGAGGGCCGCTCTCCCGGTACGGGGTGGAACATTGAAGAGTTGAAGGAGGCGGTTCTGCTGGCCGAGCAATCTGCAGAAATGGCTGCTGACACAGGGGTCCGGTTCATTGTGGAAAATATTGTAGAGCCCTTCTTCGGCGAACCTCCGGAATATTTCGGATTGTACGATCTTTTGAAACATGCCCGTAAAACCGGGCTCCAGTTTGACCTGAGCAATGCATTTTCGGAAAACGCTATGGTGAAGGCCGACCCGGAGGCGGTGGCAGATTTTATTGCCGGACTGGGGGACAGGTGGGTGACCACTCATGTGAAGACCGCCGTGAACGGGCAGGCCATGCCGGTCCTTGGCGAGAATCCCCTTCCGGTGGAGCAGGTCACCCGCCTGATGGGAATCAACGGGGTGGAGTACTTTTCCCTGGAGCTGGCAGCCGTGAATGATAAAAAGGCATGTTTCGACAACCACCGGTCCAGCATCGATTATCTGATGGAGCTGGGTGTTCTCGAACGCGTAAAACCCTGAACCCTTTGAACCGGTCACATATGAAAGGTGATAACCCATTCGCCATATGCGGTCTGATCATGGCTGCGGTCCTGTTCCTGGCAGGCTGCGGTCAGAAGAACGGTGAAAACTATCACCCGGATCCGGCCGGCGAGGTCAGGGCCGAGACCGGCCGCTGCTGGGACGCTTACCTGGAATACGCCCGTGGCGATGATGTCCTGCTTCCCCTGAGCAGGAGCGGTACCAACTGGTATGAGGAATCCCTGAACATTTCACCCGTGGATGCCTTCAGCTCCATGGTGGTGATGGGACTGACCGGGAAGGCGGATACGATCCTGGAATATGTGGCCGACAGTGTGGACTATGTGAAAGATTTTGATGTGAAGGTGTTCGAGGTGAATATCCGGATCCTCGGGGGACTGGTCTCCATGTACCAGCTGTCGGGACAGAAAAGGATCCTGGAGAAAGCCCGGGATTTTGGGGACCGGTTGCTTCCGGCATTCAATTCGCCTACCGGGATCCCTTATTTCTGGGTGAACCTGAAAACAGGGGAGGTAAAGGGAAGCCGGGTGAACGTGGCCGAAGCCGGAACCTACCTTCTGGAAATGGGTATGCTCAGCTATTTTACAGGCGACCCGGTCTATTACCAGGCAGCCAAACGGTCCACCCGGGCCATTTACGAGCGCAGGTCGGAGATCGGGCTGGTGGGAGAGGTGATCGACGTGGAGACAGGGGAATGGATCAATCCCAGCAGCCACATCTGTGCGGGGATCGATTCCTATTATGAGTACCTCTACAAAGGATGGCTGCTGTTCGGAGACCCGGAACTGAAGCAGATGTGGGATGAGAGCATTGCGGCGGTGCTCCGGTACATTCCCGAGAAAAGGGATTCGCTTACCTGGTACGGGAGGGTGGATATGCATACGGGCGAACATACCAGTTCGGTGGTCACCCTCTGGGATGCTTTCATGCCGTCCCTGCTGGCTGTCTCAGGGCACGTGGAAGAGGCTGAAGAACTGCAAAGGACATGGGACTGGCTCTGGAACAGGTACGGACCGGAGCCCATGATCTATGACTACCGGAAAGACAGCATTCTGAATCCTCAGTACGATCTGAACCCGGAGATCATCGAATCGGCCTGGTACCTGTGGGAGCTGACCGGAGAGCAGCGGTACATGGATATGCTGCAGGAATACTGGGAAGACCTGCTGGAATATTGCCGCACCGATGTGGCTTTTACGGCTCTTGAGAATGTGATCACCAAAGAGAAGCGGGACTACATGGCCACCTATTTTCTGGCTGAGACGCTCAAATATTTTTACCTGGCATTTGCCGACCAGCAGATGTATACACTGAAAACCACGGTCTTCAGCACCGAGGCCCATCCCTTTTTAAAATCAGCCCTGGATCCGGAGCGGGTAAACAGGCACCTGGGGCTCGCACCCTGGATCGATCGGTCCGGATAATGATCCTATTTTGTTATATTTACTCTGATCTCAATCATCTTATCAACCTATGAAGAATACATTTCTGTTCCTTACGGCACTGGTGATCATCCTGTCCCAGTCCTGCGAATCGCAGCAGCCAGAAACAACAGGCGACTATCCGATTACCCCCGTGGATTTCACCCGGGTGCATCTTCAGGACGGGTTCTGGAAACAATGGGTGGAAACAGCCAGAGATTCCACCATCCCGTATGCTTTCCGCAAATGCGAGGAAACGGGAAGGATCGATAATTTTAT
>JBNJEV010000177.1:0-3108 GCA_051746185.1 Bacteroidota bacterium
CCGGTTTCGATGATGGCCATCTCTGCTTTCTGCCGGGCAAAGTAGTCGAAGGCCATGGCCACGGTCATCTCAAAGAAAGAGGGCATTACATTTTCGATGGTCTCCCGGTGCCGGGTGAGGAAATCAACCACTTCTTTGCGGGGGACCGGATCCCCGTTGATTTTGATCCGTTCCCTGAAATCCAGCAGGTGGGGAGAGGTATAGAGCGCGGTCCTGTAACCGGCCTGCTGGAAGACAGAGGCAAGCATGTGGCTCACCGATCCTTTGCCGTTGGTGCCGGCCACATGGATACAGGGGAATTGCAGGTGGGGGTGCCCCAGGTATTCATCCAGCAGGACGGTATTGTTCAGATCGGCCTTGTAGGCAGCCTTTCCCTGACGCTGGTACATGGGGAGACGGCCGAAGAGAAAATCGATGGCTTCCCGGTAGGTCATTTGCCTTCTGAAGGGTCATTGGGGAACAGGAGATGGTTCCAGTTGTTTCGCTTTACCCTGTCGGGCCTGAACCTGACCGGTCTCGGTTTTTTCTCATCCGGATAGCCCAGGGCCACCAGTGCAAAAGGCTGTACATGGGGGGGCAACTCCAGCAGGCGGGAAAAAGCATCCTTCCTTTCCTTCCTCGGATGGATCCCCACCCAGCAAGAGCCGATCCCCAGTGTATGGGCCGCCAGCAGCAGGTTCTGTGTGGCCGCTCCACAATCCACGACCCAGTAGCCATCGCCGTGCTGAAGCTTTTCATCGCCACAGATCACCAGCCCGTGGGAGGCTGTCCGGAACATCCCTGCATAAGGATGGATCTCCATGATACGGTCCATGATCTCACGGCTGTCTACCACAACAAAATGCCAGGGCTGACTGTTCACGGCAGAGGGAGCATACATGGCAGCTTCCAGCAATGTTTTAATGATTTCATTATCAATCCTTTGATCTTTGAATTTGCGAATGCTTCGCCGGTTGATGATGTAATCCAGTTCCTTCATGATACCCGTTTATAAATATGTGTAAAACTTTATCCGATGTGGATAAATCTGTTTCAGGCAGGGCGTAAAAAATCCTAATTTTAGAGCCATAAACAGGATTCTCTGACCTACCTGAAGATCACAGACCGTAAAGTTAGCGTAATAGCGGGGGTTTTATGGCAAATGGTGTGAAAAAAAATACCAAGATCTTTGTGCTGGATACCAACGTGCTGCTGCATGATTTCAGGTGCATGCACAATTTCGATGAGCACGACATCATTGTACCCATCACCGTGCTGGAGGAGTTGGACCGGTTCAAGAAGGGGAACGATATTATCAATTATCACGCCCGGGAATTCACCAGGGAACTGGACAAGCTGAGTGGTAACAAGCTTTTTAACGGCGGGATCTCTTTGGGAAGAGGCAAGGGAAAACTGAGCATCGAAACAGGGAAGACCCCTTCGGAGAAACTTTCGTCTTCTTTTCCGGAAAATACGCCCGACCACCGGATCCTGGCCATTGCCGAGCACCTCAAGCAGGAAAATTCCCCAAAACGGCAGGTGATCCTGATCACCAAGGATATCAACCTGCGGATGAAAGCTAAGTCGTTGGGGATCATGGCCCAGGACTATCATAATGATATGGTGCAGAACATTGAGGATATTTTCGAGAGCGTGAAGATAAATGAGATGACCGATCACATGGTGATCTCCGAAATGTATGATTCTGTAGAGGGTGTGCCTGTAAAGCGTTTCGGTCTGGAAAAAAGCCCCCATGCCCATCAGTATTTCATCTTCAAGAACGAATCCCGGAGCGGACTGGGACATTATGATCCGTTCAACAAGATGATGAACCGGGTGGAAAAGACGCGCACCTACGGGATCGATCCCCGCAACGCGGAACAGACCTTTGCCCTGGATGCCCTGTCCCGTCCGGAGGTACAGCTGGTGGCCCTCACCGGAAAGGCAGGAACCGGCAAAACATTGCTGGCCCTGGCTGCAGCCATTCATCAGCGGAAAATGTACACCCAGATCTTCCTGGCACGTCCGGTCATTCCCCTGGGGAACAGGGATATCGGTTATCTGCCCGGGGATGTGGATGATAAGATCGGGCCTTATATGGCCCCCCTGTTCGACAATCTTACCGTGATCAAACAAAAATTCAAGCAGCAAAGCAAAGAATATAGCCGCATTGAAGAAATGCAGACCAGTGAAAAGCTGGTGATCACTCCACTGGCCTACATCCGTGGCCGGAGTCTCTCAAGGGTCTTTTTCATTGTGGACGAGGCCCAGAATCTCACACCCCATGAAGTGAAGACCATCATCACCAGGGCCGGAGAAGGGACCAAGATGGTATTTACCGGGGACATTCAACAGATCGATTCGCCTTACCTGGATACCAAGTCCAACGGACTCAGTTATCTGGCCGACCGCATGAAGGGTCAGGATATTTTTGCCCATGTGCACCTGGTGAAAGGGGAAAGGAGTTATCTGGCCGATCTGGCCAGCAATTTGCTTTAATCATTGCAATGGAAAGAAAACTGTTCATTGTTCGCCATGGAAAATCCAGCTGGGATGAAGAGGGGCTGGATGACATTGACAGGCCCCTGGCAGAAAGGGGACTCCGCAATGCGGATACCATGGCCCAGCGGATGAAAGAGCTCGGGGAGATCCCCGAACTGATCCTTACCAGTCCGGCCAACAGGGCACTGAATACCGCCCTGATCATGGCGAAGATCTGGAAACTCGATTCGGCCTCCCTGAAGATCGATGATACCCTCTACATGGCCTATGTTCCGGAGATTGAAGAAGTAGTGGGACAGGCACCTGCTTCTGTCCGCAACCTTGCCATTTTCGGACATAATCCCTCGTTTACCCTCTATGCCAATAAATTCCTCAGTGATCCCCTGGACAATCTGCCTACAGCGGGGATCGTGCTTGTGACCCTGGAAAGTGAGAGCTGGAACGGGATTAATCGAACCATGGTAAAAAAGACTTATGTGGACTATCCCAAGCGTAAACGTCAGCCTGAATGAAATGACAGAAGTTACCTGTGCCATTGTGGTCCACCGGGGACTCATCCTGGTCACCCAGCGTGGCGAACAGATGGCCCATCCCCTGAAATGGGAGTTCCCCGGGGGTAAAGTGAAG
>JBNJEV010000178.1:0-3089 GCA_051746185.1 Bacteroidota bacterium
GGCATCCGTTGTGGACACAGACATGACACAGGTGGTCCAGGGGAACCTGGTAAAGATCATGAGCTGGTACGACAACGAATGGGGTTATGCCAGCCAGATGGTAAAAGAGGCGGCAAAGTAGGTCCTACCTGATCATGGTCTGCATGAAAGCAGATCCTACCTGATCATGGTCTGCATGAAAGCAGATCCTACCTGATCATGGTCGGCATGTGGGGATAGGCCTCCACTTTAAAGATGACCGGTACCACCGCCCAGGAGGCTACCGGAACGTCGTCCACCCTCGCAGGCTGCCAGTTCCCTGAAGTCGCCATGACCGCTTCTTTCGCAGCTTCCTTGAGGGCATCCACATGTTTGTCCATGGAAGCTTCAATATCTTCTGTTGCCGTGATATATGCGATCTCCCCATTGCTGTCCACGATGAATTTTACGAATACATTGCCTTCCGCACCCCATTCCTTGGCTTCTTCAGGGTATTCCAGGTGCTCATAGAGGTTATTGTAAAAGGTCCTGTAGCCTTCCTCGGGCTCGGCCTCGTCATCTACTGAATAATAGACGCCCGTGCGGGTGGGGATATCTTTCATTTTCTCCTTGTTCTTTTTCAGGTTATAGAGCAGCACCTCCAGTCTTTTTTTGTCCATCTCTTCATCCACGTTCTCCACGATCACATCCACCACTTCCCCGTCAGCATATACATACCTGTACTGAAAATCGGGATATTCATCCACGATCCGGTAGATCTGGGTGTAATAGCGGGCATTCTGGTCCTGCAAATCTTCCAGGTCCGGGTACTCCTGGGCAAGGGCCATGGCACCCGAAAGGCCGATTAATATACTCAACAACAATGCATTTACAATTCGATTTTTTTTGGTTTTCATAATCACTTGTTTTAACTGATGAATGATATAGTATTCAAGACCGGACCGCACCCTGATAAAGATTGTGGAAATCCCGCCACACCACACTAAAGAGGAGAATTGCTCTGAAGCATTTCAATGTCCTCCAGTGGGATCTTATAAACCCCTTTATGCTTTTGGGGATGCAGGACTTTCAGGGTGAAGAACCGGTCACCGGCGGTGTCGAATCTCTGATCGATCATGGGAATGCCCAGATAAAGCTTCGGGTCGTTGACCAGCTTGACCAGGTAGGGGGATCCCTTCTGTGCGTTATGGACGAGGATCTCGTAATGATCCTGACGGGTCTGGTTCTCTTTTTTCATGCTGGCTGTTTTTTGTTGGATTTGATCTTTCTTGTTATTCACAATAACCGCACCACATTTTTCCCGCGGTATGGCATGATATTTTCGCTCTGAAAGGAAACCAAATACAACATCGATATGGAAGATACATACGGAAATGTGATCGCTTCCCTGGCCCAGGCCAACGATAAAAAAATTGTAATGCTGGTCCTAGACGGACTGGGAGACTGCGACAACGACGGGAAAGGTACTGCATTGCAGATCGCCCGCACTCCCAACATGGACAGACTGGCACAAAAATGTGCACTGGGACTTTTTCATCCGGTCAGCCCGGGGATCACCCCGGGAAGCGGACCGGGTCACCTGGGACTTTTCGGATATGACCCGGTCCTTTACCAGATCGGCAGGGGCGTGCTTAGTGCCCTGGGGATCGGGTACCCCCTGGAAAAGGGGGATATTGCCGCACGGATGAACTTCTGTACGCTGGATGAACAGGGGAAGGTCGTCGACCGCCGGGCAGGCAGGATCAGTACCGAACGGAACAGGGAACTGATGGACAGGATCAGGGAAAAGGTGAAAACGGGGGATGCGGAAGTGGTATTCGAAACCGTTGCGGAGCACCGGGGACTGCTGGTCCTGAAGGGAGAAGACCTGGATGACAGGGCGGGGGATACGGATCCCCAGGAAACCGGGAAAGAGCCCCTTGATCCCGCACGACCGCCCTATGATTCCAGCAGGACTGCCAGGATCATCAAAGGACTTTCAGTCCATATCGGGGAAGTGCTGAAAGATGAACCCGATGCCAATATGCTGATCATCCGGGGGGTGGCGCAGTTGCCCGACTGGCCTTCTTTCCATGAAAGATATGCGCTCAATCCCACCGCCATTGCCGGGTATCCCATGTACAGGGGCATCGCCAGACTGCTGCGAATGGATGTCTGGTCAGAGCCGACCGGTCCCGTGGAAATCATCAGGGATACACTGAAAGCCATGGAGGAGCATGATTTTGTTTTTTCACATTTCAAGGATACCGACAAGACGGGTGAGGACGGAGACATCATGAAGAAGGCGGAGGCCATTGAAAAGATGGATGCCGCATTGACGGATCTGCTGGAAAAGGCTCCCGATGTACTGATCATAACGGGCGACCATTCCACACCCGCACCGCTGAGCAGCCACAGCTGGCACCCGGTCCCTCTGCTTATGAAAGCACCCTATACCAGGGGACCTTACCAGAAAACCTTTGATGAAATATCGGCCGCAAAGGGAGAACTGGGAATGTTCCTTGCCCGGGAGATCATGCCGCTGGCCATGGCCCATGCGGAAAAACTCAAAAAGTTCGGGGCATAAGCCCGGTCCGGTCAGCCGGACACCCCTGCGATCTTACCGGTATTCACTGAAGAACGGATCAGACTCTGCTGGAGATCATTTCTATTTCTTCGCCGCTGAGCTCGAAATCGAATATCTGCATGTTCTCTTCCAGATGGTCCCTGCTGCCGGATTTGGGAATGACCGATACAGGTCCCTGCTGCAGCAGCCACCGCAAAGAAACCTGTGCGGGGGTTTTGTTGTGTGACTCCCCGATCTCCCTGAGCGTTTTATCCTTGGTAACCCTGCCTTTGGCCAGGGGACTGTAAGCGGTGATCATGGTACCGGTCTCCCGGGCTGCCTCCACCTGTTTATCCTGTCCATGATAAGGGGAGAACTCCACCTGGTTGCATACCACGGGTCCCAGTTTGATGGACCGCCTGAAAAGATCGGGATTGAAATTGCTTACACCCACGTGTTTCACTTTTCCCTCGTCCCTGAGGTAGAACATGGCTGACAAGCAGCCTTCAAGGTCCATGTGGAGCGTGGGCCAGTGAATGAGCAGCAGATCAATATAGTCTGTCCC
>JBNJEV010000179.1:0-3075 GCA_051746185.1 Bacteroidota bacterium
GAGCCGTGATCAAAACCTTTTCCGGGATCTATATCTATGGTAGAGCCGTGATCAAAACCTTTTCCGGGATCCATGCTTGTGCCCGGCTGGTCGTTCGGAGCGGGTCCCCTGCTGCCGCCCCGTCTGCTGTCATCTCCGCGCCCGCGCTTCTTTCTGATCTGCCTGATCAGGTGCATCCTGAAATCCCGCTCCACTTTGTAGAGCATCAGTACCTTCTTGGGAGGAAGGATATTCAGGAATTTTTCATGATACTCTTTTTCCAGACTGTGCTTCTGTTTCTTCAGCTCCATGATCTTGTCCAGCGCTTCGGCGATCTCTTCCTGAGACATATTCTCCACATTACTGTGACAGTACCGGTATGTAAGTCTCTCATTTTCATCGAGTTTAATCTTCCGGTTGTAGAAATCATCGTAGATAGGCCAGAATTTATCCTTTTCCTGGGCTGTGAGCTGAAGCTTTTCGTTATAGTATGATCGCATCTCCTTCTTGAACTTTTCGATCTGTTCCTCGGTCTGCGCCAGAAGCGTTGTCATCCACACCGGGATGAACAACAGAAAAAGCGTGGTGGTAATTTGGGTTGATGTTATTTTCATGGTCCGGTTCATTTGCTTATTCAGAAATCAGGTCCAGTTCCACTTCATTCATGGCCAGATGTTCCATGGCCTGGTCCAGGTACATCTCTTCGTCATTGGCAGCCGTGGTCACGTTATCCATCAGTTCCATCAGAAAGATGTCCTCTTCGATCATATTCATATTTTCCAGCAGTATCTCTTCGGGATATCCGGACAGCTGTTCGTTCACCGTGCTCATCCGAAGGAGGGGAAAACTGACCAGAGCAAGCAGAATTACCGCTGCTGCAACAGCTGTTCGAAAACGGGCAGAATGCCAGAGCCGGCGGACAGGTACCTGTTTCTCCTCCTCTTCCCGGATCCTTTGCTGCAGCCGGCCGGCAAAGCTCTCAAAGTACCCATCGGGTACTCTGAAAGGATGATGCCTGAGGGCTTCATCCTGTAGCAACTTTCTGTTATTCTCTTTTTGCATCTTGCTATCCAGTTATTGATTAGACTTTTATGACCTCAAAAGGTTTAATCTTTGCGGAGCATGTTTTCGATTTTTTTTACCGCATGATGGTAAGAGGCTTTCAGCGCCCCCACTGAGGTTCCCAGGATCTCAGCCATCTCCTCATATTTCAGTCTGTCGAAATATTTCATGTTGAAAACCACCCGTTGCTTTTCGGGAAGTTTGAGGATCGACTGTTGCAATTTAAGCTGTATTTCATCGCCATCAAAATAGGGATCTGATTCCAGCTGCTCTGCCAGTTTGTTCTCCGTATCATCCAGTGGAGTAAAGCTTTTTCTTCGTTTTTGTTTCAGGAAGGAGAGAGCTTCATTGGTGGCGATCCTGTAGAGCCATGTAAAGAGCTTGGAATCAGAACGGAAATCTGACAGGGATTTCCAGATTTTGAGAAATGTGTTCTGTAAAACATCGTCCGTGTCCTCATGGTTGACGACGATCTTCCTGATATGCCAGTAAAGCCTTTCCTGGTATTTTTTCATCAGGTGGGAAAATGCGGCCTCCTCCTTCCCGGGAGTTTTCATCCCTTCGATGATATCCCGGTCCTCCCATTCAGCCATGGGCAAAGGGTATTTCAAAAATAAAGTTCAATCAAATTCGATGGTTTCATTGTCACCCGAATCCACTCTGAAGTCCCTGATCACGCTGTAAGTTGAGGAGCTCATATCAGCCCTCCTGAAGACGACCCTGTATGAGCCGGGCTGCAGGTAATATCCCTGGTTTTTCGAAGTATCCCTCAGATTCATCACCCATACCTGTTCCCCTTCGCCGGAGATCTGGTAGAGTGCTCCGCTTCCCGGCTGCCGGGCGCGGAAGGTTACATAGCCCGGAGCAGGTATCTCTACCATGGTGGTGTAGCTCTGCTGGATCTCCACATCTTTTACAAGCATCAGGGGATAAATGGGGACTTCCAGGTCGTATCTTCCCACAATGTACTTGGCCGGGATATTCATTCTCTGGATATTGATGGTGGCCGGATCACTGGCTTTTTTTACCAGGATCTTCTCATTGTCATAGGCTTGCCCTCTGCTGGTTTTCACCACCAGGTATCCCTGCGGGGCATCCATGCCGATGGTATTGTGCCGGCCGGTGACCAGTCTCACGCTGTCGGCAGTCACCGGGGGGATGGTCTGGGCCAGCACCCGGTAAGTACTCAGATGATCCAGGCCCAGGGTATCCGGATTCCCTCTGCTGTTGAGGGTATGGATCAGGTTATAGCGGATCGATCCGGACAGGCGGTCATAGAAGACCATGTTCACATCGGTTTCGGTGGGACGGTGCCGGGAGTCAAGCAAATTCACCTGGACACTGGTTTCATTGAGTGCCTGGGTGATCACCACATCAAGTACTTCCCTGAACTGTTCCGCACTGGGAGCATCATAATATTCTCCGATACAGTTGAAGGTTTCTTTGAAACCCGGATCATTGCCGAGCCCGATCACGAAGGGTCTCAGGACGATCCCTTCCTTCTGAAGCCGGAGGGATACTTCACATGGGTCCCCGTCACAAGCTTCCACCCCGTCGGTGATCAGCAAAATGATGTTCCGGCAATTGCTGCAGGGAGGAAAATCTTCCGGGGCCAGTTCCAGTGAATGGGCGATGGGAGTGGTCCCTTTGGGATTCACATTCTGCAGTTTCTGCCGGATCCGGGATGCATTGTTGGGACCAAAAGGGACTTCCAGCTTTGTGTCGTTGCAATCCTGCGGGGGGACCGGGCTCTGATGGCCGTACATGCGCAGGGCCATTTCCACGTTGGCGATTCCGTCAAGGCTGTCCACCATATCCATCAGGATCTGCCGGGCAATATCGAATTTTCTGTTGCCTTCCCATGGCCCCGCCATACTGTTGGATGCATCAAGGATGAACAGAAGCCGCGTTTTGGGCTGATATCCGGTGGTAACCTGCTGCGCATGCAAACAGGAGACGGTTACTCCCATCATCAGTATCAGCACGGGTAAGGCAAACCTGCTTACCCTGTTTACCATGCTTACCCTGGTTACC
>JBNJEV010000180.1:0-3046 GCA_051746185.1 Bacteroidota bacterium
CCTCCACCCTGGAAGGTGGAACAAAAAGGGAACCCCGGTTCTGTATACCGGAGAGAATAAGGAAATTGCCTTGCTGGAATATATAGTGAATATCCCCCTTCTGATGACACCTCAACTTGATATTTTAACGATAGAAATCCCTGATCACTCCCTGACTGAGTTAAAAATAAAAGACCTGCCAAAAAATTGGCATCAATTTCCGGCGCCGATCATTCTTTCTGAGATAGGACAGGAATGGATTGAGGAAGGGAAAACAATTGCACTGAAAGTACCGAGCAGTATCATACACTCCTCCCACAATATTATTCTGAATTGTAATCATAAAGACTACGAAAAAGTAAAGATCATTGATCAAAGGGAGTTTTACTTTGATACCAGGCTTACCAAGAGGTGATAGATTGATTATCCCAAACACATCCCTGTTTCTTTTTCTTATTAGCTTTGATGGAAATAATCCGCATTCCTTGGATTTCACCGTCAGAAAATACAAAGTGTTGCTGCAGGCCCTGACCGGACGGGGATATGTATTCCAGACATTCCTGCAGTTCATGGAGTCTCCCGGGACGGATAAGACCGTGGTCCTCCGGCACGATGTGGACCGGCTGCCGGGAAATGCCCTTCGCTTGGGTCTTCTGGAGCATGAAATGGACATCCGGAGCTCCTATTACTTCAGGATCGTTCCGCAGAGCTTCGATCCGGACATCATCAGGCAGATCTCCGGGCTGGGCCATGAGATCGGCTATCACTACGAGGACCTGAGCATGGCGGCAAAAAGCGCGGGAGCAGGAAGAACGGATCCCGCCCGGCAACCTGTTCCCCCGGAACTCATGGAAAAAGTGATCGCTCAATTTGAATTGCATCTGGAGCAATTGAGAGAACTGGCCCCGGTGAAGACCATCTGCATGCACGGGAGCCCCCTTTCCAGGTGGGATAACCGAAAATTATGGGAACGATATGATTACCGGGATTACGGCATTGCCGGGGAGCCCTATTTTGATGTGGACTATTCGAAGGTGTTCTATATCACCGATACCGGCCGTTCATGGAGAAAGAGCGATGCAAATGTGCGGGACAGGGTCGATTCCGGATTTGATCTGCAAGTACGGAGCACCTCACATCTGATCCGGCTGGCTGCGGCCGGCCGGCTTCCCGGCAGGATCATGATCAACACCCATCCCCAGAGGTGGCACGACCCGGGTCTCCGCTGGTTCCGGGAATTGATCTGGCAGAACACCAAGAACATCGGGAAGTCTTTTGTTTACAGGATGTACCGGTGAGTTTTCCTGCTATATAGTTATCAAAGGCAAAAAGGGTTGTGATCCTGCGGCATGTCGTGGATAGTCTGCCGGGAAATGCCCCCAATTATTATGTCTTTTCAGGATCGCTGACAGCGGTTGTTTTCTTTGAATCCCGCTCGGACATTGGCGAGCTCGCAGGCTAGGTTCCCCGCTGCTTGCGGCGGAGAGACAGATCCTCAGGCGGGGCCTTCCTTCAGTGACCCGGGTCAATTGACCTTATTTTCCTGTGTGCATTCCCAATATGACGTGCCATCCGGACGGTCCGGCCAACTCCAATAGCTGTTACCACCAGGCCAAGAACGATCAGGCTCCATCCCGTCAGATCCGAAAAGAGGCTGTCAAAAAAGTGGATGGAACCGGCACCTGTAAGAATGAGCGCGAGAGCAGTTCGACAGTACGCCAGGAAGGTCCGTTCGTTGGCAAGCCTGGTTCTGTCGATCGCGAGCTGGTCCCGGAGGAAAGTTTCCGTATTCGCAAATTGCTCAGTATTTCCTTTCGTGGCTCCCATGCCTTAAGTTACGAAGATTTTTTCCGGCAGACTGCAATATATCGCTTTTAAGCAAATTACCCATAAAGATACTACGATCCGGCAATTTCAGGAATGCATTCGCCGATATCAATCGTCTGAAGTTCTGCATGGATCAGCTTCAACCCGTTTCCCCACTGTTCAATAATTCCCAGACGTTTGAAAACGGGTGCAAGAACCCTGTGAAATAGTATGAGGATGTAATCAATGAAGGAATCGAATTATCCTGCAACCTTCCCGCATCCCTGTTTTTTTGGTATATTTAGGCTTTAATGAGTTGTGAATGCATAAGAAGAGAAACATATTGCAGGATTTGAAACCACAATATTTCCGGGATGTTGATTTCACAATAACCAAATACAATGAATTGCTGCAAGCCCTGGCCGAAGCGGGGTATGCCTTCAAAACATTTTTCCGGTTCATTGAGGATGAGGAAGAGTGGAAGGTGGTGATCCTGAGGCATGATGTGGACCATCTGCCGGGGAATGCGCTGCGGTTTGCACAACTGGAGCATGCACGGGGGATCACGGCCACCTATTACTTCCGGATGGTGCCCCGGAGCTTTGATCCCGGGATCATCAACGAGATATCCGCGATGGGGCATGAGATCGGTTATCATTATGAGGATTTGAGCCGGACTGCGGGAAATAAGGAAAAGGCCATTGACTCATTCGGAAAAAACCTGACCAGGATGCGTGAGGTGGCAACTGTGAAAACGGCCTGCATGCACGAGAGACCGCTTTCGAAATGGGACAACCGGAAGCTGTGGGAGGACTATGATTACAGGGATTTCGGCATTGTGGCGGAACCCTGTCTTGACGTGGACTACTCCAGGGTCATGTGTCTTACCGACACCGGCCGTTCCTGGAGACGGAGTGAGGCGACCGTGCGGGACAGGGTCGATTCAGGGTTCAGCCTGGAAATACACAGCACTTCGCACCTGGTCAATCAGATTCAAAACGGCCTGCTTCCCAGCAAAATCATTTTCAACACGCATCCCCACCGCTGGAACGACCCGAATCTCCGTTGGGTCCGGGAACTCCTTTTAATGAAGTTCTATGATTTATCTACTAATTTTAAAGAAATTGTAAATGTTCAGTAAAAAGACTTTTGGAGATATGAGGAGAGCAGGACTGAAAATAGGCCTGTCTAAAAGCCAACTATCAAAACTCATGTTTGAAATCCTTGTTCAGTTACCAACCGGAACAACCCATCTTAAAGA
>JBNJEV010000181.1:0-3025 GCA_051746185.1 Bacteroidota bacterium
ACACGGATGAATGAACCGACAGCTTAAACCTGCATCCAGGCTGACAATCGTTTTTATTCTTGCCATAGTTCTTTCGGGTAGCATACTGACTTATTTCAGCATCAATAATATCTCGAACCTGAAAGAGCTTACTGAGAAGAGGATCCTGGAGGAGGAGCGGGAACTTTCCTCCAGGTTCTCCGCTGCACTGCAGGCTGAAATAAAAGCGATAACCGCGGACTTTGCACAGGAAACGGACCGGCCGGGAACCATCCGGGAATTATTGATAGAGACTGCGGCTGACCGTGAATATATCATCCAGCCATTCATCCTGGATCAAGACGGCCGGTTCATTTTTCCGAATTTTGCCGGGATCACTGAGATCCTCCCGGAACCAGAATTTTCAGACAGGTATCTGACTGCTTTCAGACAGGGCGAAGAGGCTGAATTTGCACAACAGGACCTGTCCGACGCAGGAACTTTTTACCGTACTGCTCTTCTTTCTGCATCTTCAGCAAGCGATTCGGCCATGGTATTGAATGCTTTGGGCCGAATCGCCGTGAAAGCAGGCGAATTTGAAGAGGCTTTAACCCGGTACAGCAAAATTGTTACCGATTATTATCTTCTTCTGGATGACAATGGATTCCCTTATGCATATTATGCCCTTCCACAGCTCCTGAAACTCACGAACGGGGAGGATGCTGAGAATATGGTGCAGACCATTTCGTTTTGCCTTGAGAAAATGGAAGAAGGTGCCATTCCACTGAGTGATTATTCGGAGGAACTGCTCATCATTTTGACAGAATGGATGAAAGAAAATACTTTAAGTGATACTGTAAAAACATCCCGTATCGATCAGTCAATAAATTCTTTAAATGCGAGGATCTACTTTGTTAATGAATATGGAGATGAACTTGCGGGGCTTTTAAAAAATGAAAATCCTGAAACCTATTACAGCGCAGGAAATGATTTCAGGATAATCAACGCTTATTCTGGTAGCAACCGGGAATTCTTCCTGATCAACACTGTAATGAAGCATCCTGCAGGTTTTTTGTTCGACCGGCAAAGGCTGTTTGACATGATCGCCGAAGCAGGTTTGCAGGATGGCCTTGAGTTTGATTACATCATCGAATTTCCTGGAGGATATGTTTCCCGGACAGAAGGACAGAGGCTTGTACACTCCTCCCAGCTGAGTCCCTGGTTCCCGGGGCAGATCCTGCGGATCGGGCCGGAGGATGAAGACCTTGTCTCAGATTTGATCAGGCGCAGAAGCTGGATCTACGGCATTGCCTCCATGTTGCTTCTTGTGGCCATGTTTCTCGGAGTGGCTTTGATCCTGAGGGACATTGCCAGGGAAAAACACCTGGCCAGTTTACGCTCGGATTTCATTTCCAACGTGACCCACGAATTGAAAACCCCGCTCACCTCTATCCGGATGTACGCCGAATCCCTGATGATGGGCAGGATCAGGTCGGATCCGGGCCAGAAAAACTATCTCTCGGTGGTGATCAACGAGAGTGAAAGGCTGAAACGGATGATCAATAACATCCTGGAGTTTTCAAAGATGGAAAAGGCAAGGCAGGAATACCACCCGGTTGAAACCAGTTTGCCTGACATCCTTCATTCCGCCATCAACGACATGAATTACTGGCTGGAGGAAAAGAAATTCAGCATGGTGACTGAAATCGAAACGGATATCCGGGTGAAAGTCGACCCCGAAAAGTTCCACCAGGTGTATGCCAACTTGCTGAGCAATGCCATCAAGTATTCGGCCGGACCGGGCAGGATCTACGTCCGCCTCTATAAAAACTCAGATGCCGTGATTTCTGAGGTGGAAGACGAGGGGATTGGCATACCGGAGGATCAGCTGACAAAGATATTTGAAGAGTTCTACCGGGTGGAACGGCAAGATCACGGCGAGATCACCGGTACAGGACTCGGCCTGACCGTGGTAAAAGAGATCGTGAAAGCACACGGGGGAAAAATCAAGGTTGAAAGCAGAGTTGGCAAAGGAAGCAAGTTTTCGGTAATTTTGTTTCCTTCCAGGACATGAAAACCATTCTGATCATAGAGGATGATATCAGTATTCTCAGGGGACTGAAAGATAACCTTGAATATGAAGGATACAGCGTCATCACCGAGACCAACGGAAAGAAGGGATTAGAGATCGCACTACAGAAAAAGATCGGTCTCCTGCTGCTCGATCTCATGCTACCGGGTCTGAACGGATATGAGATCTGCAGGAAAGTCAAGCAAAAAAAACCTTCATTGCCCGTTCTTATGCTCACTGCCAGGGGATCAGAAATGGATAAAGTTTCAGGGCTTGACACAGGAGCCGATGACTACATCACCAAACCTTTCAGTCTGCCGGAACTGCTGGCAAGGATCAGAGCATCCTTCAGGAGAATAACAAATGAATCTACTGTTCCTGAGATTTTTACATTTGGAAACATAAAGCTGGACTTTAATAAGCTTCAGGCATTTAATGGAGACAAGGAAATCTCAATGTCGGCCAGGGAATTTGACATCCTGGAATACCTGATCAGGCACGAGGGGGAAGCGGTCCACCGGCATGATCTGCTCAATGAGGTGTGGGGCTATGAAGCCATGCCCACCACGCGTACTGTGGATAATTTCATCCTTGATCTGAGGAAAAAACTTGAGCAGGATCCCGCAAAACCCAGACACATTCTCAGTGTCAGAGGGGTCGGGTACCGATTTAATTCATTAAATTGAGGGGTACAATCACCAATACCCGATCCAAATGAATCACAGATTAATTTTCCGGACAACCATGTTTGTCATGGCGGTTCTGTGCGTGATGATCATATCACCGCAACCTCTAAGTGGACAGGACGCGTCCGGGCAGAGGGATGAATGCCTGATCTCCCTGTGGAATCACCGGCGGGATCTCGATCCAACCCATACAATTAAAGCGCTTGGATTTAACCTGGTCTGGTCGCATGATCCCGCTTATTCGGGACAGGCCTGGGAAGATACCCATATGTACTCCCTGCTACAGATCCCCGGTGTTGAATATGTGTTT
>JBNJEV010000182.1:0-2963 GCA_051746185.1 Bacteroidota bacterium
TTCTGACAAATTTTCCGGCCAGCATATGAAGGATTCACTGGAGAGCAAGCTGTTCGGGATCGGAGTGGAAGCAATGACGGTGGGGAATTCGGAATTTTACCTGGGGTATGCCGTGGCCAAACAGAAACTCATCTGCCTGGACAGCGGGCATTTCCATCCCACCGAGACGGTGGCCGACAAGATCTCATCCGCACTGCTGTTCCTCCCGGAAATCCTCCTGCATGTGACCAGGGCGGTCCGGTGGGACAGTGATCATGTGGTCACCCTGAACGATGATACCCTGCTGATCGCCCAGGAAATCGTCAGATCCGGAAAAATGGACCTCGTGCACATGGGACTGGACTTTTTCGATGCCAGCATCAATCGCATCGGCGCATACGTGGTCGGAACGCGTGCAGCCCAGCAGGCCATGCTGTTTGCACTGCTGGAACCACGGAAAATGCTGCTGGAATACGAAGAAAGCGGACAGTTGTTCGAGCGACTTGCCACGCTCGAACTGCTGAAGACCTATCCTTTCGGTGCTGTATGGGATTATTACTGCATGAAGCATGATGCTCCGGCAGGCCGTGATTACATTGCCGATATAGAGCAGTATGAAAAAGAGGTTCTCAGTAAAAGATCTTAATCAGATTTTTCATAAACAGTGGTTTTAGTTAGTAGGTGATTGCAGCGGCGCTTTTCTTTATGGCGCCGCTGTTTTATCTTTATTGAAAATTTATGGACAAAGAAGTAGTATTGATATTCGACATCGGCAAGACCAACAAGAAGGTCCTGCTGTTTGACAGAGAACCGGACATCCTGGAAGAAGAGGAAACTGTCTTTGAGGAAACGGTGGATGACGACGGATTTGCATGCGACGACATTGAAAAACTGGAGCAGTGGATCCTGGAGAAATGTGATCGCTTCATGAAGGACCCCCGGTACAGTGTCCGCGGCATCAATTTCACCACATACGGGGCCACACTGGCCTATCTGGATGGGGAAGGGGAACGGCTTACACCCATCTACAATTACCTGAAGCCTATGCCGGAAGGTGTGGTGGAACCGGTATACGAACAGTATGGCGGGGAGGAAGAGTTCTGCAGGAGGACCGCCTCGCCGGCGCTCGGAATGCTCAACTCCGGATTCCAGGCACTGTGGCTGCAGCAAACAAAACCCGGGATCTTCGAAAAGGTACGGACCATCCTCCACTTTCCCCAGTACCTTTCCCATTTTCTGACCCGGCAGATCGCCTCCGAGCATACCTCCATCGGTTGCCATACCGCATTCTGGGATTTCGATCATATGAGCTATCATCCGTGGACCGGGCGACTGGGAAATACGCTTCCGGCCCCCGAACCGGTCACCACGGTACACCCATCCGTCAGACTGCAGGAGAATGTACCGGTAGGCATCGGCATCCATGACAGTTCTTCCTCCCTGGTCCCTTATTTCATGAAGTCGGATGAAGAATTCGTGCTCATCTCCACCGGCACCTGGTGCATTTCCATGAATCCCTTTAACCACTCCCCGCTCACGGCCGATCAGCTTAAGCAGGATTGTCTGGCCTATATGAGCATCCAGCAGAACCCGGTCAAATCCTCCAGGTTTTTCCTGGGCCATATACATGATGAGAATGTGAAGTATATTGCAGAAGCGTTCCGGGTACCTTCTGACGCATATAAAAATGTCACCCCCGATGATGAACTGATCCGGAAAGTCCGGCAGCGGACCGAAAAGAAAAGGGTCTTTTTCGGAGAGGGTATTCCCCCCGGTTACATTGACCGGTCGGTGGATCTTTCCTGTTTCGCTCATTTTGAAGAAGCGTATCACCAGTTCATGGCCGATCTGGCTGATCTCACCGCCCGGTCCATCCGCCTGATCCTGGAAGGATCGGACAAAACCAGGAACCTCTATATCACCGGCGGATTCAGCAAGAATCCGATCTTCGTCAGACTGATGGCCGGACATTTCCCAGATAAAAAAGTCCTTACCTCGGAGATCGCAAATGCCACCTCCCTGGGTGCAGCACTGGTGATCTGGGACGCGATCGAGCCCGGTTTCAAACCTGCCATCGACTTGGGGCTCATACAATGGGAACCCTGATTTTCTCAGATCAGGATCATGCTTTCCCCAGGTTCCTGGCCACGCTGCGCCTGTAGTGTTCCGCCTCCCAGTTGTCGATAACCCTGATCTGCTCATCGCTCATGGGATGAGGCCCGCCGAACTGCTCCGAGAGAAAACTGATCTTCATCATATCCGTGAACACTTCCAGGACGGTCCGGGCACATGGTTCGTTCTCCTCCACAATGATCAGTCCGCCCCCTTCTTCCAGGATGACTTTCGGAAAATATTCGTGGACCTGATGGAACTTTTCCAGTTCATGACGGATCTGTTTCCCTTCCCATCCCTTTTCAAGGAACAGATAGTTCGATTTGCAATATACAATGATATCGGGGGTGAACGGCCTGCTGACTTTTTTGAACCTGGATCTGTCGGCCGTAAAATAACGGATGAGATCGCTGGAATAACCTATAGTCATCCATCCCCGGTGTTCAAAGAACCCGGCTACCTCACGGGTAGCAGCCGAGGTGTACTGTTCCTGCTGATCATCGGGAAGGGCCAGATCCCTGCCCGCTTTGATCCTCGCCTCTATGGATGAATAGATCGCCCTGATCTCCTCTGCGGAATCGGCGGCCACAAACACACCATGATTCTGGAGGAAGATGATCTTCGGATCCATCAGGTGGCGTTCGTGGTATTTCCCGATCCGGTCCTGCAGCTTTATGAACAGGACATATCCCGGATCCGTATATTCCACATAGAGCGCCTCATCCCCAAAGCGTTCCCGCACTTCCCGCTCCGCATGGCGGGAACACATCACAGCATTCACCAGCGTGGGATGGGTGTGGACAATATAGGCGTATCCGATCAGATTGTGCAGCGAGGTCTCCACGGAGGGCCGGAGATGCCCGGGGGTGATG
>JBNJEV010000183.1:0-2862 GCA_051746185.1 Bacteroidota bacterium
GAAGCACTGGGTGATTTTTATGATACATTAATTACAAAGCATCCGATCGGGAGACTCGGAAAACCGGAAGAAATCGCACATGCAATTATTTTCCTGCTTGAAAATGAATTTGTCACAGGGATCAACCTGATAGTAGACGGCGGGTATACCAGCATTTGATCTATAAGGATAGTTTTCCTTACTTTTGCCAATGATCCTGGAGGTTATCCCGGAGATTTGTGCAAACCCGCTAAATGATGAAAAGATGCATGCCTTGTTTAAGATCCTGGAAGACAAGCACATTGAACTGCCCGAAAACGTAAGGAAATTGCTGGAAGGATGCAAGGCCTTCAATTGTTACAACACGACCGCTGACCTGGCCGATGCATCCACCCTGGGAAGAGAGAACAGGGAATATGCAGTGAAATACGAGATTCCCGGAAAAGGGGAATTGACCGAGGCTGTCGTGCACCGGGTAAAGAACGGGATCTCCGTGAACTATCCCGAACCCTACATGCGCCGCAGAGATCCCGCGACCATGGCCATTGCAGATGAAGGCCCC
Source organism: Bacteroidota bacterium (assembly GCA_051746185.1). Taxonomy (GTDB): domain Bacteria; phylum Bacteroidota; class Bacteroidia; order Bacteroidales. Next base: position 542 of record JBNJEV010000183.1, read on the forward strand.
ACAGACAAAAAACAGTTCAGGGAGAAATACGGGTATGAATTCCAGGCCCTCCGGGATGAAACACTCGGCTGGATGAAAGAACAGGAACTGGCCGTATTTATCTATTTCGCCGGGAGGATGGGGATCGGATCACTGGGCATTGCCATTGCTCCTTCCAATGCCGGTTTCTTTGCCATGGGTCTTTCCATGCTGCAGGCCATTACCCCACCGGACGAACTGAAGGAAGGATCCGAGATCAAATCGGTGATCTTTGTGGCCCCTGTTTTCAGGCACACCCATTTCGGAGGCAAACAGGTAGTGGTACATAACCGCAGCGACAAAATCCATGAACTCTATGCCTATAACCTGTATCCCGGACCCAGTGCAAAGAAAGGGCTGTACGGGGTCCTGCTGACCCAGGGAGAAAAAGAAAGCTGGGTGACCGCCCACTGCTCCGCGGTTCAGTCCGTCAGTCCCTACGACAATATCTCCACCTTCATGCACGAGGGCGCCAGCGGAGGGGGGAAAAGCGAAATGCACCAGCATATTGTGAGAGAACCTGACGGCCGGGTGCTGCTGGGGAAGAACACCGTCACCGGAGAAGAAAGGTTGATCACCATCCCCAGGTTCTGTTCATTCCATCCGGTGGCCGACGATATGGCCTTCTGCCATCCCTCCCTTCAGCGGGAGGACGGAAAGCTCCGGATCATTGACGCTGAAAATGCCTGGTTCGTAAGGGTGGACAGTGTAATGAAATACGGGGATGATCCGTTCCTGGAAAATATCACCATCCATACGAAAAAACCCTTTCTTTTCCTGAACATCGACAGCAAACCGGAGGCCACCGCACTGATCTGGGAGCACATCGAGGACGAGCCGGGAAAACGCTGTCCCAATCCCCGGGTCATCCTGCCAAGGGACAGCGTCCCCAATGTGATCGACAAACCTGTTTCTGTCGATATCAGAAGCTTTGGGATCCGCACACCCCTGTGTTCGGCCGAGAAGCCCTCCTACGGCATTATCGGCATGTTCCATATCCTGCCCCCCGCCCTTGCCTGGCTGTGGCGCCTGGCCTCACCCCGGGGACACAACAACCCGAGCATCGTTTCCACCGGCGGAATGCAGAGCGAAGGTGTGGGCTCCTACTGGCCGTTCGCCACGGGAAAAAGGGTCACCCATGCCAACCTGCTGCTGAAACAGATCATCGAAACCCCCAGGACCACCTTCACCCTGGTTCCCAACCAGAACATCGGTGTGTGGAACGTGGGGTTCAAACCCCAGCTTCTCATGCGCGAATACCTGACCCGGCGGGGTGTTGCCAGGCTGAAAAGCGATCAGTACCAGCCTGCAAGATGTTCTCTGCTGGGATATGAACTGAATTATATGACCCTGGAAGGATCAAAGATCCCCACACGTTTTCTGAAGGTTTACAGACAGCCCGAGGTGGGCATGGAAGGATATGATGCGGGAGCGGAACAACTGAGGAAGTTCTTCAAGGAGGAACTTCAGAATTATCTTCAGCCCGATCTGCTGCAGACCGGCAAAAGGATCATTGACGCCTGCCTGTCGGACGCCACCACCGAAGAATACAACGAGATCGTACCCATGAGCTACCAGTACAGCTTCAGCAACCTGGATACCTATGAGCAGGGAAATGACTTCATGAAATAACCTATCTCAGTCCGAACCTGTAGGAAAGTTTCACCAGGAAGGTGTTGGTCGGCTTTTTATCGGTGAACAGGTTGTCCACGTTATTCCATACCTCAAAGCTGCCCTGCGGGGAATAATAATCCCGTGTCTGGGACCAGACCAGGTAGGCTGTTGATCCGGGCATGAATTCCCAGCGGATCACCAGGTTCGATAACCATTCATCCACATTGAAATCCGGATTCCCGAAGCGGTAATCCACCTGCATGTCCCTGTCCTCATCGATCTGGTAAGTATCTTCCGCCAGGCTGATCTGTCCGGAGGTAAACACATGATACCTGTCACTGAATTCCTCCGCTTTCGGATCGGTGATCATCTTGAATCCCGAATAATTACCGGAAGCGATAAAAGGCTGTCCCCAGTACTGGATGGTCAGGTCGGGTGTGATGTTATAATTGATCCGGAGCGAGGTGCTGAGAACCTTCTGGTCAATGTGTCCGAACAGAAAACGATCCTCCCCGTTCATCTCTTCGCGGGTGATATACTGAAGCTCCCTGGAAGACGAGGAATAGGATGGAAAAAGCGATATGGAAAGGGTGTTGATGGGACGAAGGGTCAGACTCAATCCATATGAACCTTCCCGGTAATATTTTTCCGCTCCCCAGCTGATAAAACTTCTGAAAGCGGCCGAAAGG
>JBNJEV010000184.1:0-2843 GCA_051746185.1 Bacteroidota bacterium
GACCCCGATAAAGGCCATGACCGGGTATTCGAACAGTCCGGCAATGAACCACCCCCGCTGGGCTGTCCTTCTGTCTTTGGCTGCATAGATCCTCTGGTAAAGGGTCATCCCCACAAACCAGATGGGGATGATGGTAAAAGCCCAGTTGACCAGTTGCTGCCAGGATACATTGGAAAGCGATAGGAATTCCGGACGGATCGTCTCCCTCACCACATCCCATCCTCCCACGCTGACCAGTGTAAAAGGAAGTGCCACGAAGATGAGCCCGGTGAGCAGAATGATCCACTGGATCGTATCAGTATAGATCACAGCTTTGAGTCCCCCCAGTGCCGTGTAAACGATGGCGATGACTCCCATGAGGATCAATGCCTGGGTCAGTGTCATTCCGTCAAAGGTGGAAGAGGCCAGTTTGGCCCCGGCCAGGATCTGGGAACTTGTGAAACCCAGATAACTGATGGCAGAGATGATCCCTGCAATGAATGCCACCCTGTTGTTGAAGACATTTCCCAGGAACTGGGGGAAAGAAAGAAAACCCTTTTCACTGGCGATGTGGAAAACACGGGGGATCAGAAAAACCCCGGAAATCCACGCACCGATCAGCCCTGTGAAGAGCAACCAACTTCCTGCCAGTCCCATGATAAAACCCAGTCCTCCCAGTCCGATGGAAAACCCGCCACCCACATCGGTGGCCACCACCGACAACCCGATGTGCAGACTGTTCATTTTCCTCCCCCCCACAAAATAGTCATCGGTGGTTTTGTTCCGCCTCAGGAAGTAGAACCCCACCCCGAGCATGGCCAGGAGGTAAAAAAAGAAAATCAGCAGGTCAACGATATGCATTACCTGAAAATCGTGTTGATTCCTTTAGAAATATTGCCTGCAGAATCCCTCAAATATGTTTATAGTAAACATTCATGCTCTCGATCTTCCCGGCTATATTGGTATTTCTTATCAGGGTTCCTGCGTAGCTGTATTGCAATTTCAAAAATGTCCTGTTCATGGCAGCGGAATTCAACCTCGCGATGGTGTAGAGCGTGTGAATGCCCTGCTTCTTCATTTCCTCCTCCATCTTTGACAGAAGCCTGACAGACAGATTATTCCCCCGGTAATCGGGCAGGGTGGCGAAATCGGTCATTTCTGCATACTGCCCTTCGGTATCAATCTCGGAGGATGCCACTGCCATCAGGTTCCCTTTTCTCTCGATCCCGTAATACTGCACATTTTGCTTCATCGTTCTGGTGATATATTCCGGATCATGAATGGGAAAGGGATAGCTGAGGAAGACTTCCCGGTATACTGAGGTTATCTCGCCAACGTAAGAAAGATCCAGTTTCTTGATCTCCCCTCCGATTCCGGTCTTCCCGGATGGCTCCCTTCCCGGTATCGTGGTTTTCAGCAGTTTGCCCAGTTCGGCCAGGCTTTCGTGTTCAACTCCCAGCAAACGATCGGAGTTCAGGTATTTGGAAAGGAAAAAAGCGGCTTCCTTTTTTTTGTAGAACTTCGGGATCTGAGCCTCCATCAGGTATCCGTCGGAGAAAAAAGCCGGAGCAGCCCATCCGGGTACCTTGCAGAAGATCTTGGTGTATGCATTTTCCCTGGCAATCTGCCTCAACTCACCGAGCACTCCCGGGCAATCCTCCTGATGGAGTTTCATTAAATAGATCCTGTCGTTGAATTTCCCGTGTTGAATGATCGTTCCTTTTCCGATGGTCTCAATTCTGTCCTGCATGCTCGTCTCTCCTTAACATCCGTTCGTTGTCCTCAGGATAAAGTGAGATCGTCTCATCATAATCCGACAGCAGACGTTCAATCCCTATGGGATCCGGTTCATCCACTTCATCCAGTCTCAGATCCAGGTTGCACTGTTCACAGTTCCTGTCGCACATTTTTGGTTCATAGCTGTCCGGTTCCTTGTAGGTGGTGATCACTCCCTCGTAATTCCTCAGGACCACCTTGTGGGTGGACCAGGAGATGATGTAATTGGGCATGACCGGGATCTTGCCGCCGCCTCCGGGAGCATCGATCACATAGGTGGGACGTGCAAACCCGGAGGTATGCCCCACCAGGCTTTCCATGATCTCGATCCCCTTTCCCACGGGTGTCCTGAAATGGGACAGTCCCTCGGACAGGTCACACTGGTAAAGATAGTAGGGCCTGACCCTGTTCTGAACCAGCTTGTGCACAAGGGCTTTCATGATCCGGGGACAGTCATTAATGTCGGCCAGCAGCACCGACTGGTTTCCCAGGGGGAATCCCCCATCGGCCAGCAAGGCCAGTGCCTCCCTGGAAGAAGCTGTGATTTCCCTGGGATGATTGAAATGGGTGTTGATCCACAGGGGGTGATATTTTTGCAGGATGCTGACCAGTTTGGGAGTAACCCTGTAAGGAAGTACCACCGGCATTCTTGTGCCCAGGCGAATGACCTCCACATGGGGAATGGCCCTGATCTGTGCAAGCAGCCAATCCAGCTTCGAATCGGGCAACATCAGGGGATCTCCTCCCGAAAGAAGCACATCCCTTACCTGGGGGTTGCCCGCAATGTAATCGATCCCTTTCTGAAGCTGATCATTGGAAGGGATGTAATCCACATCCCCCACTTTTCTTTTCCGGGTACAGAACCTGCAGTACATGGAGCAAATATTGCTCACATGGAACAGAACCCGGTCCGGATACCGGTGGGTGATCCCCTCCACCGGACTGTCCTTGTCCTCAGAAAGCGGATCTGTAAGCTCCGATTCCAGGGTATTCAGTTCTTCCACTCCGCCGAAAGCCTGCCTGAAGACAGGATCGTTCCTGAAATTATCCTTTTTGATCAGGGAAAGGTAATAGGGTGTGATGGAGAG
>JBNJEV010000185.1:0-2837 GCA_051746185.1 Bacteroidota bacterium
CCCGGTCCAGCGGAAAGGGTGAGACCAGGAACGTTTCCGTATTCAGAAATTCCCGGCTTCCGATCCTCACCCCGGAATGGATATTCAGCCAGGTGACCCTGTAATTGCCCGGCTGAACACGGGGGTAAAATTCTGTTCCCCGGCAGTTCTCCAGGTAAACGATCGCGGAGCCCTTATCACTATGAAGCCCGTACTGGAGCAATTCCGGGGAACCGGATGCAAACAGCGAATCGGAATGCTCCATCCGGTGGAAAGGGACTTTTTCCATGGCGCGGACCAGGAAGGAGAGCTTTTTCCTGAAATCTTTCCCGCCCCAGCCCGGGTTGGACCCGGGAATGGGCCAGTCGCCCCCTTCATGCCCCGCGGTGAACGAATAGTCCAGGTTGTTGTACAATCCGCCGCCCGACAGGATAAACCTCCATGCCTGTGTAATATAGAGCAGGTCGCTCCGGGGCATGAAACCGGTCTCATCCAGTCCGGTCACTCCCTGAAGGCCGGCATTCAGCCTGACGGCATCCGGTTGGGCATAATGAAAATTAAAAATGGAGATCCCGGAGAGGGGATCCCGGATCTCATGCTGAAAATTGCTGATATTCTGTGCGATGAGATGTTTTTTGTCCAGACCGGACTCCTCATCGGAGATCACCTTCACCACCCATGCCTGCCAGTCGGCAGAAACATCATCGGCCACCTCCACCCGCTGCTGCCAGGAGCGGGTGAATATGGTATCTTCTTCAAGATTCACATAATCCACCAGGTTGGGATGATCGGCCCAGGGCTCATTCTGTATCTCATAGAAAATATTGTCATATGCATTCAGCTCCCTGACCACCTTCCTGATGAATTTTTCCTGGAAGGCGAGAAGCTCTCCGTTGAAAAGGGTATGAACGCGTCTGTAACCGAACTCCCCCACCCCGTTGACATTGTTCCCGGCATGAAAAGGAAGGATCCTCCATGCACCCTCATCATAGATCGAAGAAAAAAGGGTCACCTCCACAATGATCCCTTTTTCCCCGGCATGGGAAACAAAATTCCGGAGCCTTTCGAAATACCCGGGATTGAACCGGTCAAGATCGTATTTCCCGTCTTCCTGCATCCAGGGGGAAAGATACCTGCCGGGCAGGGGGGCCAGGGTGTTCATTTCGATCCCGAAAACATTGTCCACCGGTTCAATGTAAGTACCGGTGAATATCCGGGTATAATTGAATCCCTCATCTGCCAGTGCTTCCAGGTAGGCGATCTCATCAAAATCCATGTTCACCACCGCACCGTAATGTTCTGCCGAAGTGATCAGGATCACCGGCTTTCCTTTATATTCCAGGTATTTCCGGTTGCCGGGGTACAGCCGCAACGTGCCCGGCACTTCCCGGATTGATTCCCGGTCACTCTGTGCTGTTTCCCGGTCATTCTGTGCTGTTTCCCGGTCATTCTGTGCTGCTTCCCGGTCATTGCTCCCGGAATTCTTTCCATCTCCGCAGGCCAGCATGAAAACCAGCGGGATCATCAGGATCGGTTTCATTTTTTTCTGATCAGATACATCATATGTTTCCGGTCACTTTTTAAGGCCAGGGTGTTCTGCCGGGATGGCCGGATCTCACTCCACTGTCCGGTCAAAATATCCAGCCTGCGGATCATGAACTGCCGGGGGTCTGACTGCAGGTCCAGTTCCACTTCACCCGGACCGGTAAAATAGACCAGGTATTCCCTTCCCGGCACGGCCCGGCAATAAGCCTCGTTTTCCTGCCTTTCTCCCAGCAGTTCATTGTGGGGAGCCGCTTCAAAAAAACGGATGCTGTCGGTTGCCATGCGGATGCTGTGGATCACCGCCCGGGCCGTATCGCCCAGTCCCAGTCCCGACGGAGGTCTGTGGAACCGCACCGCCGCCGATCCGAACAGCACGCTCCGGATGAAACTTTCGATCCCGTTGTGGGTGCCTCCCCCGTGCCTGCCCTGCCAGCTTCCGTAGGTTTTCACATTGTTGACCGGCCGGAGGTTCCCGGACCGGCTGAGCCTTTCGATCTGCCGGAGCCCGTTGTTCCACTGGTTCTCTCCGCGCTGGTGATTGTTCTGTGAGATTTCCACGAAGGAGTAAGTCCCGGGATGATCGAAAGTCTCCCGGTGCGAAATATGATCCAGGTCATGCGGGTCCCACATCTCGGTCACGTGGATCTTTTTGCCCTTTTCCGCGGCTTTCTTGCGGATGTATTCCGACCAGAACCTTCCCCAGTCCGCCGTCACCGAAGTTTCATTGTCAATACAGTACAGCACATTGTCATACTGAAGGGAATAGGACAGCAGCTTATCCACGAACCGCTGCTGGTAAGCCAGCACGGGCATGTTATTCAGCTGGGGCGGGACAGACCAGAAGAAGGGATTCTCACACCAGGTGGGATGGGAATCCACCCTGACCGGAAGTTTGGTCCTTTCTGCGGAATAGTTGATGTTACAGGCAGGATTGAACGGATTTTTCAGCCAGTTCTCCCTGTAGAAATCAAAGGTGGCCCAGATCTCCACCTGCACCATGATCTCCCTTTCAGCAGTAAGTTCCAGCAGCCGGTGAAGCCGGTCCCAGTAGGATCCATTCCACCGGTTGAGATCGTAGCGCCCCGACTCCGGGTCCTTTTCAAACGCCCATACATTGCCACTGTCCCTGCTGGACATGGTATTCCTGATATAATTTCCTCCCGACGAAGAGAGCAGATCCAGCTGTTGTTCCAGCCCGGGGATCTGGAACAGGTTGTCCTCGTCCGAACCTCCCAGAAGCAGGACCGGTGTTCCCCGGTATTCCCAGTATTGCGGAAAATCACCGCTGATGTCGATCCCTGCCTTCTGGGCTG
>JBNJEV010000186.1:0-2828 GCA_051746185.1 Bacteroidota bacterium
TCTTTCATGCCCATCACACTCCCCACTTCCCCGGGATCGACACCTTTCTCATAGCCATACCAGAGCAGGTCGAGCTTTTCAAAGGGGAACTGGTAAAAGAATTCTTCCTGGGTCTGTTCCGCACTGTAGGTATCGGTGGTGGGAACACGTTCCCTGATCTCCCGGGGGATCCCAAGGTATTCAGCCAGCTGGTATACCTGTGTTTTATAGAGTCTTCCTATGGGAAATATATCAGCTCCCCCGTCCCCGTATTTCACGAAAAAGCCCTGATCCACTTCATGTTTGTTGGGTGTACCGATGACTGCATAATGGAGCCTTTCGGCATGATAATAAAGGAAGGACATCCGGGACCTCTGTTTGAAATCGGAAGCAGCAATGATGGTTCTCATCTGAACGGGTGGTAACCTGCGTATGATCTCGGAGCCGTCCGGTTTCACAACGGTCAGATGAAATACAGGGGGCAGAAGAGATCCCGGCTTGCTTTGCTTGATCCCGATCTTCATCTTATGTGTTGCAGGATCATACTCAGGAATGACCTCTTTTACGGCCAGGTCCCTTCGTTCATAGCATCTGAAACCCTCCAGGGCACCCGTGATGTCTTCAGCGATGACTTTCACCCTGAATTGATCTGCCAGCTTTGTGGCAAACATCCGGCTATCCGGACTGGAATCCTTTTCAGGCAACATTACCCCCAGGACATTTTCAGCACCCAGTGCTTTGGCTGCAAGGGCCATGGTAACCGAAGAGTCTATTCCTCCACTCAGGCCGATCACCCCCCCGAACCGGTGGAGTTTCTGTTTCACATCATCCTTTAGCTTATCGGTTATCTTTTCCACCAGTCCCTCCACATCACTGATCTGCAGGATATCCTTATGAAATTTTATCTTTCCCATAATGTTTATATGTGATTCTGAACAACCTTATCATATCTTACAGGGCATTCCGTGCGCATACCATGGATCCTGAAGGGATTGTTGCCAGAAAGGAAAAGATCTGCCAGGATCTGGGTGGAAAGGATGCCTGAAACCGCCATGTTGTCATTCTCGGTGATGGTTTTTCCGGAATCCAGTTTTGCCACAAGCTTTTCCACCGTATCCGCCCTGAAAAAACCGTGTCTGGCCAGCCGGGAAGAAGATAACAATTCCCGGAAATAACCAGGTGCATTCTCTGACAGCAGACTGGATGCAACAGGGGCCCGGTAGGCCTGCTTTGGCCGGGAGATCACCTCATCGGGTAATTTTTTCTGCATCAGGTTCTTCAATAGATACTTCTCGTTCAGACCCTTGATCTTATGATCTGATCGGAGTCCGGTGCAGAATTCAATGACCCTGTGATCCAGGAACGGGTAGCGTCCCTCTACCGAATGAGCCATGGCTACCCTGTCACCCTGGGAAGAAAGAAGGTAACCGGAGAGAAAAAGCGTGGCCTCGATCCACTGTGCCTTCTCCAGCATGCCCCATTTTTCGAGTCCAGACAGCAACTGCTTTTGAAACATGTGAACAGGATCCTTACCAATGGATGCCAGTACATCGGGGTGAAGATGATTCCTCACGTGGGAAGAGTTGTTCCACCGCACCAGATGAGAATAGATTGGAGAATCCGTTTCAGTCAACCTGTGGCCGAAGAACATTTTGAGCATGCGCGTATTTCTTCCCTGAAACTGAGCCAGGTAGGGATATAATTTACTCAGAAGGAGGGGCCTGATCCCGGAATCCGGCTGTCTGGACCAGAATTCCCTTATCAACGCTTCCTTGAAAATATTATAGCCGCCCAGAAACTCATCTGCTCCTTCACCAGTGATCACCACTTTGATATCATGGTCATGCACCAGTCTGGAAAGCAGGAACATGGGAACTGCCGCAGTGCGCAGGATGGGTACCTCGGTATGCCATATGACCTCCGCAAAATTGGAAGCGATGTCAGAATTCCTGCATGACACGGATCGGTGTCTGGTATCAAGCCATTTTGATACTTTTTCCTGGTATGGTGTCTCGTCAAATTCTGCATCCTCAAAACCAATCGAGAATGTATTTAACACCCCGGGGTCTGCCTTCTTAATATAATAGGTGGTGGCACTGGAGTCAATTCCCCCGCTCAGGTAAGCAGCCACCTGCACATCAGACCTGAGTCTGATCCTGACCGCATCGGAAATCAGATCATTGAATGCTTCTTTTGCATCATTCAGATCCTTATATTTCTCATTGATCCGGAACTCCAGATTCCAGTATGGTTTGATCACAAGATCACCTTTTCCTTTGAGCAGGCAGTGCCCCGGCGGAAGTTCGTAGATCTTTCTGAACAGTGTACCCGGCGAGGGAATGGACCAGAAGGTCAAGACCTGGTTCAGCGTCACCGGATCAAATTCGGGACGGACGGCATTTGACTCCAGAATACATTTTATTTCCGATCCAAAAATGAAATCGTTCCCTGTATCGCAATAATACAGTGGCCTGATCCCCATCCGGTCGCGGGCCATGAACAACTCCCTGCGATGAGTATCCCATATGGCAAAGGCATACTGGCCATTCAGTTTTTCAAGGCATTTTTCCCGGTAATGCCTGTACAGGATCAGCAATACTTCGGTATCACTTTTGGTGCGGAACCGGTATCCAAGCTTTTTCAATTCTTCCCTGAGCTCAATGTAATTGAAGATCTCTCCGTTATATACGATCCACAGATCTTCCTCCGGGGTACACATGGGTTGCTGTCCCTGCTCCAGATCGATGATGCTGAGCCGGACACTCCCCATCCCGATCCCATCTCCGATATAGATCCCCGATTCATCCGGTCCCCTGTACTGGATCTGCATCAGCATTGACCTGATCTCC
>JBNJEV010000187.1:0-2818 GCA_051746185.1 Bacteroidota bacterium
GATCTTCACACCACAATATTAATGATCTTTCCCGGTACAAATACGATCTTGCGGGGTGATTTTTCCCCTATCCATTTACGGGCTTTTTCGTGTCCGGTTACCTTTTCCTCCACTTCTTTTTCCGGGAGGTCCAGCGGAAGCTCCATTTTGAACCTCAGCTTCCCGTTGATCATGACCGGGTATTCAAATACATCCTCCTGAAGCAGGGACTCATCATATTCGGGCCATACGGTGTGGGCAATGGACGGTTCATTTCCAAGAAAATGCCAGATCTCTTCCGCAAGATGGGGGGCAAAGGGTGAAAGTACCCGGACGAACTTCCCTGTGGAAGAAGGGGTCACTTTCCCCTTTTTGATGCAGAGATTGGTAAAGATCATCATCTGGGAAATGGCCGTATTGAAATGCAGTGCCTCAATATCATTCTCCACTTTTTGAAGTGTCTGGTGGAGTGATTTCAAAATCTCGGGGTCTTCTTCCCCCTGCTGGTAGTGATCGCGATCGGTAAAGAATTTACATACCCGGTTGAGGAAATTATACACCCCTTTCACTCCGCTCTCTGCCCAGGGTTTTACCGCATCCAGCGGACCCATGAACATTTCGTAGAGCCGGAGGGAATCTGCGCCGTAACCGGCCACCACATCATCGGGATTCACCACGTTCTTCAGTGATTTGGACATTTTGGCCACGATCTGGCTGAGCGGTTCCCCCGTTTGCCGGTGGAAATAGTTTCCGTCTTTTTCCTCCACCTGGTCGGAAGGGACCTTGGCCCCTGATGCTGTTTCATAGGCGAAGGCCAGGATCATTCCCTGGTTGAAAAGTTTTTTGTAAGGTTCATCCGTGGAAACATATCCCAGGTCGTAAAGCACCTTGTGCCAGAAACGGCTGTAAAGCAGGTGGAGGACCGCATGCTCGGCTCCGCCGATGTAGAGGTCCACCGGCATCCAGTATTTTTCTTTCTCGGGGGAGAAGGGCAGTCGGTCATTCCTGGGATCAATGAACCGGAGATAGTACCAGCACGAACCGGCCCACTGGGGCATGGTATTGGTCTCCCGGTATCCCTTCCTCCCGCTGCTGTCTGTCACCTCCACCCAGCTGCGGGCGGCGGCCAGGGGGGATTCCCCGTGTGCGCCCGGTTCAAATTTCTCCAGATCGGGCAGGGTGAGGGGCAGTTCTGATTCATCCAGCAGACTGATCTCGCCATCCTCCCAGTGGATCACCGGAAAAGGTTCTCCCCAGTAACGCTGCCGGCTGAAAAGCCAGTCCCTGATCTTATAATTGACCGAAGCCTTTCCCAGATTGTTCTCCTCCAGCCAGCGGATGGTTCTGGCGATCCCTTCTTTTTTGGAGAGCCCGTTGATATCCAGTCCGCTTTCAGGATCTGCAGAGTTTATGTAGGTTCCGTCTTCGGTCCAGCATGCCCTGCCGGCAAGGATCTCCTTCCGCAATGCCTCATCTGCACCCTCCGGGTCCATGATGCAGACAATGGGAAGGGAGAAGGCTGTGGCAAATTCAAAATCCCTCGTATCATGCCCGGGCACCGCCATGATGGCCCCGGTCCCGTACCCCATCAGCACATAATCGGCCACCCAGATGGGGATCTTATTATTGTTGACAGGATTGATGGCATAACTTCCCGTGAAGACCCCGGTTTTCTCTCGTGAAAGGTCGGTCCGGTCAAGATCCGATTTCAGGGAGGCCCTGGAAACGTACTGTCTGACTTCCTCTTGGTGACCGGGAGTGATCAGATCATTCAGCAGGGGGTGCTCAGGGGCGAGTACCATGTAGGTGGCTCCGAACAATGTATCGGGACGGGTGGTGAAAACCCTCAGTAAATGATCATGACCGTTCTGGATGTGATCATGACCTTCGATCCGGAAATCCACCTCGGCCCCTTCCGAACGGCCGATCCAGTTCCGCTGCATATCCTTCAGCCCTTCGGGCCAGTCCACCTCCTCAAGTCCTTTCAGCAGCCGTTCCGCGTAACAGGGGATTCTCAGCATCCATTGCTTCAGGTTCTTTTTCTCCACCAGGTTGCCGCATTTCTCGTGGGTCCCGTCGTTGAGTACCTCTTCATTGGCGCAAACGATCTTACAGGATGGACACCACCATACCAGCGCGTCATCATAATAGGCCAGCCGGTGCTCTGCCTGGAACTGTCTGACGGCCTCCTTTCCCCCGGCTTTCACCTCCGGCGGGATCTCCAGCTCGCGGATAGGCCGGCCCTTTTGCTGCTGATGGTCGAACCAGGTATTATACAGCTGAATGAAGATCCACTGGGTCCACTTGTAATAACCCGGATCGGTGGTATTGATCTCCCGGTCCCAGTCATAACCCAGCCCCAGGGATTTGATCTGCCTTCTGAACGTATCACAGTTCTTTCCTGTGACCCTGGCCGGATGGGTCCCCGTTTCAATGGCATACTGTTCCGCCGGTAACCCGAATGCATCCCAGCCCATGGGATGAAGCACATTGAAGCCTTTCATCCGTTTGTACCTGGCCACAATATCGGTGGCTGTATATCCCTCGGGATGACCCACGTGCAAACCGGCTCCCGAAGGATAGGGATACATGTCCAGCACATAGAACTTGGGCCTGGAGAAATCATCCTCTGTTCTGAATGTTTTGCTCCTTTCCCAGTACTCCTGCCAGCGCTTCTCAATTTCTGCAAATTTATATTCCATGCGGCTGCATCATGCAAGCTCAGGCCCGCATCCTTCTGCGGGTCATTCGCTCCCGGGATTCAAATTATTTTCGGATCGTGATACAATGTGCGAAAATAGTGGTTTTTTTGGATTTTTTTAAGTTCCGGCGGTTGACA
>JBNJEV010000188.1:0-2779 GCA_051746185.1 Bacteroidota bacterium
TTCATAGGTCAAATCCCACCTTTCCAGGTGCTGCAGGGTGACCGAAAACCGGAAAGGAGCATGTTCCAGCCCCTGGGTGATCCCTGCCTGGACCTCAAAAGGCAGCTTTTCCCTTTTCCCGGTATAGGAGACAATCTGGAAACCCAGGTTTTTTGCCACAAGTCCGATGCTGGTATGTGTCCCCGGTGAATGATAGACGATCCCGGCATCCAGGGCGATCCCGAAGGAATTATATTGTTCAAAGGAAGAGAAGATCGGTTTCAGGTTCACCCCTGCCGTGAGGAAGGTATCGATCACCGGCCTTGAATAAAAAAGGTTCATGGCATATTCAGAAGCCCGGAAGGTGCCCTGGATATCACCCAGTTCATCGGTCCTGTCGAATGTGCCGTAATCCACATAATGCATTCCGGCTGCAAAATTTCCGATTCCCTCCCTGGAATAGCCGTAAGATGCATACCCGTAATTGACCCCGGCAAAATAATTCACATAATTCAGGCTCAGATGGTTGTGCATTCCGCTGTGCAGCAGGGCGGGATTATGGAAAACCAGGTTGATGTCATCATCACGTATGGAGACCACCTCCCCTCCCAGGGCAGAAATCCTTGCCGAATTGGTGAGTCCGAGGAAACTGTAGGTCGTTTCCCCGCCTTTCTGTGCCAGCAGATTTGCCGGAAAAAACAGGCATCCTGAAACAAACAGGATCAGAACGGGAAGCAATGCACCTTTTCTCATGCTCATGTAAAACGCTCCATGAAACGCGGATATTATCATTCCATCATTTTAAAGATCCTTTTTCCCACAGTATCAACCCACCTCCTGTAGGTCCGGTTGTCATACGGTCTCATTTTTGTTTCGATCCCCGGTACAAGTTTCATTGTCCTGAGCCCAAAACCGCTTCTTTCGGTATCCAGACTGTTACAGAGCTGCTCGAAATGATTTCTGACCGGGATAACCACCATGGGAAGACCCAGGTAGGCCGCTTCGGCCACCGCGTCAAAGCCGGAGGTGGTGATCAGTCCCCGGCAGGATGCCATCTTCTCCGTGAAATTCGCCTCATCGGGAGAATGCAACTGCAAACCCGGCGGCACCTCCATTTCCGGAGTGAGATCTGTGAACACATCGGCCCTGAAATCCGGATCGGCGCGGGCAAGGGTCACCAGCTCATAAACATATCCTTCGGTCAGCAGGTAGGCCAGGTACCTGTCTCCGGGACGGTAGCTGATCTCCCTGAATTTTTTCCGGATCAGGGGAGGGACCACCTCAATTTTGCCTTTTCCCCGCGTTTCCCTGAAAGAAAGCGCCAGCACCCGGTCACAGGAACGCATGACCAGACCGGTGAAAATCCGCAGGAGCCACCTGTGCAAAGCAGGACCCTCATCGCAGGGGTATTTTTCCATGTGGAGAAAAAACTGGTGCCCGATCCCGATCCGCCGGATCTTCGGATCGAGCCTCCTCAGTGCAAGCGCCCCCACCAGGTCATAGAAATTGAATACCACATCGGGCCGCATGGAATTGACCGCCCTGCGGATACGACGTATCTCACTGAGATAGGTGACCGAACGTGTAAAGTTGAACAGAATGGTCTTTCCCACCAGGATCCCTTTCCGGTTGGGTGAACGCAGCAGATAGGGACTGGACATGCAATGCATCCTGTCCCCGAAGAACGCTTTGAAGTACCCGGGAACCTGCACCCTGTCGCTGCAGCCCACATAAGCAGCCTCCACCTGATGCCCTGCGTCTTCCAGGTATTCGGCCATGGCCATCGATTGTGACATATGGCCCTTCCCTTCTCCCTGTATGATGAATACACAACGGGCCATCACGATCAGCCGTAAGGGGGATGTCTGAATTTGTCCCGGGCAGGTGCCCGTTTGAACCGGATCTCGCTGATCTGGGTCATGAACAATCCTGCAATCACCACCAGGATGCCTGCAATTTTCAGCAGCGGCATGGATTCCTTCAGGAGCAGAAAAGAAAAAATAGCGGCCACCACGGGGACCAGGTTGGCAAAAATATTGGCCTTTGCCGCTCCCAGCTCACGAATGCCGATGGTCAGGAGGATAAAGCATAT
Source organism: Bacteroidota bacterium (assembly GCA_051746185.1). Lineage (GTDB taxonomy): Bacteria > Bacteroidota > Bacteroidia > Bacteroidales. The sequence goes on from JBNJEV010000188.1 coordinate 2,072, forward strand.
GCCGGACCCCACCACCCCCAGATAGAGCAAGGCCAGCAGGCTGGGGGTGGAAATGGCGTTCACCTCCAGGCGGGGGAGCTCCAGGAACAGGAACAGGGGAAAGAACATGAGCAGGCCGAACAGGCTCTGGTAGGCGGTAATGGTGATGGGATTGTAGCGGTCGAGAAGTTTTTTGACCACCATGGTGTATCCCACCGCCGAAAAAACCGCCACAAACATCAGCAGGATCCCCAGGGGTTCGGCCGATAGTCCTTCGTTTCGCGTAAGGACGACCATCATCACCCCTGCAAAGGAGATCACCAGGCCGATCTTGTTCAGGAGTGTCAGTTTCTCCCTGAAGAAGATGTAGGCGGCAAAGGGAACGATCAGGGGAATGGTGGAAATGATCACCGCGCCTACGGTGGGAGTGACCAGGGTCATGCCGTTCACCTCCCCCAGGAAATAAAAGAAAGGTTCAAACAGGGTCAGAAGCAGCAGCCACTTCACGTCTTCTTTCCGGATCCTGTTCAGCCTCTTGAAAAGCCATGCGAATCCGAACAGAAAGAAAAGGGAAACGAACAACCTCAGGAAAATGATGCTGATGGGACGGAACGACTGGTTGGCATATTTATAGAGCACAAAGGTGAAACCCCAGAACATCATCGCCAGGATGACACTGATATATGCGCCTGTTTTGCCGGAACTCATCAGGCCGCCTTGAGTCTCTTC
>JBNJEV010000189.1:0-2750 GCA_051746185.1 Bacteroidota bacterium
GTTTGTTGTTACTGTTCGTTCAGCCTAGACCCCCATCCTGCTCCGGCGGAGCTTTTCACCCCGGGTAAAGTTATGAGTTGTATGGTGATTTTTCAAAGGTACGATCTGTTCATGGATGGCATCCACAATCCAGGAAGCCTGGGGAAAGAAATAATCCTCCAGTTCGTAGGCCGGGGTGATCCAGTTCCTTGATCCGACCACCACGGGGGGCGCATCCAGGTCATCGAATCCCAGTTCGGTGATATGCTGTGCCATGTCATTCAGATAGGATCCCCTTTCACAGGCATCGCTCACCAGGATGATACGGCCTGTCTTTTTCACCGATTTCAGAACCGGTTCGTAATTGAATGGCACCAGTGAGCGTGCATCAATGATCTCGGCGGACATTCCGTACTTCTCCCCGAGCATGTCGGCCACTTCCAGCACCCTGTAAAGCGTGGCGCCGATGGTAAGGATGGTGATATCCTCTCCTGTGCGTTTGATATCAGGCTCACCCAGCGGGATCTCGTAATAGCCTTCCGGGACACCGCCCTCATGGAACTGCTCTCCCACCCCGTATATGCGCTGGCTCTCAAAGAAGACCACCGGATCGGTCCCCTGCAGGGCGGCATTCATCAATCCCTTGGCATCATAGGGCGTGGCCGGAAATACCACCTTGATCCCCGGGATATGTGCCACCAGGGATGACCAGTCCTGGGAGTGCTGCGCCCCGTACTTGGAACCGACAGAAACCCTCAGCACAACGGGCATGCGGATCAGGTTCCCGCTCATGGACTGCCATTTGGGAAGCTGGTTGAATACCTCATCTCCCGCTCTGCCCAAAAAGTCGCAATACATGATCTCTGGGATCACCCTTCCCCCGCACATGGCGTATCCTGTGGCGGTGCCCGCGATGGCCCCTTCTGATATGGGGGCATTGAACAGGCGGTGGTATGGAAGCGCTTCCGTCAGACCGCGGTATACGGCGAAGGCCCCTCCCCAGTCGCGGTTCTCTTCACCATATGCGATCAAAGTGGGATCCTGGTAAAACCGGTGGATGATGGCTTCGAAGATACCGTCCCTTAACTGATATTGCTTCATGGAGGAAAATGGCTTTCCGTTCTCATCGAAAGCGAAACGCTCCTTTTTGGCGATCTGTTTCACCCTGGGATTCTCCTCCAGAGGCATGTTCACCTCCGGTTCACGTTCCTCCATCCGGTCCGCTGATCCGTTGGAAAACATCAACTCCCCGATCAGACCGGGATGGGCCACCAGGTCCATGCGCGGTGAAACCTTATCATCGATGGAAAGTTTAAATGTTTCCAGGATCAGATCTGTGGTCTCCTCCCCGATCCGGTCAAACAGGGACTGATCCGCTACTTCAGCCTCCAGCAGGTCCTTTCTGAATGAATCGATCGAATCGACTGATTCCCAGGCCTCAACCTCTTCTTTTGAACGGTAGGACGAGGAGTCCGAAGGAGAATGTCCGCTGAAACGGTAGGTAAGCACATCCAGGAAAACAGGTCCTTTCTTCTCTTTGATCAACTGCATTTTCCGCTCATAGGCATCGATCAGGGCCAGCGGATTGTACCCGTCCACCCTCTCGGCATGCATGTTCTCCCGGTTCAGTGCGGCACCGACCCTGGCTGCAATGGAATAGCCCATGGTTTCACCACTGGTCTGTCCGCCCATTCCGTACTGGTTGTTCATGATGTTGAAAATGACAGGTAGTCCGCCTTTCATCTCATCTTCCCATAACTGGCTGTACTGGTCCATGTTGGCGAAGGTCATCCCCTCCCATACCGGTCCGCATCCCAGGGAAGCATCCCCGATGTTGGCCACCACGATGCCTTCCTTCCTGTTCACTTTCTTAAACAGGGCGGCACCCACCGCAATGTCCCCCGAACCGCCTACGATGGCGTTGTTCGGATAGATACCGAAAGGTGTGAAGAAAGCATGCATGGAACCGCCAAGACCCTTGTTGAAACCCGTTTCACGGGCAAAGATCTCAGCCAGGGTCCCGTAGGCAAGGAATCTGACGGCCAGTGATTTCACATCACCCTTATGCCCTTTCTCCACGATGGAGAGGATACGTCCGTCAAAATAACCTTTCATGATCTCCATAAGCCTTTCATCATCCAGCTTTTCAACGGCGGAGAGGCCTTTGGCCAGGATCTCCCCGTGTGACCGGTGCGAACCGAAAATATAATCATCCACGTCCAGGTGATAGGCCATCCCCACAGCGGCAGCCTCCTGTCCGATGGAAAGGTGCGCGGGTCCCGGATGGGTATAGGAAATGCCACGGTATTCACCTTTTGTTTTAATATCGTTGAGCATGGTCTCGAACTCCCTGATGATCAACATGTCCCTGTATATCCTGATCAGATCATCCCCGGAATAGCGGGAAAGCTCCTCTTTGACGGTTTTCTGGTAAGTATTGATCGGAATGGTTCCCAGGTTCAGTTTTCCGGATTTCCTGACCTCTTCCGGATTGATAAATTGTGTTTTAGGCATTTTGTCTTCAAGTTTATATCCTTCGTAATGTGGTATTGCGGTTATTCTGTGATCAGATCTGCGGAAAGACTTTCTATTTCTGTTTTGATGGCAGCCAAAAAACGGGTGGCCGGACCACCATCCAGCGCCCTGTGGTCATAGGTGAGCGAAAGCCCGATAAAAGGCTGGAACCCGAAGGTCCCGTCTTCCAGCACGGCCGGTCGCTGAATAATGGTATTCACTCCCAGGATGGCCACCTGGGGAAGATTAATGACCGG
>JBNJEV010000190.1:0-2713 GCA_051746185.1 Bacteroidota bacterium
TTTATCCTTGTTCGAAAGGTTCTCGATATGTTGTACGATTGTATTCATCGCAATAAATTTGGCGAATATTTGATCAACTTCCGGCACATATATGTGAATGAACAACTGGTGGGGTGATACTGTTCACTTTCTTCTGATCGCACAAAAACATAAATTATCTGATTACTATACTTATTTTGTGCTTTTCGGATAAAAAAGATTTCTCCGGGTGCGGATCAGTCCGCTTTGATCTGCTGAACGATCCTGTCCCGCTGGTTCTCCCAGAGCTTGACCACTTCCCGGAGCTTTTCCCCGTTCTCCTCTGCCAGGTTACTGGTCTCGCCCCGGTCCCGGGAAAGATCGTAGAGCTCCCATTCTCCGCTGGCCTCGATGGTGACGATCTTCCAGTTTTCATGCCTGAGCGCATTTTTCCTCTCGTGGTGGAAAAAGATAGGCGGCCGGCCGGAGATCATATCCTCTTCCAGGAAGGGGACCAGGCTGATCCCCGGGGCGTTAAATGTCCCCTTCAGCTCTTCCGGATCCCCGCCTGCCAGCTCCAGCAGGGTGGGGGCAATGTCGATGACATGGGAGGGCATGTTCCTGAAATCGCCCTGATCCCGGATGCCATCGGGCCAGTGCACCACCAGGGGAGTGGCGATCCCGCCCTCGTGCACCCAGGTCTTATGGAGCCTGAAGGGGGTATTGGATGCGGTGGACCAGCCGGGACCCAGACAGAGGTAGGAATCGGCCGATCCGGGCCGGGAACCGGGGGTATGTTTGTCTGCCCTGTTCATGATCTCGGTACTGGCCCCGTTATCGGAACAGAAAAAGATAATGGTGTTTTCGAAATACCCAAGTTCCCTGAGGGCATCAATGTAACGCCCGATTTCTTTGTCCATCCGGGTGACCATGGCGGCATGAATGGCCATCTTGGTGGCCTGGAAGGACTTCTGTTTTTCATTTAATTCACTCCAGGGAATGGCACGGCCCACTTCTGCCGGATCGATCTGTGCGACCAGCTCTTCCCGGGACAGGTTCCAGGGGGCAAAACGGTCCGGTTCAAAAGCATGCATGTCGATCTCACTGAAGCCAAGATCCTTGCGGTTTTCCGCCCTCATTTCCCTGAGCCCGTTCCATCCCATCAGGAATTTTCCCCTGTACATGTCAATGTCCTCCTGCAGAGCCTGCAGAGGGAAATGGGGTGCGATAAAGGCGATATAGGTGAAAAATGGTGCATCCCGGTGGTTTTCGGTATGCTGCCTCAGGTACTTGATGGCATGGTCCACAATGGCATGGGAAGCTTCATACCCCGAGCCCGGTCCGGGGACCGGAATAGGTTCACCATCCTCCCACAGCTGCGTTGGCCGCAGGTGCCGTCCGTCCTGTGTCCTGTACGAATGGTCAAATCCCACATCAGAATGGCTGATATCCACACGCCGGGGCACCCTCCTGAAAATATGCCACTTGCCGGAATGATAGCAGCGGTACCCGTGATCCTTCAGAAGGGCCGGCAGCCAGGTTTCATTGACCGGTTTGAAATTTCCCTCTGTGTAATCCACTCCGTCCAGCGGGTCGGACAGCACCTGGTGGGGATAATACCCGGACATCAGGCTGGTGCGGGTGGGCCAGCAGCGCCCCGTATTATAGAACTGGGTGAACCGGAGCCCGTTTTCAGCCAGCCGGTCGATGTGGGGCGTTCTGATCACCCCGGATCCAAAACAACCCGGGTCGGAATATCCCATGTCATCGGCCAGGATAAACACGATATTGGGTCTTTCGGGTGTCCTGCTGCATCCCGGTGCAAGAAAAAATACTGCCCATCCGCAGAGCAGGATCCAAAGTGATATATTCCTCTTTGCGTCCATGATTTGACGGTTATGTTTGTTTATGATTCTGTGGCATGACTCAGGCATTGAAAAAGCATCAATGGATGCAGTCCCGGGCCGGTTTACTCTGTTTCATTCATGAAAATATCCAGCCTGGGAGCATCCCAGGTGTATGGTTTTGAAAGGATATCATAATCACCGTCCCCGTCCAGGTCTGCGATCCGGCTCTCATGGGTGCCGATCCCGGTGGCCACCACGTGATGGATGAAATGACCCCTGCCATCTCCCAGCATGATCATGATCCTGGCATCGGGATTTCCACCTCCCAGGCCCATTTCCCCGCAGAAAAGATCCAGGTGTCCGTCTTCGTTGAAATCCAGCACATCGATGGTATGGCCGTCGATCACTTTCTGGATCAGCATGGTCCTGAACCAGGTGCCATCCCGGTATTCATACAGGTACATGGGTGCATGACCGTCCCCTGCCAGCAGGATCACTTCCGGCCTTCCTCCTTCGATGAACTGCCCCGCCACACAACGGGTGAAGGTGTAGCCGGCATCAATGATATTTTCGGAGTACCCGCCCTGCCCGTCATATTTGAACCATCGTCCGCCTCCCAGGATATCGTCAATCCCGTCCCCGTCGATGTCACAGGCGAACAACCCCTCCTGTTCGTTGGTGCCTTTCCACCCGGGATACCCCTCCTGTCCGGTCTGTTCCATCTGGCTGTCCGTATGGTACTGGTAGATCGCTTTCCTGGGCCATTCCCCTTTATGGCTGCGCGGGTTCCCGGGGATCTCTGCCAGGAAAAGCTTTCCGGCTGACTGGTTCCAGAAGACCAGCTCCATCTCCCCGTCGCCGTCAAAGTCACCGAACAGCTGGTCATGGTGCTTGTTCTTCCCGGAGTT
>JBNJEV010000191.1:0-2712 GCA_051746185.1 Bacteroidota bacterium
GATCTGCATTTTTTCCCGGTCTCAATTCGGTGATCCCCAGCTGGTACATCATGTTCTGACGGTCTTCTTCGGCCGTCAGACAGGCCGGAGGCTGATGGCCCTGCTGGCCACGGATATCACTGTTCCGCACACTGAACGATAACATTACAGATGACAGTAACAGGTAAGAAATTGTTTTCATATGGTAAGAGCAATGTAATCCTGATCCCAAACTAATGTACTCATTTGGCACAGGATTTGAATGCTTTTTCCATGGAAAATATGAAAAGCAATGAGGTCTGCAGGTTCAAAGATCGTGATGGTGCTTTCTGCACTGTTGCTGGTTTGTTCATCCTCGGCTTTTTCCCAGTATTTCGGACGGAACAAACCGGTCTACCGGCCTTTTGATTTCAATGTTCTGCAGTCTCCCCATTTTGAGATCTATCATTACCTGGAGAACGATTCCCTGCTGAAAGACTTTTCGGAATGGGCGGAAGAGTGGTACAGGTTCCATCAGCAGATCTTCAGGGATACCTTCGAGCAGAAAAATCCCCTGATTCTTTACTCAAACCATCCGGACTTTCAGCAGACCAATGCCGTCAGCGGTTCCGTCGGCACGGGAACCGGAGGGGTGACAGAATCGCTGAAGAACAGGGTGGTGATGCCGGTGGCCCCCACTTTATCGCAGACCGACCACGTACTCGGTCACGAACTCGTTCACGCGTTCCAGTTCAAAAAGATCCTGCGTGCAGATTCCTCCCGGCAGTATTCGATCCAGAACATCCCCCTGTGGATGATCGAGGGGATGGCTGAATACCTTTCCATTGGAAGCGTTGATCCGAATACGGCCATGTGGATGCGTGATGCGCTGATCAATGATGATTTCCCCACACTGAAGAAATTATCCACCGAATCGAAATATTTTCCCTACCGCTACGGACATGCCTTCTGGGCTACCGTAGGAAAGACCTGGGGAGATACGGTCCTTATGCCGCTGTTTGAACAAACAGCCGTGCTCGGACTGGAAAAGGCCATTGACACTGTGCTGGGCTATGACATGAAAACAGTGTCCGGAATGTGGAAGAGCGCCATGGCCAACCATTTTAAAAAATATATGTCAGACACGGCCGGCCAGGTGATCGGGTCGAAGCTCATCTCCGAGGAAAATGGCGGCAGGATCAATATTTCGCCCTCTTTAAGCCCTGACGGAAAATACCTGACCTTCTTTTCTGAAAAGAATCTGTTCACCATTGACCTTTTCCTGGCCGATGCTGAAACGGGACGGATCATCAAAAAGCTGACCAGTATTATAAACAACCATGAAATAGATGATTTCAGCTTCATCGAATCCGGCGGCACCTGGTCGCCCGACAGCAAAAAGTTCGCCTTTGTGATCTTCAGCGAAGGTGTGAATAAGCTGGCGATCCTGGATGTGGACAAAGCCAGGATCATCCGGGAGGTTGAAATGAAAGGGATCCCTTCCTTTTTCAATCCCGCCTGGTCACCCGACGGCAAATCCATTGTTTTCACGGGACTGGTCAGGGGTGTCAGTGACCTGTATTTGTATCATCTGGATTCGGGGAATACAGATCGGTTAACCCGTGACGCCTATTCCAATATCCACCCCTGCTGGTCCCCCGATGGCAGATCGATCGTGTTTTCTGCCGAGCGATTGAACTCCGCTGAAAACCATAAGAAATACGGTTTCAGCCTCGGGCTTCTGGATCTGCGGAGCGGAGAGACCGAAATCATCCACGTATTCGAAGGGGCCGACAACCTGAATCCCTGCTTTTCGAATGACGGGCAGCGTATTTATTTCCTGTCCAATGCCGATGGCTTCAGGAACCTGTACCGGTATGACCTCCGCTCAAAGAAGGTGTTCAGATTGACAAACTACCTGACAGGGATCAGCGGGATCACGCCGTATTCCCCGGCGCTGAGCGTAGCGGCAGAAAGCGGCACGATTGCCTATACCTATTATTTCAACAACAGTTATCGCATCTATACTGCAGAGGACTCCCTGTTTCAACCTGTTGAAACAGATCAGGCTATGGTGAACTTTGAAGCGGGGACCCTGCCCCCCCTGGAGCATGTCTCCCTGAATATCGTGGATTCATCCTTGTATCACAGGACCAGCAGGTCTGTCCGGGTCCCGGAAGATTCGGTCATGGAAGTGCCCTACCGTCCCAAATTCCGGCTCGACGCCATATCCAATACGGGCGGGGTTGGTATCACTGCGGGGGGATATCCCAACCGGAGCACTCAGGGAGCTGTCAGCATGATCTTCAGCGACATCGTGGGCAACAACCAGCTCTATTCGGCGCTCTCTCTGAATGGAGAGATCTATGATTTCGGCGGACAGGCAGCCTATATCAACCAGTCCAGGAACCTGAAATGGGGAGCATCCCTTTCCCATATCCCCTACCGGTTCGGGGAGATGCATTACAGAAAGGATTCCATCAACTACCTCGGAGAAAAGATACTGGTGAACAACCTGGTGCTGGATTATACCCGGATGTTCGTGGATAATGTCTCCCTGTTCGCCTATTATCCCCTTTCAAGAACCCGGAGGCTCGAAGGGTCTGCATCCTCTTCGTTCTATTATTTCAGGGTGGACCGGTACAACAACTACTACGACGAGCTTGGATACAACCTGGGGGTTACCCGGGAAAAGATGGATGCTCCGGAAGGCAATCATTATCATAATCTTGAGATCGCTTATGTAACGGACAA
>JBNJEV010000192.1:0-2676 GCA_051746185.1 Bacteroidota bacterium
ATCCAGCTTCTGGGTGAACACAGCCTTTGGTTCTCCCCCGGCTGTTTCGGTGAGGAATGCCAGTTCCTCCAGGTATTCCCCCGCCATCTCCTCTGTCTGGTCCTGGTTGATGATCCCCACCAGCACCACCCGTTCCGGCCTGGTCTTCAAATCATAGGTTGCTTCCATCTCGGTTGTTCAGGCTGCAAAAATAGCAAAAAAACCCGCCCGGTGTGAACGGGCGGGAATCAGTCGGGTTGTTTCCCGTCTCAACAGGCCAGGGAAAGATACCTGCTACTGAATGTACTGCCGGTTTGCAAAAATGGCATTCCGGATGGCCGGCTTGATGGTTTCTGTGCAGGTCATCACCATCTCCACATCGGTGGGGAACGGGATCTTTTCCTGTTGTGTCTTTCTTAATGCTTCCTCGGTAAGGGCACCCAGGTCTCCTACCGCCCTGGCGGAAGAATGTTCAAACTCATTGGTGGCGCCAAAAGGTTCCTTCTGGATCAGCCGTTCGGGTTTCAGGGAAAGGATCTCCACCTCGCCGCGGATCTCCACCGTCTTGTACTGCCTGGTTTCAATCAGGGTACAGGTGATGTCCTTGAATTTCTGTATCTTGATATCGTTCCCGGCAGTATCCTTCATCACATTTCCGTTGGCATCAAGCACATAGTCAAATCCATCGGAAACCCGCTTGTTGAAAACCTCATCGTTGTCCTCGGTGTGATCCGGAGAGACCGCCACGGTGAGCAGATTCACGATCACTGCATAATCATAATCGATGTCCTCATCCATGTGCTTGAAATGATATTCCACCCACTCGTTGTCCAGTCCCCTGGTATCAAATGAAATCAGATCCTCCTCAACCCGGGGGGGCAATTGAATGGGACTCTGGTTGGTCACCTCCACGATCACCCGGCTGATCCCCTTCATGCGGGCATCATAGATCAGCTCATCAATATTGGGGTACTGTCCCCCGCTGTATTCCGATGCCTTCATCAGCTGGAAATAGGCATCCCGGTAATCCTCTTTCTGGAGGGCATTCTCCAGCATGCTTTTCCCGTTCTCATAATAGAAATCAGCCGCCTTCCTTTTGGCATTTACCATTTCCGCATCATAATCCACATACTCATAACTGTAAGTCTTGCCGTCCACCGTCAGCGGGGTTACCGTACGCACCTTCCGCTGACGTTCCTTCAGCATGTTGTATCTGTTGAAGATCTCATCGAAATTATCGGGATTGTTCTCCATTTTCAGGTACCGGATCCGTTCCAGGTCCCTTTCATTGGCCATCTGGAAGGCCTTGTCCATTTCAGCGGCTGTCTTGGCGTCGGGTTTTCTGATCAGTTTCTTGACCGTCTTATCGATCACGAGATCATATTGCCCCCGCTGCAGTTTCTTTGTGGTTGATCCGCATCCGGCAAGCAGCAGGGCGGCCATGAGAAAAGTAACTGTCTTTTTCATGCTCGAGTGATTTGATACAAAGCTAAATTAACATAAAAAAGCCGACCCCCGGCCGGCTTTTTTAAACAATTCCTTCTGTAGTGAGCTGTGATCAGTGGTGCTTTTACTGAAGCACAAAGTTGATGGGGAAGGTAAAGAGCACCTTCACTGCCTTTCCGCGCTGTCTTCCGGGAGTCCATTTGGGGGAGGACATCACCACCCTGATGGCTTCCTTGTCCAGGGCAGGGTCCACGCTCCTCACCACGACAGCATCCACCACCTGCCCGGTCTTGTCCACAGCAAACTGGACGATTACCCGTCCGCTGATCCCGTTCTCGGCCGCGATCTCGGGATACCTCAGGTTCTGGGCAATATATTTACGGAACTCCGTGGCCGGATCACCGCCGTTGAACGTCGGCATGTCTTCCACAATGTAGAATACTTCCTCCTCTTCGATCTCCTCTTCATCATCTGTGATAGTGGTGAAATCGTACTCGGTATCCTTGGTGGCCTCCATGTCGAAATCAAATTCGTCATCGATCTCCACATCATCATCCACGATGTCCAGCACTTCGGCGACCTTGGGCTGCTCAGGCTCGGGCTCGGGTTTGGGCTCCTCCCTCCGGGTGATCTGCATCATTTCATCTTCGAACTGGATCTCCTGAACCATCTCTGAAGTATCCCGATCCTGATCCCTCGCTGTCCACTCGAATCCGATCAGGATGAGGGATAGAGCCACAACAAGGCCGATCTCGAGGTACATACCTTTTCTTTTTTCAAGATCTACCTTCTCTGATTTTTTCTGTTCCATGATGTTAAGATTTGGGCCTTAAAAATAAGGATTTACTCCCTATATTTCAAAAAGAAAGTTTATAAATATCAATCCTTCATCTTAATTGCATCAAAAATTCTGCCAAAGAGGCTTTTGTTCTTCTGCTTTTTTTGATAATTTTGCTTCCTCAAACGGGGCATTAGCTCAGCAGGCTAGAGCGTTTGACTGGCAGTCAAGAGGTCACCGGTTCGACTCCGGTATGCTCCACTGGAAAAGAGGCAGTTACAGGCTCGAGGGTTTGTGGCTGCTTTTGTTTTTGTGGCGGCTGGTACTTTTGTGGCGGCTGATCCTTTTGTGTAAATGATGATCCTTCGCGTGACTTCCGTTCAGAAAAAATCTTTTTTATCTTATTGTTAACTAATAAGGTGCTAAATTGGATAATAAATATTTATCGATGTACATTTTTTATCGCAAAAGCA
>JBNJEV010000193.1:0-2596 GCA_051746185.1 Bacteroidota bacterium
GAACTCTTCCAGTCTCCTTTTTCTTTCCTCACGATCCAGTCCGTTCCGGTCGCTTTGCAGACGGTCGATGGCTTCATCCGGATCAATGCTGTGATAGGGATAGGTCTGACTGATGTTCATTGTACCGCAACCTCATTTGATTATCTCACAACTTTGAGGGTTGCAGTTTTCGTTCCATTTATGCAATCCCCCCTGTATGTCCCGTGCCTGCCGGATTTCTCAGGTAATTACGGGACAGGGAGTGTGAACGAAATGGTACATCATGTGTGTATAAATTCCACAGGATTCCCATCCGTCGTTTTTGAGACAGCTCTTTATTCCGTCAGATATTTCATAGACTCCGATGTTTAACCCGGATTCTGTTATTCGTAACCAATCTGATGCACCAGGTCCTCGGCAGCCCTGATGATGGGATTGTTCACCGGCGAGGAGGTCAGCAGCGGGTGCGTTCCGATCTGGAAGGAGATCAGCTCGAAGACCGTGATGGATTTCTGGATGGCCATGCTGATGATATTGATGATCTCCCCGACCGATTTGCCGCCCCAGGCTTCTCCGCCAAGGATGCTCCCGTCCACGGGAGATGCATAAAGTTTCACGGTCAGCCCGGATACACCGGGCAGGGAACCCGGATGCCTGTCAGGCGAGGTGAATTTTGCGGACAGGAGACTTACCCCTGCTTCAGCGGCACTGGTTTCATTTGCGCCGGCGGCAGCCATGGCCAGTCCGTCTATCTCGGTGGAGAACACGCCCAGCGTGCCGAAAATACATTTTTTGATCCGCACGCCGAAGATATTGTGCCCAAGGGTACGTGCTTCGGCAGTGGCCGTGGATGCCAGTTTGATGACATTGCTCCTTCCGGTGAGGAAACCGAACGCCTGCGCGCAGTCCCCGCAGGCACTGATGTCCTTCACGGTGGACCGGCCGTAATTGTCCACATGGATATCCCCGTACCTGTTCAGTTCCAGTCCGGTTTCCTTTGCCAGCTGTGTGTTGGCTTTGTAGCCGATGGAGAAAATAACGGCATCGGCATCGATCTTCTTCCCGTCGGCCAGCAAAATCTGCTTCACCCGGTTGTCTTCTCCGGTCAGCTCTTTTACCAGGGTGGAGGTCATCACATTGATGCTGGTGTGCCTGAGGGCTTCGGTGGCAATGCCACTCAATTCGGGTGAGAACGCTTTTGAAAAGCAAAGGGGCTCGTTTTCGATCAAAGTGACATTCACATTGGATGCGGCCACCTGTTCGGCAACCTCGGCCCCGATGAATCCCCCTCCCACGATCACGATGTTTTTAAAGCCATTCAGTTTTGAGGCCAGCTCCTGGATGTAGGAGAAGCTTTTCCTGACATAGTATACATTCTGCAGGTCATGTCCGGGAATGAAATCGGGAACAGTGGGCTGAGATCCTGTGGCAAAGACCAGTTTATCGTAACCGAAATGTTCTCCGGATTTCAAGGAGACCTGCTTCTGGTCTTTGTCAATTTTTACCGCCGTATCGACCATGACCTCGCCTCCCAGGTCGACGAAAGGCTTGGGCCCCATCTTGTTTTTTTCAGCATCGTTGCCCAGCAGGTGAAAAATATACGGGATGCCGCACGGAACCAGGCCGTCCGCTTCTTCCTTGATCATCAGGACCGATTTGTCTTTGAAGAATTTCTTGATGGTCACCCCGGTCACGATCCCCGCCGGGCCTCCACCGATGATAATCACGTCATATGTTTTCATTGTAACTTTTTTTTCGCTGGCTGGAGGGGATTCCTGGCAGTCAGTACTCGAAACAGGTCCAAAGGTAAGATGAATAATTCTCCTTCCTTATGAGATTTGTTAGGTATTCTGAATAATTGCATCGAGTTACGGATATTTGTAATTTGTTGCCCGGACCAAAACATTTTACATGAAACCCTCATGCACTACCGTTCACAACAGGATATGAACAAAATATGAGGGTTCTATGACAAGATATCCGTAGAAGTTCAAAATATGAACTCATATAAAATTGAAAAACAGAACTATAATTGAAGTTTATTCCAATGAATCCTAAGAACATTGCCATGCTGGGCTCCGGGTTTATCGGGGACTTTTACACCGCGTCCCTTCACCGGCCCAGAAGCCAGGACCGGGTAAAACTGATCTATTCCAGAAATGAGGACAAAGCGAAACGATTTGCCGAAAAGTGGTCTGTGCCCCACCGGACCACGAACCTGGAGGAAGCGGTTACCCATCCTGAGATCGACACCGTGGTCATCGCCCTGTCCAACGACATGCACCTGGAGGCTGCCCGGCTTGCCGCAAAGGCGGGGAAAGCCGTATTGTGCACCAAACCCCTGGGCAGGAATGCGGAGGAAGCCGGAAAGATGCTGGAGGCTGTGGAAGAAGCAGGGGTTTTTCACGGTTACCTGGAAGACCTTGTATATACCCATAAAACCCTGAAAGCCCTGGCATCTGTCCGTAACGGTGCCGTTGGCAGGGTCTTCTGGGTCCGGTCCAGGGAAACACATCCGGGTCCGCACAGCGACTGGTTCTGGACCCCGGAGATATCGGGCGGGGGAGTGATCCTGGACATGGGATGCCACTGTATCGAGATCGCCAGGAACTTTATC
>JBNJEV010000194.1:0-2566 GCA_051746185.1 Bacteroidota bacterium
TTATGTGGATCATGACCGGATGCAAGAATCGTGGAGATGCGGGTACGTCCCTGTTCTCAGAGATGACGGATCACCGTTCCGAGATCCTGTTTGACTTTGAGTGGAAGTTTCACAGGGGAGATGCGGAAGGAGCACAGGCTGCTGATTTTGATGATGCGTCATGGCGCATACTGGACCTGCCTCACGACTGGAGCATCGAGGATATCCCGGGAACTGACAGTCCGCTGGATTCAACCGCGGTGGGCGGGATTGACATGGGCTACTTCCGCGGAGGAACGGGCTGGTACAGGAAAACCTTCGATCTGCCGGCCGATCTTGAGGGAAAAAGGTTCTTCCTGCAGTTTGACGGGATATACATGGATTCGGATGTGTGGATCAACGGGGAGCATGCTGGCAGCCATCCTTACGGTTACACCAGCTTCTGGTTCGACATTACGGACAAACTTAAGTTCGGACAGGAGAATGTGGTCGCCGTGCGGGTTCGGAATGAAGGCAGGAACAGCCGCTGGTATACGGGATCGGGGATCTACCGGCATGTGTGGCTGACTCTGACCGGACCGGTTCATGTGACTGCCTGGGGGACCGGGATCACCACACCGGTCATTGAGGAGGATATGGCATCGGTGGTGGTTACAAACGACATGATGAATCATGGAGGGGATCCTGTCACTCTTCAGGTTTCCACCAGGGTCATGGGCCCTGACGGAAAAGAAATTTCCAATAACCGTCAGGAAGTTAAAGCTGGACCGGCAGGCAAAACAGAGGTAACCCAGGAACTGGAGGTTCCTTCCCCGCAGCTCTGGTCCCCCGAATCCCCTGTACTCTACACCGCTGTTACCGAAATTGAAGATTCCCGGTCGATCCTGGTGGACAGGGTGGAAAATACCTTCGGGATCCGTTCCATCGCTTTCACCACGGAAGGATTTTTCCTGAACGGGCAAAATGTGCTGCTGAAGGGAGGTTGCGTGCACCATGATAACGGTCCCCTGGGAGCGGCAGCGTATGACCGTGCCGAGGAGCGAAGGGTGGAGCTGATGAAGGCAAGCGGTTTCAACAGCATCCGCTGTGCGCATAATCCGCCTTCTCCCGCTTTTCTGGATGCATGCGACCGGCTGGGGATCCTGGTAATAGACGAAGCCTTTGACATGTGGCGGAGACCGAAGAATCCCCAGGATTACCACCGGTTCTTCGATGAGTGGTGGAAAAGGGATATTGCACGCATGGTGATGAGGGACCGCAACCATCCTTCTGTGATCATGTGGAGCACAGGAAATGAAATTCCCGAGAGGGGGGATCCTGAAGGTGTGGAAACCTCCGAAATGCTGGCCGGATATGTCCGGCAGCTGGATCCCGCCCGTCCGGTCACCTCGGCTGTGAACGGACTCAGCCCGGACAAGGATCCCTATTTTGCCACCCTGGATGTGGCCGGTTACAACTATTCTTTCGGGGGTGATCACGGGCAGGAAAGCATCTTTGAGATCGATCACAGGCGCGTACCTGAAAGGATCATGTACTGTTCGGAGTCATACCCCCTGAAAGCCTTCGGGGCCTGGATGGATGTGGTGGATCATCCCTACGTGGTGGGAGATTACGTGTGGACCGGCTTTGATTACCTGGGTGAGGCCAGCATCGGCTGGCTGGGTTACCCCCATGAAGGAAGCTTTTATCCGTGGAACCATGCTTACTGCGGGGATATCGATATCTGCGGACTGAAAAGGCCGCAGTCCTATTACAGGAATGTCCTCTGGAATACAGGACAGCAGCTTTCCGTTTTTGTCCATCCGCCCGAACCCACCTTCGAGGAGAATCCCGACCGAAAGGACTGGAGCAAGTGGCACTGGCATGATGTGGTGGACCGCTGGAACTGGGAGGGATATGAAGGGATGCCCCTGAACGTGGAGGTATACTGCGCCCATGAAAAAGTGGAACTTTTCCTGAACGGGCACTCCCTGGGCACCAGGGAAACAAACCGGGAGAATGAATGGATCGCCAGGTGGAAGGTACCCTACGAAGCCGGCATCCTGAAAGCGGTGGCATATGATGGGAATGAGCAGACCGAAAACTGCCGGCTGGTGACGGCAGGGATACCGGAAAAGATCACACTGCATGCTGACAGAACGGTGATCAATGCGGACAGGCAGGATCTGAGCTATATCATGGTGGAACTGGTGGATTCTGAAGGCAACCGCAACCGTACGGCTGAAAACCTGATGGAGTTCGAAATCGAAGGTAAGGCTACCATCCTTGCCGTGGGCAGTTCCGATCCCAGAAGCACAGAGAGTTACCGGCAGCCCCGTCGCAAAGCATTCAGGGGGAGATGCCTTGTGGTGATCAAGTCAACGGACATCCCGGGAGATATCACGTTAAGAGCCGCATCTGAAGGATTGCCGTCAGCGGCCATCGCCATTCGATCCAGGTAATACGATATAACAATACCATGAAAAAACTGTTGATTATTCTTGTGATGCCGGCCCTCTTTTCCTCCGGTGAGGCCTCCGGACGGATCCCGGATTGCTATACACATGTGGACCAGGTGCTGTGGGTGGTTTCCGATCTTGAACGGACC
>JBNJEV010000195.1:0-2566 GCA_051746185.1 Bacteroidota bacterium
TCTTTAAGCCTGCTTTCACACGACCCCGGGTAGTGATTATGACAGACTTTCCACCTGTGGATGTGATTCCCGGAGGTGCAGGTTACGGTCCGGCAGAAAAACGGAGCGATTCCGATGATGTACAGTCGATGGTCCGGTTTCTGATTTATGCCAATGAATTTGAGGTGGAAGGACTGATTGCCTCTTCTGCAACCTTTGCAAATTTTGCCAACAAGCAGAACATTCTGGATATATTATATCTGTATGACCGTATTGATGAAAATCTGCAGGAACACGATGGCAACTATTCTGCAGCGGAGCAGTTATGCCAGGTAACGTGGCAGGGAGCATCGGGTACCTGGGGCAAACCGGCCTCTGAAATCATTGGAGCGGATAAGAATAGTGAGGCTTCAGAAAAGATCATAACGCTGCTCGAAAAACCGGATCAGAGACCAATATGGTTTTGTATCTGGGGCGGATCGTGCGATCTGGCACAGGCGTTATGGAAGATAAAGGAAACCCGCACAGCTGCGGAGACCGAACGACTCATCAACAAAGTCCGGCTTTATATGATCGGACTTCAGGATGGTTCAGGGCAGTGGATCCTTGACACATTTCCCAGCCTGTTTGTCATTGTTTCTGAAAAGAATTATATGGGGATGTTTAATAATGCACCTGGCGCTGACCAGCAGTTATCAGACCTTGACTGGGTAAACCGGAATATTCGTAAAGGACATGGCATGCTGGGCGCCCTTTACCCTGAAAGCGGATTCTACCCCGAAACACCCGGCGTCTGGGAGGGTGATTCACCATCATTTTTGCATCTGGTGAGCGCTGTTTACGGTATGAATGATCCTGAAAAACCCCATCAGGAAGGCTGGGGAGGGAAATTCATTTGCCCCGACAAATCAAAAAACCACTGGTTTGATGACCCGGCAGGGACACAGGCTGTATCCAAATGGCGCAGACAGGTGCAGGAAGATTTCGCCCGTCGGGCAGATTGGATGCTACCCCGTAATTTTTAAATTCTTTCTTAACTTTCCAAAAAAACCTGTTCGGTGTCATGAAATATTCTGTATTCCTGGGACTGCTTCTGATCTCCTTTGCCCGTCCGGGTGATATGGACAAAGCGATCACCAGTGACCGGCTCAATCCGGAAACCTGCAAAAAAAGTGATTTTAAATCCTGGGCCGTGACTCCGCCCATGGGATGGAACAGCTGGGATTGCTATGGCCCGACGGTCCGGGAACATGAGGTAAAAGCCAATGCCGATTACATGGCAAAGTACCTGAAGGAATATGGATGGGAATATATCGTTGTGGACATCAGATGGTTTGTAGAGAATACCACCGCGGGCGGATATAACCAGGAAGATCCCCGTTATGTGCTGGATGAATACGGCAGATATCTGCCGGCGGTCAACAGATTTCCGTCTGCAGCCGGTGGCAACGGATTCAAAGCCCTGGCCGACTATGTCCACGGGAAAGGCCTTACATTCGGGATCCATATCATGCGGGGGATCCCGAAGGTCGCCGTGGAAAAGAAACTTCCCGTTAAAGGGACCGGCGGGATTACGGCCGATCAGATCTATACCACCGAGAATCAGTGTAAATGGTTGCGGGACAACTACACCATTCTGGCGGACAGACCCGGTGCTCAGGAGTATTATAATTCCATATTTGAACTCTATGCATCCTGGGGGGTGGACTTCATCAAGGTAGATGACCTCTCGGCCCCCATCTATCATCAGGATGAAATTGAACTGATCCGCAATGCCATTGACCGTTGTGGCCGTCCGATCGTGCTGAGTACTTCTCCCGGGCCCACGCCGCCGGAAGCAGCCGGTCATGTGAGTGAACATGCGAACATGTGGAGAATGGTCAATGATGTCTGGGACAGCTGGCGGCATATTGAACACCTTTTCGATGTATGTCCGAGCTGGTACGATTATATCGGACATGGCACATGGCCCGATTGCGATATGATCCCCCTGGGAAGGCTTTCCATAAGGGGTGAACGGGGTGAAGACCGGATGTCCAGACTCACGGAAGATGAGCAGTATACCCTGATGACCCTCTTTACTGTTTTCCGCTCACCGCTGTTTTTTGGCGGAGATCTGCCCAGCAACGATGACTTCACACTGTCGCTCCTCACAAACAGGGAAGTGCTGAAGATGCATTCCGAAAGTTCCGACGTGCGGCAACTCTTCAGGAAGAACGAGATGGTTGTCATCGCATCAGAGAATGAAAACTCGGGCCGGACCTACCTCGCACTGTTCAACCTGTCAGACACCAACCCACAGAAAGTGGAAGTCCCCCTCTCCGGTCTGGGGATCACGGGCAGCGTGAGAGTTACCGATCTCTGGAGCGGTGAAGAGGTAGGTATATTCGATGATGTTTTTTTCCGGAATCGTTGCCTCTTAGAATGGTGAAGCCGGGTCGATCTTTATAATTTTTGTCCATGACCGCAGGCATCCTGACCGGAAAAACTGGAGGATATAGATTCCGCGATCCAGTTCGGTAATATCCAGCTCTATCACCCCGCTTCCAGGCAGGTTTTCCGAGACCTGAACGATCCTGCCATTTAA
>JBNJEV010000196.1:0-2562 GCA_051746185.1 Bacteroidota bacterium
TTCAGGGTATCCACCTGCGAACTTTTCTTGACTGAAAGATCCCGGGACAGCGAAGATGGGATCTCAACGGTCAGTTGCTCCGGCAGGATACTGTCTTCCGTTCTGGTATCGTCGAAATCATTCTCACATGCGTTAAAGACAAGCATGCCGGTCAGAAAGACCATCAGTGTAATCAATGAATACTTTTTCATGGTGTCTGTTTTTAAGTGAACAATGTTTTCTTGATTCACCTCTATCACACCCCGCGCTGGTCTCACCCCTACCGTGTGCATGATTTTTTAAGATTTTCTCCCGTGATTTCCCTGAAGTTGAACCCATCGAACGGCAATTCTGACAGGCTCGGAGAGATCAGTTGATCACCACGGTGTCCCTGATCACCGAAGCCGCCGTAAAGTAGCCGATGGCCCCTTCACTCAGGTTCGTCCTGGCATTCCCGGGCAGTACATCGAAGACCCCTCCCCGCCAGTCGGTCTCGGAAAGCATCCCCCTCAGGAACTCTTCGTAGGCAGGGGTGACCGACTCCTTTTCCCGGAAGATAATGGTACCGGGGGGAAACCGCACATGCTCCCTGTCCGGGGCAAAAATACGGTTCACATCCACACTGCCCAGCGTATAATGATAGACCAGCGCCCGGGTTTCCGCCGGAGGGAGGGTATCGTAGCCGGGCAGATGGCCCCAGTTAAGCTCCAGGCGCACAATGGCCGGCTGGTCACTTTCATGGATGGATACCTCGTAGAGGGGTGGCTGCTGCCGGACAAGGTAGGGCCTCATGGACTGGAAAGGAGTGACCGCACGCATGAAGGCAACAG
Organism: Bacteroidota bacterium; assembly: GCA_051746185.1. Taxonomy (GTDB): domain Bacteria; phylum Bacteroidota; class Bacteroidia; order Bacteroidales. The sequence goes on from JBNJEV010000196.1 coordinate 810, forward strand.
CGGTGATCCGAGAGTGCCCGTACCCGATCCGGAGCTGGTAGCCCCTTCCCACCTGTCCGGCAAATCCCGGATCGGTCAGGTAGGTCCCCGGCCGCCGGGGATCTTCCTCCAGGGTATGGGCCCTGCTACCGTCAAAGACCTCCACCATCGCACCCGTTACAGGCTCCGGCTCCCCGTTCATTTCCACCGGCCGGTTCAGCACCACCTCATGGGCCTTCACCTCATCGGTGATCTTCCCCTCCACCACCAGCAATGGCTCCATGTCATATTTCAGTTCCCAGTCGATCTTCTCCGTGCAGGAAAAACTCCCCAGGAACATCCCCGCAAAAAGGATCAGATGAATTGTCAGCCGCTGCATGTGTTCCATTTTTAATGCTTAAAACCTGAAATGATAGCTTACAGAAGGAACGGTCCCGTAAAGATAGAACTGGGTGGAAACCAGTTCCGGATCGTTATTCAGGTCGGCGGGTACCACAAAGGCCCCATCCCCGTCCTCGATCTTATTAAAATGCAATGCCACCGGGTTTTTGCGGTTGTAAAGATTGTATACCGAGAAGATCAGCTCGTGCTGAAATTTCCTGCCGGTCCTGTTCAGCCGCCAGTTCAGGGCCACATCCAGGCGGTGGTAATCGGGGAGCCGGTCATTGTTGCGTTTCCCGTAGATGGGGACCTGGTGGTTGTCGTAGAAATAGAACCCGGTGGGAGTGGTAAAGGGTGCGCCGGTCATATAGGTAAAATTCCCGGTGAGGGTGAGCCCGGGAAGAAAGGACCAGGAGAGGTACAGGGACAGATCATGGGGCCGGTCGGAGTAGGCCGGATACGGCTCATCGCCGTTGATCCCTTCCACCTGGTAGAAAGCCCGGGAAAATGTGTAGGAGATCCATCCGTTCAGAACACCTTCCTGCCTGGAGAGGATGAATTCCAGTCCGTACCCATTCCCTTTCCCGAACCGGAGCTCATATTCCACCAGGGGATTCAGGAGCATGCGGGCATGGTCCCTGTACTCGATCAGGTTTCCCATGAATTTGTAATAGCTTTCCGCATCCAGGCTCATTCCGGTATTGCCCAGCCTTCGCGTATACCCCAGGGTGACCTGATGGGCGTACTGGGGGGCCACATTGGGACTGGCCGGCAGCCACACTTCCAGGGAGGTGAAGGGACTGATGGAGTTGGTGATCAGGTACTGGAACTGGCTTGCACGGCTATAGCTCATCTTCAGGATGTTTTTCCCCGAAGGCTGCCAGACAATACTCAGCCTGGGGTCCAGAGCGAAGGACCGGTGGTAGACCTCTCCCCGGGGATGTTCGGTGACCACCAGGCTGTCCCTTTCAAATCCCGAGCTCATGGTCTTCACCACCCCGTATTCCGTGGCATACCCCACATTCTGCCATCCGGTCAGCCGCATGCCCGCCCTGATGGAAAGGTTGTTGTTGATAATGAACTGGTTAGAGGCATAGAGCGCATATTCCCTGGTCCGTTTGGTGGAAAGGTCCAGTCCCGGATCGAATTCCCTGCCGCTTTTGTAATAATTGCCGGGATCGTGAAAATGTTCCGCCGCCAGCATTCCGAAACGGAATGTATTGTCAGGTTCCACATACCAGGTGAAATCGTATTTGAGGCTGATATTGTCCACATGGGAATTCCAGTAATCCCGGTTCTCGATATGGGTATTCAGGTAATAGTCGTAGCGGGATCCCAGCAGCGTCAGGTTGGAAAAGAGCCGGTCTGAAAAAAGGTGGTTCCACCTGAGGGT
>JBNJEV010000197.1:0-2530 GCA_051746185.1 Bacteroidota bacterium
CTTCACCTCATCCACCGAATGCCAGCCGTCGGTGATGTCATGGTCCCCGAAATTATAATACATCTTCACCGCCCCCTCCAGCCTTTCGGTCCGGTTCTCAAAGGAAAGCGAAGTCTTCCCGCGCAGGATATCGATCCGGTATCCTGCCGGTCCCCCGGTCATCCCCGGATCACCTGTCTCATAATGTGCCAGGCTGAAATCGGCAAAAAGGTTCATGGAGGGACTGATCCGGTAGCCCGCCTTGATGTAACCGTTGTTGATCCTGAAGTCGGAACTGTCGCGGTGCCCGTCCGTTTGGTCATGGTTGAAAGAAGCAAATACGTTGAACCTGTCCTTCCTGTAACCCACACTTCCCATGTATTTCTGAGTATTGAAAGAGCCATATTTCAGGCGGGCATTCGCTTCCAGTCCGTCTTTCTTCTGTTTTTTGGTAATGATGTTGATCACCCCTCCGAAAGCATTGGAACCGTAAAGGAAAGAGGCCGGACCCCGGATCACCTCCACCCGTTCGGCATCGGAGGTGACATATGCATCGGGAAGGTGGTGCCCGAACATTCCCATGAACTGGGGATGCCCGTCGATCAGGATCAGCACCTGGGTGGTTGGATTCCCTCCCAGTCCCCTTATATTAATCTGTCCGGCCGATCCATCCGCCACACCGAATCCGGTTATGCCCCTTTCGGTCACAAAGAGTCCCGGGACCTGCTCGCTGATCAGGGGCAGGAGGGCCGATTCGGTGGTCTGTTCCAGCTCCACACGTGAAACCAGTGATACGGACAGCGGCACATGCTGGCGGGCCACCTCCACCTTGGTTCCGGTGACCACCACTTCCTGGATCTCCAGGGTGTCTTCAAGGGACTGGGAAAAACCGGGCAAAAAAAGCAGCAGGGCGGCTGCCGGCAACAGGAGTCTTTTCATTGGTGTTACTTTTTATAAAATCGTGCCACCAAATATAAGAACAACCGGTTACAAATGCAAGCCCGGGATGATCAGACCGCGAAATTTAAGCCGTTTAGACAAATGGACATATATTATCGGTTTATTATCTTATTTGGTAGTTTACGGATAAAAAATATCTGTCGGGCAATATTTTTTATCCGAAATGACATCAGTATAGTTAATAAATGGATAAAATAAATCTAATCCTGAAATGTCAACAAGATCTAAAGGAAAATCCAGGATAAGTCCGAGAGAACAACTTGGACTTACTGCTCAGGCCATCACCGAATGCGTACTTTTCAGGGCCGGGAGGAGGCTAGTTTCAACGCATTGAGCCTGTATATTTTTTCCAGGACCTGGCCGGGAAGATCCAGGGCATGCAGGGGCCAGTGGTAACTGAAACGCTCATCATAAATATGTTCATCATCTGTTTCCAGCAACCTGAAAGTGGTCCTGTACATCTCCCCTGCCCGGCCCATATCGGTTCCGTAAACGATCCTGTCCTGGTACTTGACCAGGAACCGTTTCGCAGCCCTGGGAATGGCACAGATCTCGGCATACCGGGCACTGATATCCGCATATAGGTTGGGATGCCTGTCCAGCAGGTCCGCCACCAGCTCAAGATCATAGGAACAATTGGCCAGGTGGCATGCAATGAAGATGGTACCGGGATGCTTTTGCAATGTGCGCTCAAGAATATCGATCATTCCCCGGTGGTCCACGATACCGGGCTGGTTATCCAGTCTCCACTTGTAGGCATTCATCAACCCGTCGTTGGTGGAATCCATGGACAGATACATCCATTTCGGATCCGCAACATGCAGGCTGACGGGCATTCCCAGTTCCCCGCATTTTTCCCAGAGCGGGTCCATCCCGGGATCGTCAGGGTGCATGCCCCAGGCAGGAGGTTTGGAATAATACAATCCCTTTCCTTTGTCCCCCAGTTCACCCACCCCGCAGGCCCCTTTGCGGTGGCATCTTTCCAGTTCGGCGATGGCTTCCTCCGGCCACCCGGGATCCCCGAGTGTGGAATAATCGAACCCGCACCAGACTTCAAAGCGTTCCGGGTACTTTGAATAGACCGAGAGGATCGAATCAAATTCCTGCCCGTGTGCTTTGGACAGGACGATGGTCTTTTCAATGCCCGCTTCATCCATGGTCCCCACCCAATCATCAAGCCCTTCTGCACTTCCTGCATAATCGTGCGCATGCATGTCGATGACATGATATTTTGCACGGGTGACCTCCGTCACCGGAACACTGTAGATCGATTCGGGCCTGAAATCCTTTAACAATAACCTCTCCGGAAGGGAAACCTTTTCCTCCCGGCCAGGGTCATCTGTGCTCTGGCAGGCAGCCACGAGAATCGCCAGAAGCAATAGCTGTACTGTTCTATTCATCACCTGTCCTGCTCAGTTTGTAGGCCACCACCCGGTTATCGTGGAAGGTGGGGACATACAGCACCTGGTCTTCCTTATTGAACCCAATGTCAGCGGAGTTGACGTCCTCGTCGGATGTTTTCAGCAGGGAGACCTTGTTGTAATCGGGGTAGATCAGGAAGACCTCACCGGTCCAGCTGGAAGTGATGTAA
>JBNJEV010000198.1:0-2527 GCA_051746185.1 Bacteroidota bacterium
GCTGTGTGCCGCAAAGTTCCCGCTGAGGCACCATCCACCCTCCATGAAGCATTGCAGTATTACTGGTTCGTGCACCTGGGGGTGATCACCGAGCTGAATCCCTGGGATTCGTTCAATCCGGGCCGGCTGGACCAGCACCTGATCCCTTTTTACCGGAGGGATCTGGAAAGCGGATTACTGGAACGGGAGGGAGCCAGAGAACTGCTTCAGTGCTTCTGGATCAAATTCAACAACCATCCCGCACCTCCCAAGGTGGGGGTCACCGCGGAGGAAAGCAATACCTACACCGATTTCAGCCTGATCAACCTGGGAGGGGTCAGGCCGGACGGTTCGGACGGGGTCAATGAGCTTACCTATCTTTTGCTGGATGTGATCGAAGAGATGCGCCTGTTGCAACCTTCCTCCATGGTACAGGTGAGCAGGAAAAATCCGGATGATTTTGTGGACAGGGCGGTGCGCATCATCCGGACCGGCTTCGGACAACCTTCTTTTTTCAATACTGAAGCCATCATCCAGGAACTTGTCGGGCAGGGCAAAGACCTGAAAGATGCCAGAAAAGGAGGGGCATCCGGTTGTGTGGAGAGCGGAGCTTTCGGGACCGAGGCCTATATCCTGACCGGTTATTTCAACCTGGTGAAAGTGCTGGAGATCACCCTGCATAACGGAACGGATCCCCGGACAGGAAAGCAGATTGGCATCCGGACCGGGGATGCCGGCTCATTCACTTCCTTTGAAGATCTTCAAAATGCATTCAGCCGGCAGCTTCAGCATTTTATCGACATCAAAATTGCAGGGAACAATGTCATTGAACGGATCTTTGCCATCCATATGCCGGTGCCTTTTCTGTCCCTGCTGATCGATGACTGCATCCAAAAAGGCAAAGATTACAATGCGGGAGGAGCCAGGTACAATACCAGCTACGTGCAGGGAGTGGGACTGGGTTCCATTACGGATATCCTGAGTTCCCTGAAGGTGCATGTGTTTGACCGGAAATCCATCTCCATGGCCACCTTCCTCCGGGTGCTGGATGATAACTTTAAGGGCCATGATGAACTCAGGGCCACACTGTTGTATGATACTCCCAGATACGGGAATGACGATGATGCGGCCGACATCCATGCCCGGTGGGTATTCGATAACTTCCATGATGCGGTCAGCGGACGGATGAGTCCACGGGGAGCCACCTACCGCATCAACATGCTACCCACCACCAGCCATATTTATTTCGGAAGAGTGGTCGGTGCTACCGCGGACGGCCGGCTGGCCCATGAACCTCTCTCGGAAGGGATCTCCCCGGTTCAGGGAATGGACCGGAACGGTCCTACCGCGGTGCTGAATTCAGCCCTGAAGATCGACCATCTGAAAACCGGGGGTACCCTGCTGAACCAGAAATTCACCCCCGATTTTTTCAGGGATGACCGGGATATCAGAAAGCTGACCCAGCTGATCCGCAGCTACTTCAGAATGAACGGACACCATATCCAGTTCAATGTGGTTTCGGCGGCCACCCTCCGGGATGCCCAGAAACACCCGGAAAAGCACCAGGATTTGATCGTCAGGGTGGCCGGTTACAGCGACTATTTCAATGCCCTGGGCCGCGAACTGCAGGACGAGATCATCCGCAGGACAGAGCACGGAAACTAATCCATATGGACCGCTTTTTCGCCCGCTTCGATAGCCACCGGAAGGAAATTTTCCCTGGGAGGCATGGGACAGGTGGCGTAGGGACTGAAAGCGCAGGGTGGATTGTAGGCTTTATTGAAGTCCAGGATGATCCGCCCGGTGAAGAAACTGCGGGAAGCATACATGAACCTGCCGGATCCATAGGTTTCCCGGCCGGTGGTCTCATCGGCAAATACCAGGAAATAATTCCTGCCGGAAGTAAAAGGAAGCAGTTTCAATGGCTCCCCCCTGAGAGTGAAGTGGAGTTCACCTGGGCAACTGTATTCTTCAATATACCCTTCGACCGGAGTGGCCACCTGCATGGACCTCGGCTTATCGAATGGTACCAGCCTGGCTTCCACCACATATTCGGTCTGAATGGGATAGGCAGGGATATGGTCCAGCTGATCAATGCGGGGATGAGCGTAATCCCTCAGACGAACTCCATATTTATCCCCGCGCCTGATAATGTACCATTCCAGATCACCCTGCCGGAGTACAGTGGTATTTCTTGATTGGTCGTCCCTGAGCTCCATGTTGCCGACAGGTTCGCCACCGGCGTGGATTTCGGAATCCCCTGTCGTCTCAAGGGTTATCTGTCCTTCTCTCAATGTGAGTGTTCCGCAGAAATCACAGGCTTTTTCCGGGAAGACCAGGTCATTGGTGGAATCGGAACCGAACGTATTCTCTCCCTCCTCAAGCCAGAACAGGCCCGCCAGGTTCAGCCAGCCACTTTTCCCTTTGAGTCTTTCCAGACGCTCCTGCTGCCATTGTTCAATTGAAGCAATATATTCTTCCTCGTTCTCGATCACAGGACCTGACCTGTTGCACCCCATTGTCATAAGAACGATCATGACCGTCATCA
>JBNJEV010000199.1:0-2511 GCA_051746185.1 Bacteroidota bacterium
CCTGCTGGTAAAATCATTGATAATACCGAATGCATCCATAAGCAGTTCCTTCCTGTGTGATTCCAGGAGGATCATCCGCCTGAGTCCGTCATCCATGGCCGTGACGGTCAGTCCACCTCCATCCGATAATGTTTCCCCGTATCTTCTTCCCAGGGAATCCAGCTCCTGTTCAAGGGGAAGGATACCCCTTTTGCCTGCCTGGAAATGCATGTGGTCCGGGGCCGAAGCGCCGCAATCAGGCGCATTGTAGAACACAAAGAGCTCCGGCAGTGCCCGGCTCAGCTCGAGGAACCAGCCGAACTCCGGAGCGATCACCTGTGGCGTGTGGGAGGTCCTGGCAAGGGTGAAATGCTTTTCAAAGATGGGGAACGGGTTACACAAAATCTCGTACTCACTGCGGAAAAGGACATGATCCTCCTCTTCGGGCCGGTTTTCCGCACAGAGGAAACATTTCCGGTTTTTAATGGAGGTCTGATCGACCCTGGCAGAGGAAGAGATGATCCGTTCGGGATTGAGCTGTGCCCTGATAGAAAAACCATCAAATTCAAAGGTTTTCAGACGGACCTCATTCAGCCTTTCCCAGTTGTCCCTCAACAGAGGCCATGAACGTTTCTGCTGTTCAAAAAGGGTATTTGTTTGTTCCTGGGTTTTCATTTAGACTTGTTCAGAAGGATCCTGGCATTCAGTTCGAAGGTGCGCAAGCGGTCCTTATAAAAGTTATGCCGGTTCTGTTTTTCCAGACTGAGGGAAGCATCCGTATTGTCCTCCCACCTCCTGCATAAATAGAGTGGCTCATAGATCCGTGCAATGCGGTAATGACGGCTCACGGCAAGAGCCACCCCGTAATCCTCACCGTAGCTTACATTGGGGATGTTGATCCTCCGCAGCACCGGCGTATAGAATGCCCGGGGCGCTCCCAGCCCGTTGATGCGCAGGGCATTGTTCCTTCCGTTGTCCGGGGTCCATTCCCTGTGATCCACCGTCCCCGGAGGAATCTCCTCCAGGTTGAAACCGGTCACCCGGTAAGATCCGATCACCATGGCACATTTTTCCCTGTAGAATGTGGTGACCAGCCGCTCCAGAACGGACTCATCGATATACAGGTCGTCACTGTCCAGCTGAATCGCGAATTTCCCGCAACGCTCATGGTGCACCCCTTCGTTCCAGCATCCGCCGATCCCCAGATCCGTCCGTCCGGGGATCACATGGACCAGATTCGCATGTTCCTTTTGATATTCTCTGATGATCTCCGTGGTGCGGTCGGTGGAGTGGTTGTCCACAATGATCAGGTTGAATTCAAATGGAGGCTTCTGGCGCATGACCGATTCGATGGCATCCCCGATGGTCTTTTCCCGGTTGAGCACAGGGATGATCACAGATGCCTCCACCGGAAATTCCTCCTCGTCCGGGTCAATCCCGCTGAATTCAGGCGCCAGCCAGGCACCAATTTCCTTCAGGTGGCCGGTCACAGCCCGCTCCATCTCCTTTTGCACTTCCCTGGCAGCGGGATCCACATAATCAAATACCTTTTCTCCCGCAGCTCTTGTATCCGTCTTTCCCACGGCGTACAGATACTCCGGGATGCGCACCAGGGGATGATCACGGCTTATCTTCAGCCGCAGCCGGTAGAGACCTGCAAATTCGAAAGATTCATGTATCTCCCGGGCGGCTTCCCTCAACACCCGGCTGTCAAAAAACAGGAGCGGACCGAATTCAAAATCATCCCTCAGGCTTCCCTGCTGGTAATCGATCACCGGATGGGGCGATACATCTCCGTCCGATATATCATGATGATCCCCGTAAACCAGCCCGGCTTTCATGTCCCCGGCCACCGAAATGAAACGCCCGACGGCGAACTGTCCCAGCCTTATGTCTTCCGTTCCGGTGACCACCATGGAATAATCCGCCGTTTCCGACAGCCGGCCGATGGTCCGGATGGTTTCCGTACCCAACATGCCATCCGTATCCACGAATGTGCACTTCCCTGTGGGAGGCTCGCCCTTTTCTTTCCCCAGCAGGCAGATGAGGTTGATCCGGGGATCCGCTGTAAGTTCCTCCAGAAACTGCGCCCGGGTTTCCGGATCCTGAAAGGGTATAAAACAGTTGACCGTTTTCATGCTTTTGTCTTTACTCCAACATAAAATCCAGGATCTTTCTCATGATGGCATCCCTTTCTTTCCTGCCGAGGATGGTCTCGAAAGGAAACCCGAAGGCCACCACGTCATAGTTTCCTTTCCAGTATACTGCCGCACTCATGTTGTTCTCTGCATAACGTGCCAGGGTCATGGCCGTGGAATCCGCAGGCTCGATCGCATCGGCACCTTCCACCGTATAGACATGAGGATGGTGGAAGGTGTTGAAAACATACCGGTCTGAAATATCAGAAAAACCGGGATCCATGAAATAGAATTTCCCCAGGCGGGATGCATTGCTGGTCCTCCACGTGTACTTCAGCAGCGAAGCCACCAGGGAATCCTGGCCGTGGGAATGTGGATCGGAAGCGATGTGTGC
>JBNJEV010000200.1:0-2502 GCA_051746185.1 Bacteroidota bacterium
CTATTACCTGAAATACCAGAACGAGCGCGGTAAATACATCGATGCATACTGGAATGTGATCGACTGGGATTTCGTGGACCGGCTTTACAGGGAAGCGACAGGCTGATCTGAGTTATTTCCATGTAAGGTATACCTTACCCAATCTTTTCAGGCAGTCTTCTTTGCCGGTTGGCTTACGCTGAAATGAGTCTGCTCCCGGAAGGTTTCAGTTTCTTTTTCCGGCACTACGATCTGATGCATGGCTGACCGGAGGAGACGGTGCCCCTGGTACAGATGAACGAAGTATTGGAGCAGTTTCTTTTTGATGGTCTTTCGCCTGAGTACCCTGAAGTGGATGATCAACACCAGCCTGATGACATTCAGCAGTACGGGATTGATGACCTGACCCCTGGAATAGGTACAGGCCTCAAAAAGCATATTCAGCTTGAATCTGTTCAGAGGCATAGTCGGTCTTCCGAAACGGTGGATACCGTAGGAAATTGATATCGGTCCGTGTTCCCTGATCAGATCATTGACCAGTGTATAGAGCAGTCCGCACATGGGATTGGTGGAGGATGAATTGTCCCGGTCGATCAGCGCCTGGAACAGATTGAACGTTCCCTCCAGCTGATAAGCGATCACGTAACCGACCATCCGGTCTTCATAGTAAGCACCAAGAATGATGAACTCATCACTGGAGCAGATCGAGGTAATGCATTTGCTCCAGTGCTTTTCATCGGTCAGATACTTGTCCACTCTTTTCTGCTTTTTGCATGTCTGCCGGTTGATAGACAAACCCTCATTGAGCAGCTCTTCCAGGGCAGGTCTCTTAAAGACGCAGGTTTTCAGGCTTTTTCTGATCCTGTTCCTGGTTTTACGGTCGAATTGTTCCAGATCGTAATGATCCGCCGTAAGGATATACTCGTAGATATCCTTCTTGTGGCCATGGATCAGGACCGGGGAGATGAGATGCCGCCATCTCAGTGCCCTGACCAGTTTTTTATCAACAGAGACAACCTGGTTGGGCGGGAAGGAAGTGTTCAGGGGAAAGAATCTTTTCCTGATCCACCGGTAATGGAAATAATGATCACCGAATTTCTTGATGTTGTAGCCCCAGGACCGGTGAAGACGGACAAACTCTTCGGTTGTCATGATGGATGGATCCCTTTGTATTTTCTCTCTTATACGGAGTACTGAAATAATTGTTGCTTTCAATATTTGACCGCATATGGTGGATATATTCAGGTTTTACCATTGGTCCCTTCTTCATGGAGATCATTCGACAACCTTTCAAACCTGCTGTTAATCATACTTCCCGGGCTTGTAAAATCTCCGCAGAAAAGGCAAATTTAACATTTAAATAATGACCTTTACTGACTAAATCAATTCCAGATGAATGTAGATACCGTGATGAATGACCTGATCAAGAAGCATCCCAATGAACTGGAGTATCATCAGGCCGTTCGCGAAGTCCTTGAATCCATTGAAGAGGTGTATAGTGAGAACCCTCATTTCTCCTCGGCCAACATTGTTGAACGCATCATTGAACCTGACAGGGTCTTTATCTTCAAGGTACCCTGGGCCGATGACCAGGGGATCGTGCATGTGAACCTGGGATACCGGATCCAGTTCAACAATGTGATCGGTCCCTATAAAGGGGGACTCCGCTTCCACCCCAGCGTCAATCTGAGCATCCTGAAATTTCTGGGCTTCGAACAGATTTTCAAGAACAGTCTGACCTCTCTTCCCATGGGAGGAGCCAAGGGGGGTTCCGATTTTGATCCCAAAGGCAAATCCAATGCGGAGATCATGCGCTTCTGCGGGTGGTTCATGGTGGAGCTCTGGAATCTGATCGGTCCGAATACCGATGTGCCTGCCGGGGATATCGGTGTGGGAGGCCGGGAGATCGGATACCTGTACGGGATGTACCGCAAACTGGCCAGGGAGAATACAGGGGTGCTTACCGGAAAAGGGCTGAACTGGGGCGGATCGCTGGTCAGGCCCGAGGCGACCGGTTTCGGCTGTGTTTATTTTGCCAAGGAGATGCTGGCCACCAGGGGAGAATCTTTCAAAGGAAAGAAAGTGGCCATTTCCGGGTTTGGCAATGTGGCCTGGGGGGCTGTGCAGAAGGTGAACGAACTGGGCGGCAAGGTTGTGACCCTTTCCGGTCCCGATGGATATATCTATGACCATGAAGGTGTTTCGGGGCCGAAAATCGATTTCATGCTGGAACTGAGGGCTTCCAACGAAGATATCGTGGCACCCTATGCCCTGGAGTTCGGGAGTGCCCAGTTCATCCAGGGGAAAAGGCCCTGGGAGGCGGAGGTGGACATCGCCCTGCCCTGTGCCACCCAGAACGAGCTGGAGGAATCGGATGCGCAACAATTAATTGATAACGGGTGTATCTGTGTCTGCGAGGGGGCCAACATGCCCTGCACCCCGGAAGCTATTGAGAAGTTCCAGCAAAACAGGATCCTGTATGCCCCCGGCAAGGCGGCCAATGCGGGCGGGGTGGCCACTTCC